>NZ_AQWL01000006.1 GCF_000376425.1 Thiobacillus denitrificans DSM 12475 | reverse complement strand
CAGCCCTCGCACATCGCGCAGGTGTGTGTCGTAGTGGCGGAGTTCCTCGGCAATGTGGTCCGTGGATGCAGTAGGTGGCCGCGCACTTGGCGCGGCCCGATGTAGTGTGGTGTGGTTCATAACGGTCTCCTGAAGTGGAGTCACCACTTCATACGACCGCTGGAATTATGTATAGCTTGCGGCGGCATCAGCTGCTGCCGGGCCGCTTACAGCCTACCTCTTAACGAAAACCACCCCGGCTACTTTCCATAATCAACGACTTTGCATAATCGGCCTTATGTAAAACTTTACATAAGGCCGATGACCGGACGCTTGGCTCCGCCAGCTCGCCCCCTCCCCTTGGGGCAGCTTGCGTCCGTGCCGTTCTGAGTCGGCCGCTTCGGCGCCGTATGACCGGGGCCAGCCAAATGAGCAGCGTGCCGCCCGTCCGCAAGCCATAGCGCGTTACAATCGCGGGGCTTTTTCCCGACCGCGCTCCATGACCGACTCCCTCGAAAACCAGTCGCAGGACAACCTCGAAGCCAGCCTGGCGCAGGTGCAGACCCTGCTCGCCAAGATGCGGCTGGTGGAGGATCTCGTCCACAAGCAGGGCGGGCCGCGCCAGGATCTGGTCGAGAACCTGGTGCACAAGCAGAACCTGACGGAATTGCAGCGGCACATGGAAACGCTGCATCCGGCGGACGTGGCCTACATTCTGGAAGCCCTGCCGCTGGACGAGCGGCGGCTGGTGTGGGATCTGGTCAAGGCGGAACACGACGGCGAGATTCTGCTGGAAGTGTCGGACTCGGTGCGCGAATCGCTGATCCAGACCATGGACAAGGCGGAGCTGCTGGCCGCCGCCGAATCGCTCGACACCGACGAGATCGCCGACATCGCGGCCGACCTGCCGTACGACGTGATCCAGGAACTGCTCACCAGCCTGGACGTGCAGAAGCGTGCGCACCTGCAGTCGGCGCTGGCCTATCCGGAGGACACGGTGGGCGCGCTGATGGACTTCGAGATGGTGACGATCCGCGCCGACGTGACGCTGGAAGTGGCGTTGCGCTACCTGCGCCGTCTCGGCGAACTGCCCGATCAGCTGGACAAGCTGTTCGTGGTCGACCGCGATGACGCGATCATCGGCGTGCTGCCGCTGAAAAGACTGCTGACCACCGACCCCGAGGCCTCGGTGGCGGCGGTGATGGTCGAGGATTTCGTCAAGTTCCACCCCGAGGACGAGGCACATGAGGCGGCGCAGGCGTTCGAGCGCTACGACCTGGTGATGGCGCCGGTGGTGGACATGCAGGGACGGCTGATCGGACGTCTCACGGTCGACGCGGTGGTCGACTACATCCGCGAATCGGCGGATGCCGACATGCTGTCGATGGCCGGCCTGAAGGAAGAGGAAGACCTGTTCTCCACCGTGTGGCGTTCGGCGAAGAACCGCTGGATGTGGCTGTCGATCAACCTCGCCACCGCCTTCCTCGCCTCGCGCGTGATCGGCGCATTCGAAGGCTCGATCGAGAAGCTCGCCGCGCTGGCGGCATTGATGCCGATCATCGCCGGCATCGGCGGCAACTCCGGCAACCAGACCATCGCCCTGATCGTCCGCGGCCTGGCGCTGGGCCAGATCACCCCGGCCAACGCCCGCCGCCTGATCGTGAAGGAACTCGGCGTCGCCCTGTTCAATGGTCTGGTGTGGGGTTCGGTGGTCGGCGTCTTCGCCTGGCTGTTGTACGACAACCTGGCGCTAGGCGGGGTGATGGCGCTGGCGATGCTGCTGAATCTACTGGTCGCGGCGCTGGCCGGCATCTTCATTCCGATGACGCTGGAACGCATGAAGCGCGACCCGGCCGTCGGCTCGTCGGTGCTGCTCACCTTCACCACCGACAGCATGGGCTTCTTCATCTTCCTCGGGCTCGCCACCCTGCTGCTGCTGTGACGCCGGCCCCGGACAGCAAGGCCCTGTATCTGCGTCTTCTGGGCTATGTGAAGCCCTACTGGCGCATGTTCGCGCTGTCCCTCGTCGCGCTGATTCTCACCGCCGCCACCGAACCGCTGCTGCCCGCGCTGTTCAAGCCGCTGCTGGACGAGGGCTTCGTCGCCAAGGACCGGGACTTCATCCGCTGGGTACCGCTGCTGCTGCTGGCGCTGTTCATCGTGCGCGGCGTCACCAGCTTCGTCAGCACCTACTGCATGGCATGGGTGGGCAGCCGTCTGGTGATGGATTTGCGCGCCGCCATGTTCGACAAGCTGATGACGCTGCCGACGCGCTATTTCGACCAGAACCCGAGCGGCCAGCTGATCGCACACCTGGCGTTCAATGTCACCCAGGTCACGCAGTCGGCCACCAGTTCGCTCACCACGCTGGTGCGCGACAGCGTGACGGTGCTGGGATTGCTCGGCTATCTGCTGTGGCTGAACTGGCAGCTCACGCTGATCGTGTTCGCGATGGCGCCACTTACGCTGGGGGTGGTGCGCATCGCCAGCAAGCGATTGCGCGGCCTGTCGCGCAAGGCACAGCAGAACATCGGCGACCTCACCCAGGTGGTCGACGAGGCAGTGGGCGGCCACCGCGTGGTCAAGCTGTACGGCGGCGAGGAGTACGAACAGGGCCGCTTCCGCCACGCCGCCAATCTGGCGCGCCTGTTCGAGATGAAGCGCGTCGCCGCCAACGCGGTATACGAGCCGGTGATCCAGTTCATCGCCGCAGTCGCACTGGCCGTCATCGTCTACATCGCAGCCGGGCAGGCGAGTGAAAACGCGACCACGGTCGGCAGCTTCGTCGCCTTCTTCATGTCGATGCTGCTGCTGTTCGCTCCGCTGAAACGATTGACCGCAGTCAACGACCAGCTGCAGCGCGGGCTGGCTGCCGCCGAAACGATTTTTTCCATGCTCGACCAGGACGCCGAGCGCGACAGCGGCACCCGCGCCCTCGCCCGCATCGAGGGGCGGCTGGCCTTCCGCGGCGTGGCGCTCACCTATCCGGGCAAGACCCTGCCCGCCCTAGCCGACATCACGCTCGACATCGCCCCCGGCGAGACGGTGGCGCTGGTCGGCGCCTCCGGCTCGGGCAAAACCACGCTGGCCAATCTGGTGCCGCGTTTCTATGATCCCGACGCAGGGGTGATCGAACTCGACGGCCACGACATCCGCGATTTTCCGCTGCAGAGCCTGCGCAGCCACATCGCGCTGGTATCGCAGGAAGTGGTGCTGTTCAACGACACCCTGGGGCACAACATCGCCTACGGCAACAAGCGCGACGCCACTCCCGACGAGATCCGCAGCGCCTGCGTCGCCGCCCACGCCTGGGACTTCATCCAGGCGCTGCCCGACGGCCTCGACACGCTGATCGGCGAGAACGGCATGCGGCTCTCCGGCGGCCAGCGCCAGCGTATTGCCATCGCCCGCGCGATCCTCAAGAATGCACCCCTGCTGATCCTGGACGAAGCGACCTCGGCACTGGACAACGAATCCGAACGCCACGTGCAGGCCGCGCTGGAGACCCTGATGGAAAACCGCACCACGCTGGTCATCGCCCACCGCCTGTCGACCATCGAGCGCGCCGACCGGATTGTCGTTCTGGAAGGCGGCCGCATCGTCGAAATCGGCAGCCATGCCGACCTGATCGCCAGACGGGGCCGCTACGCCCAGTTGCATGCGCTGCAGTTTTCCGCATGAGCCAAGCCATTCCCAACGGCTGGGTCAAGCCGTCCCGCTCGCTCGCCACCGCCGCCGGACGCGCCATCGGCGACTACCGCATGATCCGCGACGGCGACCGCATCCTGCTGGGGCTGTCAGGCGGCAAGGATTCGCTGTCGCTGTTGCACACGCTGCACCACCTGCAGCAAAAAGCCCCGGTGAAGTTCGAACTGCTCGCCTGCACGGTCGATCCGCAATCCGACCAGTTCGATCCTTCGCCCCTCAAGCCTTATCTGGCCGGACTCGGCGTGCCCTACTTTCTGGAATCGCAGCCGATCCTGGCCGAAGCGCAAAAGACGCTGACGAAAGACAGCGATTCCTATTGCGCATACTGTTCCAGGATGCGGCGGGGCATCCTCTACCGCGTCGCCCGCGAACAGAACTGCAACGTCGTCGCGCTGGCGCAGCACCTCGACGATCTCGCCGAAACGCTGATGATGTCGATGCTGTTCGGCGGCAAGCTGCGCACCATGTCGCCGCATTATCTGAACGACGCCGGCGACCTGCGCATCATCCGCCCCTTCACCTACGCGCGCGAACGCCAGACCCGCGCCTTTGCGACGGACGCCGGGCTGCCGGTGATTTTCGAGAACTGCCCGGCGTGTTTCGCCAAGCCGCAGCAGCGCTATGCGATGAAACAGATGCTGGCGGAACAGGAGAAAGCGCATCCGCGCATCTTCAACAGCCTGCTGACGGCGATGAAGCCGCTGATGGGCGAACCGCCCGCCTGATTCTCCGCATCGCCGTTTCCCCGTAGAATCAAACCTTTGTTTTAGTTGATTTTTTCCACATAGAGACCAAGGTTATGACGGCTTCCTTTATTCCCCCCCAGCGCATTCTCATGGGGCCCGGCCCTTCCGACGTGCCGCAGCGCATCCTCGATGCCATGGCGCGCCCGACCATCGGCCACCTCGACCCCGCTTTCGTCGATCTGATGGAGCAGATCAAGGCCATGCTGCGCATGGCGTTCCAGACGCAGAACGCGCTGACCTTCCCGGTCTCGGCACCCGGTTCGGCGGGGATGGAGATGTGCTTCGTCAACCTGGTGGAACCGGGCGACAAGGTGATCGTCTGCAGGAATGGCGTGTTCGGCGGCCGCATGCTGGAGAACGTCAAGCGCACCGGTGGCGTGCCGGTGATCGTCGACGACGCCTGGGGCGCGCCAGTCGATCCACAGAAGGTGCGCGACGCCTTCAAGGCACACCCTGATGCGAAGGTGCTGGCGTTTGTGCATGCCGAGACCTCGACCGGCGCGCAGAGCGACGCCGCGACGCTGGCGAAGATCGCGCAGGAGCACGATGCGCTGATCATCATGGACTGCGTCACCAGCCTCGGCGGCACGCCGGTCCTGCTCGACCAGTGGGGCATCGACGCGGCGTATTCCGGCAGCCAGAAATGCCTGTCGTGCACCCCGGGGCTGTCGCCGGTGTCGTTCTCCGAGCGCGCCATCGCCCGCATCAAGGCGCGCACGACCACGGTGCAGAGCTGGTTCCTCGATTTGAATCTGGTGCTCGGCTACTGGCAGTCCGCCGGCAAGCGCACCTACCACCACACCGCGCCGATCAACCCGATGTACGGCCTGCACGAAGCGCTGGTGATGCTGGAGGAAGAAGGCCTGGAAAACGCCTGGGCGCGCCACCGCGCCATGCACGAGAAGCTCAAGGCCGGGCTCGAAAGCATGGGGCTCAAGTACGTGGTCGAGGCGTCTGCGCGCCTGCCGCAGCTCAACTCGATCTACGTGCCGGAAGGCGTCGACGAAGCCGCGGTGCGTACTCGCCTGCTGAATGAGTTCAACCTGGAAATCGGCGCCGGCCTCGGCGACATGGCCGGCAAGATCTGGCGCATCGGCCTGATGGGCTATTCTGCCAAGCAGGCGAACGTCGACGACTGCCTGAAAGCACTCAAGGCCTGTTTGCCCTGATCCCCAACAACCGGAAAGGCCGCGCCATGAAAGCCTATTTGATCGATGCCAACCGGAAAACCGTCAGCCCGGTCGAACTGACTGACGGACTGGCCGGGATTCGCCGGCTGATCGGCTACGATTCGGTCGATTCCGAAGAAATCGACGCCAACGGCGACCGCCTGTTCTTCGACGAGGGCTGCTTTCTGCGCGACCAGACCGGCAAGGGCCGCTTCAAGCTCGACAGCCTGGTACCGGTCGCCGATAAGGCGGTGGTTGCGGGGTCCGCCGACGGCGGCGCCACGCTCAAGGATGTGGTGGCCGATCTAGCGGCCTTGCAGCAGCGCATCGCCTGGCTGTAAGAACTTCAGGCGATGCATTCCGCCATCCGGACGGCGGAACGCAAAAATGGCGCCGCCCGTGAACGAGCGCTCACGGAATGGAAGCGACGATTCTCAGATCTCGATTTGCGTGCCCAGCTCGATCACCCGGTTAGCCGGGATGCGGAAAAAGGTCATGGGACTGGCGGCGTTACGCGCCATGGTGGCAAAAAGATGCTCGCGCCAGAGCGACATGCCGGCGCCGCGGATGGGGATCAGGTTTTCCCGGCTGAAGAAGAAGGTGGTATCCATCAGCTCGAACTGCATGCCGCAAGGGCATTGCGACAAGGCCTGGGGAATGTCGATGTCGTCCATGAAGCCGTAGCGGACGACGACGTGATAAAAGCCTTCGGCCAGTTTCGCCATCTCCAGCCGTCTGTCGGCGGCGACATACGGGACTTCGGCATAGCGCACATTCAGGATCACCACCCGTTCGTGCAGCACCTTGTTGTGCTTGAGATTGTGCAGCAGGGCCGATGGCGCACCCTGCGCGTCGGCGGTCATGAATACGGCGGTACCCGGCACGCGGATCGGCGGATGCGCCAGCAGGACATCCACGAAGGGCGCGAGTGGCTGCGCGGTCTCCTGCAGGCGCAGCTGAACGATCTCGCGACCGCGCTTCCAGGTCACCAGCAGGATGAAAACCAGCATGGCCACGGCCAGCGGGAACCAGCCGCCGTCCGGGATCTTGACCGCATTGGCGCTGAAAAAGGCAAGATCGATGGTGAGGAAAGTCAGCATGCCGGCCAGCGTCGCGCCGAGGCCGAGACCCCAGCGCACGCGCATGACCATGCACACCAGGATGGTATCGATGGCAAAGGTGCCGGTAACGGCGATGCCGTAGGCGCCGGCCAGGTTGCTCGAACTCTGGAAGCCCAATACCAGCAGGGCGATGCCAATCATCAGGGTCCAGTTGACGAAGGGGATATAGATCTGGCCGGCCTCGGCGGCGGAGGTATGGCGAATGATCAGGCGTGGCGCATAGCCCATCTGGATGACCTGGCGGGTCACCGAGAAGGCGCCCGAGATGACGGCCTGGGAGGCGATCACGGTCGCCACGGTGGCGAGGCCGACCATGGGGTAGAGCGCCCATTCCGGCGCAAGCATGTAAAACGGATTGCGCACCGCTTCCGGGTTGGTGAGCAGTAGCGCCCCCTGCCCGAAATAGTTGAGGACCAGGGCCGGCAGGGCGCAGGCGAACCAGACCAGCTGGATGGGCCGGCGGCCGAAGTGCCCCATATCGGCATACAGGGCCTCGGCACCGGTAATCGCCAGCACGACTGCGCCGAGGATGAGAAAGCCGGCGACGCCGTGCGTGGCGAAGAAATGCAGCGCATACACTGGCGAAAGGGCGGCGAGTACCTGCGGATTGCGCAGGATGCCCAGCAGCCCGAGCAGGCCCAGCACCGTGAACCAGAGCAGCATGGCCGGGCCGAACAGCCTGCCGATGGCGGCCGTGCCGTGACGCTGGATGACGAACAGCCCGACCAGAATCCCCAGCGCCAGCGGCACGATGAAGGGATGCAGCACAGGCGCACCCATCTCCAGCCCCTCGACGGCGGACAGCACGGAAATGGCCGGGGTGATCAGGCTGTCGCCGAAGAACAGGGATGCCCCGATGAAACCCAGCGACATCAGCACCCGGCGAATGCGCGAACCCAGCGGAGCCTGCCCTTGGGCGAGCGCGAGCAGGGCCAGAATGCCTCCCTCCCCCTTGTTGTCGGCCCGCATCATGACGCTGACGTATTTCAGCGAAACCACCAGCATCAGCGACCAGAACACCAGCGAGAGAATGCCCAGGACATTGCCCTGGGTGAGCGCCAGGTGATGCCCGCCAAAGACCTCCTTCATGGTGTAAAGAGGACTGGTGCCGATATCGCCAAAGACGACGCCAAGCGCAGCGAGCGCGAGGGCACTGGACTTGCTGTTTGTCGGCCGGGGCGGATTCATTGTTTTCCTGGTGGCAACGCCTCAGTCGCGCGCCGCAGCCCGGCAGCGCGCGTCTTGCAGAACAGCGCGTGCGCCAGGCGGCGTCACAATCCCAGCCGCTGCCAGATGACGGTGCTCGGCCCCGCCTGGTTCATGGTGTAGAAATGCAGGCCCGGCGCGCCGCCGGCCAGCAGGCGGTCGCACAGGTCGGTCACCACGTCGAGGCCGAAGGCGCGGATCGACGCCAGGTCGTCGCCGTAGCTTTCCAGCTTTTTGCGCAGCCAGCGCGGAATCTCGGCGCCGCAGGCATCCGAAAAACGTGCCAGCTGCACGTAATTGCCGATCGGCATGATGCCGGGAACGATGGGGATGGTGACGCCGTGGGCGCGCGCGTCTTCGACAAAGCCGAAGTAGGCGTCGGCGTTGAAGAAATACTGCGTGATCGCGGCATTCGCACCGGCATCGACCTTGCGCTTGAAGTTGACCATGTCCTCGGTATAGGAGCGCGCCTGCGGGTGGACTTCGGGGTAGGCGGCGACTTCGATCTCGAACCAGTCGCCGGTTTCCTTGCGGATGAAGGCCACCAGTTCGTTGGCGTAGTTGAATTCGCCGGCATCCATGGTGCCGGAAGGCAAATCGCCGCGCAGCGCGACCAGATGACGGATGCCCTGGCTTTTGTACTCGTTGAGGATGTCGCGGATGCTCGCCTCGGTCGAGCCGATGCACGACAGGTGTGGCGCGGCCTCACTGCCGTCGGCCTGGATTTCGCGCACCGTTTCCAGGGTGCGGTCGCGGGTGGAACCGCCGGCGCCGAAGGTGACGGAGAAGAACTTGGGATTGAGCTGCGCCAGCTGTTTCCGGGTGGCGCGCAGTTTCTCCACGCCTTCTGCCGTCTTCGGCGGAAAAAACTCAAAGCTGTAAGTACGGGCGGTCATGTTTCAACCTTTTGCATTGGGGATGAGCGCGGACAGCGCCCAGGCGATCACGCCGTAGAGGATTGCGCCGACCATGGCCGACACCAGGCCCTGCACGTGAAAACCGGGCAGCAGCGCGCTGGCCAGCCAGAACAGCAGGCCGTTCAGTACCAGATAGAAGATGCCCAGCGTCAGCAGCGTGATCGGCAGCGTGAGCAGCGTCAGCACCGGCCGCACCAGCGTGTTGATGAAGCCCAGGACCAGCGCTGCAAGCAGCGCCGTACCGAAGCCCGTCACCTGGATAGTGGGCAGCAGCCAGGTCACCGCCAGCAGGGCGACGGCATTCAGTATCCACAACAGCAGCAGACGCATGGTGCACTCCTTCGGGCGGGTCGATCAATAGCGGTAATGCTCGGCCTTGTACGGACCGTCCTTGGGTACGCCGATGTAAGCGGCCTGCTGGTCGGTCAGCTCGGTCAGCTGCGCGTTGAGCTTCTTCAACTGCAGGCGCGCGACCTTCTCGTCGAGATGCTTCGGCAGCGTATACACGCCGACCGGGTATCTGCCGGAATCGCGCTCCTGCCACAGTTCGATCTGGGCGATGGTCTGGTTGGCGAAGCTGGAGCTCATCACATACGAAGGATGGCCGGTGGCGCAGCCGAGGTTCACCAGGCGGCCCTTGGCGAGAAGAATGATCCGCTTGCCGTCAGGAAAGATCACGTGATCGACCTGCGGCTTGATCTCTTCCCACTGGTATTGTTCGATGCCGGCGACATCGATTTCGTTGTCGAAGTGGCCGATGTTGCAGACGATGGCCTGGTCCTTCATCTTCGCCATGTGGTCGTGGGTGATGACGTGGTAGTTGCCGGTGGCGGTGACGAAGATGTCGGCCTTGTCGGCGGCGTATTCCATGGTCACCACGCGGTAGCCTTCCATCGCCGCCTGCAGTGCGCAGATCGGGTCGACCTCGGTCACCCATACCTGGGCGCTCAATGCACGCAATGCCTGCGCCGACCCCTTGCCGACGTCGCCGTAGCCGGCGACCAGCGCGACCTTGCCTGCCACCATCACGTCGGTGGCGCGCTTGATGCCGTCGACCAGCGATTCGCGGCAGCCGTAGAGGTTGTCGAACTTGGACTTGGTCACCGAATCGTTGACGTTGATCGCCGGGAACTTGAGCTCGCCACGGGCGTGCATCTGGTACAGGCGGTGCACGCCGGTGGTGGTTTCCTCGGTCACGCCCTTGACGGCTGCCAGACGACTGGAATACCAGCCCGGCTGCGCCGCCACGCGCGCCTTGATCGCGGCGTACAGCACGCGTTCTTCCTCGCTGGTGGGCTTGGCCACCACGGAAATATCCTTTTCCGCACGCGCCCCCAGGTGCAGCAGCAGGGTGGCATCGCCGCCGTCGTCGAGGATCATGTTGCTATACATGCTTGAACCATCGCCGCCGACGGCCCACTCGAAGATGCGGTGGGTGTAATCCCAGTAGTCTTCCAGCGATTCGCCCTTGACCGCGAACACCGGCACGCCGCTGGCGGCAATCGCCGCGGCAGCATGATCCTGGGTCGAGAAGATATTGCACGACGCCCAGCGCACCTCGGCGCCGAGTGCGGTCAGCGTCTCGATCAGCACCGCGGTCTGGATCGTCATGTGCAGCGAGCCGGTGATGCGCGCGCCCTTGAGCGGCTGGCTGGCGGCGAACTCCTCGCGGATCGCCATCAGGCCCGGCATTTCGGTTTCGGCGATGCGGATTTCCTTGCGGCCCCAGTCGGCAAGCGCGAGGTCGGCGACGACGAAATCGGTAAAGTTGGTGGAAGCGGATACTGCATTCATGGTGAAACTCCTTGAATGACAGCGGGTGCGTGCTCGTTTGCCCACAGCCCTGCTGCAAGTCAACGAGCGCGGTTGAAACATCGCCTGCGCTGAGCCTGGCTATCGGCAACGATAGTCGCAGCGCTCCTCAGCGCAGGGGGGCGAAGCCTCGCCCGAAAGCGGGTGGATTATGCCATGTTTGGCTGCAGGCCAGCAGTCGCGCCGGACGACAGGCTCGCCGCCGCCTTCAGCGCCGCCGCCTTGTCGGTCACCTCCCAGGTGAAATCCGGCTCGTCGCGGCCGAAGTGGCCATAGCTCGCGGTGCGGGTGTAGATCGGGCGCAGCAGGTCGAGCATGTTGACGATGCCCCTGGGGCGCAGGTCGAAGTGCGCGGCGATGAGTTCGACGATCTTGGCTTCGGGGATTTTCCCGGTGCCGAAGGTATCGACCATCAGCGAGGTCGGTCTGGCGACGCCGATGGCGTAGCTCACCTGCACCATGCACCTGTCGGCGAGACCGGCGGCGACGATGTTCTTCGCCACGTAGCGGCCGGCGTAGGCGGCCGAGCGGTCGACCTTGGACGGATCCTTGCCGGAGAAGGCGCCACCGCCGTGCGGCGACGCGCCGCCGTAAGTGTCGACGATGATCTTGCGGCCGGTCAGCCCGGCGTCGCCCATCGGGCCACCGACGACGAAACGTCCGGTGGGGTTGACCAGATAGCGCGTGCCGGCGGAAAGCATCTCTTTCGGCAGCACCGGCTTGATGATTTCCTCGATCACCGCTTCGGACAACTGGGCGTGCGAAACCTCGGGATCATGCTGGGTGGACAGCACGACGGTGTCGATGGAATGCGGCTTGCCGTCGACGTAGCGGATCGACACCTGCGACTTGGCGTCCGGACGCAGCCACGGCAGGCGCCCGTCCTTGCGCAGTTCGGACTGGCGCTGGGTGAGACGATGCGCGAGGTAGATCGGCATCGGCATCAGCACCGGCGTTTCGTTGCAGGCATAGCCGAACATCAGGCCCTGGTCGCCGGCACCCTGGTCGAGATAATCGTCGTGTGCGCGATCCACGCCCTGCGCGATGTCGGGCGACTGCTTGCCGACGGTGACCAGCACCGAGCAGGTGTTGTAGTCGAAGCCGATCTCGGACGAGTCGTAGCCGATGCGCTTGATGGTCTGGCGCGCGATCTGGTTGTAGTCGATCACCGCCGAGGTGGTGATTTCGCCGGCGATGACGCACAGGCCGGTGGTCAGCAGCGTCTCGCACGCCACGCGCGCATGTTTGTCCTGGGTTAGAATCGCGTCGAGCACCGCATCCGACACTTGATCCGCCATCTTGTCGGGGTGCCCTTCGGACACCGACTCAGACGTGAAAATGAAATCCTTTTGCATGACAGCTCCTGTAGTCCCGGTTACCGACTGCGTAACCGGCTCGGGGGACCAACAGAGCGGCGACGCTTTAGCTGTATTTGTATCCCGCCCGCAAGTTGTCAAGATTAACGCGGCGGCTGCCACATTGTGCCTCGCCGCTTCCCCCGGCGTCAATTCCCGCAGGCGGACGCCGGCTTTCCACGCGCTGAAGCGCATGAAAGATCGTATGTCCCACGAGGGGGCTCCGACTTTCTACGCGCTGAAGCGCGTGAAAGATCGTATGCCCGCATGATGTTCCTGCTCAAGCTGGTGGCCCGCCTGCCGCTGCCGCTGCTGCATGGCGCCGGCATCGCGCTGGGCTGGCTGCTTTACTGGTCGCCCGGGCGTTATTCCGCGCGCGTGCGCAACAACCTGTTCGACAGCGGGATCTGCGTCCCCGGGCGCGACTGCCGGGCGTTGCTGCGCAGGAGTATCGGCGAGGCCGGCAAGGCCATGATCGAATTGTTGCCGGTGTGGCTGCGCCCGTACCACAAGGTGCTGAAGCTGGTCAGGCGTACCAGCGGCTGGGAGCACATCGATGCCGCACGCGCGGACGGCAAGGGCATCATTCTGCTGTCGCCGCACATCGGCTGCTTCGAGATCATCAGTCTCTATTGCGCCGCGCGGCATCCCTTCACCGCCATGTACAAACCGCCTCGCCAGCCGATGCTCGACGCGCTGATGCTGGCCGGCCGCCAGCGCGGTCAGGCGACGCTGGTGCCGAGCGATCTCTCCGGCGTACGCGCGCAGCTGGCAGCCCTGAAGCGCCACGAAGCGATTGGCATCCTGCCCGACCAGGTGGCAACCGGCGGCGACGGCGTGTGGGCGCCGTTCCTTGGCCGCCCGGCCTACACGCCGACGCTGGCCGCCAGCCTGCAGCGCAAGACCGGAGCGGCGGCCTTTTTCATCGCCGCCGAGCGGCTGGGCTGGGGGCGCGGCTACCATTTGCACGTCTTTCCGCTGGGCGAAACCCTGCCGGCAGACAAGACCGCCGCCGCCACCCGTTTGAACCAGGCGGTGGAAGTAATCGTGCGGCGTTTCCCGACGCAATACATGTGGAGCTACAACCGCCACAAGCGACCGGGCGACGTCGCCCCCCCGGACGCCCAGGAACGCGCATGAAGCCGGACGCACCCGCAAACCTGCTGCACCCTTCGCTGTTGCCGAACTGGCTCGGCGTGGGCGCGCTCTGGCTGCTGCACTGGCTGCCGCTGCCGGTTCAGGCGGCACTCGGCAATGCCGCAGGCTGGCTGGTCGCACAGTTCCCCGGACGACGCCGGCACATCGTTGCGACCAATCTTGCATTGTGCTTTCCCGAGGCCTCGCCTGAAACGCGTCGCCGCTGGCTGCGGCAGACCTTTCAGAGCTCGATGCGCGCAGCGCTCGAGCACGGCGTGCTGTGGTGGGGGTCGGAGGCACGCCTGCGCCGGCTGATCCGGATCGACAACCCCGAAGCGGTGCTGGGCGACGGCAAGCGCCCGGTGATCTGGCTGGCGCCGCACTTTGTCGGGCTCGACATGGGCGGCGTGCGGCTGGCGATGGATCGCACCGCCGCCTCGATGTACGCGCGCGCCAAGAACCCCGTCGCCGACGAAATGATGCGACACGGGCGTTCGCGCTTTTTCTCCCCGGTACTGATCGCCAAGAACGACGGCATCAAACCTGTGCTCAAGACACTCAAGGACGGCCTGCCTTTCTATTACCTGCCGGATCAGGATCATGGCCGCCTCAATGCCGTATTCGTTCCATTCTTCGGCATTCCCGCCGCCACCGTATCGGCACTGCCGCGCCTGGCCAGGCTCACCGGCGCCCAGATCGTCCCGGTCATCACCCGCCAGCTGCCGTGGGGGCGAGGCTACGCGGTGCGCTTCTATCCGCCGTGGGACAACTATCCGGGCGGCGACCTGGAGGCCGACGTCGCCCGCATGAACGGGTTCATCGAAGACCGCATCCGCGAGATGCCGTCGCAGTACCTGTGGCTGCACCGCCGCTTCAAGACCCGCCCCGAAGGCGAGGCCGGCCTGTATGAATGAGCCACAGGCCGATCCGGCGCGGCTGGCGGCTGCCGACGCCGATGCCGTCGGTGCGCTGGCGCGCGTGGTGTGGCAGGCCACGTATCCGGCGCTGATCCCGCAGGCGCAGATCGAGGCCATGCTGGCCGACCGTTATGCGCCCGAGCGGATGCGGGAACAGCTGGACGACCCGCGCCAGGCCTGGTGGGGGGTGCGCCGGGACGATGCGCTGGTCGGCTTTGCCCATGCCATGCTGGAAGACACCGCCTGCAAGCTCGACAAGCTCTACGTTCATCCGGACAACCAGCGCCGGGGGATCGGCGCCGCGCTGCTGCGCGCCGCCGCCAGCTGGGCGCGCCAGCAGCAGGCTCGCCGCCTGCGCCTGCAAGTCAATCGCGGCAACACACAGGCCATTGCCGCCTACCGGAAATACGGCTTCCGCATCGTCGAGTCGCGGGTATTCGCCATCGGCGACGGTTTTGTGATGGACGATCACGTGATGGAACTGACACTGTGAGCTTTGCCAATCCCGACGACGCCGGCCTGCGCGCGCTACTCGACCGCACCGTGACGATCGCCGTGGTCGGGCTGTCGCCGCAGCCCGCGCGGCCCAGCTACCGCGTGGCGCAGGCGATGCAGCGCTACGGCTACCGCATCGTGCCGGTGCGGCCGCTGGTGGACCGGGTGCTCGGCGAGCAGGCTTACGCAAGCCTCGCCGACATCCCGTTCGGGGTCGACCTGGTCAACGTGTTCCGCGCCGCCGAGCACGTGCCGGCTATCGTCGAACAATGCCTGGCGCTACACTCCCTGCAGCGGCCCGATTCGACAGCGCATCGGTTACCGGCAGCCATCTGGATCCAGGAAGGCATCGTGCATGAGGCCGCCGCGCAACGCGCGCAGGCCGGCGGCATGACGGTGGTGATGGACCGCTGCCTCCTCAAGGAATACGTCAGGCTCAAAACCGCATGAATACCCAACCGGGCACCACACTCCGTTTCACCAAGATGCATGGCCTCGGCAACGACTTCGTCGTTTTCGACGGCGTCGGCCAGACCGTCGCGCTCAGCCCCGAACAGTGCCGCCGCATCGCCGACCGCCACTTCGGCGTCGGCTGCGACCAGATCCTGCTGGTCGAGAAAGCCAGCCGGCCGGATGTCGATTTCCGCTACCGCATCTTCAACGCCGATGGCGGCGAAGTCGAGCAATGCGGCAACGGCGCGCGCTGCTTCGTGCGCTTCGTGCACGAAAAAGGCCTTACCGCCAAGACCGCGATCCGCGTGGAAACCGCGTCCGGCGTCATCGAGCCGCGCCTGCTCGACAATGGCCAGGTCGCGGTGGACATGGGCGCGCCGCGCTTTGCACCGGCCGACATCCCGTTCGCGGCCGAGGCCGAAGCGCTCGCCTATCCGCTGAAAGTCGGCCAGCATGTCATCGAGATCACCGCGCTGTCGATGGGCAACCCGCACGCGGTACTGCGGGTGAACGACCTCGACAGCGCGCCGGTGGAAATCCTCGGCGCCGCCATCGAATCGCACGCGCGCTTCCCGCAGCGCGTCAATGCCGGCTTCATGCAGGTGCTGACCCCGCACGACATCCGTCTGCGCGTGTACGAGCGCGGCGCCGGCGAAACCCTGGCCTGCGGCACCGGCGCCTGCGCGGCGGCGGTCGCCGGCATCCGCCAGGGCTGGCTGAAAAGCCCGGTCAGCGTGCACACGCGCGGCGGCGACCTGGTCATCGAATGGGCAGACAAGGGCCAACCGGTCACCATGACCGGTCCGGCCGAAACCGTATTTGAAGGAGAGATCGAACTCTAATGGACACGCAACCCACCACACTAGACGCACCGGCGATTGCCGAGTTTCTGACCCGGCACCCGAATTTCTTCAACGACTTCCCCACCCTGCTGGCGGATCTGCACATCCCGCACCCGCACGGCACCCACGCGGTGTCGATGAGCGAGCGCCAGTTGATCGCGATGCGCGACAAGGTACGGATGCTGGAAAACAAGCTGGCCGAACTGATCCAGTTCGGCGAGGAAAACGACGGCATCTCCGAAAAGCTACACGCGCTGACGCTCGCACTCGTGACCGCCAGCCAGCCGCAGGACATCGCCGCCGCGCTGGCGATCCACCTGCGTGACGGCTTCGCCGTGCCGCATCACGCGCTGCGCGCCTGGATGCTGACCGGCGAGCCGATGCCGGGGCTCGATCAGCCGGTGTCGCAGGCAGCGCGCGATGCCGTGGCGGCGATGCCATATCCGGTATGCGGCCCACTTGCCGTGCCCGACGCCAGCGACTGGTTCGGCGAAGTGTCGCCGCACCTGCGCGCATTCGCCTGCATCCCGCTGCGGCCCGCCGCAGCGGCCGCCCCCATCGGCCTGCTGGTGCTGGCATCCGAGGAGGCCAAGCGCTTCTATGCCGGCATGGGCACGCTTTACCTCGAACGGCTGGGCCAGCTGGTCGGCGCCGCGCTGGTGCGGATGCAGGATTGAATCCGGTCGACCGCTACCTGCAGCACCTCGCCGCCGAACGGCGGCTGTCGCCGCACACGGTCGAAGCCTACCGGCACGACCTCGCCAACCTGGCCCGGCTGACCGCGGGCAAGCCGCTGGCCGAGCTCGGCGCAGCCGACATCCGTGGTGCCATCGTCAAGCTGCGCAGCCAGAACCTGGCGGCCACCAGCCTGGCGCGCCAGCTGTCGAGCTGGCGCGGGTTTTATACCTTTGCCTGCCGCCGCCTCGGCTATGCGGGCAATCCCTGTCTCGGCCTGCGCCCGCCCAAGGCGGCCAAGGCCCTGCCCGAAATCCTGTCGCCCGAGGCCTGTGCCCGGCTGCTCGACGGCCCTGCGCCAGCAACCGGCGACGGCGCCCTGGCCGCGCGCGACCGCGCCATGTTCGAGTTGCTGTATTCATCCGGCCTGCGCCTGGCGGAACTGGCCGGACTCGATCTCGATGACGTCGACCTGCGGTCAGGCGACGCGGTGGTCACCGGCAAGGGCCGCAAGACCCGCGTCGTGCCGGTCGGCCGCCAGGCGCTCGACGCCCTGGGTGCGTGGCTGCCGTTGCGGCTGGCCCTGGCGCGCGACACCGCCGCGCTGTTCGTCAGCCAGCGTGGCGCCCGGCTTACGCCACGCAGCGTGCAGCTGCGCCTCGACCGCTGGGCCCGGCAGGCCGGCCTCGGCCAGCACGTCCACCCGCACATGCTGCGCCACGCGTTCGCCACCCACGTGCTGCAGTCGTCCGGCGATCTGCGGGCGGTACAGGAAATGCTCGGCCACGCCAGCATCAGCACCACCCAGGTGTATACCCACCTCGACTGGCAGCATCTCGCCAAGGTATACGATCAGGCGCATCCGCGCGCGCGCAAGAAATCCTGAGTTTGCCGCCGGGCGAGCGCCCGCACACTCCGGCGCGCCAGCTTTACAACCCCTTCAGAAACAGGGAATACGGCCGATTCATACCGTATGCGCGCCATTCCCTTCCCCCGGCTTGTTCGCCTTGTGCAGGATTTACGCCCCGCCTGCCTCAGCACGCAGGGCCGGATCATGGGTGCGGTATTGCTCATCCTGCTTGCGACATTCGTCCTGACCGGGCAACAAGCGCTGCGCATCGCCCGCCAGGATGCCAGTGCTGCCTTGCGCGTGCAGGCATCGGCACAACTGGCGGCGCTATCTCAGGCAGTGGCCGACGCGGCTGGCAGGGGCGATGACAGCGCGGTGCAGGCGCGGCTCGACATTCCGATTGCACAGGGCAACCTGCACTATGTGGAATACACCGCGCCCGATGGCCACCTTCTACGCCGGCAGGCGCCGCCGTTCCCCGTAAACCGTCCCGGCTGGTTTGCCGGGCTGGCCGGTCTGGTCGCCCCCGTCATGCAGGCGCCCCTGGTCGTCGACGGCGCCTACCATGGCCGCCTGCTCATCCAGCCGTCCGTCCATGCCTACGAGGACTTTCTGTGGCATCTCGGCAGCCGTCTGTTCATGCTGCTCGGTGCCGCTTTCATCCTGCTCGGCTGGCTGACTTACGGGCTGCTCAAAATCAGCCTGAGGGGCCTGGACCGGCTGCGCACCACCGCGCGCCAGATCGAAGCCGGAGATTACAGTGAGCGGATTCCCGTTCGGGCCGGCAGCCCGCCCGAACTGCGGGAGACCCTGTGCGCGTTCAACCATATGAGTGCAGCGCTGGGGCGCCTGCTCACCGACCTCAAGGAGCATCAGAAGGCGCTTGATAGCGCCGCCAGCGTGTCCGAAGCCGATCTCGCCGGCAACATCACGTTCGCCAACGATCTGTTCTGCATCGTCAGCGGCTATACCCACGAGGAACTCCTCGGCCAGAACCACCGCCTCCTCGGCTCGGGCCGGCACGACGCCGCATTTTTTGCCCAACTATGGGAGACCATCTCGCGCGGGCGGATCTGGCGCGGCGAAATCTGCAACCGCGCCAAGGATGGCCGGCTGTTCTGGACGGCCTCGACCATCACGCCGATCAAGGGCGACGACGGTCTGCCACTGAAATATCTGTCGATCCACGTCGACATCACGCAACACAAGCTTGATGAAGCCACGCTCAACGAGGAAAAGGAACGCTGGCAGGTCACGCTGCAATCGATCAACGACGCCGTCATCGTCACCAATGCCCATAATCACGTGGTCTATCTCAACCCGACCGCCGAGAGCCTGCTCGGCATCGCGCTTGAAGATGCCGTATCGAGCCCGCTGAAAAGCCTGATGCAATTCGATCAGCTGGGCGACGACGAAGCCCCGGTCTGTTTTCTCGCGTCCACCTCGCCGCAACTCGGTCAGACCGGCTCTGCCCGCCTGCAAACGCACCTGGGGCAGGACCTGGCAATCAGCTACAGCTGCGCCCCGCTGACCGGAAACGGCGGCTTCGGTGCGGTCTACGTGCTGCGCGACGAGACCGAGAAAAAGCAGCTGCTCGACAGCCTGCGCGAGATGGCCTTCCACGATACCCTGACCACGCTGCCAAACCGCCGCGCGGTGGAAGGCCGGCTGGTGCGCGCCCTGCGCACCGCGCGCGAGCAGGCACAGCAACACGCGTTCTGCTACATCGATCTCGACCAGTTCAAGCTGGTGAACGACACCTGCGGCCATTCGGTGGGCGATACCCTGCTGATGGACATTGCGCAGACCATGCAGGCAGCTCTGCCCGAGCATGCCTACCTGGGCCGCCTGGGCGGCGACGAATTCGGCCTGATCCTGTTCGACACCCGGCCCGACGCGGCCAGCGCGGTCTGCCGGCAACTGGTGCAGCGCATCCGCGACTTCCGTTTCGAACACAAGGGACGGCGTTTCACGCTCGGCGCCTGCGCCGGAATCGCGCCCATCACCCAGTCTGCAACCACCGCCGGCGATCTCATGATCCAGGCCGACATGGCGTGCTACCGCGCCAAATCCGAAGGCAGCGGCCGGATCATGCTGTACGAGGCGGACGAGATCGGGTTCCGCCGCCTGGAGGCGGAAATGGGCTGGGCCGCCGATTTCGCGCAGGCCCTGGAAGCCAACCAGTTCCTGCCCTACCGCCAGCTGATCCAGCCGGCTTCCAGCAGTGGGCAACCGCATTACGAAGTGCTGATCCGCTGGCAGCGCAACGGCGTGATCGAAGGACCGGCCAAGCTGCTGCTCGCGCTCGAACGCTACGGGCAGGCGCCGATCCTCGACCGCTGGATGTTGGAAGCCGTGGTGTCCTATCTGGCGGCGCAGCCCGGCGACAATGCGGTGTATTTCATCAACCTGTCGGGCAAGACGGTGGCCGACGAATCCTTCCTCGGCACTGTCTGCCATCTGCTCGACCGCTATGGCGTGGCAGGCGAACGCCTGGGCTTCGAGGTCACGGAAACCGCGGCGGTGGTGAATCTAGCGGATGCGCAACGCCTGATTCACGGCCTGCGCGAACGCGGCTGCCAGTTCGCACTGGACGATTTCGGCCGCGATGCCTCCTCGTTCTTCTACCTCAAGCACCTGCCGGCCGATTTCCTCAAGATTGACGGCGCCTTCGTGCGCGGCATGCTGGACGACCGCCGCGATCAGGCCATCGTGCGTTCGATCGTGCAGCTGGCGCGCGACTTCGGCATGCATTCGGTGGCCGAGCAGGTGGAAGACGCCGAAATAGCCGCGCTGCTGAACGACATCGGGGTGGATTATTTACAGGGCTACCACATCCATCGCCCGGAAGCCTTGCCGCACTGGCACCCGGTTTCACACGCCGGCACTGCGCGGCCGCCGCAGCTGACGCTGGTCAGATAGCCCTCAGACGATCACGGTATCCGCCACCCCGTCGGCCGGATCCGGATAGCGCATTTTCAGGTTTTCCAGCGCTTCGATCAGCAGGCTGGACACCATCAGGTTGCGCGCCAGCTTGCTGTTGGCGGGGATCACGTGCCACGGCGCGTGCGCCGTGCTGGTGGCCGACAGCGCCGCCTCGTAGGCCTCCATGTAATCGTCCCACTGCGCGCGCACCGCGAGGTCGCCGGGCTGGAATTTCCACTGTTTCTCGGGGGTGTCGCGGCGCTCTTCCAGACGCTTCTTCTGCTCGTCCCTGGAAATGTGCAGATAGAACTTCAGGATGGTGGTGCCGGTTTCCGCCAGCATTCTTTCGAAGTCGTTGATCTGGCGGAAGCGCCGCTTGCATTCGGCGGCGTCGATCCAGCCATTCACCCGCGTGATCAGCACATCCTCGTAATGCGAGCGGTTGAAGATGGCGATCTCGCCGGCGCCCGGCACGTGGTGGTGCACCCGCCACAAATAGTCGCGCGCGAGTTCGTGCGGCGTCGGGGTCTTGAAACTGGCCACGTGCACTCCCAGCGGATCGACGCCCTGGAACACGTGGCGGATGGTGGAATCCTTGCCGGCCGTGTCCATCGCCTGCAGCACCACCAGCAGCCTGTGCCTGCCTTCGGCATACAGTAGTTCCTGCAGCGCTTCCAGGCGTTCGCGATATTCATCCAGGCGCTCGCGCGCATCGGACTTTTCCTTGCCGACGATAGCGTCGTCGTCGGCATCCCATTTCGACAGCTTGACCCTGGTATTCGGGGTGATACGGGTTTCGGCGGGCTTCACAGGCGCTCTCCTGGCGGAATCAGTCTCATCCAGCCGCCCAGCGCCTGGTGTATCTCGTCCAGCGTGAGATGCCGCATCAACGCGCGATTGCCGGGCGCCATCTGGTTCCAGGCGCAGCTCATGCCGCGAAGGTTCGGCTGGGCCGCATCGCGCAGGCGGAACTCGGTTTTGAAGTAGAGGAAACTCGGGTCGCCGTCGTCGACGACAAACCCTGTTTTGACAAAAGGCGAAACCGCCGCGGCAACGGGGCTGACGCTGCGCGTCACCCGCCACACCTCGAAGCGCCCCGGTTGCAGCGTCTGCGCTTCGGCGCGCACCGTGTTCAATTCCACCACGCAGAACGGGGCATATTCCTGCACGCTGTTGCGCGCCACGATGCGGCCGTATTGCAGGCGCACCGTGGCGGCATCCGGCGGAATCGTCAGCGGCCGGTTCAACTGCACCGTCCAGCCCGGCGCATAGGCGTAATACGGCGACGCCGGGTCAGGCGACTGCAGTCCCGCACAGCCGCCCAGCAGCAGCACGAATCCCAGTCCGATCGTCTTCATGCGGCCTCCTTGCAACCGGCATCCTATTGATTTGGTTTAACCCGAAACCACGCCGCATACAAGGCCGGCAGGAAAAACAGGGTGAGAAAGGTCGCCGCGACCAGGCCGCCCATGACCGACACCGCCATCGGTCCCCAGAAAATCGAACGCGACAGCGGGATCATCGCCAGCACCGCGGCAGCGGCGGTGAGGCTGATCGGGCGCATCCGCCGTACCGTCGACTCGATGATCGCATCCCATTGCGACAGGCCGCGCGCGATGTCCTGCTGGATCTGGTCGACCAGAATCACCGAGTTGCGCATGATCATACCGGCCAGCGAGATGATCCCCAGCAGCGCGACGAAACCCATCGCCTGGCCGCTCAGCAGCAGCGCGATCGCCACCCCGATGATGCCGAGCGGCGCGGTCAGCACCACCAGCAGCGCGCGCGGGAAACTGCCGAGCTGCAGCATCAACAGGCTCAACGTGGTGATCACGATCAGCGGCCACGATGCGCCGATGGCGGCGTTGGCCTTGGCGCTGCTTTCCACCGGCCCGCCGACTTCCAGCCGGAAGCCGGGCGGCAGCCGGGCCTTGAATGCGGCCACCTGCGGCGCGATGGCATCGATGATGGTGGCGGGCTGGGTCTTGCCCACCGGATCGCCGCGCACCGAGATCGTCGGCAGACGGTCGCGCCGCCAGATCACGCCGTCCTCGAACACCGGCTCGAGGCGGGCGATCTGCCCCAGGGTCACGCTCTGGCCGTTAAAGCGGCCAATGGGAAGCGACCTGAATGCATCGACGTCGCGATGTTCATTGCGCGGCGTGCGCAGCACCACGTCGATCAGCAGATCGTTTTCGCGGAACTGGGTGACGGTAACGCCCGACAGCTGCAACGCCACCAGCCGGCCGACCAGGTCGGAACTCAGCCCCAGCGCCTTGATCTTGTCTTGGTCGAGTTGCGCCTTCACCGCCAGCGACTGCTCGTTCCAGTCGAGGTTCACCGCCGTCACCTGCGGCTGCGCCGCGACGATCCTGCGCAGCTTCTCGGCTTCGATCTTCAATTGCGGGATGTCGGGGCCGCTCAAGCGGTATTGCACCGGATAACCGGCAGGCGGGCCATATTCGAAGCGCACCGCGCGTCCGCGCACATTGGGAAAGCCGGTCTCGAACAGCCGGTGGATGCGGGTGAGCTCGCGTTCGCGCGCCGGCACATCCTTCGCGATCACCACCAGCTGCGCAAAGTTGCGGTTGTTCAGGCGCTGGTCCAGTGCCAGCACGAAACGCGGCGCCCCCTGGCCGATGTAGTTGAGGACATGGGCCACGTCCTGGTCCTGCCGCAGCAGGGATTCGAGCCTGAGCGCTTCGGCGCGCGCGGCATCGATCGAGGCACCTTCCGGCAGCCACAGTTCGATCAGGATTTCCAGCCGGTCGGACTGCGGGAAAAACTGTTTTTCGACCCGCTGCATCGCGGCCAGCCCCACCACCAGCGCGGCCACCGTCAGCGCAATCACCGTCCGGCGATGCGTCACGCACCAGGTCACCGCGGCACGGAAACGCCGGTAAAACGGCGTCAGGTAAGCGGCGTTTTCATCGGTCACGTGATGGCTGGGCTTCAGCAGGGCATGCCCCAGATAAGGCGTGACCACCACCGCGACCAGCCAGGACGACAGCAGCGCGATCGTGGTCACCGCGAAAATCGCAAAGGTGTACTCGCCGACCACTGATTTGGCCAGCGCGATCGGCAGAAATGCCGTGGCGGTGAGCAGGGTGCCAGTGAGCATGGGAAACGCGGTCGACTGGAAGGCATAGGTGGCGGCCTCGAAGCGTCCCCAGCCGGCCTCGAGCTTGTGCGCCATCATTTCCACCGCGATGATGGCATCGTCCACCAGCAGACCGAGCGCGATGATGAGCGCACCGGTGGAAATGCGGTGCAGGTCGATGTCGAACAGCCACATCGCACTGAAGGTGATCGCCAGCACCACCGGAATGGACAGTGCCACCACCAGCCCGGCGCGCCATTTCAGCGCCAGGAAGGTCACCGCCAGCACGATGGCGACGGCTTCGAGGAAGCTCTGCATGAAGAGCTTGACCGCGTGGCTGACGATGCTGGGCTGGTCGTGAACCTGGCGGATCTCCAGGCCCACCGGCAGCGTCTTTTGCAGCGCCTCCATGGCAGCGGCGACGGCACGCCCCATGGCCACCACGTCCCCGCCATCGGCCAGCGACACCCCGAGCAATATCGCCGCTTCGCCCTGCGAGCGGATTTCGCTGGCGGGCGGATCTTCATAGCGGCGCGTCACCTCGGCGATGTCGCCCAGCCGCAGGCTGCGCGCGCCCACCCGGATCACGGTTTCACGCAGGCGCTCCAGCTCGGAATACGCCCCCGACAGGCGCAGCGGGATCGACAACACCTCGTTTTCCACCCGGCCATCGGCGACCACGCTGTTCTGCTCCTGCACCGCCTGCATGATCTGCTGCGAGGTGAGCCCGAGCGTGGCGAGCTTCTGGGCGGGAACCTCGATATAGATTTTCTCCGGCACGATGCCGAACAGTTCGGCCTTGCCGACGTTGGGCAGGCGGCGTACTTCGCGCTGCGCATCCTCGGCGGCGCGGCGCAGTTCGGCGCGGCTGAAGCCGTCGCCGGTGAAGGCGTAGATCGAACCGAAGGTGTCGCCGAACTCGTCGTTGAAAAACGGCCCCTGCACCCCGGCCGGCAGTTCCCGTTCGAGGTCGCCGATCTTCTTGCGCACCTGGTACCACGCTTCCGCCACGTCGTGCCCGCGCACGGTTTCCTTGAGGTTGACGAACAGCGCGGTCTCGCCCGGCTTGGCGTAGCTCTGCACGAAATCCAGCGCGGGCATTTCCTGCAGTTTTTTCTCGATCCGTTCGGTCAGCTGCTCGGACACTTCCTGCGCCGTCGCACCCGGCCATTGCGCCTGGATCAGCATGGTCTTGAACGTGAACGGCGGGTCTTCGGCCTGTCCCAGCTGGATATAGGAACGCACGCCCAGCAGCAGGATCAGCACGATGAAAAAGCGCACCAGCGCCGGATGCTCGATCGCCCAGCGCGACAGGTTGCCGCGCCGCGGCTCGAAACGGGGCGGGGCGCTCATGGCCGTTTGGAAGGCACCAGACGCACCTGCTGGCCCGGCGCGATCTTGTGCACGCCTGCGGTCACCACCCATTCGCCGGCCGCCAGCCCCGCCGTCACCACCGCACGATCGCCGCTCAAGCCGCCCAGTTGCACGCTGCGCGGCGCCACTTTCCGGGTTTGGCGATCGATCACCCACACCTGCGGCTGGCCGTTGATTTTGAACAGCGCGGTCTGCGCCACCGACAGGCTCGGCGCGGCCTCGCTGCCGACGTCCACCGTCGCGGTCATGCCAAGTTTCACCCTCTCATCCGGCTTGATGAAACTCACGCGCGCGCTGTAGGTCCGGCTCGCGGCATCGGCCATCGGCGACAACTCGCGTAAACGGCCGGCATAGTCCGCCCCCGGCACCGACCACAGCCGGATGCTCAGGTTCTGTGCCGCACGCAGGGCCGCGAGCGCATTTTCCGGCACGTCGATGCGCACTTCCCGCTCGCCGCTGCGCGCCAGTTGCGCCACCGGCTGCCCGGCGTCCACCACCTGCCCGGCTTCAAGCGAGATCGCCGTCACCACGCCCGCGTGCGGCGCGGTCAGCCGCGTGTAGGCCTGCTGGTTGCCCTGGCGCTCGGCCTCGGCGCGCAGTTGACGCACCCGCGCCGCCGCCGCTTCGGCCACGGTCCGGCGGCGGTCAAGCTCGGCCTGGGAGATGAAATTCTGCGCCCGCAGTTCGGTGTAGCGCTGCAAATCCTGCTGCGCCAGCCGGGCTTCGGCTTCGGCGGCGCCAAGCTGCGCGCGCGCCGCATTCGCCGCCAGCGCGTAATCCTGTGGATCCAGCGTGGCGATGAGCTGGCCGGCCCGGACCTGCGTACCCACTTCCACCACGCGGGTCTGCACCCGGCCGACGACCCGGAATGCCAGCACGGTCTCGTGACGCGCACGGACCTCGCCGGCGTAGCGTGTGTCGCTGCGCGCAGCATGCAGGCCAATCTGCTCGGCGCGCACCGGGCGCACATCCTCGGGCACGGCTGGCGGCGCATCGCGCCCGCAGCCGGACAGCAGCAGCAAGAAGAGCATCGGCAACAGGGGGATTTTCATGGCGGGATTATCGCGTAATCGCATGCCCTTTGTTTACGCGCCGCCAGCGCATTTTTGCAACCGAGTTGCATTTTTTCATGGCGCGCCCTACCATCGGCCCATGCAAGCGGCCCCCGCCCCCACCCGCCACGACCAGGCCACCCGCCTGCTGCACCAGTGCGGCGCGACCGTCACGCCGGCCCGGGTACGGGTGCTGCAACTGCTGCTGGCAGCCGACGCGGCGATGTCGCACCAGTCGCTGCAGCAGGCGGCGGCGGCCAGCGGCCATCCCTTCGACAAGGTGACGCTTTACCGTGTGCTCGACTGGCTGACCGGGCAGGGACTGGTGCACAGCGTGGCCGGACACGACCGGGTCCGCCGCTTCAGCCTGATGAACCCGCATCATGCCCACGCGCATTTTGAATGCAGCGTTTGCGGACGCTTGTTTTGCCTGCGCGGCAGTCTGGCCAGCGCCGCCCTGGAACTGCCGCCCGGATTCGCATCCGACCGGGTCGACATCACGGTGCATGGCCGCTGCGCCGGGTGCACAGCCGCCGCTACTGCACCGCGTTCCCGGGGGAAGGACCCCGGGGTATGATGCCGGGCTGGTGCGCACCACGCACCAGCCCGTGATACGTCCGGGAGGGCAGGTATTTGCCGCCCATGGATACACACGTATGCCCCTGCCAGCAGGATGCATGATCCACAACCTGTCTTTGCTGCTTGAATGGAGTCTCCACGATGCCTACCTCGTCCAAATCCCTCACCGAAGCCGCCCTGCTGAAAATGCCGGCTTCCGCCTACATGAACGCGGCCCAGCTCGAATTTTTTCGCGTCCGCCTCGAAGCCATGCGCGATGAAATGCTCAGCAACGCCGCCGACACCAGCGAGACCCTGAAGGAAAACGAGAATTTTGCCGACCCCAACGACCGCGCCACGGTCGAGGAAGAGCACATGCTGGAACAGCGGGTACGCGACCGCGAGCGCAAGCTGCTGAAAAAAATCCACTCCGCCCTGAAGCGCATCGATTCCGGTGAATTCGGATACTGTCTGGAAACCGGCGACCCCATCGGGCTGCCCCGCCTGCTGGCCCGCCCCACCGCCGAATACTCGATCGAGGCGCAGGAACGCCACGAAAAGAAGGAAAGGCTGCATGCCTGAATGCCGCCACGCGCACCCGGCATGGCTGCGCCACTAGGCAACGCCGATCCACTGCACGCCGATGCGCGCGTGGATTCGCATGCCCCGCTTCCCGTCACCCTGCTCACCGGATTTTTAGGCAGCGGCAAAACCACGCTGCTGAACCATCTGGTGCGTACACTGCCGCGTACCGCGATCCTGATGAACGAGTTCGGCGAAGTCGCGCTCGACCATCAACTGCTGCAAAAGATGGAGGGGCCGATGGCGCTACTGTCGGGCGGCTGCGTGTGCTGCACGATTTCCGGCAGCCTGGCGCCGACCCTGAAGAACCTGTGGATGGCGCGACAGAAGGGCGACATTCCCGCATTCGAGCGCGTCATCATCGAAACCACCGGGGTGGCCGACCCGGTGCCGGTGCTCGACACCCTGCTGCGCGACAACTGGGTGCGCGCGCGCTTCCGCCTCGACGGCGTAGTCACCATGGTGGACGCGCTGTTTGGCATGGGCCAGCTCGACGAACACCCCGAGGCGGTGAAGCAGGTGGCGGTAGCCGACAAGTTACTGCTCACCAAGATAGACCTCACTGCGCCGGACCGGGTCGCCGCCCTGCGCGAGCGGCTGGCCGCGCTCAACCCGGCAGCCGACCTCATCCCGGTGACGCACGGCGAACTCGATCCCGCAGCGATCCAGAACCTGGGGCTGTGGAATGCCGCGACCAAATCGCTGGAAGTGGCGCGCTGGCTGAAGCAGCAGCACTATCGGCCGGCCGGCGCCAGCCCTGCCATCGGAAAAACGCAGCCCGCACTGCACGACGCACGCATCCAGGCATTTTCGGTGGTGCTCGACACGCCGCTCGATCGTTATGGCCTGCAATCCGCACTCGGCATGCTCACCTCGTTTCGCGCGGAAAACCTGCTGCGTTTCAAGGCCATCGTGAACCTGCAGGGCGATGCCCAGCCGGTGGTGCTGCACGGCGTACAGCATGTGCTGTATCCCGAAGTGAGGCTCGATGCCTGGCCGGACGGGGATCATCGTAGCCGCTTCGTCTTCATCGTGCGCGACCTCGAACCCGCTTTCGTGGAAAGACTGCTGGCCGATTTTACCGGTGCGGCGCGCAGCCAGGCCGAGCCTGACGCGCTGGCAAGCCCATGAATTTGGCGCAGAAATGCCTCGTCGGCGCGATCCGCCTCTACCAGTTGGCGCTCTCGCCGTGGCTGGGCCGGCAATGCCGCTACCTGCCGACCTGCTCTGAATACGGCAAGGAAGCGATCGAAAAGCACGGCGCGCTCAAGGGCAGCTGGCTGGCCGCCAAACGCATCAGCCGCTGCCGCCCCGGCTGCGCTCACGGCTACGACCCGGTGCCGCCGGTCAAGAAGCACAAATAAAATGCGGCCCCTGTTCCTCCGTCACCTGCTGCCCTGGCTGTTCGCGCTGATCCTGTTGTTCGGGCAGGCGGCGGCGTTCGCGCATACGCTGACTCATCTGCACCCGTACGACGCGGACCAGGCCAATCATCCCTGCGAAGTCTGCATCGCCCAGGCGCAGTTGGGTTCGGTCGTGCCGCCCAGCCTGCTCGTCCTGACGATTCCGCCTGGCGCCCGCGTGGACCTGCCCGCCGACGCGCCCGTGCGCGTCGATCTTGCGCCCCGTCCCGCTCGCGCCCGCGCCCCGCCCTTCTCCGTCCACGCCTGACCTTCATCCGGCCCGCGCAACGCCAGCGCGGGCCAGTGTCATTCGTTTACGGAGTGAAAAATGTTACGTCCTGCTATTCTGGCGACCGCGCTCGCGGCTGCCTTTCCGGTTTATGCCGACGCCGATCTCGACGCGCTGCGCGCCGAGCTGAAGGAAATGAAATCCACCTACGAAGCACGCATCCAGGCACTGGAAGCCCGCTTGCAGCAGGCTGACGCGGCTCCCGCCCCGATCGCCGCGCAAGCCGACGCCGCCCCGCCGCAAGGCACTGCTGCCGGCAACCGTTTCAACCCGGATATCTCGCTCATCCTGCAAGGCAAATACGCTCATCTCGACGATATCGAGCATCGTCACATCAGCGGCTTCCTGCCTGCCGGGCACGATCACGGCGCACCGCGCGGCTTCTCGCTCGACCACACCGAACTGGTGATGAGCGCCAGCATCGATCCTTATTTCCGCGGCTACATGAATCTGGCCCTGCTCGACGAGGAAGTCGAAATCGAGGAAGCCTGGTTCCAGACCACCGCGCTGGGCAATGGGCTGTCGATCCGGGGCGGCCGTTTCCTGTCCGGTCTCGGCTACCAGAACGCGCAGCATCCGCACGCCTGGGATTTCGCCGACAACAACCTGATGTACCGCGTGCTGTTCGGCGAGGCTTATGGCAACGACGGCGTACAGCTGAAATGGGTGGCGCCGACCGATCTGTATATGGAGTTGGGCGCCGAAGCCGGGCGCGGCGCCAACTTCCCCGGCACCGACCGCAACCGGAACGGCGCCGGCAGTTACGCACTGTTTGGCCACCTCGGCGGCGACGTCGGCGCATCCCACAGCTGGCGCGCCGGAGTGTCGTATCTGCACGCCAAGGCGAACGAACGCGATGGCGACGTGGACGATCTCAACGACGTGGAAGCCGAAACCCTGTTCTCGGGCAAGAGCAAGACCTGGATGGCGGACTTCGTCTGGAAATGGGCGCCCAACGGCAACGCATCGGAACGGAATTTCAAATTCGCGACCGAATATTTCCGCCGCAGCGAACGTGGCAGTCTGCTGTGCGTCGACAACCCGGCTGACGGCGGCGCGTGCACCGGCAGCGAAGACGCCACCCACTCGCGCCAGTCCGGCTACTACGCGCAGGGCGTCTATCAGTTCATGCCGCGCTGGCGTACCGGCTACCGCTACGACCGCCTGAACCCCGGCTCGGTCGACTTCGGTGCCAACAATGCCTTCCTGCCCGTGTCGGAATACAAGCCGACGCGCCACTCGCTGATGCTCGATTACTCGCCGTCCGAGTTTTCGCGCCTGCGTCTGCAATATTCGCAGGACAAGTCGATGGAGGACCTCAGCGAGAACCAGTGGTTCGTGCAATACATCCACAGCCTGGGCAGCCACGGCGCCCACAGTTTCTGAGGAGGCCGGCATGAAACGACTGCTTGTTTATCTCGCGCTGTGCCTGCCGGTCAGCGCCCACGCCGCTCTCAACGTCTTCGCCTGCGAGCCTGAATGGGCGGCGCTGGCAAAGGAAATCGGCGGCGACGACGTCAAGATCTACTCGGCCACCACCGCCTTTCAGGATCCGCACCGGATCGAGGCGCGCCCCAGCCTGATCGCGCAGATGCGGCGCGCGGCGCTGGTGGTGTGCACCGGCGCGGAACTGGAAACCGGCTGGCTGCCGGTGCTGTTGCGCGACGCCGGCAACGCCGCGGTGCAGCCCGGCCGCCCCGGCTATTTCGAGGCGACGCGCTTCGTGCCGCTGCTGGAAAAACCGGCGCGGCTCGACCGCGCGGAAGGCGATGTGCACGCACAGGGCAATCCGCACATCCACACCGATCCGCGCAACATTGCCCGCGTCGGTGCGGCGCTCGGCGCGCGGCTGGCCGAGATCGACCCCGTGCACGCGGCAGACTATCGCGCGCGCGGCGAGGCGTTCGCAGCGCGCTGGCAGACTGCGATTGCGCGCTGGGAAATCCGCGCCGCGCCGCTCAGGAACCAGCCGGTGGCGGTGCAGCACAAATCCTTCAGCTACCTGCTGGCCTGGCTGGGGCTGCGCGAAGTGGTCACGCTCGAACCCAAGCCGGGCGTCGAACCCTCAGTCGGACATCTGGCGCGAGTGGCCGCGCAGCTGCAAACGGCGCCCGCGAAAATGGTATTGCGCGCGGTCTACCAGAGTCCGCGCCCGGCCGACTGGCTGTCGCAGCGCACCGGCATGCCCGCCGTCGCGCTGCCCTACACGGTCGGCGGCAGCGAGCGGGCGAACGATTTGTTCGGCCTGTTCGACGACACGCTGGATCGGTTGCTGAAAGCCGTGCCATGAATTCCGCAAGCCTGAATCTCGACGCGCTCGACCCCGGCCTGCTGGGCTGGCCGCTGGCCGCCGGCCTGCTGGTGCTGGCAACTCACGTGCCGCTGGGACGGCGGGTGCTGGCGCGCGGGATCATCTTTCTCGATCTGGCGATCGCGCAGATCGCGGTGCTCGGGGTGATTGCGGCGCACGCGTTCGATCTGGCGCCGGAGGGCTGGCCCACCCAGCTTGCCGCTGCCGGTGCGGCACTGGCGGGGGCGGCGTTGCTGGCGACGTGTGAACGCCGCTGGCCGGAAATTCAGGAAGCACTGATCGGCTCGGCCTTCGTGGTGGCGGCCAGCCTCGGCGTGCTGCTGCTGGCGGGCGACCCGCACGGCGGCGAACATTTGTCGGAACTGCTGACCGGGCAGATCCTGTGGGCGACGCCCAGGCAGGTCGCGCAGATCGCCGGGCTGTATGCCGCGTTGCTGGGGCTGTGGGCATGGCGCGGCGCAGGCCTTGGAACGCTCGGGTTTTATCTGGTCTTCGCCCTCGCCATCACCGCCTCGGTGCAGCTGGTGGGCGTGTATCTGGTATTTGCCAGCCTGATTCTGCCTGCGCTGGCGGTGCGCGGCTGGCCGCCCCGCGCGGGGCTGCTCGCCGGCTGGGCACTGGGCGCGCTGGCCTACGCGGCGGGACTGGCCGCTTCGGCATTGTCCGACTGGCCGGCCGGCCCGGCGGTCGTCATCGCGCTTGCCATCGTCGCCCTGCTCGCCGGTAACCTGCTGCGGGTTGCTGCGCGCGGGCGACAGCGCTAGTATCCAGCACTGATTCCCTCATCCAAGCACGCATATTCCGTGGCTCTCCCGTTTTTCAAAAAAGGCAAGGACAAGCCCCCCGCCGCTGCGCACAAATCTGCAGTCGCGAGGGAAGCCGAGTCGCCCCCGACCGAGACCCTGATGACCATGAACATGGGGGCGAGCGGCATCGTGGTGGAAGAGACCAGCGGAGCGCCCCAGTCGCCGCTGGACGAAGCCGCCATCCTCTATGCCAGCGGCCAGGTCGGGATGGCCGAGCATTTGCTGCAGGGCATCCTGGCGGCGGGCGACCGGCACGCCTGGCACATGCTGTTCGATCTGTACGCCATCCAGGGCCGTGAGAAAGAATTCGACCAGCTGGCGCTGGATTATGCGTTGCGCTTTGAGACCTCGCCGCCGGTCTGGCAAAAAATGAACGGCAACGGCGCGGCCACGCCCCAGCAAGCCCAGACCGCCAGCCTGGAACTGCCCGGCCTGCTCGACAAGACCGCTGCGGCCACGCTGCGTGACGGCATTGCCGCCACCGCCAAAAACACCACGGTGCGGATCGATTTTTCAGACATCGCCATGGTCGACGAGTCGGGGGCGGACGAATGCGCCCGGATCCTGAGCGCGGCGCGCAAGGCCAGGCGCAAGCTGCAGGTCAGCGGCGTCGACCGCCTGATCGCGCTGCTGCAGGATCTCAACCGCGCCACTCACAGCCGTGCAGTGCACTGGCTGCTGTTGCTGGAACTGTACCAAACGCTTGGGCAACAGGAGAAATTCGAGGATCTGGCCGTCGACTACGCCGTGCGTTTTGAAGTCTCCCCCCCGTCCTGGAGCGAGGTGCAAGCCGCGGAAGTAGTGCAGAGCAAGCCTGCCGAGCCGCTGGACAATGCCCTGCAGCTGACTGGCGAGATCACCCCCGCCAACGACAGCGTCTTGCAGCAACTCTGCAGCTACGCCGCCACTCACAGTGAAGTGCTGGTCGATCTGTCGCAGGTCACCCGCGTCGATTACGGCAGCGTCAGCCAGTTCATCGGGGTGCTGATGCAATGCCTGGGCAACGGCAAGAGCATCACCCTGCGCGGACACAACGCGCTCATCCACGAACTGTTTCGCGTCATGGGCATCGACCAGCTGGCGCAACTCATCCCGCATCACCGCAGTTGATGGACGACACCCTGATTGCCGAGGCCGCGCAAGCCGCCGTGGCGTGGGTGCCCGGCCTGCCGGACCGCCGCCTGTCTCGACCTGAGCGTCATTTATAATTCGGCCATGGAACAATATCGTGGCACCACCATCCTCTCCGTCCGCCGTGGCAGCGAGGTCGCTCTCGGCGGCGACGGCCAGGTCACCCTCGGCAACATTGTCATCAAGTCCACCGCGCGCAAGGTGCGCCGGCTGTATCAGGAAAAGGTCCTGGCCGGATTCGCCGGCGGCACCGCCGACGCCTTCACCCTGTTCGAGCGCTTCGAAGCCAAGCTCGACAAGCATTCTGGGCATCTGCTCAGAAGTGCGGTCGAACTCGCCAAGGACTGGCGCACCGACCGCATGCTGCGGCGGCTCGAAGCCATGCTGGCGGTGGCCGACAGCGAATATTCGCTCATCATCACCGGCAACGGCGACGTGCTGGAACCCGAGCTTGGCATCGCCGCCATCGGCTCGGGCGGCGCCTTCGCCCAGTCCGCCGCCCGCGCGCTGCTGGAAAACACCGACCTGCCCCCGCTTGAAATCGTCAAAAAGAGCCTCACCATTGCGGGAGACATCTGCATTTACTCGAACCAGAATCATGTGATCGAGGTGCTGGGTAATAGAAGGCAGGATTCACAGGTCAGGGAATGAGCGGCCTTCGGCCGCCCCCTGAAAAAACCCGCGAAGCGACAACGCTCCTGAATCCTGACCCCTGATCCTGCCCCCTGAAATGACTCCTAAAGAAATCGTCCACGAACTCGACAAGCACATCGTCGGCCAGGCCGCCGCCAAACGCGCGGTGGCGGTCGCGTTGCGAAACCGCTGGCGCCGCCAGCAGGTGAATGAGCCGCTGCGCCAGGAAATCACGCCGAAGAACATCCTCATGATCGGCCCGACCGGGGTCGGCAAGACCGAGATCGCGCGACGCCTGGCACGGCTCGCCAACGCCCCCTTCATCAAGATCGAGGCGACCAAGTTCACCGAGGTCGGCTACGTCGGGCGCGACGTCGACACCATCATCCGCGACCTGATGGAAACCGCGGTCAAACAGATGCGCGGACAGGCGGCCGACAAAGTCCGTTTTCGCGCCGAGGAGGCGGCCGAGGAGCGCATCCTCGACGCGCTGCTGCCGCCGCCGCGCGGCAGCAGCTTCGGCGAAGCCGAGCCGCAACGCGAGGAAGGCGCGGCACGCCAGCGTTTCCGCAAGATGCTGCGCGAAGGCGCGCTCGACGACAAGGAAATCGAAATCGAGCTGGCAGTGGTCAGCCCCGGCATGGAAATCTTCACCCCGCCGGGAATGGAAGACCTGTCGCAACAGTTGCAGGGCATGTTTCAGAACCTCGGGCAAGGCCGCCGGCAGAGCCGCAAGCTGAAAGTGCGCGAAGCCATGAAGCTGCTGGCCGAGGAAGAGGCCGGGCGCCTGATCAGCGACGAGGAAACCAAGCAGCAGGCGCTGGAAGCGGTCGAGCAGAACGGCATCGTGTTCCTCGACGAGATCGACAAGATCGCCACCCGCAGCGACGCCCACGGCAGCGACGTGTCGCGCCAGGGCGTCCAGCGCGACCTGTTGCCGCTGATCGAGGGCACCACCGTCTCGACCAAGTACGGCATGGTGAAGACCGATCACATCCTGTTCATCGCCAGCGGCGCGTTTCACCTGTCCAAGCCGTCCGACCTCATCCCCGAACTGCAGGGACGGCTGCCGATCCGGGTCGAACTGCAGGCACTCTCGGTGGAAGATTTCGAGCGCATCCTGACCGCCACCGACGCCTGCCTGACGCGCCAGTACGAGGCCTTGCTGGCGACCGAGGGCGTAACCCTCAAGTTCACCGACGATGGCATCCGCCGCATCGCCGAGATTGCCTTCGAAGTGAACGAACGCACCGAAAACATCGGCGCACGGCGGCTCCATACCGTGATGGAGAAACTGCTGGAAGATATTTCCTTCGACGCCGGGAACATTACCGGCGAATACATCGTCAATGCCGAGTCTGTCACGGACCGCCTCGCTGCACTGGCCGCACGCGAAGACCTGGCGCGCTACGTCCTGTAATCCCGCACTTTTAGTATTTCAACTTCTGTTCCGTCACGCGCAGTCCATTCCATGAAGCCCGAAGCCCTCCAGCCCGCCGCAATCCGCGGCAATTTTCTCTCGACCCTCCTGTTCGGAAGCCGCTGGCTTCAGGTGCCGCTGTATCTGGGCCTGATCGCCGCACAACTGGTGTATGTCGTGCATTTCATGGTCGAACTGATCCATCTGATCACCGGCACCTTCGCCCTGACCGAAGCGGCCATCATGCTCATCGTGCTGGGCCTGATCGATGTGGTGATGATTTCCAACCTGCTCATCATGGTCATCGTCGGCGGCTACGAAACCTTCGTTTCACGCCTCAACCTCGAAGGTCATCCCGACGAACCCGAGTGGCTTTCGCACGTCAACGCCAACGTGCTCAAGGTCAAACTCGCCACTGCCATCATCGGCATCTCGTCGATCCACCTGTTGAAGACCTTCATCAACGCCGCCAACCTGGCCGACAAGGTGCTGTTGTGGCAGACCGTCATCCACATGGCGTTCATCGTGTCGGCGGTGGCGATTGCGTATATCGACAAGCTGATGCCGAATCCGGAGAAACATTGAAGCAGGCGCCGGCGGAATGGCTGCCGGCGTTGCCGCAACACTTCACGCCGCTTCCCGTACCTCATCCATGATTTCCAGCATGTCCTTTTCCCAGCGCTCGAACAGCGGTTTCAGTTCCGGGTCGGGGAAAAACTCCCGCAGCATTTGCGGATGACTGGTCACCAGTATGGCCTGATCGCCTTCAGCGAAGATCGTGATATTCAACGGCAAAAACGGGATCAGGCCGGGATTCCTGGCTGTTGCCTGCCTCACTTCCTCGTACTTGCCGAAATACACCACACGGTACATATCGCTCTTGAATTCGCGGCGCTGCAGGTTTTCGTTCACCTGTTGCAGGCGCGTGACCGTATAGCCGCGGGAGGAAATGGCGGATTGCAGCAGGGTCATCGCCTCCGGGAACATCCGGTTCACGCGCGCCATCATCAGGTCGCCCGCGGCGACGGGCGCGCACAGCAGCAGCGTCAGGCAGGCGGTGGCCATCCATTGCAGCGGATTCTTCATAACGTCGCCTCCTCAATGATCGCGGTGTAGCTCTTGCTCATCTCATCGCACAGGCGATTAAGCTCGGAATTGTTGAACAGACGGCTCAGCACCCCGGGGTTGACCGACATCACCTGCACCTTGCCGTTTGTCTCCAGGATGGTGACGCGGCAGGGCAGGAACATGCCGACGCGCGGATCGATGGCCAGCGCCTGGTTGAGCATGCTGATGTTGCAAAAATAGACGATGACCTGTTTCGGATTCTCATTGGCCGGATCGGTCAGTCCGTATTCCAGTGTCTGTACCCGGCCATAGAAGAAATTGTTGTTGCTCACCGCCCGCTTGACGTTTTCCACGGTGGTCTGCAGATCGTAGTCTGAATCCCTGACGATGACCGGGCTTTCCACTTTCAGTAGCTGCGCGCTCCCCGGCAATGGCTGCTTTTCGAATGCGCGCACGTAGCTGACGATATCGTCGATATCCTTTTCCTTCAGCCCCTGCTTGAGGAACGAGACCATGGGCGTGCCTTCCCGACCGCGCATCAGCGTCGCCTTGATCATGGCGTCGGATGCGGCAACGAGGAAGCCGGGGTTGTGCAGCGCCGGCGCCATGATGGGCAGGTCGCGAGGGCGCGAAAACGTGACCCCAGTACCCTTCCCGCCTTCGCCGTTGGCACCGTGGCAGTCCGCGCAGTATTGCGCGAACAGTTTCTTGCCGTGCACCGGATCGCCCTTCACCGGGCGGGCGGAATACGTGGCGGGCGCACCCTTGTTCCAGGTGCGCACATGGCGAACAATGGCTTCGATTTCAGCCTGGTCCAGCTGGGAAAATGCCGGCATCACCCGCCCCGGCCGACCGTGCCGTATGGTTTTGCGCAGATAGTCGTCGCTGACCCCGGCCTGGAAGGCCGGTAGCGCCAGCGGAACGCCGATACCGCCGGTGCCGTTCTCGCCATGGCAAGCGGCACAGTTACGCCCGTAAAGCTTTGCGCCGTCCGGCGCCGCCAGGGCAGGAGACAAACCGAACCCGGCCAGCAGGGCTATTACCAGTAGTAGACGCGTCAGCATAATCCTCCCGATCCCCCAGAAAACAACCACAGCTAATTTAATACATTACTATATTAATATGTATTGAATACTTAAATACCCAACCATACGGCTGGGGATAGCATAAATATAGCTGATGAATATGACCGGGCGGGTTTCTCGCTGTCGCGCGCCTGCCGCGCGACTACGCTAGCTGGGCTCGCTAATACCATCATCGACATTACTTATTGGCTGGCCACCCGGCTCAAGCGGAAAATCGTACGATACCTTATTTATTTTTTGGAGACTCCCATGGCCACCCGCGACACCCTCACTTCCAAAGAAGCCCAATGCAGCAGCGGCGCCGAGTACGCGGCGCTGGCGCTGGAGGCCCTGCAGGAGCCTGCCGATGCAGCCTATGCCAAGGAGCTGATGGACCGGGTCGCGGACGACTGCCAGTTCACCAAGGATCTGGCGGCCTGCGCCATCGCCTACCAGGCATTGGGCGAGCAAAGCCGCGCCGAGGAATTGCTGCAAACGGCGGAAGACTACTGCATGAGCGGCGACGAGCAGGTTGCGCTGGCCGAGGCCAAATTCAAGGTGCTGGGCGACAAGGCCGCAGCAGTGGGCGCATATGAAAAAGCGCTGAAGGAAACCAGCAACCTCGACCCGTTGATCGACCTGGCGAAGAACGTGATGGCGGTCATCGCCGACAGCACGTTTGCCAGGAAGGTGCTGGAAAAAGCCGAGGCGAAAATCTCGCGTGCGGTGGAATACAGCAAGCTGGCGGCGGCCTCGGCAGAGCATCTGCTGGACAAGGAGTATGCCGCGGCGATTTTCAACAAGGCCGGGGAGAAGCTGTCCAGCGTGCCCGACCTGCTGTCGTTGGCCGGCGAAGTGACCAAGACGCTGGGCGACCCGGCACGCGCCAAGGCCTTGTACGAGCGCGCACTGGCTGGCGCCACCGACTTCGCCGCCGCGAAGACGCTGATCGAATCGGCCAAGCAGGCGGGCGATGCCGCATTCCTGCAGTCGGCCTTGAAAAAGGCAGGAGACCTCGCGACCGCGACCGGCGACTACATCGAACTCGCCGCAGGCCTGGCGGGCGTGGGCGACAAGGCTGGCGCTGCAAGCTTGCTGGACAAGGCCGAAGATGCCGTGGCGGGGCTGGACGAAATGCAGAAGCTGGTCGCCGCCGTCGAAACGCATCTGGCCGACGATGCCGAGCGGCTTGGCCGGGTCAAGGCCAAACTGGAAAAGCGCCAGGCCAACCACGCGCGCTACATGGAATTCCAGCAACTGGAAAAGGACGCCGTCAACGTCAAGCAATTTCTCGCACTGGCCGATCGCGTGCGGCTGGAACTGGAAGACCCGTTTTATGCCGCCAAGCTGATCGAGTCGGCGGAAAAACTGCTCGACGGCACCGGCTACCAGTTCTCGCGCTACAAGCCGGTCCTGCTGGCGGTGGACAAGAACCTGGACGATACCGACTGGCTGTCCCGCCTGCTCGACCGCGCAGCGGAAAACGCGACCGACTTCATCGCCTTCAAGGATCTGGTGGTCACCGCTGCGCAGCTGAAACACCGCGAACTGGGCGTCGCCAAGGCGCGTGCCTATCTCGCCGCGCGCGAGGCCGCGCTGGCTGCGGACGCTCATGCCACCGTGTATGACACGGCCAAGCTCGCCGAAGCGAATTTTGCCGCCACCCAGGATGCCGCCGAAGCCAGCCGCCTGCTGGAAGCCGCGCGTGCCCAGGCCGGGGACCACTTCGCGCTGACCCACATCGGCCGGCTGTACGCCTCCATGGGCAACAGCGCCAAGGCGGATGAACTCTATGCCGCCGCGGCCGCTGCCTGCCCCGATGGCGACGCCTGCATCCAGTTCATCGACCGCCTGAAGGGATTTGCCCTGCCGACCGAAGTGCTGAAGAAATGGTATGCCGAGTGCGGCGCCCATCTGAGCAAATCCGCCGACAAGCTGCGCTGGGCCGAAGGGATTGCCGATGCGCTGAACGACAAGACCTGGGCGACCGAAGTCTACGCCCAGCTCGCCGGGCAGTTCAGCGGTGCCGATGCCGCGCGTTTCGAGTTCAGCCGTCGCTCGCACGCCGACCTGAATTTCTACGGCGCCGTACGCCGCCATTAAACCCGTCAATACCCCTGAAAACAGCCCGGTTGAACGGGCTGTATTTATTTGTACACTTGAAAGTGGAACGACCGTCGGATGCCGGTGTCTTCTGCAGAAGGAGGGAAGCCCGCCCTCCTGCCCTTGATACCTTGTTCCGGCAGTGTGTCCCATTGCGCGAACTGCGCGGCGCTGGCGTGTTCAACTGCCGTTACCCGCTTGTATGAAGCGGTTTACTGGAGTGCCCATGGTCGAAAACCTCTCCGCTCTCATCGATACAGTACAGAAGAACTGCACCATCGCCGACGCCCGTCATGCGCGCGACATGACGATGTGCACTTTCCTGCTGGAAATGCGCGAGTACTACCGCTGGGAGATGGAGATTCCCTATGGCGCGCGCCTGCCCAGGGACGAACTCGGCGACTGGCTGAACGCGCGCGAAAGCCTGTGGGATGCGGTCGAGGAAGAGGATTTCGCGCCACTGCCCCTGAATCCAGCCGGGATCGATCCATTCGCGGCCGACGACATCAACCGTACGCTGATCCCGCAGGGATTGGTCTACAGCAGCGGGCTGGGACGTTTCCGCAAGCCGCATTTCGTGCTGGCCGAACTCAAGCGCACCGAGATGCGCGAGGGCATGCAGGTGCTGGTGGCGGGGTGCGAATATGCACGCGACCTGATTGCCCCGCCGGCGGCGATGCGTGACGGCGCCATCTTCCTGCGCATGGACGCGGTGCGCCGGCTGCTGTGGAACAAGTACGAAGAATGGCAGTGGAAGGAAAAGGACACCGCGCTCGGGCGCGCGTTCGCCCACTACGGCTTCGAGCACGACATCGAACGCGGGCTCGACCGCATGGCCGAGGCCGAGAGCGAAGCGATGATCCTGCATGAAATCGGCGAAGCGCGCGCCGAATCGCTGCTGGGCGAGGACTGGAACACGATGCTCGGCCAGCTGACATCCAGGCACGCCGAACTGCTGGTGCGCGCGGTGCGCGACCATCTGGCCGACAGCCTGGTGACGCTGCCGACGCTGCTGGAGCGCGAAGCCGTCGGCTCGCTGCATTTTTACCTGGCCAATCTGTCGGGGCTGCGGCGCGCGCTGTTCCCGGCACTGCTGCAAGCGTACGAAAGCTGGCTCGGCACAGCCGATAACGCCAGGTTCGCCGAGCTCGTGGCCAAGGCAGGAAGCCACTGGCTGGATGCGGCGCGGCAACTGACCACCAGCTACCATCGGGATCCGCAACAGGGCGACGCGTACCTCGATGCGCTGGCGGGCGGCGATCTCGCTGACCTTAGATTCTAGGGTCTGTCACCCTCATTCCGCAGCTGCGGAATGAGGGTGACAGACCCTGAAAAAACAAACGGGCATAGGGTGCCCGTTTGTTTCCGCTGTGCGTGCGCAGGTTCAAGCTGGCAGTACTACATCCCGCCCCAGCTGCTCGGCAATGCTTTCAAGCAGTTGCTGTTCCTGATACGGCTTGCCAAGGTATACGTTGACGCCGATTTCCAGCGCGTGCTTGCGGTGTTTGTCCGCCGTGCGCGAGGTGATCATGATGATCGGAACCGATTTCATACGTGCGTCGCTGCGCATCACCCGGGCGAGTTCGAAGCCATCCATGCGCGGCATCTCGACGTCGAGCAGCACCACGTCGGGGATCTGGTCGTGCATCCTTTCCAGTGCATCGACGCCATCCTTCGCGCTGTCGACACGAAAACCTTCGCGGCTGAGCAGGCGGGTGGTGATCTTGCGCACGGTGAGCGAGTCGTCCACCACCAGTACCAGTGGCGCCTGCAAGGCAGTGCTGGTCTCCACTGCCTCGGCCGGCGCCGTGCGCTCCACCGCGGATCGCGGCAGGCTGGCCCAGCGCAGTGCCAGCGGCACCGGATTGAGGATCAGGATCACCCGCCCGTCGCCGCGTACCGTGGCACCTGCCACGCCGGTGATGCGCGCCATCTGCGGGCCGATGTTCTTGACTACGATTTCGCGCGTCCCTTCGATCGCATCGATCAGCACCGCTGCCTGGCTGGAACCGCTGGCGAGCAGCACCACCGGGTTGTAGCGCTGGACTTCGTGCACCGCTTCGGTGTCGCCCAGCAGATGCGGCAGATAGGAGAACGGATAGCGCGCGCCACGCCATCTCACCTCGCCCGCCGCCATCGCCTGTTCCAGTTCATGCGGCTTCAGTTCCAGCACCTGCTGCACCAGCGGCGCCGGCAGTGCATAGTCGTGCTTGGCGGCCTGGATCATCACCGCCTGGGTCATCGCCAGGGTGAGCGGCAGATAGATGTTGAAACAGGTGCCGGCCCCCGGCGTGGAGACGATGTCAATGCGGCCGCCGAGGGCGGAAATTTCGCTCTTCACCACGTCCATGCCGACGCCGCGGCCGGCAACCTGGCTCACGGTCTCTGCGGTGGAAAAACCGGCAGCAAAGATCATCTGCGCCAGCAGGGTTTCGGTCGGCTCGACCCCCGGCAGTAACAGGCCGTTGGCCTCCGCCTTTTCGCGGATGCGCGCGTAGTTGAGGCCGGCGCCATCATCCTTCACGGTGATCAGCATTTCGTTGCCGGTCTGGCGCGCCGCCAGCACGATCTCGCCGAACTCCGCCTTGCCGGCGGCGCGGCGCGCTTCCGGCGCTTCGATGCCGTGCGCCAGCGCGTTACGCAGCAGGTGTTCGAGCGGCGCGGTGACTTTCTCCAGCACCGAGCGGTCGATTTCCAGATCGCCCCCCTGAATGTCGAGCTGGGCGCGCTTGTCGACGTCGCGTGCGGTCTGGCGTACGGTGCGGTACAAACGCTCGGCCACCGAATACAGCGGCACCATGCGCACCCGCAGCAGATCCTGCTGCAGTTCGCGGTTCAGCCGCGTCTGCTGGATCAATGCGGCGTCGGCCTCGCCTAGTCGCGCCAGCAGGATATGCTGCACGGTTGAAATGTCGTTGACGCTTTCGGCCAGGAAACGGGTGACTTCCTGGAAACGGGTGAAGCGGTCGAATTCCAGCGGGTCGAATTCTTCCACCGCGCCCTGCGTCTGGAAGGTCGCCTGCATCTGCGACTCGGCCTGGATTTCGACTTCGCGGATGTGGCCGCGCAAGCGCACCAGCGCTTCGGACAATTCGTTGACGTGGCGCTTGAACGCAAACACTTCGCTCTCGATCCGCGAGCGCGCAATCGCCACTTCGCCTGCCTGGTTGACCATGCGATCGACCCAGTCGGCGCGCACCCTCAAGGTCAGCGCATTGCCGTCGCGCGTGGCCGGCTGCGCAGGCGCCAGCGGATCGGCCGCGGCAAAGGTCGTCGCAGCAGCCGTCTCGCTACGCCCGAGCACCGGTTCGACCGGTGCTTCCAGCGGCGCGGTCGTTTCCTCGGCAACTGCTGCAAGATCGCCCTGCTTCAGGCGTTCCACCGCATCGTGCAGGCGGTCAAGCTGTGCTTCCAGCGTGCCGAAGACATCGGCACTTGCGGCCAGCTGACCTTCGATCACGGCGATCACGCGCGACTCCATCACATGGGTCAACTCGCCCAGGCGCATCGCACCGACCATGCGCGCACTGCCCTTGATGGTGTGCAGGCTACGCCGCAGCGCATCGCGCGCGACCGCTTCGCCGGGAGCAGCCAGCCAGGCGCGCAGTTGCGCGCTGGCCTCCGGCACCAGGGTGTCGGCTTCTTCTAGAAAAATCGGCAGCAATTGCACGTCGAGTTCATCGGCAACCTCACGCCGCTCGAACACCGGCACCGGAATGGCCGGTTTGAAGTCCGGTACCAGCGCGCTAACGTCCAGCAAACCGGGGGCCGGGCCCGCGTGGCTGATTTCGGCCTCTGCAGCGGCACTGGTTGCCTCGACAGGCGCAGCCGTACCGGTCGCGGCCGGCATTGCTTCGACGGCATGCTCCACCCGCATTTCGGCAACCGGCGCTGCGGTCGCCGGCGTGGCCTGCTCGTCTTCCAGTTCGCCCAGCGCCGCAATCAGATCGTCCGCCGTCACGGGCAATTGCCCGCTTTCAATGGTTGCGATCATGCCGCGCAGACGCGCGACCGTATCCTGTATCAGCGACAGGTGCGCGGACGGCAGCGGAACCTGCACAAAACGGTTCCAGTACTGTTCGAGCGCATGCGACAGATCGGACAGTACAGTGATACTCGCCGTGCCCGCGATGCCGCCCAGGGTATGCACGGCACGGCGTGCATGTTCGCTGACCGTGTTGTCGGCAGGCTCGGCGTGGCGTCCGATTTCTTCCTGCAGCGCGGCCAGGTGCTGATGCGCTTCGGTCATGAAAATCTCATACAAACCAGCGGAGAGGCAGACGGATCCGATGCAGATCTCATCAGGCACGACCGATCCAGGCTGGGCGGCATCGATGGCTGCCGCTTCTGCGAATACGGCGGCAGCCGCCGGCTCGCGTGCCACTGCGTATTCGATGACGGCGCCTACATCCGCAACGGGCATGTTGGCCACGACTACCGCCGTTTCAGGTTCGATGGTGGGCTCGGTACCGGCACCGGACAGGGGCAGCCATTCGGTTTCGACTGCATCCTCGACGTCCAGCTCAGCCATGATCGCGGCATCGGCTTCAGGTTGCGCGGCGGTTTCAACTGCCGCTGCGCCCTCCATCCCGGCATCATCTCCTGATTCGGCCACCGTTTCGGCCGCCGCCTGGATTTGCCGGTACGTGCCGGCCGCGACCGGCACGGCCTCCAGTTCCAGTGCCTGTCCCTGTGCCACACGGTCAATCGCGGCCAGCAAGGCGGACACCGGCAGCGCCGCAGACTGATTGGCCTGCAACGCGCCCACCCAGCTTTGAAACACGCCACGGGCACGTCCGATCAGGCTCAGCAGATCGCCGTTGGCCGCTTTTTTAGCGGCCAGCCAGCCGTTCATCAGCTGTTCAAGACGCCACGCGGTTTCGCCCAGTTCGTTCAATCCGACCATGCGGCCGCTACCTTTCAAGGTATGGAAACCGCGGCGGATGACCGTCTGCGAAGCCTGGTCTTCAGGGTTGCCCTGGCAGGCATCGCTGGCCTCGCCCATGGCCGCCAGTACCTCGTTGGCCTCTTCCAGGAAAATATCCAGCAGTTCCGGCTCGACCCCCTCGGGGAGTGTGACCAGCAGGCGGTCTTCGGCAGATGCGCTTTCGCTGACCTCGGGCGCGGCCGGCTCCGCGGTCATTGCCGGCTCGGCCGCGTGCGCCGGCGGCGCAATTTCGGTGGCCTCGACCGGCCGACATTCAAGTGAGGCCGCATCCATTCCCGGACCGACGAGCGTCGGGACGACCACTTCACTGGGCTCCGCCTCAGGCTCATCCAGCCTCAGCGGCGTTTCAGTCGCGGCCCGTTCCGGTAACGTCAGGCCGCTCAGGGCAGCGATCCCGGCATCGAGCGCCAGCGGCGCCTCGGCGGCATCGCGGCTGATGTCGAGCGCAGCACGCGTCTGCTGCTTCAGTGCGGCGTCGTCGATCAGCTCGGCGTCGCGATTCAGCTCGGTCAGGGCATCAAGGAATTTTTTTTTTGCGTCGTCGCCGGGCCGGTCACGCCAGTCCAGATAGCTCGCCTGCACCTCGGCCTTGCGCGCGGGCACACCCGATTCAACCGTGTCGTCGGACACGCTTTCATCCGCACTGTCGGCATCGATCACGCCAAACTCGACCAGGACAGGGCGCAGGACCCTGGCTGCATCGGCACGTCCTGAACAGTAGGAGTCGATATACAGCCCGAGGCTGGAGAAGGCATTGGCCAGACGCTGCTGAGTCGCCTCGTCGGGATGGCCTTCGCTGGCGAACGGCTGCACCGTGGCCATGGCCGCCACCAGCAGATTCGCGGCATCGGGCAGTTCCAGCATGGTCAGCGCGCCTTGCGCCTGCTGCGCCAGCGGCGGTAGGCTGGCCAGCATTTCGCGCTCACCGGCGTCGCGGAAGAAGGTATCCAGCGCTTCTTCCATCTGCTTCAGATTTTGCCCGACTTCCTGTGCCATATGCATCAGCATGTCGCGCTCGGCTTCACGCTGACTGGCAGATTCCATGGCGCTGGCTGGTATCTCGCGGCCTTCGATCAAGGCATTCAGGCGCGCCTGCTGGCCCTGCGCACGTATCGCAAAATCGGCGTGCAGGAGATCTTCCTGATCGACGGCATTCTGCATGAACAGCAGCGTGGAAGCGACTTCCAGATTCATCTGTTCGCGCGCCTCGCCGTCGCGCCCGGCAGCGGTAAGGGCCGCCGCTGCCAATTCATCCAGCAAGGGCATCAAGCCGCTGTTTTCGAGCATCTGCGCCTGGGGCTGCATGCGTGCCAGCTGGCTCTGGAACTGCTCCAGCTGTCCGGCATCGCCTTCCACATAGGCATGCCAGCTGTCGCGTGCAGCCTTCAAGCCGGTCTGCAGGGCATCCAGCACCGGGCGCATGCGTGCCAGCGCTTCGGGATCCAGCATGCCGCGGCCCGGCAGGTAGCGGTCGAGGCCGAAGGTCGAGCGGACTTCCGCAGCGCGGCCATCCAGGGCCTGGCTTTTAGCCACGAAGAACAGCGCATCGCGCAACAGACGTTCGGCAACCTGCGGTGAACCCTCCATCAGCCGGCGCATTTGCAGATCGATGCGGGCAAGCAGCTGCTTGACGTGGAAATCGGCTTCGACGCCGCGCGCAATCAGGCTGTCGACAAAACCGACGCAGGCCCACCAGAAGGTTTGCGAGGCCTGCGACGGCGCGATGCGTTCGATTGCGGCGAGTGCATCACGCATGCGCTGCAGCCCCTGCTCTGCCTCGATATTGCGCAGGAAGGCCAGCAGGCCGCGCTGGAACAGGTTGCGTGCGGCTTTGACTTCGGTCGCCAACGCTTCTGGCGTCAGGCTATCGTTGGCGGCCTTGCCCTGTACCCGCGTGCGCATGTCGGGGAAAAACAACTCGCCCTCGAACACCCGTTCGGCACCCTGCAGTTCGCGCAGGCGTTTGTACAGGGGGAACAGCGCCAGTTCGCCGCTGCCGCGTCCGTCGGCCAGATCTTTGACCCAGCGCTGCAGGCCTTCGATGGCATTACGCAGGGCGCGCAGCACTTCGTCGTCGCTCATCAAGCGGTTTTCATTGATGTCGGCCAGGCAGGACTCCAGCGCCTTGGACAGTGTGGCTGCGCCTTCCAGGCCGACCATCTGCAACGCGCCGGTCACCTGGTGCGCATCGTCGCGCGCCAGCCGCAGGGCGTTGGTCAGGTCGGCATCGACGCTGTATGCCTGGATGCGCCCCAAGGCAGCCTGCAGGGCGGCGTCGATGTCCCCGCGCACCCAGTTCAGCGGGCCGGTATCGTAGTCGAGTAAGGCACTCATGGTGTGTTGTTCCTGAGGTTGGTTGCAGTGGCCCTGGCCAATTTTTCCGCTTCGCGTTGGGTGTGGCCGCTCCGGTCAGGTGAGCTTGAAACCCGCGACCGAATTCTTGAGGTCTTGTGCCAGCTGTTTCATGCCGCCGATCGATTCGGCTGTCTGCTGGCTGCCCGTACCGGTCTGCGCCGAAATCGCCTTGATGTCCTGCATGGTTTCTGCCACCTTGGCGGTCGATTCCGCCTGGCTCTGCGTGGCAGCCGAGATGTCTGCGATCAGTTCGGCCAGCGTCTTCGACACGCTGCCGATTTCAGCCAGCGTCTGGCCCGCCGCATCGGACAGCTTGGCACCCTCGACCACGCCCTGGGTCGAGATTTCCATCGCCGCCACGGTGTCGTGGGTGTCCGACTGAATGGTCTTGACGATCGCCGCGATCTGCTTGGTGGCGTCGGCCGAACGCTCCGCCAGCCGCTGCACTTCTTCCGCCACCACCGAGAAGCCTCGTCCGGCCTCACCCGCAGACGCTGCCTGAATGGCCGCGTTGAGCGCCAGCACGTTGGTCTGTTCGGTAATGTCGGAAATCAGTTCGACGATTTCGCCGATCTCCTGAGACGATTCGCCGAGGCGTTTGATTCGTTTGGACGTTTCCTGGATCTGTTCACGCAGGCCGTTCATGCTGGCGATGGCGTTGGCCACCGCTTGCTGGCCCTTTTCCGCGGCCGCCAGCGACTGTTCGGCCACGCGGGCGGATTCCGCGGCGTTGCCCGACACCTGTTGCACCGACTGCGCCAGGTCCACCACCGCGGCCGAGGTTTCCTCGATTTCCTCGGTCTGGCGGCGGGCCGCCTGTTGCAGCGAATCAGACACCTGGCCCGCCTGGCTGGCGGCCTGATCCATCTGCAGGGTGGCGTTGTTGATCCCGCGCACCAGGCTGCGCAGCTCTTCCACCGTGTAGTTGATCGAGTCGGCCACCGCGCCGGTGATGTCTTCGGTCACACTGGCGTTGATGGTGAGGTTGCCTTCGGCCAGCTCGCCCAGTTCGTCCATCAAACGCAGAATCGCTTCCTGGTTGCGGCTGTTTTCCTCTTCGCTCTTGCGTGCCCGCGATTTGGTTTCGTTGATGTTGACCAGTCCCAGCATCACCAGCGAGCCGATCGCCAGCAGGCCGAACAGGGCAGCCAGCAGATAGCCGGTGCCGCCGATCGACTGGTAATCCTGCGACAGCCGATCGGTGTCCTGCAGCAGGGTATCGCTGCCGGTGAACAGGTTGTTGGCCGCCATCTTGGCCTGCAGCAGCGGTTGCGTGTTGGCGAGCACCGCCCCCACCGACTCCACCATATCGCCCATGTTGGCGCCCAGGTCTTCCAGGGTCAGCATGCTGTCCTTGTTCTGGCTGGCCGCACCATCCATCAGCGCCTGCACCGTGTCGCGGAACGAGGTCGTATCCTTTTCCAGCTGCAGCACCACTTCGGGATCGATCAGCTCGGACGACAGCAGCATGTTGGCGTTTTTCGGCAGCCGCTGGCTCAGCATGACCAGATGATTGGCGCGCGACACTTCGCGCACGCCGACACCCGCATCGGCCAGCTGGCTGGCGAGATGTTCGGCGACCTCCTGCAGATCGATACTCAGCGCGTTAATACGCTTGATGCTCTCGTTCATCGCCACCAGATTTTTCTGCTGCGATAAGATCTGCACGACCTGCGGATTGAACTTCTGCCACTGCGCACTGACTTTTTCCAGCGAATCGCGCGCCGCGCCGCGGGTGGCGGGCACCTCTTCGTCGCCTTCGGTCAGCCCGCTCAAAGTCGTCTCGAATGCAGCCTTGCCCTCGGCCAGCTTCTTGAATGCGGTCGCATTTCCCAGAACGGACTGCTGGGCCGTCAGCGGCAGTCGCTGCGACAGCACTTTCAACTCGCCCGCCCGGGCCTCGTAGCCGGTGCGATTGTCGAGCTGGAGCGAGCTATAGATGGTGAAACCGGCCGCCAGCAGCAGCGAGACGATCAAGGTGCCGCCGGTATAGAGATACTGCCTGTCGACGGACAACTGGCCGATCAAGGGCACCTGGCCGGGCTCCTGGTCGGCCAGCTTGCGCATCGTCTGCATGATCAGGGTAGTGTGTTCCCCGCTCCTGTTCCTGCCCGTGACCTTTTCCGTCATGCGGCCAGCCAGGCCTTTCAGGCCATTCATGGTTATTGCCATATTCATTGCTTCTACCCCTCCTCTTACCGGCGCCAATGCGCCTTCATTCGGTGTGCGATCAGTTGCCGAGCTGTGCTTCGACCTTGAGGAACTCGGCGTTGCGGAGCAATGGTCCGAAATCCATATCGCACCAGCCGGTGCCTGCTTCGTCCGCATACTGGCGGGCAGCCCAGGGATGTATCGCAGCCTCGCTGCGCAGCTGATAACGGTTGATGTTTTTCAGGCCGAGGGTGCCGCGCACCAGCAGCGCTGCATTCACGCCAAAATCGTGATGCGGAATCAGCAGACGGCACTCGGCATGGTCGGGCGTCACGCCCTGCCCCATGAAATCGGCAAAATCGCTCACCGCGAACAAGTTACCGCGGATGTTGGCGACGCCACGAAACCAGCGACACGCGCCGGGCACCTTGACGATAGGCGGCACCGGAATCACTTCCTCGGTGTCGGAGAGGCTCACCAGCCAGTTCGCATCGCCCACCCGGAAGCCCAGGCGGGAGCCGGAATTGTCGCGACTGGCCGCCGCCTGCAACTGCTGCGAAAGCGTGGTCTGAAATTCGCGCAGATTGAATTTCTTGGCCATGTCTGTCCGCTCAACCGAGCGCCTTGATCTGCGACAGCAGGTCTTGCGGCTTCACCGGTTTCACCAGATAGGCCTTTGCGCCCTGGCGCATGCCCCACACCTTGTCGGTTTCCTGGCCCTTGGTGGTGCACATGATGACCGGGATATGCTTGGTCGCGTCTTCCTTGGAAATCATGCGGGTTGCCTGATAGCCATTCATGCCGGGCATTACGACATCCATCACGATCAGGTCGGGCAGTGTCTGCTTGGCTTGCGCGACAGCTTCTTCGCCGCTTTCGGCCATGCTGACCAGATAGCCGTTCTTGACCAGCAGTTCGGACAGGAAAAAACGTTCAGTGGGAGAATCGTCCACCACCAGAATTCGGCTGATCGCCATAATTTATGCTCCTTGGAAAACAGTTAAATCCCGGCACAGGCGTGCTCGCGTACCGCCGTCAGCAACGTGTCCTTGGTGAAAGGCTTGGTCAGATACTCATCCGATCCCACCATGCGGCCACGCGCGCGGTCGAACAGCCCGTCCTTGGACGACAGCATGATGACGGGCGTGGTGCGGTACCTGGCGTTGCGCTTGATGAGCGAACAGGTCTGATAGCCGTCGAGTCGCGGCATCATGATGTCGACGAACACCACATCCGGCTCGTGATCGGTGATCTTGGACAGCGCATCGAAACCGTCCTGCGCCAGGATGACTTCGCAACCGGCCTGGTTCAAAAAGATTTCCGCGCTGCGGCGTATGGTGTTGCTGTCATCGATGACCATCACCTTGACGCCTTTCAATGCTTCGTTGTCCACACGTTTCTCCAGCAGAATCGTCAGCTGAACGGCACCTGCCATTCACCCTCTGTGGTAAGCATTACGGCATCGATGCAGGCTTCTTTAGCGCCCGCCTTGCCGCGGACAGGCCCATGCGTCCGGCAAAAAAAAGCGTCGCATCGCGACGCTTTTCCGGCCAGCCCGATTCAAGTGGCCGGTTTTACTGCTGCCAGGCTTCCCCGCTGGATTTCTTCTCGGCGCCCGCCACGCTGCCCATGATCTCCATGATGGCATTCGGCAGGGACGAGATGCGCATGAACTGCCCCATCCCCACATCCGGGAATGCCAGGGCAATGCGGAAACGGCCATGCGGCGAGTTCACCTCGTTGTCGACGATATAAATCTCGTAAGGCAGTCCCGCGATGTTGTTCTGCATGTCGATTTTCCTGATCCAGTCGCCGTCGCTGTGCTCGACGTCGTTCATCGCCACGCCAAGCACAGCCAGCTTGCGATCCGGCATCACCACCTCATAGACCTTGGTCGCCTTGCCGGCGCTTTTAGCCAGATTGTCGCGCACGGTCTTCAGTGCCTCGGCAAAGCTGCCGTACTCGGCCAGCTTGTTCTTCGACGAATCCAGGCGTTCCATACCGATCATGTAACGGTAATTGGCCAGATTTCCCGCTGGCTCGTCCCCCCCCTGCCCTTTGCCCGCACCCAGCGTGTCCTGCAAGCGCATTTGCAGGGCTTTGACTGCGGCTTCCCTCTTGTCGAAAGCCTTGCGGAAATAGGCCCGGTACCAATAATCCGGATTGGTATAGGCGACGCTGCCATCCGCCTTCACCCCCACGCGAATCGCTGCGCCCAGCACGGCAGGACCGCCAACCGAGCCCACTTCATTGAGCATGGCTTCATCAGTGGCAACAACCACGCCGTATCCCGTCAGGGTTTTGGGGAAATATTTGCCGACCACCTTGAATCCCCCACCCTTGAGCTTGGATTCGACAGCCGCCGCCGCGGTCTGGACACTGCCGCCGGCCACCGGGTCTCCCTGGATATAGGGAGAAACCGCCCACACGCCTGCCGAAAACGCGAGCAAGCCCCATGCCGAAATCCACCGCAGAATCATGACCGTCTCCTTTGTTCAGTATTTATTTTTAATAAACTTTATTTGAAACCCGCCCGGTCAGACCGCAGACCCGGCTTCTCGCGGCCAGGCCATGATTTCATGGCTAAAAAACCGGCACCGTCAAGGTTCTAACGCCTCATTCAATGCTTTTCTTGAGTCGCTACCCGTAAAAAAACGGGATGTCAAAACGCCACCATCTCGAAATCCTCCTTGCGCGCGCCGCAATCCGGGCAGGTCCAGTTGATCGGCACGTCCTCCCAACGCGTGCCGGGTGGAATCCCGTCATCCGGCGCGCCGGTTTCTTCGCGATAAATCCAGCCGCAAATCAGGCACATCCAGCTTCTGTATTCGGGCGTTTCGGACATGGGCACAGGGGGAATCGGCTAAAATCGAGGCTTGATTTTAAAGCAGTGACGCCATGCCGCCTATTTTCACCCCCAAACCCTCCCCCCCGTTGGTGCTCAGCTTTGCCGCGTCCGACCCCACCGGGGGCGCAGGCGTCCAGGCCGATCTGCTGACGCTGGCCAGCATGGGTTGCCATCCGCTGTCGGTGATCACTGCGCTGACCGTGCAGGACACCGCGGGGATCGATGAAATTCTGGTGATCGATTCCGAATGGGTCATGGACCAGGCACGCATGCTGCTGGAAGACGTCCCGGTCGCTGCGTTCAAGCTGGGCATGCTGGGCAGCCCCGAATCGATTGCGGTCATCGCCGAAATCCTTGCCGACTACCCGGATATCCCGGTCATCCTCGACCCGGTGCTGGCGTCCGGGCGCGGCGACGAACTCGCCACCGACGACATGATCGCCGCGATGCGCGACATGCTGATCCCGCAAACCACCGTGCTCACCCCCAACAGCCACGAAGCGCGGCGGCTGGCGCTGTTCGAATCGGACGAGGACGACATGGATCTCGCCACCTGCGCCAAGCACCTGATCGACCTGGGCTGCGAATATGTGCTGGTGACCGGCACCCATGAAACCACACCGCGCGTGCTCAACAGTCTGTACGGCGTCGACGGCCACGTGCAGACCGATACCTGGGATCGCCTGCCCGGCAGCTATCACGGTTCCGGCTGCACTCTCGCCTCGGCCATCGCGGCCACCCTGGCGTATGGCCAGGACGTGCCGCAGGCGGTGCGCGACGCGCAGAACTTCACCTACGAAACGCTGAAGGCCGCCTTCCGCCCCGGCATGGGGCAATACATCCCCGAGCGCTTCTTCTGGGCGCAGGATGCGCAGACGGAAGGCAATGCCTGATTTCCGCCATGCTTGAATTCCCGGGTGGCATCTATGCCATCACCCCTGAGACCGCCGACACCAAACGCTTGCTGAGCCAGGTCGAGGCCGCGCTCGCAGGCGGCGCGGCGGCCGTGCAATACCGCGACAAATCGGCCGACGTCGCGCGCCGCCACGAGCAGGCGAGCGAACTCGTCGCGCTGTGCCGCCGCTTCGGCGTGCCGCTGATCGTCAACGACGACCTGCGGCTGGCCGACCTGTCGGATGCCGACGGCGTGCACCTGGGACGCGACGACGGCAGCCTGCGCGAGGCGCGCATCATTCTCGGCCGCGACAAGTTCATCGGCGCCTCGTGCTACCAAAGCCTCGAACTGGCGCAGGCGGCGCAGGCCGCGGGTGCCGACTACGTCGCCTTCGGCAGTTTCTTTCCGTCACCCACCAAGCCTGCAGCCGCGCGGGCCGATGCGGCCTTGCTGCGCGTAGCGGCCCGCGCCATCTCTATCCCTATCGTCGCCATCGGCGGCATCACGCCGGCCAATGCGCCGCCGCTGCTGGATGCCGGTGCCGACTGCCTCGCCGTCCTGTCGGCCCTGTTCGAGGCACCCGACATCCGCGCCGCCGCGCGTGTCCTCAATCAACTGTTTGAAGTGGAATCAGAACAATGAAGCAAGCCATGACCCGCAACGAAACGCTGTTCGAACAATCGCAAAAAGTCATCCCCGGCGGGGTGAATTCGCCGGTGCGCGCCTTCAGGAGCGTCGGCGGCACCCCGGTATTCTTCAGCCGCGCCCAGGGTTCGCGGGTGTGGGACGCCGACGGCCGCGAATACATCGACTACGTCGGCTCATGGGGCCCGGCGATCCTCGGCCACGCCCATCCCGGCACCGTCAAGGCGGTACAGGACGCCGCCGTCAACGGCCTGTCGTTCGGCGCGCCCAGCGAAGCCGAACTGACCATCGCCACCCGCATCACGCAACTCTTGCCGAGCATCGAGAAAGTTCGGCTGGTGTCGTCCGGCACCGAGGCGACGATGAGCGCGATCCGCCTGGCGCGCGGCTTCACCGGCCGTTCCAAGTTCATCAAGTTCGAGGGCTGCTACCACGGCCACGCCGACTTCCTGCTGGTGAAGGCCGGTTCCGGCGCGCTCACCTTCGGCAACCCCACCTCGGCAGGCGTCCCGCCGGAAACCGCGGCGCAGACCATCGTGCTCGACTACAACGACGTCGCCGGGCTGGAACGCACCTTCGCCGAGATCGGCATCGAGATCGCCTGCATCATCGTCGAGCCGTTCGCCGGCAACATGAACCTGGTCAAGCCGACCACCGAGTTCATGGCCACGATGCGTCGCCTGTGCGATCAATATGGCGCGCTGCTGATTTTCGACGAAGTGATGACCGGCTTCCGCGTCGACCTCGGCTGCGCGCAGAAGCTGCTCGGCATCAAGCCGGACCTGACCACGCTCGGCAAAGTGATCGGCGGCGGCATGCCGGTCGGCGCCTTCGGCGGCCGCGCCGACGTCATGGACGCGCTGGCGCCGACCGGTCCCGTGTACCAGGCGGGCACGCTGTCGGGCAACCCGGTGGCGGTGGCAGCGGGACTGGCGACCCTCGCCGCGATCAGCGAACCCGGCTTCTACGCGATGCTCACTGTCCGTACCGAGAAACTGGTGAAGGGTCTCTCCGACGCAGCAAAAGACGTCGGTGTCACCTTCTGTGCCGATTCGGTCGGTGGCATGTTCGGCCTGTACTTCGCGGCGAAGCCGCCGGCGAGCTTTGCCGAGGTGATGCAGTGCGACAAGGAAAAATTCAACCGCTTCTTTCACGCCATGCTCGACCATGGCATCTATCTCGCGCCTTCCGCATTTGAAGCCGGCTTTGTCTCAGCCGCGCACACCGACGCCGACATCGACGCCACCATCGCCGCCGCGCGCGAAGTGTTCAAGACGCTATGAACGACGAGCTGTCTCCCGAGGACGAACTGCGCCTCAACGTCCTCTTCAATACCGAACTCAAGGCCGTCCGCATCGACGAGCCGACCATGACGCTGTGGGCGCTGACGCCGCAGGGTGAAGCCAGCGTACCGCTGAAGCCCAACGAGCGTTCCGACCGCTACCTGAAGCGGGTGCGCGAGCAGCTGTCCGGCTATGCGCTGGGATCGCCCGGCGGCTACCCGGTGCATCTGACGCGCTGGACGCGGCAGTCGCAGGCCGGGCTGTCGGCCCAGCACCTGGCGCAGCTGCTCTTGATCGCCGAAGAGGAAGCGGTGGTCGCGGTAGTGCACTCGCCCGCGCTGACCGACGAACTGGCGCGCTACGCGTGGTGGTGCATGCCGACCATCGAGAACGCGCGGCTGATGCTGATGCGCGACGTGGTATGCCAGGGCGGTATGGGCCGCACGCTGGCGGAATTCCTGATCGAGCACCTGGCCTTCCTGCACGAGGACGACGTCGGCATTCTCGATACCGTGGCAGTGATGCTGGTTTCGGGCGTGCTCACCGAGGCCGAGCGGCTGTCGATCTGGAAACGCGGCAGCAGCCGCAATTCGTATTACGTGGCCTTCCTCGAATTGCAGCCCGATGCGCTGCCGAGTCCGCGCGGCGCGCGCGTCGACCACGCCAGCGTACCGAAAATTGCCGACAACCCTTATAGCGCGATGCTGGAAAAGGCGCTGTCGGGGCAAGGACAGACCTTCCTCACCATCACCGCGCTCATTCTTGAACGTCCGGAAATCCAGGAAGTGGTCAACCACACGTTGAACGCGCTGGCGCAGTGGTGCGCACCGCTACGCCAGGCCGACGAGGCCACGCGCGGTGCGGCGCGTGCCGCGGTGCTCGCAGCCGCACCGCAACTGGAGCCGGACTGCGCAGCGCTCGATGCGCTGGCCGCGGCGGATGCCGACAGCGTGCGGCCGATCTTCCTCAAGACCACCGCAATCGGCTCGCTGATGCGGCGCAAGATCCAGCCCGTCGTCATCCCGCTGCTGGACAGCATCGCGGTACTGCAGCGTCAGCCCTGAAGAACGTCGCCGCGCGCGAGAGCGCGTGGGAAGCCGGCCGTACTGAAACGGCCAGGCGGCGTCAGCGCCCCAGTGCCGAGTCGATGCTCGACAGGAATTTTTCGGCTTTCTCGAACCCGATTACCTTGTAATCCGACTGCGCGCCCGCGCTGTTCCAGAAAATCAGCCCGGGCGGGCCGAACAGCTTGAAGCGCTTCAACAGCGCCTTGTCGGCTTCGTTGTTGGCGGTAACGTCGGCCTTCAGCAGGACCACGTTTTGCAGCCGCGCCTGTACCTTGGGATCGCTGAAGGTGAAGCGTTCCATCTCCTTGCACGACACGCACCAGTCGGCATAAAAATCGAGCATCACCGCGCGTCCATCGGTCTTCGCCGCCGCCAGCCGCGCGTCGAGATCGGCTACATCCTTCACTTTCTCGAACGCCAGGCCTTTCTGCTCGGCCGCGATCGCCACGCCGCCGGCGCCACCAGCGCCGCCCTTGAACACGTCGAGGGGCTGCAACAGGTTGCGGCTGCCCGCCAGCATGCCAAGCAGGATCGCCAGGCCACCGATGAGCAGCACCACACCCAGCCCCTTCCACAGCCGCGACCAGCCGGATGCGTGGGTCGGCAACGGATCGAGCGCATGCAGGTAGATTGCGCACGCGATCAGCAGCAGCGCCCACAGCAGCATGCCGACCCAGTCCGGAATGACCGGCGAGATCAGGTAGATGGCGATCGCCAGCATCATCACGCCGAAGAAATACTTCACCGCATTCATCCAGCCGCCGGCACGCGGTAGCAGCGCTCCGGCCGACAGGCCCACCAGCAGCAGCGGTACGCCCATGCCCAGCGCCAGCACGAACAGCGCCACGCCGCCGAGAACGGTGTTGCCGGTCTGCGCGATGAAGGCGAGTGCGGCGGCCAGCGGCGGCGCGACGCAGGGGCCAAGAATGACGGCCGACAACGCACCCATGGCGAACACCCCGAAGAAATTGCCGCCTTTCATCTTGTTGGCGCGCTCGGAAAACTTGCTCTGCAGCGCGCTCGGCAATTGCAGCTCGTAAAAGCCGAACATGGACAGTGCCAGGCCGACGAAAATCAGCGCACCGATGCCGAGCGCCCACGGGTTCTGCAGGGCGTTGGAAATAAGGGTTCCTGACAATGCCGCAGCCACGCCGGCCACCGCATAGGTGATCGCCATTCCCAGTACGTAGGCGAGCGACAGCAGAAAGCCGCTGGTCTTGGTCACTTTGGTGTTCTGCCCGGCGATGATGCCCGACAGGATCGGAATCATCGGGAACACGCAGGGCGTCAACGCCAGCAGCAAGCCGAGGCCAAAGAAGGTGGCGATCACCGGCCAGAAGCTGCCGTCTTCCAGCACGCGCTCGATGCGCGAGGTGTCGTCGCCCGCCGCTTCGACCGGGGTGTCGGCCATGGCCAACGGCGTGGCAGCGCCATTGGCCGCTAGGGAAAATTCGCGCTTGATCGGCGGATAGCAGATGCCCACCGCTTCATTGCAACCCTGCCAGGTTGCTTCCAGCACCAGCGTTTCATTTGCGGCCAGCGCGCGCGACAGTGTCACGCTGGCCGCAAAATCACGGTGATACACCTCGGTACGGCCAAAGGTCGGGTCGTTCTCGATGTCGCCGGCCGGGGTGTCGACGCTCGCCACTTTCACATCGGCCGGCGATTTGACGGCAAAGGCGAGTTTGTCGCGATACAGATAAGTGTTTGCAGTCAGCGTGTAGTCGAACCTGATCGTCTGCGTATCCGGCATGGCAGCCGCGACGAGGAAGGCCTCGTCCGGCGGCAGCACGTTCGGCATCCCGTCGTCGCCAGCCAGGCTGCGCAGGCCGCCCAGCGCGGCTGTCGCTATCGGCGTGGCCACGGGTTCCGGCGCGGCAGCGGCGGCCGCAGGGAGTGCGGCCAGCGGCGCCGGCAGCTTGATGGTCGCGCTGACCGTTTGCGGGGTGTAGCACAGTCCGGCATCGGCGCAGCCCTGCGAGGTGGTTTTCAGCGTGACGGACGTGGCGCCCGGCGTACGCTGGATCGGCAGCGCGATACGCACGTCCTTGAGATAGGTTTCGACCTTGCCGAAATATTCGTCCTGCTTCAGCTTGCCTGGCGGCAGTTGCAGCGCACCCAGGGTGGCGCCGGCAAGCTCGAACTTGAACTTGTCGCGGTACATGTAATAGCCGTCCGCAATCTGCCAGCGCGCTTCCAGCGTGTTGGCATCGAGTGCACGTGCCGAGAACTTGAACGCAACTTCGGGGTCAAGAAATTCTTCGGCGTGGGCCACTGGAAAATGCGCAAACGCACCCCAAAGTATGGGTAGTACGCTGAGCAAACGAATCCACTTAATCATGTCTTTCAGTCTCCGTGGCTACCCAGTCAAGATAAGCGGGCAGGCCGTGCGTTATCGGTACGGCGATCAGTTCAGGTACATCGTCAGGGTGTTGCGCGCGAACGATTGTTTCGATCAGCGGGTAATTCGCCACGGTAGTTTTGATCAGCAAAGGGATTTCATCCCTTGTTTCCACCGTGCCCCGCCAACGGTAGATGGAGTGGCATGCCGGCAAAACGTTCACGCATGCCGCCGCGCGGCGCTCGATCAGGGCGAGCGCCAGTTTTTCGGCAGCGCTCCGATCGGGTACATTGGTCAAGACTAACAAAGGTTTCATGTCATGCGCTTTGGTTGGTTTGTGCTACTGCTGTTGTCGTTTCCGGTACTGGAAGCCATCGGCATTTTCTGGATGGCCGACGCCATCGGCGGCTGGGTGCTGCCGTGGCTGCTGCTCGACGCCATCGCCGGGGTCATGTTGATTCGCACCGAGCGCGTTGCCTTGGGCGCGCGCCTGCTGTTCTCGGTGCAGTCCGGCGCGCATCCGCTGGCCACGCTGTTCGCCAGCGGCCGCATTCTCCTCGCCGGCGGCCTGCTTGTCTTCCCCGGCTTCATCAGCGATGCCGCCGCGCTGCTGCTGTTGCTGATCCCCGGCACCTGGAACCGGCGCAAGGCGGATCCGCTGCGGCCGGCCAACGACGATGTGCTGGAAGGCGAGTTCAAGCGCGAACCTGACGATTTGCTGCGTTAGTAAAAAACTGCGTCACGTCGACTGCGCCAATCAAAACAGCTTCATCTGCCCGCGTGCCTGTTTGATTTCGCGCAGCAGATCGTCCGAGGCCGGGTAGCGGTATTTAAAACGCAGCTCGCACGTGATACGTGCGTTCGACAGCTGGCGCGACTCGCGCAGGAAGGACAGCAGCGCTTCCGACAACACCTTTTGCGCCTCCGCGCGGTCGACCCGCGGCGGGCGCGGCAGGCCGAATGCGTCGGCGCAGCTGTCGAACCAGTCGCCCATTTTCAGGGGATGCGCATCGACCGCATGGTAGATGCGCTGCGAGCGCCCGCGAAACAGCGTCGCCCACGCCAGCCGCGCCAGGTCGTCGGCGTGGATATGGTTGGTATAGCTGTCGTCGCTGGCGATCAGCGCAGGGGTGCCGCGCCTGATGCGTTCCAGCGGCAGGCGGTCGGCGGCATAAATCCCCGGTGCGCGCAGGATGCTCACCTGCACCCGCAACGCCTCGCCCCAGGCGCGCAGCTGGCGTTCGGCATCGACCCGCCTCACCGCGCGGCCGTTCACCGGCGCCACCGGCCGCGTCTCCGCTACCCAGTTGCCGCCACAGTCGCCATACACGCCGCTGGTGCTGATGTACACCAGTGCGCCCGGCTTGCCGCGCCGCATCAGCGCGTGCAGCAGATGGGCCGTGCGCGGATCGGCGATGCCTTCGCCGGGCGGCGGCGCAAAGTGGAATACGCCGTCGACGCGCGGCAGGCGGCGCAGGCTCCGCGGTACATCGAGATCGCCGATATAAGGCGTCACGCCGAGCGCGCGCAACCCGGCGGCGCGCTCGGCGCGCCGCGTCAGCCCGATGAATTCGGCCTGCCCGGCATAGCGTTTCGCCAGCCGCTCGGCCACGTCGCCGAACCCTGCAATCAAGATTTTTTTCATCGCTGCCTGCCTGTAACCCTATGCCCGCAGGGGTGTAAACCCCATTCGCCCGGGCGATAATTGCTTGCTTCGCTACGTATTTTAAGCCCACATCATGCCGTATCAGGTCACCCTCCAGCCCAGCGGGCACCAGTTCACCGTCACCGACGATGAAACCATTCTCGAAGCCGCCTTGCGCGAAGGTTTTGCCCTGCCCTACGGCTGCCGCAACGGTGCCTGCGGCGCCTGCAAGGGCAAGGTGTTGTCGGGGCAGTTCGACTATGGCGTGCATCAGCCCGGTGCGCTGAAAGACGAGGAGAAGGCGCAGGGGCGCGCACTGTTCTGCCGCGCCAGGCCGCTCTCCGACATGACCATCGAAGCGAAGGAAATCGGCGCCGCCAAGGACATCATGGTGAAGACGCTGCCGTGCCGGGTGGAAAAGCTGGAGCAGCGCGCCGACGACGTCATGCTGGTGAAAATCAAGCTGCCCGCCAACGAGCGCCTGCAGTTCCTGGCCGGGCAATACATCGATTTCCAGCTGAAGGATGGCAAGACGCGCAGCTATTCGCTCGCCAATCCGCCGCACGACGATGCGCTGCTGGAGCTGCACATCCGCCACGTGCCCGGTGGCCTGTTTTCCGACCAGGTGTTCTCCACGCTGAAGGAACGCGACATCCTGCGCCTGAGAGGGCCGTTCGGCAGCTTCTTCATCCGCGAAGATTCCGACAAACCGATGCTCTTCATCGCCGGCGGTACCGGCTTCGCGCCGATCAAGGGCATGCTGGAGCATGCCTTCGCCGAACACACCGACCGCGAACTGGTGCTGTACTGGGGAGTACGCTCGCTGAAGGATTTATACATGGCCGAACTGCCGCAGCAATGGCTGGCCGAGCGCCCCAATTTCAGCTTCGTTCCGGTATTGTCGAATCCCGCGCCAGGCGATCGATGGCAGGGGCGCACCGGCCTGGTCCACCAGGCCGTGCTGGCCGACTTCGCCGACCTGTCCGGCTACCAGGTTTACGCCTGCGGCGCGCCGGTCATGGTGGACAGCGCGCGCGACGCCTTCACCCGCACGCGCAGCCTGCCCGAGGACGCGTTCTTCGCGGATGCCTTCACCTACGCGGCGGACACCGAAACCGCACCTGCCGCCTGAAGCGGCCGGCTTACAGCTCGCCTTTGGCGCCTGCCTGCATGATCTCCAGCAGCGCCTTGCGCACCGCGTTGATGCGGTCTTTCAGTGCCTGCGGCACGCGCTTTTCCTTCGCCAGCATGTCCACGTTGACGTCCATCATCAGCAGCCAGCCCTGACCCTTGGCGTCTTCGATCATGGCGATGCGGCACGGCATATACACCGCAAAATCCAGATCCACGTCAATCAGCGTCTTGGCGGTGACGGCATCGCAGAACTGGAAGATGGTGATGGTGCGCTGCGGCTGACCGGTGACCGCTTCCACCTGCCTGGACAGCGGAAGCTCCGCCACCAGCTGCAGGTTCAGCGCATTGGCACGCAGGCGCATCGAATCGGCCGCATCCGTCAAACTGACGCCGCGCTCGATGGGTACCTTGTAAACGTCGGCCTGGGCGGTCTGTTCGGTCACGGGTGCTGCCGCCCGGCTGATGGGCGCAGACAGCAGCAACGCGCTCAGCACGGCACCTAATACGGCAAAAAAAGCAGGGCGCATGGGAATACTCCTCATGAACATAAGCACATCCTGAAAACACGCCCGGTCCTGCGGCGCGACCCGCCCAGACTGCTACGCGCGCAGGGCGCGTCGCCGGTTTACTGCACGCGGCACAGCGCCAGCGCTTTTTGATAGTGCCGGCAGGCTTCGCCCGGCTGATCGCTCTGGGTCTTGAGCTCGGCCATGCGGATATGGCCTTCGGCGCTGGCCGCGATGGCGAGGCTGGCTTCCAGATAACTCTGCGCCTTGCCCCACAGCGCCTGCACACTGCACAACTGCGCCAGCGTCAGCAGCAACTGGGCGTCGCGCGGCCGGGCATGCAGCCATTTCTCGGCCCGCTCGATCTGCCGCGTCGGACTGCTGCCGCGCACTTCGCCGTACAGCGCCACCAGTTCCTCGTGCCAGTCGCGGTTGAGCGCGGCTTCCAGCACGTCGAGCGCGGTATCGTGGCCGTTGCGCTGCATGAAGGCACGGGCTGCGGCACGCGCCACCCAAGCATCAACCTTGAAATCGGCCGGGATTTTCTTCCAGTATTCCAGCAGGCCACGGTCATCTTCGGCGCGGCGCCTGAGGTTTTCAGCATAGGCCATGCGGCGGCTCTGGGTGGCCACGCTGGGCTCCATGGCATTGCTGCGCAGCAATGCGTCGAGCAGGCGGTCGACCTCGTCCCACTGTCCGGTCAGCTGGCGCGCCTTGAGTTCGAGCCGCAGCAGCGCGGTGTGCTGCGGCGCGATCTCCTTGGCCCGGTTGATTGCCACCAGCGCAGCCGTCGCGTCCTTGGCGTCGAGACAGGCGTCGGCCTCAAACAGCTGCGCCGCGAGTTCGGCGCCGTATTCGGAGGCTTCCCGGAGATGCTGCTCGCGCTGCGGAATGGCGCGTATTTCCTGGGCAGCGCGGGCGGCCAGCACGCGTGCCAGCCCCCGCCGGGCGTCGTCACCCTGCCATTGCCCCAGCGACAGCTCGGCGTCCTGGTAGCGGTATTCGGTATACGCCCTGAGGCCACCGACAAAATTTTCGTCGCGTTTTTTCGCTGCGCGCCGCTCGCGCTGTTCGCGCACGATGCGCGGCAGATTGAGCGTCAGCAGGGCCAGCCGCAGCAGCACGATGCCGCCTACCACCAGGCCGATCACGATCAGCACAAAGCTGATGAAAGAGATTTCCATCCGCCACGGCGGGTACACCAGCACCACATAGCCGGGGTCGTAGCGCCCGGCCATCGCCAGCGCGACGGCCAGCACGGCGACGAAGAGGAACGAGATCAGCCAGCGCATCAGTGATCCCCTTTGTAGGCGTCGAGTGCCGCCAGGCTGGCGTCGATGCCGGGCAGTCTGATGGCAATCTGCAGGCCGGACAGGCGCTTGACCTCCTTGAGCGCGGCCGCGACGCCGGCGTCGCGCGTGTTGAAATAGCGCTCCAGCATCTCCGACACCGCGCGCAGGTCGGCCCGGAATGCTGCCTGATCCTGCGCCAGCAGCGCCAGCCGCGCCGACAGCAGGCGCAGGCGCAGATTTTCGCGCAGGAAGTAGGCCTGGTCGGGCGGCAGCAGCACTGCCTCGCTGCCTTCCATCCGGCGGATTTGCACGATCCGTTTGAGCTCCGTCCACAATTCCTGGCCCAGGTTCGTCGCGCTGGCCCGGCGCGGCGCAAGCGTCGTCTCGGAGCCTTGCGCGCTCGCCAGCGGCCAGTCGGCATGACGTGCCACCAGCGCCTCGATACGTGCGCTCGCACCCACCTCATCGAGCGAAGGCACCGCACGCAGATTGGCGAGGTCGGCGGCGATGGCGCGGCGCAGCGCAGTGAACTGCGGCTTGCCCACCCGCTGCAGGCGGGTATCGGCGCCCTCCAGCGCGATGATTGCCGCCTTCACATTGCCCGCCAGCTGCAACTGCTGCGCGGCGGTAAGCAGTACCTGCTCGATCTCCGCCAGCGTCCACTGGTCGCGACCCTGCGCCAGGTCCTTGTACAGGGTTTCGAGCGCGAGCTGCTGCTGCTGCGACGTGGTCATCTGGCTTTCAATATGCGCGACCTTTTCGTTGATCTGCCGCATCACGTCGTCGGCGTTGCGCGCCAGCAGGCGGGTTTCGCTCGCATCCTTGCCCGACTCGGCCAGCCGGCGCCCCAGTTCGGTCTTCAGATCGCGGATGCGCTCGCGGCCGTCGGACCACGACCAGGCCGCTGCCGCCAGGGCCAGCACCGCGACCAGCAGGGCCACCAGCGGCAGCGTCTGGGGGCGTGCGTGCGGCGCAACAGGGGCTGCAGCGGCAGGCAGCACGGAAGACGTTTCGGGTGTGTCGCTCATTGATTGTCCCTGAACCAGTTAATCAGGCCCTCTACCAGACCTGCATCGCCACCCGGCGTGGCGATGACGTCAGCAATGCCAAAGCGGCGGGCCGCCTCGGCGATTTTCTCATGCGGGGCGAAAAGCGGGGTATGCCGCAGCAGCGGCGTGCCCGGCGCGCCCAGCAGCGCCGCCAGATTATGCAGCGTCTCCGCACTGGCCACGGTCACCGCGTCGATTCCGCCGGTCTGCCAGCATGCCAGCAGCGCTGCGGCATCCGCCTGTGGCCGCAGGCGCCGGTAGCACTCCAGGAAATCCACCTGCGCCCCGCGCGCGCGCAGCGTGTCGGCCAACAATGCGCGACCGCCGACGCCACGCACGATCACCACCCGCTTGCCGGCGACCTCATTCAGCTGCGGCAGCGCCAGCAGCGCTTCGCTGTCCTGGCCGTCCGGCGTGACGACGCCGTCGAGTCCCTGCGCCGCGAGCGCGCGCAGGGTGCCCGGCCCCACTGCGAAAATCCGGGCCGCCGCCGGCAGCGCGCCGCCGGCGCGGATTGCCGCCATGCCGAACTGCGCCGCATTGGGGCTGATGAAAATTGCGATGTCGGCAGCGGCCAGCTGCGCGAGCGGCACGGCCAATTCGTCCAGCGGCACCGCCTCGATGGTGAGCGCGGGGAATTCGAATGCCGCGCCACCCGCCGTCCGGATCGCCTGTGCCAGCACGGCGGCCTGATGGGTCGGCCGCGTCACAAGCACGGTGCGCCCCGCCAGCGGCCCCGTCATGCAGGCAACGCGTCGAGGATGGCGCGTGCGCCCAGCGCCAGCAGCTTGTCGGCGAGCGCCTGGCCGACCGCTTCAGGATCGCCGGCGTCGCCCTCGGCGCGATCGTGGATGAAACCGCTGCCGTCCGGATTCGCTACGAAGCCGTTCAGCACCAGGCTGCCGTCCTGCAACACCGCGTGCGCGCCCAGCGGCACCTGGCAGCTGCCGCCCAGCACGCGGCTGACCTGGCGTTCGGCGCGCACGCAGGCTGCGGTCTCGGGGTGGTTGAGCGCGGCGAGCATCGCTGCCACGCCACTGTTGTCGCTGCGGATTTCGATGCCGAGTGCGCCTTGGCCGGCGGCCGGAATGCTGTCTTCCACGGACAGCAGGCTCCTGATGCGCGCACCCAGGCCGAGCCGCTTGAGGCCTGCAGCCGCCAGCAGGATCGCATCGAACTGGCCTTCGTCGAGCTTTTTCAGACGGGTGCCGACGTTGCCGCGCAATGGCTTCACCGTCAGGTGCGGATAGCGTGCGCGCAGCTGCGCTTCGCGGCGCAGGCTGGAGGTGCCGACCACGCTGTCGGGCGGCAGATCGGACAGGCGTTCGTACTGGTTCGAAACGAAGGCATCGCGCGGGTCTTCGCGTTCGCCGATCACCGCCAGCATGAATCCCGGCGGCAGTTCCATCGGCACGTCCTTCATCGAATGCACTGCCAGGTCGGCCTGCCCGGTTTCCAGTGCCACTTCAAGCTCCTTGACAAACAGGCCCTTGCCACCGATTTTGGAAAGCGTGACGTCGAGAATCTGGTCGCCGCGTGTGGTCATGCCCAGAATGTTCACGCTGCAGCCGGGATGCAACGCACGCAGGCGGTCGCGGATATGCTCTGCCTGCCACATGGCAAGGGCACTTTCTCGGGAAGCGATGGTCAGGATGTGCATGGCGGGAGAGGTAAACAATTTAATTGGCAAATGGTGACGCGACACGCATGATATCGATGTGTTCGCACCACGACAGGGACGATAACGATGACTCGACTGATTGCAGTCTGGGCCTTGATTTTAGCATGGGGCATGACGCTGTCCGGCACGGCCGGCGCGGCAGACGGGCTGGTTCACGCACAGAATTTCCAGGCCGACGCGCGTATTGCGGCCAAACGCCAGGTGCCCATTCTGGTGGTCTTCACCAGCCCGGCCTGCTCGTATTGCGAGCGCGTCAAACGCGAATATCTGATCCCGATGCACAAGGATCCGGCCTACCGTAACCGCGCCATCATCCGCGAAGTCACCATCGGCGCCAGCACCCCGCTGGTTGGATTCGACGGCACCCCCACGTCCGAAGGCGCGTTCGCCGCAGCCAACAAGATATTCCTGGTGCCCACCGTCAAAGTGTTCGACACCAAGGGCGCCGACGCCAGCGAAGCCATCGTCGGCCTGCTGTCGCCCGACTATTACTTCGGCTACCTGGAAGCGGCAATCGACGAAGGCATACGCAAAGTACGCGGCAAATAGGCGGACCGCCAGGCCGGTGCCGGCTCTGGGGCGAACGTGACGCGCGGACGCGTCGTGGCCGTGCTGCAGCACGGTAGGGCGAAGTCGCGACAAAGCCACGCTCACCCGGGAAACGGAATAAAATTCCCGCCATAATAAAATTCCTGCAGCGCAGGGAGCGCCCTTATGAAAATCCTTTTGGCCGACGACCATCCGCTGGTGCGCGAGGGGGTGCGGCAGGTGCTGGCCCAACTGGAACCGCCGGTCGAAATCCTCGACGCCCACGACTACCCCAGCCTGTTTGCGCGAGCCGCCCGGCATTCCGACCTCGATCTGGCGCTGGTCGACCTGAACATGCCGGGCTTCGCCGGAACACAGGGTATTACGCAGTTTTGCAGCCGCTTCCCGGATATTCCACTGATGGTATTGTCGGCGTCGGAATCGCCGCACGACGTCCACCACGCGCTGGAAGCCGGCGCGCTCGGCTACATTCCCAAGGCGGCCTCTACCGCGGTCATGCTGGCCGCGGTACGGCAGGTGCTGTCAGGGGGCATCTATGTACCGACCGGCCTGAGCGGCCTGCACCCGGTGGGTCCCCCCGGTTTCGGGGCCCTGCAGCACAGCGGACTGACGGTGCGCCAGCTTGAAGTGGCGCGCCTGCTGGCGCAAGGCTGCGCCAACAAGACCATCGCCGACATGCTGGCCATGTCGGAAAGCACGGTGAAAGTGCACATTGCGGCGATTTTCCGCGTCTTCAACGCCAGCAACCGGACCGAGGCCGTGCTCGCCATTCAACGTCTGCCGCATGCGCCCTGAGCGCATCGCGAGATTTTTGCGCAGCCTGTTCGAGCGCCCGTTGCTGACCAGCATCCGCAGCCGGATACTGGTCATTGCATTGTTGCCCGCCCTGCTGGCCGAATTCGGGATGGTGACGCACTTCACCACCCAGGCTCTTGCCACCGCCGAACACACCCTCCATGTCCGTGCCGCCAACGCGGCCCGCCACCTGGCCGACGCCTTGCCCGATGCACTGGCAAACGGAGACACGGCGCGGGTGCACAGCCTGCTCCAAATCGAGGCCGTCAACAGCCAGCTGTCCTTTGCCAGGGTCGCCGACGCACACGGCAACCCCATCGCCAGCACCGGCAGTCCCCCGCGCATGGCCCACCCGGATGAACATCACCGGCAACACGCCGCGATTCGTTTGCCTGCCGCCGAGTTGCCCGCCGCCGCCCTGGCTGCCATCCCTGCCGCGCCCGATGGCGGCCTGCTGGGGCAGGTTGAAGTCGGCGTATCGCTCGGCCAGATCGGTGTCTTCAGGCGCGATTCGCTGATCCATGCCGCACTGTTGATGCTGGCGGCACTGGCGCTCACCGGCGCACTGGCGTGGCGGCTGTCCAACCGGCTGGCCGGGCAGTTGCGGCATGTCGGGCATGTCGTGGGGCGACTGGGGTGCGACGACCTCACGGTGCGCACGCGACTGCCGCCGCAAGGCGAAGTCGGTATGCTGGCAGCCGGAATCAACAACATGGCCGAAGCCTTGCAGGCACATCGCGACGAACTGGAAAAACGCATCCGCGATGCCACCGCCGATCTCGCCACGAGAAAGGAGATGGCCGAGCGTGCCAACCAGGCCAAATCGCGTTTCTTCGCTGCCGCCAGCCACGACCTGCGGCAGCCGCTGCACGCACTGTCGCTGTTTGTCGCGGCGTTGAAAATGCGTAACCAGCCACCTGAAGCGCAAACCCTGATCGACAACATCGCAGCATCCACTGCGGCGATGGAACTGCTGTTCAATGCGCTGCTGGATATTTCGCGGCTGGACGCCGGTGTCATCGAAGCACATCCGGTGCATTTCCCGCTGCAGAAAATGCTGCTCGATCTCAACCATCAGTTCAGCGCGGTGGCGGCGGAAAAGCAGCTGCACCTGCGTTTCCGCCCGTGCGACGTCACCCTCTACAGCGACCCGCTGCTGATCGAGCGCATTCTGGCCAATCTGATCGCCAACGCCATCCGCTATACCGACGACGGCGGCATCCTGGTAGGCTGCCGCCGCCGCGGCCGCATGGTGCGCATCAGCGTGATCGACACCGGCCGCGGCATCCCGCCCGAGCAGCAGGAAAGCGTGTTCCACGAATTCGTGCAACTGCACAATCCGGCACGCGACCGCAGCAAAGGGCTGGGGCTCGGGCTCGCCATCGTCTCGCGTCTGGGACGGCTGCTGGGGCATCGGGTGGAATTGCGTTCGCGCCCCGACCACGGCTCGATGTTCAGCGTCGACGTACCGTGCGGCGATGCCCACCTGGTCCAGCCGCCCACTGCCGCCAGCGCACCCGGGCAAATCCCCGCCGATGCGCTGGTGCTGCTGGTGGACGACGAAAGCGCGATCCTGCGCGGCATGGCCGAGCTGTTCGACAACTGGAACATCGATCTGGTCACCGCCCACAGCGCCGCCGAAGCGGTGCAATGGCTCGACAGCATCGGCCGCGTGCCCGACATCATCGTGTCGGACTACCGCCTGCCCGACGACAGCGACGGCATCGAGGTCATCGCCCGCCTGCGGCAAAAATTCGGCTGCGACATCCCGGCCATCCTGGTCACCGGCGATACGGCGCCCGACACCATCCTGCGCATCAGCCGCGCCGGATTTCCGCTGCTGCACAAGCCGCTGCGCCCGGCCAAACTGCGCGCCCTGCTCACCCACCTGATCCAGCAGGCGCGCGCCGCCGCCGTGGGATAATCCACCGCGCTCCACCTCTTGAACCTTGTCTCTTGAACCTTGCCTCTTAAAACCATGCACCTCCATATCCTCGGCATCTGCGGCACCTTCATGGGCGGCGTCGCCGCCATCGCGCGCGCAGCCGGCCACACCGTCACCGGCTGCGACGCCAACGTCTATCCGCCGATGTCCGACCAGCTACGCGCGCTCGGCATCGACCTCATCGAGGGCTACGGCGCCAACCAGGCCGACCTCAAGGCCGATGTTTTCGTCGTCGGCAACGTCGTCACCCGCGGCAATCCTCTGATGGAGGCCATCCTCGAGCGCGGGCTGCCCTACACCTCGGGCCCGCAGTGGCTGGCCGACAATGTCCTGCGCGACAAGTGGGTGCTCGCCGTCGCCGGTACCCACGGCAAGACCACCACCTCCGCGATGCTGGCGTGGATCCTCGACGATGCGCGCCTGCGTCCAGGCTTCCTCATCGGCGGCGTGCCGCAGAATTTCGAAGTCTCCGCGCGGCTTACCGACAGCCCCTTCTTCGTCATCGAGGCCGACGAATACGACACCGCCTTCTTCGACAAGCGCTCCAAGTTCGTCCACTACCGTCCCCGCACCGCCATCCTCAACAACCTCGAATACGACCACGCCGACATCTTCCCCGACCTCGCCGCCATCGAGACCCAGTTCCACCACCTGCTGCGCACCGTACCCGGCAACGGCCTCATCGTCGCCAACGGCCGCGAAGCCAGTCTCGAGCGCGTGTTCGAGCGCGGCTTGTGGACCCCGGTGGAACGCTTCGGCAGCAGCGGCGGCTGGACCGCCGGCGAGGCCGATGTCCAGGGCAGCTTCGACGTTTTCTTCAACAGCGCCCGGCAGGGCCGGGTGAACTGGGAACTGCTGGGCGAGCACAACCGCATGAACGCACTCGCCGCCATCGCCGCCGCGCGCCACGCCGGCGTGCCCGCCGCCGCCGCGATCGACGCCTTGAGCCGCTTCGAGAACGTCAAGCGCCGCATGGAAATCCGCGGCGCGGTGCACGGCATCACCGTCTACGACGACTTCGCCCACCACCCCACCGCCATCGCCACCACCGTCGAAGGCCTGCGGGCAAAGGTCGGGCGCGCGCGCATCCTTGCCGTGCTGGAGCCGCGCTCCAACACCATGAAACTCGGCGTGATGAAAGCGCAACTGCCCGCCAGCCTCAGTGACGCCGACCAGGTCTACTGCTACGGCGCCACCCTCGGCTGGGATGCCGCCGAAGTGCTGGCCCCGCTGGGGGCCAAGGCACGCGTGTTCGACAACCTCGACAAACTCGTCAGCCAGCTGCTGCAAGACACCCGCCCCGGCGACCACGTGCTGATGATGAGCAACGGCGGCTTCGGCGGCATCCACGCCAAGCTGCTGGACACGCTGCGCCACCACTATCACGAGGATATTGTGCTGACGCCGATGCATCGGTATGGGGGGTATGCGTAAGCGTGCATAGCCCCTCTCCCGCAAGCGGGTGAGGGGCCTTTTTTCAGTACATCTTGTACGGCAAAAACTTCCCGTTCAAAACAATCTTTACCCGATCCCCTTTCGGGTCCTCCACCCGCGAGATATCCATCGAAAAATCGATCGCGCTCATGATGCCGTCGCCGAATTCCTCGTGGATCAGCGACTTGATCGTGGTGCCGTACACCATGATCAGCTCGTAGAAGCGATAGAGCAGCGGATCGGCAGGAACAGCGGTCGGCAGGCTGCCCTTGTACGGCACCCACTGCAATTGGTCGACGGCTTCGGGCGGCAAGCCCAGCAGCTTGCCGACGGTGGCGGCCTGTTTCTTGTCGAGCGTCATCTGGCCGAGCAGGGCGGCGGTTGTCCATTCCTTGCTCTGGCCGACCTTCTTGGCGATATCGGCCCATTTGAGGCCTTTCTTGTGCTTGGCAGCGAGGATGAGGTCGGTGATTTCAGTGCGGGTCATGATGAGGGTCCTTATGCTTGACGAGGTGGATGAAACTGCCGGCGAACGGCAGGGGGTTCCCTTTCGGGTTGGCTTGACTCAGCAGAGTCGAATGGATTGTCCGGGCCGGACATAGGCGCTCCTGTCGAATTAAAAACAGGCTTCACACGTCCGTATGCACCATGTTTTATCGCATTACGCCCCAATCCAGTGCATGCGTCCGCTCCGGTTCGTTGCGCGCTTCTCGCGCTTTCGCCTGAAGCGGCGCGCCTTTGGATGCGAGATTCGGCGTTGCGTCGGGTTTCGCCGTATGCTCACACAGGAAGTGTGCCAGCATGCCCGGCCACGCCAATACGATGCCTGCCATTTATAGCCCTGGCGAGCACGCATTTGTGCGGGCGCTGTGCGGGTTCGATAATGCCGGTCTTAGTCTGCCACAGCCCGCTCTGGAGAAGACATGATCCACTTTGCCGTTTCGCTCAGCGTCCCCGAGGCCGCCGAAAAACTCATCGCCACGATTGCGGCCTACCCGATGGGCCTGGTCGCGCACATCAACGGCCAGGCCAACTGCGCCCAGAAAGGTATCGCGGTGCCGGCCGACCAGATCCTCGAAGTATTCCGCCCCGACTATGCCGTCAAGGTGTGGGCTACCGACAAAACCGCCGGCATCGATATCCCTCTGCGCATTCATCTGTATGCAGAAAACGGTCTGACCTGGGTTGCCCACCGCCCGGCTTCCCGCGTGTTCCAGCCTTACGCCAACCTGCAGCTCGACGGCCTGGGCAGTGAACTAGACGCCATTTTCAGCCAGCTGCTAGCCGCGCTCGACGCGTGGCGACTGCCATCATGAATCTTCCCCGGGTACCCGCCCTCACCGTTTCCGCAGAGGGAGCGGCGGCGCGTGACCGGTTCGACCCTCGACAATTTCTGTTATCCCGGCCGCCCCGGTAAAATCCGCGGATGATCGCCTACCTCCACGGATTCAACTCCTCCCCCGCGTCCGGCAAGGCCCGCCAGCTCGGCGAGCACATAGCGGCTATCGGCCGGGCAGCCGACTACTATTGTCCGGCGCTGCCCAACAGCCCGCGCGAAGCCATCGCCCTGATTGAAGCGGAACTGGTGCCGCGCCGGCCTGGCCCGGTCACCCTGGTCGGCAGTTCGCTGGGCGGCTTCTACGCCACGTATCTGGCGGAAAAGCACGACTGGAAGGCAGTACTGGTCAATCCGGCGGTGCATGCGCATGTCCTGATGCGCGGCGCGCTCGGCCCGCAGACCAATTGGCACAGCGGCGAGAAATGGGAACTCACCGCGGCGCACCTGGCCGAACTCGCTGCGCTCGACGTGACCGCGATCACCCGCCCCGAACGCTATCTGCTGCTGGCGCAGACCGGCGACGAAGTGCTCGACTACCGCGATGCCGTCGCTTACTACGCGGGCGCCAGACAGATCATCGAGGACGGCGGCAACCACGGCTTCGCTGGGTTCGAGCGCCACTTCCAAACCATTCTGGATTTCTGATTTTTCATGCACCTCATTTTTGAAGAGGACGGCCATTTCAAGGCCGGCTCCATCCTGTCCGAAACCGACGCCACGGCGCAGGTGGAAACTGCATCCGGCAAGCGCAGCAAGATCAAGGCGGCCAATATCCTGTTGCGCTTTGCCACGCCTGCCCCTGCCGAGGTGATGGGCGAAGCCGAGACGCTGAGCGGCGACCTCGACGCCGACTTCCTGTGGGAGGCGGCGGGCAGCGACGAATTCGGCTTCGAACAGCTGGCGCGAGAGTATTACGGCCACGCGCCAACGCCACCGGAAGCGGTGGCGCTGCTGCTGAAGCTGCACGCCTCGCCGATCTATTTCCACAAGAAGGGCCGCGGCCGCTACCGCCCGGCACCCGCCGAGACGCTGGCGGCAGCCAAGGCCGGGCTGAAGAAGAAGCGGCTGGCGGCGGAAAGGCAGGCGCATCTGGCGGCCGAACTCGCAGCCTTCCGGCTGCCGCCCGAATACGCCTCGCTGATTCCGCGCATCCTTATCGCGCCGGACAAGAACACGCTGGAATACAAGGCGCTGGACGACGCGGCGACGGCCACGGGCTTGTCGCAACTGCGGCTGATCGAGCGCTGCGGCGCGATCCCGTCGACGCTCGACTTCCATCTGGCGAGCTTCCTACTGGAGTACTTTCCGCGCGGCACCGGCTTTGCGCCGGTGGCCGAGTCCATCGATCCGCCTGAACTCCCGCGCAGCCACGTGCGCGCGTTCTCAATGGACGACGAGGCGACCACCGAAATCGACGACGCATTGTCGGTAGAGTGGCTCGGCGACGGCCGCGTCCGCGTCGGCATCCACATCGCCGCGCCGGCGCTCGGCATCGCGCCCGGCTCGGAACTCGACCGGGTGGCGCGCGAACGGCTGTCGACCGTCTATTACCCCGGCGACAAGATCACCATGCTGCCGGAGGCGCTGATCCACCATTACACGCTGGGCGAGTCGCACGACTGCCCGGCGCTGTCGCTGTACGTCGACGTGGCCCCCGATCTGCGCGTACTCGGCACCGAGACCAAGCTGGAAATGGTGCACATCGCCGACAATCTGCGCCACGAGACACTCGAAGTTCAATTCAACGCCGACACCCTCGGCAACCCCACGGGCACGGATTATCCCTACCGCCGCGAACTGGTCTGGCTGTGGGATTTCGCCGCCGTGCTGGAAGCCGGGCGCGGCAAGGCCGACGCGGCCGACCGCGTCGATTACAGTTTCAAGCTCGACGGCGAACGCATCGACATCGTGCCGCGCAAGCGCGGCAGCCCGATCGACAAGGTGGTGTCGGAGCTGATGATTTTTGCCAATACGCACTGGGGTGGCTGGCTAGCGGAAAAGCGGGTGCCCGGCATTTACCGCGCGCAGGCGAACGGCAAGACGCGCATGACGACCGCGCCCGATCCGCATCAGGGCCTGGGCGTCGACCAGTACGCGTGGTCGACCTCGCCGCTGCGGCGCTACGTCGACCTGGTCAACCAGCGCCAGTTGATTTCGCTGGCGCAGCAGACCGACCCGGTGTACCCGCCACGCAGCGAGCAGCTGTTTTCGGTGGTGCGCGAATTCGAGCTGGCCTACGACGCCTACAACGACTTTCAGCGCCGCCTGGAGCGCTACTGGATGCTGCGCTGGCTGATCCAGGAAAACGTGAGCGAGGTGACCGCCAACGTGATCCGCGAGGATCTGGTGCGCTTCGACAGCTTGCCGATGGTGACGCGCGCGCCGTCGGTGGCCGGCATCGTGCCGGGGGCTAAAGTACGGCTGGCGATCTCGGATATCGATCTGCTCGACATCAGCTTTCACGCCGAGTATCGGGAGACCCTGGATACGCCGCCTGACAGCGGCACCGCCCTTCCGTAGAATCGGGTTTCCCCTCATTTTTCGCTTGCATGGTGTCCGCCGCTTCGCCTCCTTCTCTCGCCAAACCCTCCAGGCAAGGCACGCGCATGGCGCTCGCCATGCTGGCTTCGGCAGCGCTGCACGGCATGCTGCTGTCGACCCAGATCGTGCACATCAACCCGCGCCTGTTCGAGGACACCAGCGTGCCGATGGAGGTGGTGCTGGTCAACGCCAGAAGCGCGGAATCGCCGCTCAGCCCCGACGCGCTGGCGCAGGTGAACCTGGCGGGCGGCGGCAACACCGACGAAGAGCGGCGGCAGAAAAGCCCACTGCCCGCCAGCAGCGAAACCCAGACAGGCAGCGAAGAAAGGATGCTGCAGGCGCGCGTGGCCGAACTGGAACAGCAGGCCAGAACCCTGTTGAGCCAGCTGCAGCCCGACGCCCAGCTGCAAGAGACGCCAGCGGCGGCGCCACCCGCTCCGGTTCAGCCCGTCATCGACACCAGCCAGCTCAATCAGCAGGCGCGCGAAATGGCGCAGCTGCAGGCGCGCATCTCGCAGCAGTGGGACGATTACCAGAAACGTCCCAAGCGCGCCTTCGTCGGCGCCAACGTCAAGGAATACGCGTTTGCGCGCTATGTCGAGGACTGGGTCGCCAAGGTCGAGCGCATCGGCAACGTCAACTATCCCGAAGCCGCGCGCCGCCAGGGCATATACGGCAGCCTCAAGCTCACCGTGTCGATCTACGCCGATGGCCGCATCGAAAAGATCGAAATCGATCGGCCATCCGGTTCCAAGATTCTCGATGCCGCCGCGGTCAGGATCGTCGAGCTCGCCTCGCCCTACGCCGCCTTCCCCGACGACATGCGCAAGAAAGCCGACATCCTGTCGATCACCCGTACCTGGACCTTCACCCGCTCGGATCAGCTCGTCGGCACTGACTGATTCCGTCGGCCGCAGCATGGTATACCGACGGCCCCCCGCCCCAAATCGGCAAATCCCGCAAGAACCTGTCGCACGCCACCCCGCCTGCCTGTCCGAATGGTGAGCCTCGGCCGGGACTTCCGTTCATCTCATCGTCCCGGACAAGGGATTGACTGTCTTTATCACGTGATAAAATGTTTGATTGTTCTAATATTTCCATTTGTTTATCCACTTTCTGGAGACCGTCATCATGCACACCGGCACCACCCTTACCCAGTTCATCATTGAAGAGCAGCGTCGCACCGCCGGCGCCACCGGCGATTTCACCTCGCTGCTGAACGACGTCGTCACTGCCTGCAAGGCGATTTCCAACGCGGTCAACAAGGGCGCGCTGCTGGGTGTGATGGGTTCGCTGGATTCCGAGAACGTGCAGGGCGAGACACAGAAGAAGCTCGACGTCATCACCAACGAGATCATGATCCGCTCCAACGAGTGGGCCGGCCACCTCGCCGGCATGGCGTCGGAAGAGATGGACGAGGTGTATGCCATTCCCGGCCAGTATCCGCTCGGCAAGTACCTGCTGGTTTTCGATCCGCTCGACGGCTCGTCGAACGTCGACGTCAACATCTCGGTCGGCACCATCTTCTCGATCCTCAAGGCCCCGGTTGCGGGCCGCGCCGCCAAGATGGAAGACTTTCTGCAAACCGGCACCCAGCAGGTCTGCGCCGGCTACGCGATCTACGGCTCCTCGACCATGCTGGTGCTGACCTTCGGCCACGGCACCAACGGCTTCACGCTCGACCGCGACGTCGGCGAGTTCGTGCTGACCCACCCCAATATGAAGATCCCCACCGAGACCAGGGAATTCGCGATCAACGCATCCAACATGCGCTTCTGGGAAAAGCCGGTGCAGCGCTATGTCGACGAGTGCCTGGCCGGCAAGACCGGGCCGCGCGGCAAGGATTTCAACATGCGCTGGGTCGCCTCGATGGTCGCCGAAGTGCACCGCATCCTCACCCGCGGCGGCATCTTCATGTACCCCAAGGACACCAAGGACCCCGCCAAGGCCGGCAAGCTGCGCCTGCTGTACGAAGCCAACCCGATGGCCTTCATCGTCGAGCAGGCCGGCGGCGCTGCCACCACCGGCTATCAGCGCATCCTCGACCTCGCTCCCGAAGGCCTGCACCAGCGCGTGCCGGTGATCCTCGGCTCCAAAACCGAGGTCGACACCGTGACCGGCTACCATCACGTAAAGGCCGCGTAAGCGCTCTGTCCGGGTTCGGATCGCGTTTTGCTGGAATGAAGAAGCCGGGCATGCCCGGCTTCTTCATTGGGGTTTCTACGCCGCCGCGCGGCGCAGACCGGCGCGCATCAGGCTGACGCAATCATCCGGCGGCAGTGGCCGGCTGAACAGATAGCCCTGGGTCTGGTCGCAGTGGTTGGCGCGCAGATAGGCCAGTTGAGCGTCCGTCTCGACGCCCTCCGCCACCACGGTCAGGTCCAGGCTTCGGGCCAGCGCGATGATGGTGCGTACGATGGCGGTGTCGTTTTCGTCGCCCGGAATGTCACGGATGAACGAACGGTCGATCTTCAGGCAGTGGATGGAAAACATCTTCAGGTAGTTCAGCGACGAATAGCCGGTGCCGAAATCGTCCACCGCGATGCGGATGCCCAGCTGCTCCAGTTCGGCCAGCACGCTGGCGGCGGCGGCCAGATTATCCATCAGGGACGACTCGGTGATTTCCAGTTCGAGCGCGGCGGGCGCCAGTCCGCTGTCGCTGAGCGCCGTGCTGATTTCCTCGGCCAGATGCCTCTGCCGGAACTGCCGCGTCGACAGGTTGACCGCCATGCTGCCGGCGGTGAGGCCGAGATCCTGCCACGCACGCATCTGGCGGCAGGCCTCGCGCAACACCCAGTCGCCGATCGGCAGGATCAAGCCACTCTGTTCGGCGACCGGAATGAACTCTTCCGGGCTGACTGCACCCAGTTCCGGCGACTGCCAGCGCAACAGCGCCTCCCAGCCCACCAGGCGACCGGACAGGATCTCCAGCTTGGGCTGGTAGTACAGCGCAAGCTCCTTGCGTTCCAGGGCATGTTTCAGGCGCGCTTCCAGCAGCACGCGGCGCTGGATTTCCTCCGACAGATCGCGGCTGAACACGGTCAGGCAGTCGCGTCCGGCCGATTTGGCGCGATGCAGGGCGAGGTCGGCATAGCGCATCAGGGCACTGGCCGATTCGCCGTCCGTCGGATAGATGACGATGCCCAGGCTGGCGCTGATCCCCAGCCGGTCGTTGCCCAGGTCGAACTCGCGCGTCATGGCCTGCAGCAGCGCCTGGCCCACCTGTCTGGCCCGCTCGACCGTTGCATTTTCCAGCAGGATCACGAACTCGTCGCCGCTGAAGCGGGCCATGAAGGCCGTTTTCGGCAGGCTGGCGCGGAGACGTCCGGCAACGGCCACCAGCAGCATATCGCCCTGTTCGTGGCCCAGCGTGTCGTTCACATTCTGGAAGTGATCCAGATCCAGCAACAGGACGGCGCAGGGCGCATCCTGGTGGGCGCGCACCAGCGCCAGATTGAGCTGCTCGTTGAATGCGGTGCGATTGGGCAGGCCGGTCAGGTCGTCATGGGTGAGCATGTGCCGCATCTGGCGGAATGGCCGGCTCACGGCATCGGCATAGATCGCGAGATAGAGGAAATAGTAGGCCACCGCCTTGTAGGCATGCCCCAGCAGATTGGCGGTGCTGCTCACCTCGACGTACACGATGAAGAACAGTTCGCCCGCAGCCATCAACAGCAAGGCCAGCATGAGGCTGCCGATATCGCAGTGGATCACCCGGTTGCGGCGCAGGGCCAGCACTCCGGCAATCGCCAGGTAGAAAATGAACACCCCCCATTCGAGCGCAAGCTTGAGTATCGTCAACCCCATGCCGGGCACGTACATGGCCGGCATGGCCTGCGGCGCAGCCAGAAAGCCATACGCGATCGCCCCCACCGTCAACAGCGTGGCGGCGAGGGCGAGACGCCGCATCGGGGCGCGCAGCGCAGGCGCCTCCGGAATCAGGATGTAGGCCAGAAGCCCCACGCCGGCGGCAATGCGGCCGCACAGCCAGAACAGGATCGATTTGTGGGGAGAGTTGGGGCTGACCAGATCCGGCATCCCGAGATAGGACAGGAAATGCAGCGTATCGAACAGCGCCACCGCCAGGAAGGTGCAGCCAAGCACGATGGAACGCACCGAGCGGATGGTTTCCTGCGCGCCATGGCCGGTAAAGAAGATCAGCGCTGCAATGACGACGGCAAAAATTTCCATCATCGAATGCGCCGCCAGGAAAGCCGGGGCCGAAATCACCAACTGGTTGGCCGGCACGGCCTGCCATAACAGCAGCGGGATGCTCGCGGCCAGCAACAGCATGCCGATGCGGCTGTGGGTGTCTTGTCCTGGCAATCGCATCAAGGCAGAGCGTCCTCTCTTGGCTGGAGGGTTGCACAATTGACTTTACTTAGCGCGGAAGCCATTTTGAATTTGTCCGCATTCTTCATTCTTCTCCGTCCAGCTCCCCGATATCGCCGGTACGGGCCGCACCCAGCCGGGGTACGGGTGCCATCTTAACGGAGCCGGAACGGCATACTTGAGCACACGCGCACGCTTGGGCAGCGATCGCCCCGGAGTCACGCACCGGGCGAGGTCGGCAACCGCTTGCCCCACTCCCAGCGCGATGCCCGCGGTCCCGTCGAAGGTTTTCCCCGGAACGAGACGCGGGGCCATGCGGAACTGAAACCGGGCGGCCGGGCGTTCCCCGCCCCTACCGGCCGAACGCCGGCCTGGCCCTATGCCGAACCTGCCGGCGCGGCTGTCTTGAACAGCGCCAGCGCCCGCACGCGCTGAACCGCATGATCGACGATGGGTGCGGGATAGGTCCGGCCGATGATCACGCCGGTGCGTGCCTGCTCACGGGCTGGCAAGGTCCACGGCGCGTGGATGAAGGAGTCCGGAACGGCCGCAAGCTCGGGCAGATAGCGGCGAATGAAACGGCCTTGCGGATCGAATTTTTCCGACTGGGTGACCGGATTGAAGATGCGAAACCACGGTTGGGCATCGCAGCCGACCGAGGCTGCCCACTGCCAGCCGCCGCTGTTAGCGGCGAGGTCGTAATCAAGCAGCCTGTCGGCGAAGTAGCGCTCGCCGAGGCGCCACTCGACCAGCAGATCCTTGGTCAGAAACGAGGCGGTGATCATACGCAGGCGGTTGTGCATGTAGCCGGTCTGGTTGAGCTGGCGCATCGCGGCATCGACCAGCGGGTAACCGGTGCGCGCGTCGCACCACGCCGCAAAATGGCCGGGGGGATTCGGCCACGGCAGTGCGTCGTGCTGCCGCTTGAAGCTATGCCCGCTGGCCACGTCGGGGCGGTGCCAGAGGATCTGATGATAGAAATCGCGCCAGATCAGTTCGGACAGCCAGGTTTGCGCGCCGCGCCCGCCTGCCTGCCAGGCCGCGGCGGCGAGCTGGCGGATGGACACCGTACCGAAGCGCAGATGGGCCGACAGATACGACACGCCTTTCACCGCTGGAAAGTCGCGCGTTTCCTGATAACGGTCGATGCGCTGCAGAAACTCGTCAAACAGGCGCGCACCGCCCGCCATGCCGGCAGGCAATTTGAGCGCGGCAAGCCCGGCTGGGGCAAACCCCATCTCCTGCAAGCTCGGGACGGCCGTCGACTGCGCGGCCAGCCGGCCAGCGTAGGCATCCACCGGATAGGCCTGCAGGCAAAACGGCGTCAGCATTTTCAGCCAGGCATTCTTGTAGGGGGTGAAGACACTGAAAGGCGTTCCGCTGGCGGTGAGCACTTCCTCGCGCTCAAAGATCACCGCATCCTTGTAGTGATGAGCCGCAATGCCGCGGCAGTGCAGCGCAGCCTCCACGGCGGCGTCGCGCGCCAGTGCGGCGGGGTCATCGTCGTGGTTGAAAAACACGGCGTCGGCCTGGAATTCGGCCGCCAGCTGCACGATTTCGTTGCGCGCGACGCCGTATCTGACGACGAGGCCGCCGCCGCGGGCTTGCAGAGCCTGCTGCAACTCGCCGACGCTGGCGTGGATGAACGCGACCCGGCGGTCGGACGCATCGGGGAGCGCATCCAGAATTTCCCGGTCGAAGATAAAGGCACAGACCACCTGCCGGGCATGCTTGAGCGCATGGAAAAGTGCGGCATGGTCGAAGTCGCGCAGATCGCGGCGAAACCAGACCAAGGCGCGAGTGTATTCAGGCATCGGGCGAACTGGCCGCTATAGTGTAAAAAGGGGGTAAGGGGCGCTTGTAGAAACGCCGGCTCGATTTGAGGCAGATTACAATGGGAAGGCAATCATGGATACCATCAACCTCACCCACCATTTCCTGATCGCCATGCCGGGCATGGTCGATCCCAATTTCAACGGCACGCTGACCTATATCTGCGACCACAGCGACCAGGGTGCGCTGGGCGTGGTGGTCAACCGGCCGATCGAACTGGACTTGTCGACCCTGTTCGAACAGATCGGGCTGTCCCTGCCGCAACGCCTGCACCGGAACACGGTTTATTTCGGCGGCCCGGTACAAACCGAACGCGGTTTTGTGCTGCACACGCCGCCGCTCACCTTCAGTTCCACCCTTACCGTCAATGACACCGTCAGCCTCACATCCTCGAAGGACGTGCTGGAAGCGGTGAGCCAGGACGCGGGGCCGGAAAAATTCATGGTATCGCTGGGTTATGCGGGCTGGTCGGCCGGCCAGCTGGAAGACGAAATCAAGCAGAACGCCTGGCTTTCGGTGGCTGCCGACCCACAGGTAATTTTTGACCTGGCACCCGAAGAACGCCTGTCCGCCGCAATGCGGCTCCTCGGCATCGACTTCGCCAGCCTCTCCGAAGAAGCCGGGCACGCTTGAGCTTCGCGGAAACCCATGGCACCGTGCTGGCCTTCGATCTCGGCCTGAAACGCACCGGCGTGGCGTCGGGCGAATTGTCGATCGGAATCGCGCATCCGCTTACCGTGATCCAGGCCGGTTCCAGCGAGGAGCGGCTCATCGCCATCGCCAGGCTGGTCGCCGAGTGGCGGCCGGTGTTGCTGGTGCTGGGGCTGCCCACCCACGCCGACGGCAGCGAACATGAAATGACACGGGTGGCCAAAAACTTCGCGCGCAAATTAGAATCGCGCTTCAACCTGCCGGTGTTCCTGGTTGACGAGCGCCACACCAGCACGGCGGCCGAATCCGAACTCCACGCGCGCGGCATCCACGGCAAGAAAAACAAGGCGCTGCTGGACGCCGTCGCCGCACAACTCATTCTGCAAGGGTTCTTCGATGCACGCCTCACTGCCTGACGCCAACACCCTGATAGTACGACTCGCCGCCGCCATTGCCCCCTCGCTCGCCCCCGACACCCTCATCGTCGGCATCCATACCGGCGGCGCATGGGTGGCCGAGCGCCTGCATGCGATGCTGCAGTGCAGCATGCCGCTCGGCACGCTCGACATTTCTTTCTACCGCGACGACTTTTCGCGCATCGGCCTGCATCCGCAGGTGAAACCGTCCAGTCTGCCGTTCGACCTGGAAGATCGTGCCATCCTGCTGGTCGACGATGTGCTGCACAGCGGGCGCACGGTGCGCGCGGCAATGAACGAACTGTTCGACTACGGCCGCCCGGCCTCGATCCGGCTGGCGGTGCTGGTAGACCGCGGCGGCCACGAGCTGCCGATCCGCCCGGATTTCGCCGGCCTCGTGCTCGACGTCCCCGAGCACCAGAACATCAATCTTTCGCGGCTGGACGACGGCCATCTGACCCTTTCGATTGCATGAACCCACAACTCACTGAAGACGGCAGGCTGCGCCACCTGCTCACGCTCGACGGCCTGCCGCGCGCCATCCTCACACAGATCCTCGACACCGCCGAATCCTTCATGGATGTCGGCGAGCGCGAGGTCAAGAAGGTCCCGCTGCTGCGCGGCAAATCGATCTTCAACCTGTTCTTCGAGCCATCGACGCGCACCCGCACCACCTTCGAGATCGCCGCCAAGCGGCTGTCCGCCGACGTGGTCAATCTCAATATCGCCACCTCCAGCCAGACCAAGGGCGAGGCGATTCTCGACACCGTCGACAATCTCGCCGCGATGCACGCCGACATGTTCATCGTGCGCCATGGGCAATCGGGCGCGGCGCACTTCATCGCGCGCCACGTCGCGCCGCACATCTCGGTGGTCAACGCCGGCGACGGCCGCCACGCACACCCGACACAGGGCCTGCTCGACATGTTCACCATCCGCCGCTACAAGGGCGAGTTTCACAACCTGACCGTGGCCATCGTCGGCGACGTGCTGCATTCGCGCGTGGCGCGCTCGCAGATCCACGCACTGACCACGCTGGGGGTGCCGGAAGTGCGCGTCATCGGGCCGAAAACCCTGCTCCCCACCGGGGTCGAGCAGATGGGCGTCAGGGTGTTCCACGACATGGAAGCCGGTCTGCGTGGCTGCGACGTCGTCATCATGCTGCGCCTGCAGAACGAGCGCATGAAGGGCGCGCTGCTGCCGAGTGCCCAGGAATACTTCAAGTTCTTCGGCCTGACGCCTGACAAGCTCGCGCTCGCCAAGGCCGATGCGATCGTGATGCACCCCGGGCCGATGAACCGCGGCGTGGAAATCGACTCCGAAGTGGCCGACGGCCCGCAGTCGGTGATCCTGCCGCAGGTGACCTACGGTATTGCGGTACGGATGGCGGTAATGGCGCTGCTGGCGGGGGGAACGGCATGAAAATCCTGATCAGGAACGGGCGCGTGATCGACCCGATGAGTACGCGCGACGAAGTCGCCGATGTCTACGTCGCCGCCGGCAAGATCGTCGGCATCGGCACTGCGCCCGCCGATTTCCACGCCAACCGCACGCTCGATGCCAGCGGCCTCGTCGTCTGTCCCGGCCTGGTGGATTTGTCGGTGCGCCTGCGCGAACCCGGCTTTGAATACCGCGCCACGCTGGAATCCGAAATGCTCGCCGCCGCCGCAGGCGGCATCACCTCGCTGGCCTGCCCGCCCGACACCGATCCGCCGCTGGATGAGCCGGGACTGGTGGAAATGCTGAAATTCCGCGCCAAGAATCTGCCGGGGCCACGTGTCTATCCGATCGGCGCCATGACGCAAAAACTCGAAGGCATGATGCTGACCGAGATGGCCGAACTGACCGAAGCGGGCTGCCGCGCCTTCACCCAGGCCGACGCACCGATGGCCAACAACCAGGTGCTGCTGCGCGCGATGGAATACGCCGCCACCTTCGGCTTCGTCCTCTGGCTGCGGCCACAGGATGTGTCGCTGGCGCGCGGCGGCGTGGCGCACGACGGTGCGGTCGCATCGCGGCTGGGGCTGCCCGGTATTCCCGTTCTGGCCGAGACGGTGGCGCTGGCAACGATTCTGCAACTGGCGCGCGAAACCGGCGCCCGCATCCATCTTGCCCGGCTGTCGGCGCGCGAGAGCATCGCGATGGTGCGCGCAGCCAAGGCGCAGGGTCTGGCGGTCACCTGCGACGTCGCCACGCCCCACGTGCACCTGTCGGAAAACGATCTCATCAGTTTCGACTCGCACCTGCATCTGGTGCCGCCACTGAGGAGCCTGCGTGACCGCGACGCCATCCGCGAGGCGCTGCGCGATGGGTCCATCGACGCGCTGTGCTCCGACCACACGCCGGTCGACGAAGACGCCAAGCAGGTACCGTTCGGCGAATCCGTGCCGGGTGCGTCCGGCGTCGAACTGCTGCTGCCGCTGACGCTGAAATGGGCGCGCGAGATGGGCGTGCCGCTGATGCAGGCGATCGATCTGATTTCATGGAAGCCGGCGCAGATCCTGGGTGTTCCCGGCGGCAATCTGGCGGTTGGCAGCTACGCCGACATCTGCATCTTCGACGAAACCGCCGACTGGGTCGTCACCCCCAAAGCCCTGGCCAGCCAGGGCGACAACACGCCCTTCCTCAACCACCCGATGCAGGGCCGGGTGCGCTACACGCTGATCGACGGCCATATCGATTTTGAAGCCCCGCACTGACCGACGCCGCGCCGTCGATGGCGGCTAGCTGGCCGTCATGCCGCGCGCCTCCTTTCCGATCCTGCTCGTCAGCCTGCTTGGCGGAGCGCTGGCCGTCGCCGGCTTCGCCCCGTTCGCGTTCTGGCCCTTGCCGGCGGCGAGCCTCGCCGTTCTGTTCGGGCTGCTGGCGCGTACGCCCTCGATGCGCACAGGCTTCCTCATCGGCCTGGCGTGGGGGCTGGGCTTTTTCATCGCCGGGGTGAGCTGGGTATTTGTCAGCCTGTCGGTATACGGCGGCATGGCAGCCTGGCTAGCGACGCTGGCAACCTTTTTGTTTTGCGCGTTCCTGGCGCTGTTCCCGGCCGCAGTCGGTGCCCTGCAGGCTTACCCCGAAGGACGCTGGCGCATCCCGCCGGCGCTGCGTTTGCTGGTGCTGATCCCGTTGCTGTGGAGCGTGTCGGAATGGGTGCGCGGCTGGATTTTCACCGGCTTTCCGTGGCTGGTGATGGGCTATTCGCAAGTGCCCGCCAGCCCGCTGGCGGGCTTCGCGCCGCTGTTCGGCGTGTATGGCGTGTCGTTCCTGCTGGCGCTTGCGGCGGCAGGGCTGGCATGGATGTTGACCAGCCCGCGCCGCACGAGGCCGAAATTATGGGTGGCAGCCTGTCTCGTGGCGCTGACGGCCGGCGGCCAAGGCTTGCGCGGAATCATGTGGACCACACCGGACGGAGCACCGACAACGGTCGCGCTGCTGCAAGGCAACATCCCGCAGGACATGAAATGGCAGCCGGAAAAAACCCGCGCCACCCTGGAAGGCTACGCGCGCATGGCGGCCGCCTCGCCCGCGCAGCTGATCGTGCTGCCGGAAACCGCGCTGCCGCTGTTCGAAGCCGACCTCCCCGCCAGCTATCGCGCTGCACTGACGTCGATCGGCCGGAAAAACGGCGGCGACGTGCTGGCCGGACTGCCGACCGGCTCGCCGCAGGGCGCCTACTACAACAGCGCGATCAGCCTCGGCAGCGCGCCCAGCCAGCACTATCACAAAGTGCATCTGGTGCCGTTCGGCGAAACCATTCCGCTGAAGGCCGTGTGGGGCTGGATCATTCAGGTGCTGCACATTCCACTGTCGGATTTTGCGCGCGGCGCGATCGACCAGCGTCCGCTCGCCATCGGCGGCCAGCGGGTGGCGGTCAACATCTGCTACGAGGACGCTTTCGGCGAGGAAATTATCCGCCAGCTTCCCGAAGCGAGCGTACTGGTGAACATGAGCAATCTGGCCTGGTTCGGCGATTCGTTCGCACCCTGGCAGCATGCGCAGATGTCGCAGATGCGCGCGCTGGAAAGCGGGCGCATGATGCTGCGCGCCACCAATACCGGGGTCACCGCGATCATCGATGCAAAAGGCCGTGTGCTGGCCAGCCTGCCGCTGTTTACGGCGGGCCGTCTTTCCGGCGAAATCCAGGCTTATGCCGGCAGTACGCCCTATGTGCGCTGGGGCAATGCGCCGGTGCTGGCGTTATGGGGCACTCTGGGCATCGCCCTGCTGGCGGCCAGGCTCAGGCGGCGGCCCTGATCCGCGTGGCATTGCGGCCGCCACGCTTGGCTTCCAGCAATGCCGCATCGGCGCGCGCCAGCGCTTCGTTCTCTTCCTTGTCGTCGCGGCTGTATTCGGACAAGCCGCCGCTCCACGACAATTTCTGCGTCACCCCGGGAATGAGTTCCACGCTTTCCGGCATGTTGGCGCGTAGACGCTCGGCCAGTTCCTGCGCACGGTCTAGCGGGGTATAGGGGAACAGCACGCAGAATTCGTCGCCACCCAGGCGGGCGATGAAATCGCTGTTGCGAAGGCAGGTCTTGAGCGCATTGCCGAACTTGATGATGAGCTGATCGCCTGCCTCGTGGCCGAAGGTATCGTTGACCTGTTTGAAATTGTCGATGTCGAGGATCAACAGGCTGTGCGACCAGCCATCCTTCATGCTGGCGAACAATTCCTTTTGCTTTTCATCGAAGCTGCGCCGGTTGTTGACTTGTGACAGGTGATCGATCCGCGCCAGCGACGTCGCCTCCTTCTGCCGCCCCAGCATCACCCTGCCAAGCTTCTGCATGGTCTCGAGCGGTGTCTGGAATTCCATCAGGCTGACCGGATAGTGGGTACGCAAGCGCTGCTGACGCAGGTCGTTGGTGAATTTCACCAGCATGCGCAGATTGTCGCTGACGCGGTTGCGTACCGCCAGAATGGTGGCCATCACCAGAATGGCGATGATCAGGCTGGCTACCAGCCAGCCCAGCACATAGGGCACCACGCTTTCAACCACCGGCGTGACGGGGCGCCACACGGCGATCTGCCACGGCGTTCCCGCCAGCGCGATCTGGGTAGGCTGGGCATGACGCTTGATCGCCTGGTTTCCGCGCCGCATCAGCACCACCGACGCATCACCCGTCTGGTTTTGCTGCAGCTCGGCGTAGGCGGCGGCATCCGGCAGTGGCAGGGTGTCGAACAGGGCCTGCAGCTGCGGCACGCTCTGCTCGACGATGACGACCCCCAGCCGTTTGCCGTCGCTGTCCACCACCGGATGCGACAGCGAAAGATTGAAGGTGGCGGTGGCCGTCGCTCCCGTGCCGCCGCGGCCGGCGCTGCTGGCCAGCAGCCGCCGGGTGTCGCCGGGCAGGAAACCCGGCAGCAGCTGACGCTGGCCTTCGGTGACGAACAGCACGGTGGCGTCCTGATTCAAGGCATACAGGTTGACGGCCTGGGTCTGGCACACGTCCGGCTCGGCGCTGACGAAGCACGCCAGCGTCTGCGGGTGGGCGGCGATACGCGCCGCACTGCGCTGCATGGCCTCGGCCAGGAACTCGATCTGTGCGGCCATCACCGGCTTGTCGAACTCTTCTTGCGCGGATTGCGCCTGCGGCCTCGACTGGTAAATCGCGAACGTGGCGAGCCCCGCCAGCAGCACCAGAGCTGTGGCAAGGATCAGGCCAAACCGCAATACGGACGTGTGGGACATGACGGATGCGCCAGCAGGCTCAACCTCTTGGATTTATTATTTCCGCAATGGCTGGCCCCGATTTCGCTCCGGTAAGCCAGCCGACATGGCACTTACCCAGCAAAATCCATGCCCCGGCGTATCGACGCCCTAGCAGCCCAGCCGACCCGGCGCCCGAACGATCCCGTGTAAGAAAATCCGACGCTACTGCCGGCCCGTGCTGCCGAACCCGCCTTCGCCACGCTGACTGGCTTCGAAGTCGTCCACCAGATTGAATTCGGCCTGCATCACCGGCACGATAACGAGCTGGGCCAGCCGTTCCAGCGGCGTGAGCTCGAACGCCTGCTGGCTGCGGTTCCAGGCGGAAACCATGAGCTGGCCTTGATAATCCGAGTCGATCAGCCCCACCAGATTGCCCAGCACGATACCGTGTTTGTGGCCGAGGCCGGAGCGCGGCAGGATCAGCGCTGCATAGCCGGGGTCGGCCAGATGGATGGCAAGTCCGGTGGGGACCAGCCGGGTTTCTCCGGGTGAAAGCATGATCGGCGCATCGATGCAGGCGCGCAGATCGAGCCCGGCGGAACCGGCCGTGGCGTAATGCGGCAGTTGATCGCGCAGGCGAGCGTCGAGAATCTTCACATCCATCTTCATATTCGTCGGGATTTCGTCAGTTGAGCAGGGTTGCAAGGTGCCGGATCAGGTGGCGCGCCTGGGAAAGTTTGCCGGCACGCGGCAGCGGATGCCGGCCGCGGTCATCGAACAGCACCAGTTCGGCGTTGTCCTGTCCCAGCGTGTCCTGCGCCAGGTTGCCGACCAGCAGTGGCAGCTTTTTACGGATACGTTTGGCTTCGGCATGCTCGTCCAGGCGCTCGGTCTCGGCGGCGAAGCCCACGCAAAACGGAGCGCCGGGCAAAGCGGCGACTTCGGCCAGGATGTCGGGATTGGCGATCAGATGTAGGGTCAGTCCGGCATCGCTTTTCTTGAGCTTCTGCGCCGCGGCGGCATCCACCCGGTAATCGGCCACCGCTGCCACCGCAATGAACACATCGCCGGGCAATTCACGCAGTACCGCGGCGCGCATCTCGGCCGCGCTTTGCACGTCGACACGGCGCACGCCCGCCGGCGCGGCAAGGCAGGTCGGCCCCGACACCAGGCACACCTCGGCGCCGGCCTCGGCTGCCGCCTGCGCCACCGCATAGCCCATCTTGCCGGAGCTCAGATTGGTCAGCCCACGCACCGGGTCGATCGGCTCGAAGGTGGGGCCCGCTGTGATCAGGACCCGTTTTCCCGCCAGCGCGCCTGCCCCCAGGGGCAGCGCGGCCAGGATCTCGGCTGGTTCCAGCATCCGTCCCGGTCCCATTTCACCGCAGGCCTGCTCGCCCGCGGCCGGCCCCAGCACGCTCACGCCATCCGCGCGCAACTGCGCCAGATTGCGCTGGGTCGGTGCGGCCGCCCACATTTCCCGGTTCATCGCCGGCGCAACGGCAAGCCCGCAGGTGCGCGCCAGACACAGGGTCGACAGCAGGTCGTCGGCACGTCCGTGCACGAGCTTGGCGAGGAAATCGGCCGCGGCCGGCGCCACCAGCAGCAGGTCGGCATCGCGCGACAGGTGGATGTGCGCCATGCCGTCGCCGCCGGCGGCGTCCCACAGCGAAGTCAGCACCGGTTTGCCGGACAGCGCCTGAAACGTCAGCGGCGTGACGAACTGCTGCGCGGCGGCCGTCATCACCACCTGAACGTCGGCGCCAGCCTTGATCAGCAGACGGCACAGTTCCGCCGCCTTATAGGCGGCGATGCCGCCGGTCACGCCGAGAATGATTTTTTTGTGCGCCAGCGACACGGTCTCGATTCCCTGCCCGCTTTCCATGAAAATGGCACATTCTACGGGAGGGGGAAGGATCATGGCGATTCGAGACTGGCCGGAAGACGCGCGGCCGCGCGAGAAGCTGTTGAAACAGGGGGCCGCAACCCTGACCGACGCCGAGTTGGTTGCGGTATTTCTGCGTACCGGCGTGGTTGGCAAAAGTGCGGTCGATCTCGGGCGCGAACTGATCGGGCGTTTCGGCAGCCTCGGCGGCCTGTGCCGCGCCGACAAGAAATCGGCCTGCGAAGCCCCCGGCGTGGGCGAAGCCAAATATGCGCTGTTGCAGGCGGTAATGGAAATGGCGCGGCGCACCCTGGCCGAGGACATGCAGGCGGGCGACGCGCTGACATCTCCCGCTGCCGTGCGCGACTATCTGCGGCTGATCCTGCGCGCCAGGGAGTATGAAGTGTTTTGCTGCGTATTTCTCGACGCGCAAAACCGGGTGATCGCGGTGGAAGAGCTATTTCGCGGCACGCTGACGCAAACCAGCGTCTACCCGCGCGAGATCATCAAGCGCGCACTGGCGCACAACGCCGCCGCCCTGATCCTGGCGCACAACCACCCCAGCGGGGTGGCCGAACCGAGCCAGGCCGACCGCAGCCTCACCCGGCAGCTGGCAAATGCGCTGGCGTTGGTGGACATCCGCGTACTCGACCACTTCATCGTCGCCGGCGCGTCCTCGCTTTCGTTCATGGAAGCGGGCCATCTCTGAGCCCGCCCGAACTTGCCTCGCGTCAGCGAGCTGTGGTATAAATCGCGGTTCTCGGGTTAACCCTTTCGTTAACCCTCACCGGTTAACCCTCAATTTCTTTCTGGAGCAGCATCATGGCTCGCGTATGTGTCGTGACGGGCAAGAAGCCCATGGTCGGGAACAACGTTTCCCACGCCAACAACAAAACCAAGCGTCGTTTCCTGCCCAACCTGCAATACCGCCGGTTCTGGGTCGAGAGCGAAAACCGCTGGGTTCGTCTGCGTCTGTCCAATGCTGCGCTCCGCACCATCGACAAGAACGGCATCGAGTCCGTCCTGGCCGACCTGCGCGCCCGCGGCGAAGCCGTTTAAGGAGTTAGATCATGGCAAAAGGCGGACGCGAAAAAATCAAGCTGGAGTCCACTGCGGGCACCGGCCACTTCTATACCACCACCAAGAACAAGAAGACCATGCCCGAGAAAATGGAGATCAGCAAGTTCGATCCCAAGGCTCGCAAGCATGTGATGTACAAGGAAACCAAGCTGAAGTAACCCAGCCGGTCGACCAATAAAAAACCCGCCAACGTGGCGGGTTTTTTATTGGTCGACCGCCGGAGCGTCGCTACCCCCGGCGGCTCGCAGCAGGCCACCGGAAAGATCAGGCATAGCAGCGCAGGCGCACCGAGAAATCCTTCAGCGACTGGATGCCGCTGTCTTCGGCACGCTTGCACCAGGCCTGCAACTGCTCCAGCAGTTGCTCGCGACTGGCTGTGGAACGTCCCCAGATGGCGGCCAGTTCCTGACGCATGCGATAGACGGTTTGCAGGCGCTCACTCTTGCCCAGCAGGGTCTCCAGTTCGGTCTTGTCGACCGCTGCGAGTTCGGCGGGCTCTTTATGCAGCCAGCGGCGGAAGCTGTCGAGGTTCCAGTTCTGCGGCAGATGCGCGCCGGCTTTCAGCTTGGCGATCTCGGCTGCGCTGTCGGCACGCACGCTCTTCATGAAGCGGGTCATCACGTCGTAGCGGTGGGTGATGACGGCCTGCAGGGTGTCGAGATCGCACAGTGGCTTGGCCGGCTGCCATTTCACCGTCGGCGCCACCTTGCGGACGGTGGCCAGGCCGACGTAGGACATCAGCTTGATGTACAGCCAGCCGATGTCGAACTCGTACCACTTGTTCGACAGCCGCGCCGAGGTGCCGTAGGCGTGATGGTTGTTGTGCAGTTCTTCGCCGCCGATGAGGATGCCCCACGGGAAGATGTTGGTGCTGGCATCCTCGCAGGCGAAGTTGCGATAGCCCCAGTAATGGCCCACGCCGTTGATGATGCCGGCAGCGGTGATCGGAATCCACGCCATTTGCACGGCCCAGAGGGTCAGGCCGATGGGGCCGAACAGGACGAGGTTGATCGCCATCATCAGCCAGATGCCGGCGGCCGAATGGCGGCTGTAGACGTTGCGCTCCATCCAGTCGTCGGGCGTGCCGTGGCCGTATTTTTCCAACGTCGCGGCCACCTTGGCCTCGGCGCGATACAACTCGGCGCCTTCCCATAACACTTTCCTGAGGCCCCGGGTCTGTGGACTGTGCGGATCTTCGGGCGTTTCGCATTTGGCGTGATGCTTGCGGTGGATGGCGACCCATTCCTTGGTCACCATACCGCTGGTCAGCCACAGCCAGAAGCGGAAGAAATGGCTGACGACCGGGTGCAGATCGACGGCGCGGTGCGCCTGCGAACGGTGCAGAAAAATAGTGACCGCAGCAATGGTGATGTGCGTCAGGCCGAGGCCCACCAGCACATAAGCCCACCAGGGCAGGTCAATCAAACCAGCTTGCATAACGCATGTTCCATAAAAAGGGCAAAATAGCCCGCCAATATACGCACAAATCCCATTAAAATAAATGCTTATCCGCTTCGTGGCCTGGAGACGGAGCCCAATGCATCACCCGCTGCGGGAAGGGAATTTCGATCCCCGCCTTGCGGAAAAGGCGCCAGATCGCCCAGTTGATGTCGGAGCGCAGATTGTTCTGTCCTTCGCTGGGATCGCGTATCCATACGGCCAGTTCCAGCAGGATGCCATTATCGGCAAACTCCTTCAGATACACCCGCGGCAAATTGTCGGGATCGTCGAAAATCACCCGGCTCTGGCTGTGTGCCGCCTCCAGCATCAGCGCCTCGGCCTGCTCCAGATCACTGTCGTAGGATACCTGCACCGACAATGCAACCCGCAGATTGGGTTTGGACAATGAATGGTTGACGACCGTCTGCGTGATCAGGGTTTCATTGGGAACGATGCTTTCGGTGCCGTCGGGCGCTTTCAGCAGCGTGTAACGCGTTTTGATCTGGCTGACTTCGCCATATTTGTTGTCGACCGTCACCAGATCGCCGATGCGCACCGAGCGGTCGAGCAGGATGATGAAGCCGGAAACGTAGTTGCTGGCGACTTTCTGCAGGCCAAAACCGATGCCGACGCCGAGCGCGCCGCCAAACACCGACAGGACGGTGAGGTCGATTCCCACCGCTGGCAGGGCCACCAGCACCGCCAGAATCAGCAGTACGGTGCGCGTAGCCTTCGACAACGCCATCCGCAGCGACAGATTCATCTGCGTGACGCCCATCAGGCGGCTTTCGACGATACGCGCCAGCGCCAGCGCCAGGATGACCGCTGCCACGATCACCGCCGCCGCCTGGACCAGCAGCCACAACGAGAAGCGATGGCCGCCCGACTGGAACGACAGCGCTTCCATCGCCGCATGGATGCGCGGCAGGAGGCCGGTGATGTGCAGCGCGAACGCGCCCCAGATCAACCAGGCAACGGTGCGCTCCCATAGTCTGAGCGATGCGCGCGACTCGAACACATAGCGCAGCGCGTACACCGCCAGCCGCACCCCCGCCAGCGCCAGCAGCAGCGGTACCGCCAGGTTCAGCAGATGCGTGTTGGCCAGCCAGATATGCGCGATGTCGCGCCCCAGCAATACCGCCAGCAGCATCGCCAGCGGGAAGCCGACACGGCGGATTCCCGCGCGGCCGGCAGGCCAGAGCGAGGCCGGCGCATCAAAATAGCGCCTGACCAGCCGCATCGCGCCCCAGGCCGCCAGGGCGCATGCCGCCAGCACACTCAACTGCCACAGCAGGACGATGTCCTGACTGTCGTCGATGAGACGCGTCAGCAGATTGTCGAAAAGAACGGGATTGCTCAAGGCAGGCTCAGAAGCTGTGCGTGTACTGCGCGCTCAGGATGTCGACCGCGCTGTCGTACTCGCCGGTGAGCGTCGTGAGGTTGTCGGTGATCTGCAGGCCCGGATCGTTGACGAAGAGATGGGCGTAGCCGAAATCGATCGCGCGTCCCTTGCCCAGCCGATACTGTCCCCCGAACGCGATCCAGGTGCGGGCGCCATCGGGAATCCGGGCGGTCCGGTCGAGATCGGACACCGGCGCCTCGTCGTAGGCGACGCCCCCGCGCAGGCTCAGTTTCTCGCTCATGTGCCAGGTCGCGCCCAGCGAGTAGCGCAGGATGTTCTTCCAGTTCTCGGGGGTGTTCTTGTTCACCGTGCCCTCAATGGGAAGATCATCGAAGTCGCTCCAGCCGGTCCAGGTCACGTCGGCGAGCAAGTCCCACCGGGATGACAGCTGGTGGAACACGCTCAGCGACGCGCTGTCGGGCAAGGTGACCTTCGCTGTGACCGGCCCGTCGAGTGGGGCGATCACCGGGTCATGGGTGCTGGACGAGCCTTCGAGTTTGTAATCGATTTCGGAACGGTAGGACAGGCCGACGCGGGTGGCCGGCGAAATCTGCCAGAGCGCGCCCAGGTTATAGCCCCAGCCGTAGTCGTCGCCCTTGATCTTCATGAGCGTGGACGGCGGAGGAATCGCTGCGGCAAGCGGCTGCCGGTGAGTCAGCGTCGCCTCGATCCACTGCAGATTGAGGCCCGCGCCCACCGAGAAGACATCGCTGACCTTGTAGGCAATCGACGGATTGAGATTGACGGTTTTCACTTCCGATTTGATAGCCTGAAAGCGACCGATCCAGTCGGAGTCGTATTCGGTCTTGAGGCCGAAGGGGCTGTTGAGGCCCAGTCCCAGATGCACGTCCGGCGTCAGGCGGTACGCAAAATAGGCGTTCGGCACCAGCGCCCAGTCGCCGGCATCGCCGCCCTGCCCGCCGGAAACCGGTGTCTGTGAAGGATCTATGAATCGCCCCTCGCCCCCAAACTCCGCCTTGTGCTTGATCAGGTGTCCCGCCACCACCAGTTGTCGGTCCGGCAGCAGCGTCATGCCCGCGGGGTTGAAATAGACCGTGCTGGCATCCTCTGCCACGGCGGCGGCACCGGCGTAGGCATTGCCCAGCCCGCTGGCATTCAGCTCGATCAGTGCGAAGCCGGCCGCGTGGCTCAGCCCTGCCAATCCGGCCAGGGCCAGGCCGAGCGTCAAACGGTTAAGGGGCAAAGCAGGCATCGGGGATCTCCGGAAACAAGGGTTGGTCAGCGCGTGAAATCGGCATACATCGCCTCGATCGCCGCGCGGTAACGATCGAGCACCTGGTTGCGCTTGATTTTGAGCGTGGGGGTCAGCAGGCCGTCTTCCAGCGTCCACGGTTCGAGCTCCGGGTGCAACCGGCGGATCTGGGCGTAGCCCGGGAAGTGCCTGAGATGACGGGCCACACGCTGGGTGAGTGCCTTCACCACCCTGGGGTCGCGCAAGCTCGCAGACTGCCGGGGATCGGCATTGAGGCCGGCGGCAAAAGCCTGCCAGTGTTCCTCGTTGAGCACGGCCAGCGCGGCCAGGTAAGGCCGGCCTTCGCCGACGACCATCACCTGCTCGAACAGGGGATCGAGCAGGATGGCCGCTTCCATCTCGGTGGGCGGCACCTTCTCGCCGTTGCTCAGCACGACGATGTCCTTGAGCCGTCCGACGATCGTGTAGTGGCCGCCGGCGTCCACGCTGGCCTGGTCGCCGCTGTGCAGCCAGCCGTCGGCATCGATCATGGCGCGGGTGGCTGCTTCGTCCTGCCAGTAGCCGCGCATCACGCAGCGGCTGCGCGTGAGCAGTTCGTCGTTATTGCCGATCTTCACCTCAACACCGGGCAAGGGGGGGCCGATGCTGGCTGGAACGTTTGAACCGGGGCGGTTGACACACACCACCGGGCTGGTTTCGGTCAGTCCGTAGCCTTGGTAGATCGGCACACCGAGGCCGATGAACACCTGTGCGATCTCGGGCGAGAGCGCGGCGCCTCCGGAAATCGCCAGCCTCAGCCGGCCACCCAGCCTGGCGACGACGTTGCTCGCCACCAGCGCGTGCAACAACGGCCACAACAGCAGTCCGGGATGCCAGCCGGCCCGTCCCTGGGCGCGCTCGAACCGCCGCCAGCCGACCCGCACCGCCAGCTTGAACAGCATCCTGGCGAACCGGCCTTTCTTCGCCAGCCCATCCTGGATGCGCCCGTACACTCGTTCGTAGATGCGCGGTACCGAGATCAGCACGGTGGGGCGGATGTCCTGCAGATCCTGCCCCAGCTGGGCGATCGAGCGCGCATAGGCGACTTCGGCACCGATCAGCATCGGCAGGTAATAGCCGCCGGTACGCTCCAGTGTGTGCGACATAGGCAGAAAGGACAGGAACACCTCGTGCGCCCCGAAATCCGCACATTGCGACGCATAAAACGCATTCCACAGCAGATTGTCGTGCGTCAGCATCACCCCCTTGGGGCGCCCGGTGGTGCCCGAGGTGTAGACGATGCTGGCCAGCATCCCGGCGTCCGGACGGCGCTCGGGCACCGGCGTGGCGGCCGCCGCGGCCAGCCAGTCGGCCGCCACCACGAAACGCGTGTTCCAGTTTGCCAGCCCGTTGTCCGGCGCGGTCAGGCTGACGATGTGCTGCAAGGCGGGGGCTGATCCGGCGATTTCGGCCAGCTTCTTGTGCTGGAACTTGCCCTCGACCAGCAGCAGCTTGACGCCGGCATGGTTGAGGATATACGCGGCGCTGTCCGGGCGGTCGTCGAGGTACAGGGGCACGGTCACCAGCCCCAGTGCCAGCGCGGCCTGGTCGAAAATCACCCACTCGACGCTGTTTTTCAGCATCACCGCCACGCGATCGCCGGGAACCAGTCCTCCCTTCGCCAGCGCAGCCTGCCAGCGCGCCACCTGCGCCGCCACCTGGGTCCAGGTGAAACTCACCCAGGCATCGCGCACTTCGTCGAACTGGCGGTAGGCCACCTGGTCCGGCGTTGCTGCGACGCGTGCGCGGAACAAGCCGCACAGCGTGCCCAGCGTGTCGGGATGGAACGACGCAGTGGTCATGTCAGCTCATCGAGGTGGCCGTGGGGAAACGCCGCATTGATAACTGCAAGGTCATGACGGGTCAATCGCCCGTCTTGACCAGCACGGCGGCAAAAAAACCATCCGTCCCGTGCACGGCCGGCGACAGTCTCAGCATGGCGCCGGTATCGAGGCCGATCTTGTTTTGCGCCAGCAGTTCGTTCACCGGCAGCAGGCTGAAGCCGCCTTCGGCCAGCAGCGCCTCGACAATGGCTTCATTCTCTTCTGGCAACAGGCTGCAGGTGGCATACACCAGCCGGCCGCCGGATTTCAGCAGCTTCGCCGCTGCGTGCAGGATGGACGTCTGCTTCCGCGTCAGCTCATCCACGCTTTCGGGCGACTGGCGGAATTTGAGGTCGGGGTTGCGGCGCAGCGTGCCCAGACCCGAGCACGGCGCGTCGACCAACACGCGGTCGAGCTTGCCCGCCAGCCGCTTCACCCGGGTGTCGTTTTCCGAGGCGATCAGTTGCGGCATCACGTTGGACAGCCCCGAGCGCGCCAGCCGCGGCTTCAGGTTGGCGAGCCGCTTTTCCGCCACATCGAAGGCATACAGGCGGCCGGTCGACGCCATCATCGCGCCGATGGCGAGCGTCTTGCCGCCGGCGCCGGCGCAGAAGTCGCACACCATCTCGCCGCGCCGCGCGCCGAGCAGCAGGGCCAGCAGCTGGCTGCCCTCGTCCTGCACTTCCAGGCTGCCGTCGAGAAACAGCGGATGGCGATTGATCGCCGGATGATTCTTGAAGCGGATACCCCACGGCGAATACGGTGTCGCCTCGACCGCCAGCCCTTCCGTCTGCAACTGCGCCAGCACCGCATCGCGGCCGGCCTTGTGCGCGTTCACCCGCACGTCGAGCGGCGCCGGCTGCTGCAGGGCGCGGCCGAGCGCGAGGATCTCGGTATCGCTCATCGATGGCTGCAGTTTTTCGATCACCCAGTCGGGCAGTTCGGCCGCCACCGCCAGCGGCAATTCGGCCGTCTGGGCGTGGCGAATATGGTCGATGAGTTCGGGCTTGGCGAATTTTTCCAGCGTCGCGCCGCTCATCCCGTGCGCCTTGATCAGCCAGGCGATGATCAGCGTGCGCGGATTGGCCGCCGGCACCACCACCGACAGGTAACGGTAGCGCCGTAGCACGCCGAACACGGCTTCCGCCACGAACGCGCGGTCGCGCGCGCCAAGCTTCTTGTGTTCGCGGAAAAACGCCGACAGCACGGCGTCGGCCGGGCGCTTGAAGTCCAGCACCAGATCGAGCGCCTGGGTGGCGAGTTGCAACAGCGGCGGGGTGAGTTCCATCGGGGAGATCAGGCAGGTTGTCAGGCGGCAGGGGCGTCCCCGCCGGGGTTTACTCGTCTTCGCCGAGCTCGGGATCCCAGCCCCTTTCGCGCGCACGCTCGGTGGCCATCTTGTAGAGGCTTGCGTGGCGCTCGCGCAGTTCGGGCGGCAGGCGGCTGGGCAGGTTGCCGTATTTGTCCCACTCGGCTTCGATCTTCTCCGCCAGCACCTGCATCTGGCCCAGCTGCCAGCCGGTGCAGTCCTCCGATTCCGGAATGAAGCCGAACAGCCAGCCGTCGAGCACGACGCGCGCCAGCATGGTGACGCCGTGCTTGTCGTTGTAGAAACCGGCGTAAGTCATTTTGTTGTTCATGGCGGCGAGTCTTTGTCTGTCGGAAATTTGTCGTGCCGGAAGCGTGCATGGCGGCAACGGGCGCCCATGCCGTTCGGTGTTGCGTGCCGAACGCGGGAATGCGCGGCCTCTGGGGGATTAGCTGCCTCCGACGGGCGAGGCGCAAGGATACCATCCGGGGCGCATTATTGATTCGGCCTGAAGCGGCATTGAGGTTCAGCTTGCCCGGACTGCGCGGGGCGGTGTGAAACGACACTGCCGGATTCAAACATCAGCCGGCCGTCCCGATAACACCCGATTCGCGCCAGCCTCAGGCCGAACGCGCATGCACCAGCCATTCGCGCCAGATGGCCACCGACACCGCGAGCAGCACCGGCCCCAGAAACAGGCCGATCAGGCCGAACGCATTGAGACCGCCGAGTACGCCCAGAAATACCAGCAGGAACGGAATCCGCGTCGGCCCGCTGATGACGAGCGGGCGAATCAGGTTGTCGATCCAGCTCACCACCAGCGCCCCCCACAGGAACAGACCCAGCGCTGCCTGGGTTTCGCCGTGCGCCAGCAGGCCCAGCGACAGGCTGATCCACACCACCGGACCGACGAAAGGAATCAGCGACACCAGGGCGGTGATCACCCCCCACAGTGCGGGCGCGTCGATCCCGGCGACCCAGTAGCCCAGCCCGGCTAGCACACCCTGCGCCAGCGCAGTGAGCACGATGCCGAACACCACGGCGCGCACGGTCACCCCCACCGCCTGGATGTAGCCGCGCGCCGCCTCGCCCAGCCAGCGCGTGGCCACCCGGCGAAACTGGATCAGCACGCTGGCGCCGTGACGGTACAGAAAGAACAGCGCAAACACCGCCAGGCCGAATTTCGCCGCGTTGCGCCCGACACCGCCCGCCAGCGCTTTCAACTGCGCCGTATCGGTCAGCCCCAGCGCGTCGACCTGCGCGCGCACCCAGGTCGGGTCGGCCTGCACGCGCTGATACTGCGCCACGATCCATTCTCCACCCGGCCAGGCACGCACGCCTGCAGGCAGCGGCGGCAGGCCGTGGATGGCAAGTTGCTTGAGGGTCGCCGAAGCCGCCGCCACATCCATCACCAGAACGAACATCACCCACAGCAGCGGCAGCAGCAGCGTCGCAACCACGCCCAGTGTCATCAGAAACGCCGCCAGGTTGTCGCGCCCCGGCAGGCGGCGACACACGCGCTGATAGAGCGGCCAGGTGACATAAGCAAGGACTCCCGCCCACGCCAGCGAGGCGAAAAACGGCGACAGCACCCAGAAGGTGAGCCCGAAAATGAAGAACAGGAAGATGAAAGCCGCAATGCGGCGTGCGAGTGGGGAATCGATTTTGATCGGCATCTATGCCCTCCGGCTGGGGTTCAACTCCTGGGAACGGGACGACGGATTGGTCCGCCGCACCTGGCATGTGTCGCCGACTTCAGTCTGGTGTGGCTTGTTTCCGCGTCGCCCACAGGCTGGCAAATACAAAGCCGGCGATGATGAGTCCGACGATGCCGAGCGACAAGCCTACCGGGATTTTGTAGAAGTCGACGATCAGCATCTTCATCCCCACGAACAACAACACGATGGCCAGGCCGTATTTCAGCAAATGAAAGCGCTCGGCCATGCCGGCCAGCATGAAGTACATCGCACGCAGACCGAGGATGGCGAAAATGTTGGACGTAAAGACGATGAAGGGATCGGTGGTAATGGCGAAAATCGCCGGGATCGAGTCGACCGCGAAAATCAGGTCGGACAGTTCGATCATGACGAGCACCAGGAACAGCGGGGTGAAGACGCGCACGCCGTTTTCCATCACCCAGAATTTCTCGCCGCGATAATCCGGCGTCAGCGGCAAGCGGCGTTTGATCCAGCCGAGCAGCGGATTCCTGTTCAGATCCTGCACCGCTTCGGCGAACGTCAGCATCTTGATGCCGGTGACGACGAGAAAAGCGCCGAACAGATAGAGGATCCAGTGGAACTCCTGCACCAGCCAGGCACCCGCCAGGATCATGGCGGCGCGCAGCACGATCGCGCCGATCACGCCGTAGATCAGCACGCGCCGCTGGTATTCCGCCGGCACGGCGAAGAAGCCGAAGATCATCAGGAAGACGAAGATATTGTCGACCGCGAGCGATTTCTCGATCAGGTAGCCGGTCAGGAATTCCAGCGCCTTGACGTCGGCCACCTCGACGCCATACGCCGCCCTGAGATGCCACCACAGGACGAAGTTGAACAGCATGGCGAGCGCAAACCAGACGAACGACCAGGCCGCCGCTTCCCCGAAGCCGACCTTGTGCGCCTTGTTGCCGCCGGCCAGGAACAGGTCGACGGCGAGCATCGCCAGCACGAAGCCGACGAACGCCGCCCACATCCACGGCTCGCCGACATGCAATGCGGCGCCCATGCGCCCGCCCCGGCCTCGACCGCGTTACTGCACCGCGCGCAGCGCGGCGATGCGCTCTTCTAGCGGCGGATGCGTCATGAACAGGCGCTTCCAGCCCTGCGGGCTGCCGCCGGCGATGCCGAACGCCGCCATCTTGTCAGGCAGCGGGTGCGGGTGCAGGCTGTTCAGGCGCTCCAGCGCGGCGATCATCGCGCCCTTGCCGGCAAGCGAGGCGCCGCCGCGGTCGGCGCGGAATTCGCGCTGGCGCGAGAACCACATGACGATGATCGACGCAAGGATGCCGAGCACCAGTTCCGCCACGATCATGGTGACGAAGAACGCCGGACCGTGGCCTTCCTCGTTCTTGAACACCACGCGGTCGACGGTATGGCCGATGACGCGCGACAGGAACATGACGAAGGTGTTCACTACCCCCTGGATCAGCGCCAGCGTCACCATGTCGCCGTTGGCGACGTGGGCGACTTCGTGACCGATCACCGCTTCGGCTTCAGGCCGCGTCATGGTATTAAGCAGCCCCGCAGACACGGCGACCAGTGCATTGTTCTTGTTCATGCCGGTGGCGAAGGCGTTGACCTCGGGCGAATCGAAAATCCCGACTTCGGGCATGCCGATCCCGGCGTCGGCCGCGTATTTTTTCACGGTCTCGACCAGCCAGAACTCGGTCGAATTCGACGGCGTCTCGATCACCCGCACGCCCATCGATTTCTTTGCCATCCACTTCGAAATGGCGAGTGAAATGAGTGAGCCGCCAAAGCCCATCACCGCGGCGAAGATCAGCAGCGAGCCAAGGTTCAGCCCGTTCGCGGTGAGATAGGGCTCGACGCCCAGGATGCGCATGGTGAACGACAGCACCAGCACGATGGCCAGGTTAGTGGCCAGGAATAAAACGATACGCTTCATGGTGTTCTCCAGTTAAGCCCCGCCGCGCGCGGGTTGCCGGCACCGGCGCGGCGATCCCGCATTGTTGCGGACACTCGACAGAATATAGACGGAATACGAACAATAAAATTCGATTTTTCTACTGCTATTGTTCGATTTTACCGAATAGATTCCGCACCATGCTCAATTACCGACATCTGCACTACTTCCGCACCGTCGCAAAAACCGGCGCCATCAACCGCGCTGCCGAGAAGCTGCACTTGACGCCGCAGACGCTGTCCGGCCAGATCGGCGTGCTCGAACAACGCCTGGGGGTGGCATTGTTCCGCCGCAGCGGGCGCCGGCTCGAACTGACCGACGCCGGGCGCACCGCCCTGGCCTACGCCGATGAAATTTTCCACGTCGGCGCCGAACTCGAGGAGGCCCTGCAAAATCGCACCACCGCACGCGTCCATCCGTTCCGCGTCGGCATCGCCGACGTCGTGCCCAAGGTGATCGCTTACCAGCTGCTGGCCCCCGCGCTCACCCTGGCCGAACCGGTCAAGCTGGTATGCAAGGAGGGCCGGCTGGAACAGCTGGCCGCCGAACTGTCGATCCACCGCCTCGACATGGTGCTGGCCGACCGGCAGCTGCCGTCGAGCATGGACATCAAGGGCTACAGCCACCCCCTCGGCGAATGCGGCATCGCCTTTCTGGCCGCGCGCGCGATTGCCGGCGCCCTGGGGCCGGACTTTCCGGCCCATCTCCACGGCGCGCCGCTGCTGATTCCAGGCGAGGACAGCGCGCTGCGTGCGCCGCTGCTGCGCTGGCTGGAACGGCGCGGCATCCAGCCCAGCGTCGTCGGCGAGTTCGACGACAACGCGTTGATGAGCGCTTTCGGCCAGGCGGGCGCGGGGGTGTTCCCGGTGCCGCTGACCACGGCGCCGGAGGTGATGCGGCAGTACGAGGTGATCGAACTGGGGCAGACGCTGGAGATCCGCGAACGCTTTTTCGCCATTTCGGTGGAGCGGCGACTGAGCCACCCGGCGGTGCTGGCGGTGAGCGAGGCGGCACGGCGCAGGTTCCAGCCGCAGGACGCGGCCTGAAGGCCCGAAGCTCTCAGGCCGGCGTCTCGTCCAGCCAGCGCACGGCCTCGGCCGGACTCAGCACCCGGAACCACGGCGCGCAGCGGCGGCGCAGCTTCAGCACCGCGCGATCCTTGCTGACCAGCGCCTGTGCTTGAGCCGCAGCGGCCAGCTCGATGAATTTCTGATCGTCGGGGTCGCTGCAACGCGGCATACGATCCCACACGGGCTTCCGTTCTGAAGGGTACAAGAGCCCGTCGTGGATCGGAGCCCCCTTGCGGGGCCGTCCAGGCACGGCCGCCGCCGCGTCGGCGACAACCGACAGGGTTTGATAGCGCGCGAACAGCGCTGCCTGCCGCGCCGCGTCCAGGCCAAACTCCGGATACGCCAGCACCCGCCGCAACTCGTCCAGGGTGGCGGCGGCCACCACGCAGCGCACGCGTCCATTTTCCAGCGCGAGCCTTAGCGGCCGGGCGGTGGCGTCGTCGAAATGCAGCAGGTCGAGCACCACATTGGTGTCGAGCACCAGCAGGAATTCATTCAATATCGGTGTGCTCGGCGATGAACTCGCGCACCCAGTGTTCCGGCCTGGCGCTGGAAAAGCGCCCGACGATTTCACCCTTGACGAACAGCAGCACGGTGGGAAAGCCGCGCAGGCCGTAGCGGCCCGCAAGCTTCATGTTGGCGCCTTCGTCGACCTCGACCTTGGCCATGTGGAGCCTGCCGGCATGCTGCGCAATGACGCGCTCCAGCACCGGCGTCAGCGCGCGGCAGGGCGGGCACCAGTCGGCCCAGAAATCGACCAGGACGGGCACGGTGTGCGAGGCCTCGATCACGTCGCGATCGAAGTGCTCCAGGTGGGTGTCGAAAATGCTTGAGGTCATGTCCATGCGCCGCAACAGGTTGAAACAGCTATTTTGCCGCGTTACGCGGCGGATCGGCACGCCGGCTTCGCCGGCACCCGGTTCCGGATGAAAAACTTCCCTGGACGCGCCTGGAATGCTACCGTTGCAACATGGAAGAACGCTTCTATCGTGAACAGGAAATCGCACGCGTGCCGGGGTTCCTGCCCGCCGCTACCTACAATCTCGCGCATACCCTGCTGGCACGCGCCGGAAAATGCCTGTTTGTACCCATCCGCAATCTGCAATACATGGCCGTGCTCGATACCGAGGAATACATATTCGTCGATAGCCAGAACAAGGCCTGGGTCGAGCTGGCATGGCAGCATTTTCGCCCGCAGGCGCGTACCGCGCTGGATGAGCGCGTGCCGTTCGAGATCGTCTACTACCTGCCGCAGGCAGCCGAAACCATGAAACGGCTCCCGGGCGAATTCCACCAGGCCCTGCAGTTGCTTGCCGATCGCGATCCGCCCCGACAGGACGCGCACATTCTGCCGCTGACACGCCGTCCCCGCCCGCAATGAGGGCAGCGCGCTGTCGCGCAATGCGCCCGATCCGGGCTCGGCTGGACGCCGGCGCAATGCTGAAATATCCCATGCCCGCCCCTACTCCTCATTGCCCGCCATGAACGACTCCGCCGTTTTTTCCGTCCTGATCGTGGAGGACAACGCGGACCTGGCGGCGAATATTGCCGACTTTCTGGAAGGCCATGGCCATCAGGTGGACGTGGCCCAGGATGGCGTGACCGGCCTGCATCTGGCGGTCACCCAGCCGCACGACGTCATCGTGCTCGACCTGATGCTGCCCGGTATCGACGGCCTCACCCTGTGCCGCCGCCTGCGCCAGGATGCGCAATCGGCGACGCCGGTGCTGATGCTGACCGCGCGCGCCACGCTCGACGACAAGATCGCTGGCTTCGGCGAGGGCGCCGACGATTACCTGGTCAAACCGTTCGAGCTGCGCGAACTGGAACTCCGGCTCGCCGCGCTGGTGCGGCGCGCCCAGGGCGGCGAGCAGCTGAACCGGCTGCAGGTGGCCGACCTGGTGTTCGACCTCGGCACCCGCGTCGTGCAGCGGGCCGGCCGCATCCTCACCCTGCCGATGCTGCCGCTACGCATTCTGGAGCAACTGATGAAGCGCTCGCCCAACGTGGTGTGGCGGCGTGAAATCGAACAGGCGGCGTGGGGTGACTCGCCACCCGATTCCGATTCCCTGCGCGTGCACATGCACACCCTGCGTGCGGCCATCGACCCGCCCGACCTGCCGCCGCTGCTGCATACCGTGCGCGGCGTGGGCTACCAGCTGAAGGCGCCGGATGTTCCGCCTGCATAGCCTGCGCGCGCGCGTCGCGCTCTATTTCGCGGCGTTTGGCGCGCTGCTCAGCGTGGTGATGGCGGTGATGGTGTACCAGTCCGCCCACGACCTGAGCGTGCGTCTGGTGGACGAAACCTTGAGCGCCGAGCTCGACGACTACATCGCCCGCCGCGGGCGCAACCCCCTTTCCCTGCCGCCCGCAACGGTCACCCTGCAGGGCTATGTGCGGGAAGCGGATCAGGCGGACGGCGTGCCGGATTACCTCGCGAGGCTACCGCCAGGACGTCACGAAGTCCGCGTCGGCACCCTGTTCTACCGGGCCGCCGTGCTGGACCGCGACAACACGCGCTATTACCTGCTCTACGACATCAGCCTGAAGCTCAAGCGCGAGCAGCGTTTTGTCCAGCAGCTCAGCATCGTCGCCGTCGCCATGACCCTGCTCTCCACTTTGCTCGGCATCTTTCTTTCCGGCGCGGCCGTCGCGCCGGTGGCCGATCTGGCCGCGCGAGTGCGCCACCGCCGGCCGGAAGACTGGGATCAGCCGCTGGCCGAACATTTCCACGATCGCGAAATCGAGGAACTGGCCGGCGTGTTCGACCGCCAGTTGAGCCGCATGCGCGCCTTCATGGAACGCGAGCGGGCCTTCGGCGCCGACATGAGCCACGAACTGCGCACGGCACTGGCCGTCATCCTCAGCGCCACCGAAGTTCTGCTGGACGACGACAAGCTGAACGAAAAGCAGAAAGCGCGCGTGCAACGCATCGAACGCGCCGCGCGCGACATGGCCGAACTCGGCACCGCCCTGCTGCTAATGGCGCGCGAAGATCACGCCCAGCCCGGCGGCGGCTGCCGGATCGCAGCGGTGGTCGAGGAAGCGGTGGAAAAGCAGCGCCACATCCTGGCGAGCAAACCGGTGGCCGTTGACGTGCAGACCGACCCCGAGCTCGTCGTCGTCGCCGATTGCGGCCTGGTCGACATCCTCATCAGCAACCTGGTGCGCAACGCCTTTTCCTACACCGACGCCGGCAGCGTCACCATCCATCAGGACAGCCACAGCCTGGTCATCTCCGACACCGGCCGCGGCCTCCCCGGTGACGCCATCGACCAGGCCTTCCTGCGCCATTTCCGCGACATGGCCAGCACCGGCGCCGGCATCGGCCTGTCGCTGGTCAAACAGATCTGCGACCGCTACGGCTGGCAGGTGCGGCTGGAAAGCGGCGAGCACCAGGGCACGACAGTGTCGGTGCTGTTCGCGCGGTAAGTGCAGCGGAGGCCAACCCGCATCCGTCTCAGGTCTTCGAGGATTTGCCGCGCGTCACGGCGAAGCCGAGCAGGCCCAGAGCCAGCAGCGACAGGGTGGCGGGTTCCGGAACCGCCTGGCCGTGGGACGCCTCCGGCAGGCTCAGCAGCGTAACGGTCGCCATCTGGTCCTGCAGGCCGCTGCCGCTGAAACTGAGGGGAGCGAAGGCGATTTCCAGTTTGCCGCCCAGGCCGATATCCACCGTCAGCGGATCCCAGGCAAGCAGGTAGTCCGCCGCCGGGTCGCCGATCAGCCCGGGAATCGCGGTGCCGGCCGCGGCGATATCCGCAACGATTCCCGGGCCGCCGGCAAAGATCAGGCGGGCCATCACGTCGAGATAGTCCGTTTCATGCGCCCGGATCCCGGCATTGGAACCGTTTCCCGTGTCCGTTTCACGGAAATCGACGGTGCCGAATTTGAACGTGAAATAGTCCCCGATATTGTCCAGGCTGAAGTCCTGCACGGCGAAGTCGCTTGTCGAAAACCGCACATCCAGCAGCGTGGCGCCGTTTTCCTGCGAATCCACGCCATACCCCGAGCCGGGCATGAACGTGCCGCTGGTGATGGAAAGCGGTAGCGCGCTGGCCGCCGGGGCCATGACGAGTGCGGTAGCAGCGCTTGCAGTCAGAATCATGTGCCGGATTGCGTTCATTTTTTGTCCCTGCGGTTGTCCCATGAATTCATGGTTCGCTCATCGACGCATGGATCGTGCCACGCCCGCGACATGACCAAAACAAGGCGGCCCGGGATACGCGGGCGCGTCGACGGCGCGCGCGGCGACGGAATATCGGCATCTACCACGAATTCACAACAGCGGCGCCCGGCCCGGCAACGCCATCACTCGGCTTAACCAAGGCTTTCCCGCCGCTTAACCCGCGGTTAACGCGCTTATCGCTACGATCCGATCAACTCTCACGGTCGGACTTTTCCTGCGATGACTACTCCTCTTGCCCGCCTGGGCATCCCTCCCCTCCGCCTCGACTGGCCGCGTCTGCTGCCCTTCCTGCGCTGGCGCAACCGCGTCAACCGGCAGAGCCTGCGCGACGATTTGATGGCCGGGCTGACCGGCGCGCTGGTGGCGCTGCCGCAGGGCGTGGCGTTTGCCACCATTGCGGGCATGCCGCCGGAATACGGGCTGTATGCCGGGATGATTCCGGCCATCATCGCGGCGCTGTTCGGTTCCTCCTGGCACCTGGTGTCGGGGCCGACCACGGCGGCCTCGATCGTGCTGTTCTCGGTGCTGTCGCCGCATGCCGAGCCGGGATCGGCACAGTACGTGAGCCTGGCGCTGACACTGACATTCCTGGTGGGGATTATCCAGCTGGTGATGGGGCTGGCACGCATGGGCACGCTAGTCAATTTCATCTCGCATTCGGTGGTGACCGGGTTCACCGCCGGGGCGGCGATCCTGATCGCCACCAACCAGGTGAAGCATTTCTTCGGCCTCGAGATTGCGCGCGGATCCTCCTTCAGCGACACCTGGAGTGCGCTGTTCAGCCAGCTCGATCAGGTGCAGCCCGGCGTGACGGCAGTGGCCATGTTGACGCTGGTGCTGGGTATCGCGGTGAAACAGTTTCTGCCGAAGTGGCCCTACATGATCGTGGCGATGCTGGGCGGTTCGGCTGCGGCCGCGGCGTTGAGCGCCTGGCAGGGAATGCAGCTGTCCACGGTGGGTGCGCTGCCGGCGAGCCTGCCGCCACTGTCGGCGCCGGCGCTGGACGGCGAAAGCATCCGCGCGGTCGCTTCCGGCGTGGTGGCGGTGACGCTCCTGGCGCTGACCGAGGCGGTGTCGATCGCCCGCGCGCTGGCGGCGCGCTCCGGCCAGCACGTCGATGGCAACCAGGAATTCATCGGCCAGGGGATGTCGAACATTGCCGGCGCGTTCTTTTCCGGCTACGTCGCCACCGGCTCCTTCAACCGCAGCGGGGTGAACTACGCCGCCGGCGCCAAGACGCCACTGGCGGCGATGATGGCGGGCTTCTTCCTGCTGCTGGTGGTGCTGCTGGTGGCGCCGTGGGCACGTTTCCTGCCCAACGCGGCCATGGCCGGCATTCTGTTCCTGGTGGCCTGGGGGCTGATCGACTTCAAGGAAATCGCCCATACGGTAAAGACCAATCGCTCCGAATTCGCCATCATGGCCGCCACCTTCGCGGCGACGCTGTTCCTGACGCTGGAAGAGGCCATCATCATCGGCGTGCTGATGTCGCTTTCGCTGTATCTGGCGCGCACCTCGAAGCCTCAGGTGCACGTGCGCGCACCCAACCCGCACAACCGCAAACGCAAGTTCACCGATGCCGCCCACGCCCCGCAATGTCCGCAGCTGCGCTTCGTGCGCATCGACGGTTCGCTGTTCTTCGGTGCCACCGCGCACGTGCGCGAAAAACTGGCTGCCCAGGATCTGGCGCAGCCCGAACAGAAGCACGTGGCCATCATCGCGCACGGCATCAACTTCATCGACATGGCCGGCGCCGAAGCCCTTGCCAGCGAAGCGCAGCGGCGGTGCCGCACGGGCGGCGGGCTCTACCTCATCGGCGCCAAGGACAGGGTGCGGGAACAGCTGGCGGAAAACGGCGCCCTGAAAGCAATCGGCGGCGCCAACCTGTTCGATTCCAAGACCGATGCCATCGCCGAAATCTACCGCCACCTGAACCGCGATGTCTGCCGCACCTGCAGCGCGCGCGTTTTCCGCGAATGCATGCCGGCGCAGGTCGAGCCGGCCAGCCACCCGCATCCCTTCATTCCCGCAGGAGTCCAGCCATGAAAACCCATCAACGCATCCTGGTTCCATTCACCCACGGTCACAGCGGATCGGCCTTGCTGCGCCGGGCCGGCGAGATCGCCGCGGCCGGAGAGATCGAACTGCTGGTAGTGAGCGTGCTGGACACCCGATCCGGCTTCGATCTGGATGGGCCTGCCGGCAATCTGCCCGACGAGCGCGCCGCCCGCCTCGCGCCGGCCGAGCAGAAGCGGCTTGACCACGACCTGTTGCGGCACGGCCTGGGCCGGGCGCGAGCCACCGTGATATGGGGTGAGCCGCGCGCCGCCCTGTCCGCGCTGATCCGCAGCTGGCGTCCCGATATGATCGTGTGCGACGGACGGACACGCCGCATGCTGCCGGCCCGGACCGGCAATGAAGGCCCGCAGATGATGCGGGTCGATCGCACCGGCGCCTTTGCACGCCTGGCCGGTTTTTTCTTCCCTCCGGCGCAGGGGCATGCCTGAGCAGGCCGCCTGCCCGCCACTTTTCAGCCCATCCACAGGAAGGATTTACCTTGATTCGTCGCAACCCCCGAGGCGACCTGCCGGTCGTGCACGACACCGCCTTCGTCGACCCTACCGCCATCCTCTGCGGCCACATCATCGTCGGCGAGAATGTCTTCATCGGCCCCTATGCGGTGATCCGTGCCGACGAAGTCGATGACAACGGCCACATGGAACCCATCGTCATCGGCGCCCATTCGAACATCCAGGATGGCGTGGTGATCCATTCCAAGGCAGGCGGCCGGGTCGAGATCGGCGAACACACGTCGATCGCCCACCGCTCCATCGTACATGGCCCCTGCGCGGTGGGGGACCGCGTCTTCATCGGCTTCAATTCGGTGCTGTTCAACTGCGTGGTGGGCGCAGGCTCGGTGGTGCGCCACAACTCGGTGGTCGAAGGCTGTAGCGTGCCCGACGGCTTCTACATTCCCTCCACCTGCAATATCCACTCGGACGAGGAGCTGGCCCGCATCGAACGCGTCACTCCCGATGCGGCCGATTTCTCAGAAAGCGTGGCGCAGGCCAACCACGAGCTGGTCAAGGGCTACAAGCGCATCCGCAACGAGTTCTAACGCGCGATGCCCGGCTCAAGCGCGGGCAGGGACGACGGCTGTTCCTGCTGCGGCTTGCTGACCGGACAGAATAGATCGTCCCTGCCCGTCTCGCCCAGCCATTCGTAGATGGCCGCCAGCGCCTGGTCCTCGTTGGCGAAAATGTGCTGCTGGCCGATCTCGTCGAACAGGCCGGTGTTGCGCATCACGTCGAGCACCTGTTTCTTGAGGCCGGAGAACACCAGGGTGATGCCGCTTCCATGCAGGCGCTCGTTGAGGTGCTGGATGACCTCCTCGCCGGTGGCATCCAGGTTGTTGATGCCGTCGCCCACCACCAGCACGTAGCGGGCCTTGGGATGTTCGGCCACCGCTTCGAGGATGGTGTCCTCGAAGTAGGAGACGTTGGCGAAGTACAGCTGGCCGTCGAAGCGCATGGCGACGACATGCTCGCTGGTGGGCAGGCCCGGGTTCACATTGACGTCGCGCAGGGTGCCGTCGGCGTAGCGGCCGAGCTGGGCGACGCGCGGTTTCATGGTGCGGTACAGGAACAGCGCCAGCGCCAGCGCCGCGCCGATCAGGATGCCCTTGTCCAGGTGCGGGGCGGCGATCAGCGTGACGCAGAAGGTGACGATCGCCACCGCGCCGTCCGCCTTGCTGGCCTTCCAGGCATGCTTGATCGCGGCCGGGGTGAGCAGGCCGGCGACCGCCAGCAGGATGATGACGCCCAGCGTCGCCTTCGGCAGATGGTAGAGTAAGGGCGTCAGAAACAGCAGCGTGATCGCGACGAACACCCCGTTGAACACCATGGCCAGGCCGGTTTTCGCGCCCGCCTGCAGGTTGATCACCGAGCCGGTGAAGGAACCGGTGGCCGGATAGGCCTGGAAGAACGAGCCGCCCATGTTGGCGACGCCCTGGCCGATCAGTTCCTGGTTGGGATCGAGTCGCTGCTTGGTCTTTGCCGCCAACGCCTTGGCCATCGAGATGCTTTCCATGAAAGCGACCAGCGCAATGATCAGCGCGGCGGCAAACAGCTGCATGAAGGCGTCGAGCGACAGCGCCGGCACGCGGAAGGACGGCAGGCCTGCCGGGATGTTGCCGACCACGTCGCCACCGCCGGTCAGGTTCATCGTGCCGTTTTCGATTTTCTTGATGTGCCAGTGCTGGCCGTCGGTCTTCACGCCGTCGGGGACGGCGCCTTGCAGATACAGCATGGCCGACTGCTCCTCAGGCGCGTCGGCGCGCTCGAAACCCAGCTTGCGGATGTATTGCAGGCGTTCCTTGTTTTGCTGCTCGAAGCCGGAGGCCTCCAGATTCAGCAAGTCGATCTGGTAGTTGAGGTCGGCCGCGGCGCGGGCGTCGTTCGTCTTTTCCAGCACCCGCAATGCGGCCGTTTTCGCCGTGACATCGGCCTTGATGTCGTCGATGCGCGCCTGCGCCTGGGCGTAGCTCGCCACCAGTTCGCGCGCGGCGGGGTCGGCGATCGTGTCGGGCGCGCCGCTGGTCTTGTGCGCAAAGCCGACCGCAAAGCTGACCAGGGTGGTGATCACCACCGCAACCAGCACGCTGGGCTTGGCCAGCAGCGGGATCTTCTTCATCCCCAGCATCAGCACCAGCGCGAACACCGACATCGCCAGCGTGGGCAGATGGGTCTGCGGCAGGTAAGTGAACATTTCCCAGATATCCACCAGGAAGGAATCGCTGCGGCCCTTGGGGATGCCCAGCAGCAGGTCAAGCTGGGAGAGCGCGATGATGATGGCCGCCGCATTCATGAAGCCCAGAATCACCGGATGCGACACGAAGTTGACGATGGTGCCCAGCTTGAGCACGCCCAGGCTGAACTGGATGACGCCGACCATCAGCGTCAGCAGCAGCGCGAGACCGATGTACTCCTCGGAAAACGGGATCGCCAGCGGCGCCAGTGCCGCGGCCGTCATCAGCGACACGATCGCCACCGGGCCGGTTGCCAGCTGCCGCGAAGATCCCCACAACGCTCCCAGGATCGCAGGGATGAACGCCGTATACAGGCCGAAATACACCGGCAGCCCCGACAGCTGAGCATACGCCATCGCCTTCGGCACCAGCACCAGCGCGCCGGTGATGCCGGCCATCATGTCGCCGCGCAGGACGATGGAATTGACGGGAAACCAGGCCAGAAAGGGAAAAAACCGTACAAGCCATTTGTTGTCGTACATGATGCCGCCCCGAACGCTGACTAGTTGCTTACAGCAACATTAGTGTTGAAAAATGTAATATTCTAACATTTTGACACGACGTACCGGAAGCCGCCGGCCCGCCCGCACGCCGCGGATTCAGGGCAAGCCGGTTTCCGGCCCGCACATCGATCGAGGCCACGCATGATTCGTCGCAATCCCAACGGAGACATCCCCCAGGTACACGAGACCGCCTTCGTCGACCCCACCGCCATCCTCTGCGGCAAGATCGTCGTGGAAGCCAATGTGTTCATCGGCCCGTATGCGGTGATACGCGCGGACGAGGTCGATGACGACGGCGACATGGAGCCCATCGTCATCGGCGCCGATTCGAATATTCAGGACGGGGTGGTGATTCACTGCAAGGCGGGGGGCGGGGTCAACATCGGGCGCGGCACCTCGATTGCGCACCGTTCCATCGTGCATGGGCCGTGCACGGTCGGCGACCATGTGTTTGTCGGCTTCAACTCGGTGCTGTTCAACTGCGTGGTCGGCAGCCATTCGGTGATCCGCCACAACTCGGTGGTCGAAGGCTGCGAGGTGCCGCAGCGCTTCTACATCCCCTCGACCGCCAACATCCGCTCCAATGCGGATCTGGCCGGAATCGAGCGGGTGACGGCGGATGTCAGCGATTTCTCGGAAAGCGTGGCACAGGCCAACCACGAACTGGTGAAGGGCTACAAGCGCATCCGCAACGAGTTCTAGCTGTAGTTTTTCACCAGGTTGTTCCCGCCGGCCGGCCTTGCAACGATGGGGACTGTGCTATGTTGCAACAAGGTGCCTGCCTTGCGGGCAGGGTCTGCACCATCCATCCACGAGCCCAATTCGCCAAGGAGGCCCCATGCGTTTCCATCACTCAATCAAGAAATTCGCTTCCCTGTTGCTGGCCGCCTCGTTTCTGGGCGCGCAGATTGCGCCGGTCCAGGCCGGGATGGTCGGCACCGCCCAAGTACTGGCCGCCGAACAGGGCAGGATGGATCGTCACCGGCTGGCATCCCTGCTGGAACGGGAAGACCTGCAGCACCGGCTGTCTGCCCTAGGGGTCGACGTTCAAGACGCCAGGAACCGAGTGGCGAACCTGACCGATGCCGAAGTCGCCCGGATCAATCAGCACATCACTGAACTGCCTGCCGGCGGCGACGTGCTGGGCGTTGTTGTGCTGATCTTCATCGTCTTCATCATCACCGACGCCATCGGCGTAACCGACATCTTCCCCTTCGTGCATCCCATCAAGTAAGTCCGTTTCGATGAGGAATGCCTGCCGCGCCCGCCTTCTGGCGGGCGTTCTATTCATGGGTGTCCTGCTTGCGGCCTGCGCCCATCGGACACCAATCCCGGACACGCGATTGGCCGAACTCCCGGCCAGGGTGGAACTGGCCGCCACCCCCTTCTTTCCCCAGGAACGCTACCAGTGCGGGCCGGCCGCGCTGGCCACGATGCTGAATGCGCGCGGCAAAGCCGTCACGCCCGAAGCGCTCGTTCCCCAGGTCTACCTGCCCGCCCGCGAGGGCAGCCTGCAGGCGGAAATCGTGGCGGCCACGCGCCGGCAGGGATTGCTGGCACTGGCGATCGAGCCCGCACTGGATGCCCTGCTGACAGAAATTGCAGCCGGCCATCCCGTGCTGGTCCTGCAAAATCTGGGGCTGGACTGGCTGCCGCGCTGGCACTATGCGGTGGCAATCGGCTACGACCTGGAGCGGCAGGAACTCATCCTGCGCTCGGGCACCGCGCCAAGGCGCATCACGCCCTTGCGCGTGTTTCTGAACACCTGGGACCGCGCCGCACGATGGGGCATAGTCGTGCTCGCCCCCGGCGCCTTTCCGGCACGGCCCCAGGCCACACCCTACCTGGAAACCGCAAGCGCTCTCGAAAGCCTCGGCATGCATGAGGAAGCCCGTACTGCCTACCAGGCGTCGACCGAACGATGGCCGGACAATCCCGTCGCCTGGCTCGGGCTGGGCAACGCCGATTACGCCCTCGGCCACGCCCGGCAAGCCGAACAGGCATTCCGCCGTGCCCTGCGCATCGAGTCCGGCACCGCCGCTGCCTGGAACAACCTTGCCTACGCTTTGGCCAGGCAGCAATGCATCCGTTCAGCCCGGATGGCGGCGCGCTGCGCCCAGCGGATCGCGCCCGAAAACAACGAGTACGCGCTTACCCTGAACGAAATGGAAGAGCAACGGGTAGCGGGCGCGGAAAACTGCCTGCCGCCGCCCGCCTGCCCCGTTCGACAAACGCCCGGAAGCGCCTGAGTCGACCTGATTGGCCTCCTGCTCCCGCCCCGTTAAGGCAGGCAGATGGCACGAAAGCGGCCGCCTGCCGGTTCTGCCCGCATCACCCTTTCTCCACCTCGTACCGTTTCAGCTTGCGCCACAAGGACACACGATCGATGCCGAGGATTTGCGCGGCAAGGGTCTGGTTGCCGCCGGCTTCTTGCAGCACCCAGTTGATGTAGTCCTGCTCCTGCTCTTCCAGGCTGGGGATGCGCCCCTCTTTTTTGCGGAAGGTGCGGATCGACAGTTCGCGCAGGTCTTCCGGCAGCTGGGCGGGTTCGATGCGGTGGCCATTGGAGAGCGCGACGCCGCGCTCGACGATGTTTTCCAGTTCGCGCACGTTGCCGGGAAAGTCGTAGGCGCGCAGCAGTTCGAGGGTGTCGGGCGCAAGCTCGCCGACATCCTTGCCCATCAGGGCGGCGTGCTTGAGCAGGAAATGCTGGGCCAGCAGCGGCACGTCCTCCTTGCGGGCGCTCAAGGCGGGGATATGCAGGTTGACGACGTTGAGACGGAAATAGAGATCCTGGCGGAAGCCGCCGGCCTTGACCATTTCCTGCACATCGCGATTGGTGGCGGCGATGAAACGCACGTCCACCGCGATGGGCCGGGTGGCACCCAAGGGCAGCACTTCCTTTTCCTGGATCACGCGCAGCAACTTGACCTGCATGGCGGGCGACATTTCGGTGATCTCGTCGAGAAACAGCGTGCCGCCGCTGGCCGCTTCCAGCAGCCCTTGCTTGTCGGCGTGGGCGCCGGTAAAGGCGCCCTTGACGTGACCGAACAGCTCGTTGGCCAGCAGCTCCTCGTTGAATGCGCCGCAATTCACCGCCACGAAAGGACCGGACGCGCGCCGGCTGTGATGGTGCAGGTAGCGGGCGAACAGCTCCTTGCCGGTGCCGGATTCGCCGGTGATGAGGATGTTGCAGTCGGTCGGCGCAACCTGCCGCGCCATGTCGAGCAGGTGTTGCATGTGGTGATCCTGGGTGAGGATGCGCACCTTGCCCTGGTAGCTTTCCACCTGTTCCCTGAGGCTGCGGTTTTCGCGCTTGAGGCGGATTTTCTCCAGCGCTTCGGCCACCACCTTGCGCACCTCGTCCAGACGGTAGGGTTTGGCGATGTAGTAGAAGGCGCCGCGCTTCATCGCCTCGACGGCGGATTCCAGGGTGGCGTAGCCGGTGATCAGGATGACTTCGGTATCGGGGTGGCTTTCGCGGCAGCGCCGGAGTATCTGCATGCCGTCCACCTTCTCCATGCGCAGGTCGGTAAGCACCACGTCAAAGGACTGCTTTTCAAGCAGGGCCTGGGCGTTGCTCCCGCTCTGGGTGGCGGTGACCGCGTAGCCCTCCTTTTTCATCACGTGCTCGAGGTTTTTCATGGCGACTTTTTCGTCGTCCACGATCAGGAGTTTGCCGCTGGTCATGAGTTCTCCGATTGTTCGGTGCCCCCTTGGGGGCAGGGGTTTTCCTGCACGGGTAGGCAGACATGGAAAACCGTTCCCGTGCCGGGCTCGCTTTCCACGGCAATGCAGCCGCCATGTTCTTCGACGATCTCGAAGGCAATGAACAGTCCCAGTCCCGACCCCTTGCCCACTTCCTTGGTGGTGAGGAAGGGATCGAAGATGCGCGGCAGCAGGGTGGCGGGGATGCCGTGGCCGTCGTCGCGCACCGCGATGTCGGCCACCTTGCCACTGCTGGCGCAATGGCCGAAGGTAAACCGGTTTTTGCCATCCGGCGCTGCGCGCACTGCCGGACGCGACCGGGCGACAAGCGCCACATGGCCGGCGGCGTCCACCGCCTCAAGGGCGTTGCGGATGAGGTTGAGAAACACCTGCTGCAATCGCTGCCGGTCGCCGGTCACGCACAGATCCGCCGGAATATCGACCGTCACGGCGACGCGGCTGGGCACCTGGCCCTTGACGAAACGCAGGGTTTCCTCGATCAGTGGCGCAAGCGGCAGGACTTCGCGGCGGATTTCGCGGTCGCGCGCGAAGTCCAGCAACGAGCGCACGATGTTGCGTGCGCGCAGCGTCTGCGCGTCGATTTCCGCCAGCAGTTCGTCGCGCAGCACGGGATCGGTCGCCTCGCCCTCCTCCAGCAGGATCTGGCAGGAACTCGAAATATTGGACAGCGGATTGTTGAGTTCATGCGCCACCCCTGACAGCAGGGTGCCGAGCGAGGCCAGTTTCTCGGCGCGCAACAGTTGCTGCTGGCGTAGTTCCAGTTCGCGCATCATCTGGTTGAAGGCCCGGGTAAGCGAAACGATTTCGCGGTCGGGCGAGACCGGCTCCAGGCGGGTCAGCCTGCCGCTGGCCACCGCGGCCATGTCCTCTTCCAGGCGCTGCAGCGGCCGCGCGACGCGCCGCGACACCAGCAGCCCGAGCGCCACCGCCGCCAGCGCCAGAAACACGATCGAGCCTGCCAGCACCTGGCGATGCCGGGCCAGCGAGGCTTGCAAGTCTGTCCGTTCAGCGCGGGCGATCGCCTCGGCCGCGCTGACCATCGTCTTGCCGATCTGGCGGATTTCGTTTTCCAGATCGGCGGCCGGGACCGGATCGCCTGCCGTGTAGGCCTCCATGCGCGCGGCGTAACGTCTCAAAGAACGTGCCAACGCATCGGTTTGGCGCGCGCCGGCGAAGCTGACGAAAGCTGCGCGGTGATTCTGCAGCAGCGCCTGTGCCTGCCGGATATAAGCCCGGTTTTCGGTCAGATCCTCCACCTGCCGATAGAGAAAAATGTTTTTCTCGAAGCGGCGGATTTCCAGGGTGGCATCGAAGAATTCGGCAATGTGGCCGCCCGCGACGACCTTGTCGCCGATGAGCCGCAACTCGAAAAAGGCGAACACAGACAGGCCGACGGTCAGGGTGGCCAGCGCGTAATAGCCGAGCGTGATCTTGCGGCGCAGCGAATGCATGGCGCCAGCATGCCATCTGATGTTGCCAAATGCAATATAAATACACGCATTGCAACATCCTGAAAAATTTTAAGATTAATGCATAAATAACAAAGATTTAACCAAAATTTAACCTTTCTACCCGGAAAGAATGCGCTTTAACCATTTCGATACGCAACACCCGTGCTTCCGCACGCAATCGCACGGCCTGGAATTTCATGCGCTAATTCAATTCCTTGCATGAAAGCGCCGGACTGGCACGGATGCTGCTATAACGGGTTGTCCATCACTCAAGCTCGGCCATGACGCATCCCGGCAAACAACGAACCGTCCTCCTCGCCGTGCGCGAAGGCCATGTGGAGCCACGCTTGCTGACTTCCGCACTCGAACTTTGCCGCCGCCTTGAAGCCGATCTTGAAATCCAGGTCATTGCTGCCGGCAAGACGCCGCCGCCCGAGCTGGACGGCTTTCTGGCAACACTGCGCGAAGCCGGTTTGCCGTTCAGCCTGGCGGTGAAACCCAGCCTGCGGCGGCGCGATCTGGTGGACTATGCCAATGCCCACGAACATATCGCGGCGCTGGTGATCGACTCGCGCGAAGGCTGGGAGGCACTGGCTCAGGACCGCACCAGCGACCCCTGGAAACGGCTGGAATGTCCGCTGGTGACCGCCGCTGCGCACGACAAGAAGCACTGAACCCCGCCCACAGAAAAAACACGCTCATGCCTGCTTCCCTGAAAAAATTCTTTCCGTTCCTGCACTGGTTTCCCCTCAAGGGCGACATCCTCAAGGCCGATTTCCTGGCGGGCATCACCGTGGCGCTGGTGCTGATCCCGCAGTCCATGGCCTACGCGCAGCTGGCCGGGATGCCCGCCTATTTCGGCCTGTATGCGGCGTTCCTGCCGGTGGCGGTGGCGGCACTGTGGGGCAGTTCGAATCAGCTCGCCACCGGGCCGGTGGCGGTGGTATCGCTGCTCACCGCATCGTCGCTGGCGGTACTCGCCACGCCGGGGTCGGACCAGTTTGTCGCGCTGGCCATCATGCTGGCACTGCTGGTGGGCATCGTGCAGTTGCTGCTGGGCGTGTTCAAGCTGGGGGTGATCGTCAACTTTCTGTCGCACCCGGTCATCGTCGGCTTTACCAATGCGGCGGCGATGATCATCGGGCTGTCGCAGGTATCCAAGCTGTTCGGCGTGCCGATGGGGCGCAGCGAGCACTTCATCAACGACATCGTCGGCGTGTTCAGGCTGATCGGCGACACCCACCTGCCGACGCTGGCGATGGGCGTGCTGGCGATCGCCATCATGTGGAGCATCAGGAAATACAAGCCGAAGCTGCCCGGTGTGCTGATCGCGGTGGTAGTGACGACGCTGCTGTCATGGTCGATCGGCTTCGAAAGAAACGCGGCCGGCAAGCCCGAGCAGATCGCCGACCCAGCATTGCTGGCGGTGGTGCAGCAAAGCATGGCGGCCGCCAGGCGGGTGGACGATCTCAATACCTTGATCGTGGAAAAATCCGCTGCGCTCAAGTCCATGCAGAAAACGGCGGGCGAAGAAAGCGTTCGCACGGTGCAGATGGCGGCCGAGCTGGAACTGGCCCGCATTGAAGCCCGCGCCGCGGAAGATGCCTTCAACAAGGAAAAAGCCGCGCTGCGACATTTGCAAGTCGTGCGCAGCGTGGATGCGGACGGCGCGACCCTCGCCATTTATGCACTGGACCGGGCGCCGCAGGACGTGGCGCTGGACGATACGCGCTACCGGCTGCGCAAGCTCACTGCAAGCGACTTCAAGCTGGTGGGCGGCGGCGAAGTGGTGGGCGCGATCCCCGAAGGGCTGCCCAGCGTGAAGATGCCCGATTTCAATCTGGACGCCCTCGGCTCGCTGCTGTCCACTGCGCTGGTCATCTCGCTGGTGGGCTTCATGGAAGCCATTTCCATTGCCAAGGCCATCGCCGCCAAGACCCGGCAGCGCCTCGACCCCAATCAGGAATTGATCGGCCAGGGGCTTTCCAACGTGGTGGGCAGCCTGACCCAGGCGTTTCCGGTGTCGGGCTCATTCTCGCGCTCCGCGGTCAACATGAATGCAGGCGCCAAAACCGGCATGAGCTCGGTCATTACCGCGCTGTTCGTGCTGCTGACGCTACTGTTTCTGACGCCGCTGCTGTACCACCTGCCGCAGGCGGTGCTGGCTGCCATCATCATCATGGCGGTGATCGGGCTGGTGAATCTCAAGGCGGTCAAGCACGCCTGGCACGCCAGCAAGCACGACGGCATCGCCGCCGTGGCGACCTTTATCGCCACCCTTGCGTTTGCGCCGCATCTCGACAACGGCATCATGGTGGGCGCGGGTCTGGCGCTCGGCCTGTACCTGTACCGCACGATGTCGCCGCGCGTCGCCATCCTCGGCCGCTACAGCGACGGCACCCTGCGCGACCTCAAGGTCTACCCCGATCTACCCACCAGCAAGCATCTGGTGGCGATCCGCTTCGACGGCTCGCTCTACTTCGCCAACGTCGCCTACTTCGAAGACGCGGTACTGGAAGCCGTGGCCAACCATCCCGACGCCAGATACATACTGGTGGTGGGCGACGGCATCAACCAGCTGGACGCGTCCGGCGAGGAAGTCGTCCATCACCTGGTCGAACGCCTGCGCAGCACCGGTGTCACGCTGGTGTTCAGCGGCCTGAAACGACAGGTACTGGATGTGATGCGCGCCACCAGCCTGTACGACGTCATTGGCCAGAACAATCTGTTTGCCACGGAAGACCAGGCGATCACTGCAATTTACGAGCAGCTGGGCGAAAATGCAGCAGACGATCTGTTCTGCCTGATCCCTTCAGCACGATAGAGCCGATCCGACGACAACCCGCCTTCACACGCACAGGAACCGAAACAGATGAATTGCTTCCCGGCTGGCCGGAAACCCTGCTTCGGCCGCCTCCTGAAAGCCGACCTGGCGACCGCCCTGCCCGGCAGCTCGCGCGGCAAGTCGGGAACCCGGGCACGGTAGGCTTACAACAAACATGATGGAAACCCTTCCTATGCTTTTCTCCAATCCGGTCCAATGGGCCTGGGGCGTCGTGTTGTTCTGGCTGGCGCTGGGGTTTGCCGCCCTGCTGCTGCAAGATGCGCAGCAGCTGCTGAGCCGGCTGGTGTTCCCGCTCGGCGCGCTCGGCGCGCTCGCCATTGCGGGAGTGGGCGTGGCCGGGATGACCGGGCCCGTGTCCACGGCCGTGCTGCCCATCGGCCTGCCCGACCTGCCCTTCCATTTGCGGCTGGACGCGCTGTCCGCTTTTTTCATGGTGCTCCTGGGCGGGGCGGCATTCGGCGTCAGCGTGTATGCCTCCGGCTATTTCCGCAGCATGGCCGCGGGCCCGCTCGCGCTACTGGCTCTGTGGTACCACCTGTTCCTGGCGGGCATGGTCACGGTGCTGCTGGCCGACGATGCCTACGCCTTCATGGTGGCGTGGGAAGTGATGGCGCTGTCGTCCTATTTTCTCGTCACCACCGACCACAAGATTCCCGAAATCCGCCGCGCCGGCTTTCTCTATCTTCTGATCGCGCACATCGGCGCGGTGGCGCTGCTGCTGACCTTCGGCGTACTGCAGGGCGGGCACGGCGACTACACCTTCGACACCATGCGCGTGGCCGAGATGACCCCGCTCTGGGCCTCGGCCGCCTACCTGCTGGCGCTGTTCGGTTTCGGCGCCAAGGCAGGGCTGGTGCCGATGCACGTGTGGCTGCCGGAGGCGCACCCGGCCGCGCCTTCGCCGGTGTCCGCACTGATGTCGGGGGTGATGCTGAAGACTGCCATCTATGGCCTGTTGCGGGTGACCTTCGATCTGCTCAATGTGCAGATCGGTTGGTGGGGCACACTGGCGCTGGCGCTGGGTTTGATCACTGCGCTGTACGGCGTGATCTTCGCCGCGGTGCAGTCGGACATGAAGCGCCTGCTGGCCTGGTCGTCGATCGAGAACATCGGCGTGATCATCGCCGCGTTCGGCCTCACGCTGATTTTCTACACCGACGGCAAGGGTGCGCTGGCGGCGCTGACGCTGACCGCGCTGCTCTATCACGCGCTCAACCACGCCTTCTTCAAGGGCCTGCTGTTCGTCGGCACCGGCTCGGTGCTGCACGCCACCGGCGCGCGCCAGATGGGCCAGCTGGGCGGCCTGATGCGCTTCATGCCGTGGACCGCCTGGCTGACCCTGGTCGGCGCGCTGGCCATCGCCGGCCTGCCGCCGTTGAACGGCTTCGTCTCGGAATGGCTGCTGTTGCAGGCCTTCCTGCTCACTCCGGGGCTCAGCCAGCCCTACCTCAACATGGTGATCCCGGTGGCCGCGGCCACCGTGGCGCTGGCCGCGGCGCTCGCCGCCTACGTGATGGTCAAGTTCTACGGCGTCGTCTTCCTCGGCCAGCCGCGCCACCCAGCGCTGCATGACGCGCACGAGGCCGGCTGGCCGGAACGCCTCGGCATGCTGTGGCTGGCGGCCGGCTGCGTGCTGCTGGGCCTGTTCCCCGCCCAGGTCATCGGCTGGCTCGCCCCGGTGGTGTACTTGCTGACCGGGCAGACGCTGGTGAACGACGGCAACTGGCTGATACTGGCGCCGGTCTCGGCGGAACGCGCGAGCTACGCGCCGCTGATCTTCTTCGCCGTGGTGGCGGCGGTGCTGCTGCTGACCATCCTGTGGGTACGCCGCATCTACCACGGCCGGGTGCGCCGCAGCGATCCGTGGGACTGCGGCTATCCGGAACAGGATGCGCGCATGCAGGACAGCGCCGAAGGCTTCGGTCAGCCGATCCGGCAGATTTTCGAAGTTTTCATGCGGGTGGAGCGGGAAACCCCCGATCCCTTCGACCGCAAGCCGCGCTACAGCGGTGCCTCGCTGGACAAGCTCTGGTTCGTTCTCTATGAACCGATCGCACGGGTGACCGGCTGGCTGTCGGAGCAGGCCGGGCGACTACAGCATGGCCGCATCCAGTGGTACCTGATCTACAGCTTCGCCACCCTGATCTTTCTTCTGGTTTTCACACGATGAGTACCGGCATCCTTCTGCAACTCGCCCAGACCTTTCTGGCCATCCTGCTGGCGCCCCTGTTGATGGGCTGGGTCAACCAGTGCCGCGCCTGGCTGCAGGGGCGCAACGCGCCACCGATCACCCAGCCCTACCGCACGCTGAAGAAGCTGTTCCACAAGGACGCGGTGATCGCCCACAACGCCTCGCCGCTGTTCCGCTTCGCGCCCTACATGATCTTCGCCTGCATGGCGCTCGCGGCCGGCATCGTGCCGACCATCGCCAACGACCTGCCGTTCTCGCCCGCCGCCGACGTCATCGCCCTGGTCGGCATCTTCGCGCTGGCGCGGGTGTTCCTGGCGCTGGCGGCGATGGACATCGGCACCTCGTTCGGCACCCTTGGCGCGCGCCGCGAGATGCTGGTGTCCTTCCTCGCCGAACCGGCGCTGCTGATGGTGTTTTTCACCGCCAGCCTGATTTCACACTCCACCGAACTGCCAGTGATCGTCGAAACCCTGGCACACAAGGAATTCGTGATCTACCCCAGCCTGGCCTTCGCGGCGGTGGCGTTCTGGATGGTCTCGACGGCGGAAAACGCGCGCATCCCGGTCGACAACCCGAGCACCCACCTCGAACTGACCATGATCCACGAGGCCATGATCCTGGAGTATTCCGCCCGCCATCTGGCGCTGATCGAGTGGGCCGTCGCCTTGAAGCTGTTCACTTATTCGGCGCTCGGCATAGCGTTGTTCCTGCCGTGGGGCATCGCGGCGCGGGGCGATAGTGCCGGCGCGTTCTCCCTGGCCGTGGGCGCGATACTGCTGAAGCTCATGCTGGGCGGCGCCTTCCTGGCATTCATCGAAGCCATCTCGGCCAAGCTGCGGCTGTTCCGCGCGCCGGAATATCTGGGTACCGCTTTCCTGCTGGCGGTGCTGGGCATGCTGATCCATTTCCTGCTGGAGGTCTGACATGACGCTGAGCTACCACCTGCAGATCGTCAACCTGCTGGCAGCCCTTCTGCTGCTGATCTCCTTTGCCATGCTGTCGCAGCGCCGCATCACCGGGCTCATCACCCTGTTCGCCTGGCAGGGGGCGGCGCTGGCGGCGTCCACCGCGCTGGTGGCCTGGTCGACCCACCAGCATCACCTGTATTACTCGGCAGCGCTCACTCTGGTGCTCAAGGTGATCGCGATGCCCTGGTACTTCTACCGCATCGTGAAAAAACTCGACGTCGACCGCGACGTCGAGCCGATGATCAACATCCCCACCACCATGCTGATCGGCATCGTGCTGGTGATCTTCGCGTTCAACCTGGCGCTGCCCATCTCGGAACTGTCCGGCACGGTGATGCGCTCGACGCTGGGCATCGCGCTGGCCTGCGTGCTGCTGGCCTTCCTCATGATGATCACCCGCAAAAAGGCGATTCCCCAGGTGATCGGCTTTCTGGCGATGGAAAACAGCCTGTTCTTCGCCGCCACCAGCGCCACCTACGGCATGCCGCTGGTGGTGGAACTGGGCGTGGCGCTCGACGTGATGGTGGGGGTGTTCGTGCTCTCGATCTTCTTCTTCCAGATTCGCGAAACCTTCGATTCGCTGGATCTGAAGCACATGGAAAAGCTCAAGGAAAAATAAGTCGTGGAAATCTACTGGCTACTCGGCATTCCGCTGACCGGCGGCATCTTCCTTGCGCTGTGGGGCTGCCGCAGGCACGCACCGGAAATCAATGCGCTGTTCAGCCTGGCCACGCTGCTGGCGGCCGCGCTGCTGACCCATCGCATCATCGAGCAAGGCCCGATGATGGTGGGCGCCGGCTGGTTCTTCATCGACTCGTTCAACGTCTTCCTGGTCGCGTTGACCGCCTTCGTCGCCTTCACCACCGCGCTGTTCTCACGCCCCTACATGCGGATCGAGGCGGAGCACGGCAAGCTCAACGACCAGCGGCTGCGCCTGTATCACGCGAGCTACCAGATCTTCATCGGCGCCATGCTGCTGGCGCTGACTACCAACAACATGGGTATCCTGTGGGTGGCGATGGAGGCGGCGACGCTCGCCACCGTGCTGCTGGTGTCGCTGTATCGCACCCCGGCCTCGCTGGAAGCGGCCTGGAAGTATTTCATCCTGTGCGGCGTCGGCATCGCGCTGGCGCTGTTCGGCACCATCCTGCTCTACTTCGCGGCGGAGAAGGTGCTCGGCTCGGGCGGCACCGCGCTGTTGTGGACGCACCTCAACGGCGTCAAGGCACAGCTGGAGCCGACGGTGCTGTCGCTCGCCTTCGTCTTCCTGCTGGTCGGTTACGGCACCAAGGTCGGCCTGGCACCGCTGCACAGCTGGCTGCCGGACGCCCACGCCGAAGGCCCGACCCCGGTGTCCGCCGTGCTCTCCGGCCTCTTGCTCAACGTCGCGCTGTACGCGGTGATGCGCTCCAAGGTGCTGGTCGACGGTGCGCTCGGCACCGACCTGGCGGGCAACCTGATGATGGGCTTCGGCCTCCTCTCGGTGGTGCTGGCTGCCTTCCTGATCAAGCGCCAGACCGACGTCAAGCGCATGTTCGCCTACTCGTCGATCGAGCACATGGGCCTCATCACCTTCGCCTTCGGCATGGGCGGCGCGGTGGCGAACTTCGCCGCGCTCTTGCACATGACCATGCACTCGCTCACCAAGTCCGCCATTTTCTTCGCCGTCGGCCACGCCACACAGAAGGCCGGCACCCAGTTGATGGACGGCATCCGCGGCCTGATCCGCACCAATCCCACCATCGGCTGGGGCTTGATGCTGGGCACCGTCGCCATTCTCGGCGTGCCGCCGTTCGGCGTGTTCGCCAGCGAATTCCTCATCATCACCACCGCCATGCACGAACACCCCTGGGCCACGCCCTTCCTGCTGCTGGCGCTGGGGGTGGCCTTCGCCTCAATCTTCGGCAAGGTGCAGCCGATGGTATTCGGCGAGACCGAACTGCCGAAGCTGCCCTACCAGCCCGCGCTGGCGCCGGTGTTCCTGCATCTGGGCCTGGTGCTGATGCTGGGCCTGTTCATTCCGCCCTACCTGGCTGACTGGTACCGGCAGGCTGCGCAACTCCTGGGAGGCTGAAATGAAGATCGGCGAACACGACTGGCACCTCGATCCGCTAGGCAAACACATCTGGCGCGGCCGGATGGAAACCGGCCAGCTGCTTGCGCTGGCACGCGCGGTCAAGGAAGAAGGGGGACAGCTCGTCGCCCTGTGGGGTTCGGACGACCGCGCGCTGGGCGGCGGCTTCGGCATTCATGTCGTCCTGCTCACCAGTTCCGGACTCGCCTGGGTGAGCTGCGCCCTGGCGGCCGATGCGCTGGCCTATCCCGACCTCGCCCACATCTTCCCGCAGGCCGATCGCATGCAGCGCGCGACCTTCGACCTGCTCGGCATCCATGCCAGCGACGCGGTGGACGACCGCAAATGGCTGCGCCACGGCGCCTGGGCGGCGACCGCCTTCCCGCTGCGCAAGGATTTCGATCCCGGCCTGCCAGCCACCCGCGATACCGACGCCTATCCCTTCATCCGCGTCGAAGGCGAAGGCGTGCACGAGATCGCGGTCGGTCCGATCCACGCCGGCACCATCGAACCGGGACACTTCCGCTTCTCCGTCATCGGCGAGCGCATCCTCAGGCTGGAAGAGCGGATGGGCTACACCCACAAGGGCACCGAAAAGCGCTTCGAGGGCATGGACATCGATACCGGCGCCAAGCTCGCCGGACGGGTGTCCGGCGACACCCACAGCGCCTACGCCTGGGCCTACTGCATGGCGGTGGAAATGGCCACCGCCAGCACCGTGCCCGACCGCGCCGTGTGGCTGCGCGCGCTGTTCCTGGAAATCGAGCGCATCGCCAACCACCTGGGCGACCTCGGCTACCTCGGCAACGACGTCGCGCTCTCCTTCGGCTTCATGCAGTTCTGGCGGCTGAAGGAAGACTGGCTGCGGCTCAGCGCGAAACTGTTCGGCCACCGCTACCTGTACGACCGCATCGTACCGGGCGGGGTGGCGGTCGACATCACCGACAGCGGCCGCGCAGAACTCGCGGCGGAAGCCGACCGCATCGAGGCGGAAGTGCGTTCACTCAAGACCATCTACGACGAGCATGCCACGCTGCAGGATCGCTTCAGCAACACTGGCATCGTGAAGCCCGAACTGGCGGCCAGGCTGGGGCTGACCGGCCTGGCCGGCCGCGCCAGCGCGCAGGCCTGGGATGCCCGCGCCCAGTTCCCGCTGGCGCCCTACGACCAGCTCGACGTCAGCATGGCCACCCAGCGCAGCGGCGACGTGCTGGCGCGCGCCGAGGTGCGCTTTGCCGAAATTCACGAATCGCTGCGGCTGGTGCGCGCGCTTCTCGAATGTCTGCCGGCGGGCGACCTGCATGCGCCGCTCGCCGCCATTCAAAACGTGTGCGAAGGGATCGGCTGGGTGGAAAGCTGGCGCGGCGAAGTCGTGGTGGCGGTGCGCATCGGCGCCGACGGCAGGCTCGACCGCGTGCACCCGCACGATCCCTCATGGCAGAACTGGCCGCTGGTGGAGGTGGGCGTACTCGGCAACATCGTTCCCGACTTCCCGCTCATCAACAAATCGTTCAACCTCTCCTACAGCGGGCCGGATCTGTGAGCGCGCGATACTCCCCGGACATCCGCACGACGCAATCGCGGCGGGGCGCCACTCCTACAACACGCGCCAAGGATTGCTGACATGGCTACCCATCTCATCCTGCAGAAAATCTTCAAGACCGGCATCGTCTCCGAACCGGCGCCCCAGGCCGACCCCGCGCTGCGCACGCACGAGCAGGCGCTGCACGCGGACATCCTCAAGGTATTCGGCCAGTCGGTGGCGATCCGCCACCTCGACGCCGGTTCCTGCAACGGCTGCGAACTGGAAATCCACGCGCTCAACGGACCGCACTACAACATCGAAGGCATGGGGGTGAAGTTCGTGGCCAGTCCGCGCCATGCCGACGTGCTGCTGGTCACCGGCCCGGTCTCGCGCAACCTCGAAACGGCGCTCAAACGCACCCACGACGCCATCCCGGAGCCCAAGTGGGTAATCGCGGTCGGCGACTGCGGCTGCAGCGGCGGCCTGTTCGGCGAGAGCTACGCCTCGTGCGGCAGGGTTTCCAATGTCATCCCGGTCGACGTTGAAGTGCCGGGCTGTCCGCCCACCCCGATCGCCCTGTTGCAGGGGATTCTTGCGGCAGTCAGCCAGGATCGGGAAAACCCGGGGGCTTAGGCGGCTCGAACCCCGCCGCGTCCGCCGGGCGGATGCCCGGGCATCCGCAACACCGCCTAGGATGCCTTGGCTTTGGGTTTCCTGCCGGGGCTGGCGGTCGGGATATAGCCCGAGACCCGGCACAGCATCCCTTCGGTTTTCTTGCCCTTGATGAATCGCGTCGAGTGGCACACGATGATGTCCCCTCTTTTCGACATTTCCGTCAGATGAAGGCGCAAGTCCGCCAACGGGATTCGCGTTGCGGCGGCGATCTCGGAATCGAGCTGTTCGCCCCGCTCTTTCAGATATTGATGGATTTTCTGCATGGCTGGGTCACCGGGTTACTAGGAAAGGCAAGACTTTAAGGGCGGGAAGTCTTCACCCAACGCAATTCAGCCCCCTCCCGCAGGCTGCGTACGATAGCTGAAAAATCGAGCGGAAACCGATCGGCGAGTGTTCCCGCCCGTTCCTCCAGCTGCCCCCAGTCGAGGGAACAGCCGGCATCGGCAAAAGCAACGGCTATATGATTGTCGCCGCCAGGAACAGTTCCCAACTGCACGCGTCCCGCGAAGGTCTCGCCCAGCAAGGCCAGGTGCCTCGACCAGTGCTTCCTCGGCCCGGCGAAGTTGGCGACGAGCACACCGCCCGCCCTGAGCCGGCGGCGCGCTGCCCGGTAGAAACCACGATCGAGAAAGGCCGGGGCGATGCCCTTGGCGTCGAAACCATCCAGCAGCAGGACGTCGGTGTCGCCTTCGGCCGCGGGCAGATAATCGGCGGCGTCGGCCTGGACGATCGCCAGGCGTGCATCGTCGGGGACGTCGAACTCGCCGCGCAGGGCGATGACATCGGGATCGACCTCGACCACGGTCAGGCGGGTGCGCGACAGATGGCGATGGCAGAACTTGGCCAGCGAACCGCCCCCCAATCCGATCATCAGCACATGCCCCGGGTCGGGCGCGAACAACAGGAAAGCCATCATTTTGCGGGTGTAGGCAAAATCGAGGGCGAAGGGATCGTCGAGGCGCATGGAACTCTGGATGAAGTCCAGACCGAACAGCAGTTGCCGCGTCTCGCCGTCGTCGATGATGAAAGGCCTGGAATAGCGGCCGTTCAGGATCTGTTCATAGAGCCATACAGGATCGCCCTGCTCCGGTTCAAGCACGCGTACCTTGACGGGTTCGCCCGAGACGCTGCCCGGCAGTTCGAGCAGCGGACGGCGTGCGGACTGCGCCTGCCTGCTCATCGGTCGCCTTCGGAAGTGCGTACGGCGACACCCGCCCGCGATAAGCCAGCCTGCCGGGGGGGCAGGAGCGCGGGTATGGCTCTCGGATAAGGGGTGGCGGGCGCTTGATTCTTCAAACCAACACCATGTTACATGGTATCAAAATGATAATCCAGTTATCATTGCACGCACATCCCATGCACATACTAGGCTCCATGGAAAACCGCACCGCCAGAATGACGTTCCTGATCGATCCGAGAAAGAAACAACTCTTCGAGGAAATCTGCTCGCAGCAGGACCTCACCTCCTCGCAAGTGGTGCGCAGGCTGATTCACCAGTACATCCTCGAACACGCGGGATCGCGCGAACTGCCCGGATGGCTGACGACCCCCGCCGCCAGCCCGAAGACACAATAAGACCGGACAGCAGGGCCCTCCGCTGGCTTCGGCGGCGCACTCCGGCATTCGAACGGGGCCACTCCGCAGCTCGGCGCCACCTGCGCTAATCCGCGCCGAAGGCGCCCGTCACCTTGTCAGGCCCGCATAAAGCAGCGGGAGCTTTTAGCTCCGGCCGCCGCTTCACTGCTTAACTTGCTGAAGCAAGTTAGCCTGCGCTGAAACTGCCGATCAACCTTTAGCGCGTCAGGCCGGCGTAGAGCATCGGCAGTTTTTCCGGCAGCCGTTGCACATGATCGACCACCATGAAATTCTTTTGCCCGAAGATACGGCTCACGTAGTTGTCGGCGCGCGGGTCGAGGCTCATGCAGTAGGTGGTGACGCCGTGCTTGGCGACTTCTTCCACCGCCTTCTTGGTGTCGTAGCGCAGATACTGCGGATCGCGCACGTCGATGTCGGCCGGCTCGCCGTCGGTGATGACGATCAGGAGCTTCTTCGCCGAGCGCTGCAATTTGAGGTGGTGGCCGGCGTGGCGGATCGCCGCGCCCATGCGGGTCGAGAGCTGCCCGGTCATGCCGGCGAGCCTGGCCTTCGGCGTTTCGTCCCAGTGCTGGTCGAAATCCTTGAAGCGGGTGTACTCGACGTAGTGGCGGCCATCCGAGCAGAAGCCGTGGATCGCGAACGGATCGCCCACCTTGTTGATGGCATCCGCCAGCAGCACACAGGCCTGGCGCGTCAGGTCGAGCACCGAGTATTCCTGGTCCTGCACCGTCTCGTTGGTCGACTCGGAGAGATCCAGCAGCACCAGGATCGAGAAGTCGCGCGTCTTCCTGACCGAACGCATCATGATGCGGGGATCAGGCTGATTGCCGAGCCGGATGTCGGTGAAGCTGGCGATCGCCGCGTTGATGTCGATCTCGTCGCCGTCCTCCAGCTTGCGGATGCGCTGCACGCCTTGCGGCTGCATCGCGTCGAGCAGGAATTTCATGCGGTGGATCTCGCGCTTGTACCTGGCGGTGATGTCGTCGATCACCTGCAGGTCACCCGACTTCGCGCGCTTCTCCTGCACCGTCGCCCAGGCCGGGCGCTCGAGCTGGATCTGGTAGTCCCATTCCGAATAATGGAAGGGGTCGGACACCGGCTCCCTGCCTTCCGTTTCGTTGTAGGATCTGCCGTTGCTCTCGGCGCCGATGTTCTCGTAGGGGAACAGCTCGGTACCCAGCACCCAGATTTCCCCGGCGTCGTCACCCGCCGTTTCGGTGTCGATTTCGTTGACCATCTCCATCACGCTGACGTACTTGCGCACCTGCTTGACGGACTCGTAGCCAGCACCGGCCGCCTTGTCGAAATCGAATTCCTCGAATTCCCAGAAGTAGCGGTTGTCGTCGCGATACGGCGCACTCAGTACATCGGTGCGCAGGTTGAAGGCGATTTTCTTCGCGGTCAGGCTGTGCGCCAGCTGCACGCCGATTTCCCATGAGGTGTAGTTGTCGTCGAGCTTGCCGGCTTCAGCATCCTGGGCAGCGGCGGTAAACAGCGCGCGGCCCTCGGCGATCCACGGATCGCTGTCCTGGTAGCGCTCATCCAGCAGCGCGCGCGCCAGCCGGTTGAGATAGTCGCCCACGCTGTCGTCCATCTCCGGCGTGGCGGCGTGCAGCTTGCACCACAGCTGCTTCAGGCCGGGGAAACGACGGATCGCCAGGGTTTCCACGCGCGCGTCCTCGATGACCGAAATCACCGCCATCTGCATTGGATTCAGCGCCTCGGCGGAAATCGGCACGCGCGTCTCGACGATGTGCGCGGCGCAGTGCGCGGCGGCGGCGCGATACAGTTCCAGCCCGGACACCGCCTCCTGCCCTTCCACCACCCAGTCGTCGTAGGCGTCCGGCAGATGCAGCAGGTAGTCTTCGATATAGGGGCGATAGCCTTCACGCACCTCGAAGTCGCCCGAGGTCGGGCGCATGAAGAAATCGCGTGCCCACAGCGCACGCAGATACATGTTGATGCGGCGCTGCACGTCGACCAGCAGGGTGCCCTTGCGCTCCTTCTGCAGCATCGCCAGCGACTCTTTCGATTCGAGACTGAAGTACTTGATCTGCTCCTCGTAGTTGGTGCGGTGCGCGTGCGCACCCCACAGCGCCCAGCGCCGCAGGCCGCCCAGGGTCAGATGCTGGAACAGTATTTCCAACTTGTCGAGCATCGGCCGAACGCCGCGCGGCGCCTGCGCGATCAGCGTATTGATGAACTGCAGGTACTTGAGGAACAGCCCGGCATCGCCCAGCCGGCTGGCGGCGGTCGGCGCGCTGGCGAGCAGCAGCTCGATCACCGCGCCCGAGGTCTTCGAGGCCAGCATCAGCGAGGCGGTCGCCAGGTCGGCCACCACGTCCTCGCCCACTTCCTTGGCCACATGCGGCGCCTGCGTGATCCAGGTTTCCACCAGATCGTCACCACGCCCCAGCCCACGGATGGCCGACACCCCCTTCAGGTAGTTGTCGAGCCCGCGCGGCGAGAACACCTTGGTCGCTTCGTGCCAGTTGGCCTCGAGGGCATCCCGGCTGTGTGGCGACAAGTCTTCCAGCAGTTCAGCGTAGTCTTCGAGTTTGATCGACATGGCGGCTTGTCCTCAAAAGCAGAATGGGTTGTGCACGCAAATTGCGCACGACTCATTTTTTATCCGCGGAGAAACGCGAAGTGAATTCTTGAAAGGCTTTCTTCGCGACCCTTCGCGTTCTTCGCGGACAAAAGGTTTTAGAAGAACGTCGATACCGCCGCGTCCAGCGCGTCGCGCATATCCGGATCGTCGGTGATCGGGCGCACCAGTGCGACGCGGCAGGCGGCCTGCGGATTCACGCCCTTGGCGATCAGCGAGCCGGCGTAGATCAGCATGCGGGTCGACAGGCCCTCGTCGAGGCCGTGGCCCTTGAGGTTGCGGCTACGCTCGGCGATCGACACCAGCTTGCCGGCGATGTCGGCATTGACGCCCGATTCGTGCGTGACGATCTCGGTCTCGATGTCGTGCGCCGGATAGGTGAAATCGAGGCCGCCGAAACGCTGCTTGGTCGACTGCTTGAGATCCTTCATCAGGCTCTGGTAGCCGGGGTTGTAGGAAATCACAATCTGGAAATCGGGGTGGGCGTGCACCAGCTCGCCCTTCTTCTCCAGCGGCAGCACGCGGCGGTTGTCGGTCAGCGGGTGGATCACCACGGTGGTGTCCTGGCGCGCCTCGACCACTTCGTCGAGATAGCAGATCGCGCCGTGGCGGGCGGCGATCGCGAGGGGACCGTCCTGCCACTCGGTGCCAGACGCGGACAGGAGAAAGCGGCCGACCAGGTCGGAGGCGGTCATGTCCTCGTTGCACGCGACGGTGATCAAGGGCTTGCCGAGCTTGTGTGCCATGTACTCGACGAAGCGCGTCTTGCCGCAGCCGGTCGGGCCCTTCAACATCATCGGCATGCGCACCGAATAGGCGGCTTCATACAGCTCCACCTCGTCGGCGACGGGACGGTAGTAGGGTTCTGTGGTGATGCGGTACTGATCGACGATGTTGCTCATTTGGATTCCTTAATTTATTCATCCGCGAAGAACGCGAAGAAGCGCGAAGAAAGAGCTTCAGAACACGCATGCCACTTGAAGCAACCGGGAAATCATCGGGTTGCGTCCAGCGACCCGATGGGTTTTCTTCGCGCTTCTTCGCGTCCTTCGCGGATAAACAAAACCAACAAAAAGCCCCCGCGCCCTGCGGGCGACGGGGGCTGGTACGGTCACCCGTCGCGACTTAAACCGTCTTGCCGCGGAAAATCACCATGGAAGCGCCTTGCGACTGGTTGAAGTTGTTGTAACCGATCAGCCGGACGTGGTTGTCCGGATTGGCCTTGTGACACGCTTCAGCTTCGCTCAGGATCCGCGCCACATCAGTTTCGCCGAACATCGGCAGTTTCCACATATACCAATAGGAATCCTGCAGGTGAGTGGGTTCGGTATGTTCGATAGCCGGGTTCCAGCCTTTTTTCACCAGGAATTCAACCTGCTTCTTGATCTGGTCCTTGGTCATCGCGGGCAGATAGGAGAAGGTCTCGAATTTGCGGCTGGCGGGATCGCTCACGCGGCTTTTGTAATCCATTACTTCAGACATTTAATTTCCTTTCAGATAGAGGGCCAGGGCCAGAAACCGGGGATCAAGGGGGGCGACTACGCCGCGTTTTTCCCCGAATCCCGATCTCCGTATCCTGCTTACTTGTGGGCGACGTCCAGTTTGTCGACAGTGTCGAACTCGAACTTGATCTCTTTCCACGTTTCCATGGCAATCTTCAATTCGGGGCTGTGTGCGGCGGCCGTGCTCAGGATGTCCTTGCCTTCCTTCTCGATCTCGCGGCCTTCGTTACGTGCCTGCACGCAGGCTTCCAGCGCGACGCGGTTGGCGGCGGCGCCAGCGGCGTTGCCCCAGGGGTGGCCGAGCGTACCGCCACCGAACTGCAGACAGGCATCGTCGCCGAAGATGCTAACCAGCGCAGGCATGTGCCACACGTGAATGCCGCCGGAAGCAACCGGGAACACGCCAGGCATCGAACCCCAGTCCTGATCGAAGAAGAGGCCGCGCGAACGGTCTTCCTTGATGAATTCGTCACGCATGGTGTCGATCCAGCCCAGCGTCGCTTCACGGTCGCCTTCCAGCTTGCCCACCACGGTGCCGGAGTGCAGGTGGTCGCCACCCGACAGACGCAGCACCTTGGTCAGCACGCGGAAGTGGATACCGTGGTGCGGGTTGCGGTCGAGCACGGCGTGCATGGCGCGGTGAATGTGCAGCAGCATGCCGTTGTCGCGACACCAGTTGGCCAGGCCCGTATTAGCGGTCAGACCGCCAGCCAGGTAGTCGTGCATGATGATCGGCGCGCCCAGCTCTTTGGCGAACTCCGCACGCTTGTACATCTCTTCCGGCGTCGGCGCGGTCACGTTCAGGTAGTGGCCCTTGCGCTCACCGGTCTCACGCTCAGCTTTTTGGCAGGCTTCGACCACGAATTCGAAGCGGTTGCGCCAACGCATGAAAGGCTGGCTGTTGACGTTTTCGTCGTCCTTGGTCAGATCCAGACCACCGCGCAGGCACTCATACACAGCGCGGCCGTAGTTCTTGGCCGACAGGCCCAGCTTCGGCTTGATGGTGCAGCCCAGCAACGGACGGCCATACTTGTTAAAAATGTCACGCTCGACCTGAATGCCCTGGGGCGGGCCGCCGCAGGTCTTGACGTAGGCGATCGGGAAGCGCACGTCTTCCAGACGCAGTGCGCGCAGCGCCTTGAAGCCGAACACGTTGCCGACCAGCGAGGTCAGCACGTTGACGACGGAGCCTTCTTCGAACAGATCGATCGGATAGGCGACAAATGCGTAGAAGCAGGTGTCGTCGCCAGGCACGTCTTCGATGCGGTAGGCGCGGCCCTTGTAGTAGTCAAGGTCGGTCAACAGGTCGGTCCACACCGTGGTCCAGGTACCGGTCGACGATTCGGCGGCCACGGCAGCGGCGACCTCTTCGCGATCCACACCCGGCTGCGGGGTGATCTTGAAGCAGGCCAGCAGGTCGGTGTCCAGCGGGGTGTATTCCGGGGTCCAGTACGTCTGACGGTACTCTTTCACGCCAGCGTTATAAGTTTTAACAGCCATGATTACTCCTAGCAAAGGTTAGGTTTACGCGCCATGCCAGAAGTGGTCATGCACGATGGAATGCATCATGCAGGAGATGAATCATCAATAACAGTCGATTTTTTCTATTTATAGAATAGACTTATATCTATGTTCATAGCTTAAGGAGGTAAAGGGAGCGCGCCTTTGGCGCTCAAGGGTAAAGAGTAGCAACAAACACTCTTCACTCTTCACTCTTCACTCTTCACTCTTCACTCTTCACTCTTCACTCTTCACTCTTCACNCTTCACTCTTCACCCTTCACTCTTCACTCTTCACTCTTCACCCAAAATGCGCCAGCACACCACCTTCCGCCAGCTCGAAATCTTCGAAGCCATCGCCCGTCTGGGCAGCTTCACTCGCGCCTCCGAAGAACTGTTCCTCACCCAGCCCACCGTCTCCATGCAGATGAAAAAGCTGGCCGAAACGGTGGGGGTTCCGCTGATCGAGCAAGTCGGCAAAAAAATCCGCCTCACCGCCGACGGCCAGCAACTGGCGCAGGCCACCCGCGAAGTCTTCGACATCATGGATCACTACACCATGTCGGTGGCCGAGCGGCAGGGCCTCAAACAAGGCAAGCTGAGCCTGATGGCGATCACCACCGCCTCCTATTTCGCGCCGCGCCTGCTGGGCGAATTCGTCAAGCTGTACCCCGGCATCGACGTCAGCCTGCGCGTCACCAACAAGGAGCAGGTGCTCGCCAGCATCGCCGACAACCTGGACGACCTGTATTTCCTCGGCCAGCCGCCGGAAGACATCGACGTCGTCGCCACCCCCATCATGGACAACCCCATCGTCGTGCTGGCCGCGCCCGACCACCCGCTGGCACGGATGAAGAAGATTCCGCTCGAACGCATCGCCCGGGAACCCTGGCTGATGCGCGAAAAAGGCTCCGGCACCCGCAACGCCATCGAGCGCACCTTCAGCGGACACGGCCTCAACATCCATCCCCGCCTGGAGCTGGGCAGCAACGAAGCCATCAAGCAGGCCATCCTCGCCGGCCTCGGCCTATCTGCCCTCTCCCGCCACACCCTCACTCTCAACCAGCCCGGCCAGTTCGCCGTGCTCGACGTCGAGGGCTTTCCCATCCTGCGCCACTGGTACGCGGTCTATCCGGCCGGGCGGCAGCTATCGGTGGTGGCGCGGGCGTTTCTTGATTATCTGCTCGGGCGGAAGGAGACGGCATCCCAGGCAGCAGACAACAGGAAGCGTTGAACAGCGACGGCATTGGGTCGAGACGGAACGGGAGCGGAAGTCCGGGCTGACCGGGCAGCGCGCCACCTGTTCGGCCAGGCCAGGCAGCGCCAAAATGCGCACAGCCCTCTACCCCTGTTTTCAAGTCCGCCCTCAAGATCGCTCATCGAGCAAGCGCACATGACACCTATGCTAAATTCATCGAGGTCATAAAGCGCATATCTACCCTTACATGCTGGATATCTTTTTTCCGTTTGCCGGTGGCATCGGATTGTTTCTGGTTGGCATGATGCTGCTGTCCGACGGGCTCGTGGCCTTTGCCGGCGGCACCGTGGGGCGGGCCCTGGTCCGTTTCACGGGCACCCCCTCCAAAGCCTTTGTGTCCGGCACGCTCGTCACCGCCCTGGTTCAATCGTCGACCGCCACGACTGTCACCCTGATCGGATTTGTCAGTGCGGGCCTGATTACTTTTTCCCAGGCGATCGGCGTCGTCATCGGTGCCAGTCTGGGCAATACCGCCACGGGCTGGATCGTTGCCGAACTGGGCCTGAAAGTGAATCTGGGCTTCTACACCCTGCCGCTGATCGGCATCGGCGCCATGCTGAAATTGCTGGCCCCGGCGCGCGGGGCCGCGCTGGGCATGTCCCTGGCCGGATTCGGCCTGATGTTTCTCGGCCTGAATACCCTGCAGGAGGGCATGCGCGGGCTCTCTGCCATAGCCAGTCTTGCCAATCTTCCCGACGGGGGATATTCGGCGCGCATAGTGGCCATGCTGATCGGCCTGGCCATGACGGCGATTCTTCAATCGTCTTCCGCCGCCATTGCCACCACCCTTACGGCGCTGCACACCGCGACCATCAATTTCGAACAGGCGTCTGCGCTGGTGGTCGGTGCATCCATCGGCACCACCCTCACCGGCGCCCTGGCAGCCATCGGCGGCACCATTTACGCCAGGCGCACGGCCCTGGCCTACATCCTGTTCAACTCGGTGGCAGGCCTGATCGCCATCGTCCTGCTGCCGGTCTTCCTGTTCCTGATCGACCTCGCCGGAAAATACCTCGGCCTGCAACCGGGCGCCACCAGCCTGGCCGCCTTTCACACCCTGTTCATTGCCGCCGGGGCTCTCCTGTTCCTGCCCTTCACCTCACGCTTCGGTCAGATCGTCGAACGCATCCTGCCCGACCGCGGCGACAGCATGACCGAGCGACTGGATCAGAGCCTGCTCGCCATCCCTGCCGTCGCACTCGAGGCATCGCAGCGGGCACTGGAGCAGGTGGCCCAGCAGCTGCTCGATTTCTACAGTGATCTGCTGTCGCCAGGCGCGTCGGCAAGCCGGAACGGCGACCTGACGGAGGCCGGCCAGGCCCTGGACCGCAGCTATGATTTCGTCAGCCGCATCGAGCTGCCTGCCGACGACGCGCGCCTCGGCGCCCAGCGCATTGCCCAGCTTCATGCCATCGACCATTTGTTGCGCTTTCATGGCCGCCTGCACGATCTGGCCCAGGCCGGAATCGATTTTTCCGATCCGGACTACGCCTGGGCAATCGAGAACAGCCGGGAAATGCTGGCGTTGGCGCGCCAGGGCCTGGCCGAGAAAAACCTTGCCCCTGGCCTGGAACAACTGGAACTCGATGCAGTGACCCTGGCCGCCCTGTCACGCCAGGTCCGGCACGATCTGCTGCAGGATATGGCCTCCCCCGGCGCCAGCCCCGCGACGGCCCTGCGCAAGACAGATGCCTACCGCTGGATGGAACGCACGGGCCACCACATCTGGCGCGTCTGCCATTACCTCTCCCAGGGGCGTCCCATCGATGCCAAGGAGCCTCCGCAGGCAAACCCGAACCAGGGATAACCGTGATTCCCACCCTTGTCTTCGGCAACAGGAACTGCCGTCCCGGTCGCTGCGGCCGACCCGGGCAGGGTGGCGGCAGCCGCGCGCATCGAGAGGTTCGACCTCCATACATAAAAAACATGGAAGACTCGGGGCTTCAATATTTGCGCCGGTAAGCCGATAATCAATGCGGCGTTCCGATCGGCAGCCCTGCCTGCGTAAGGGTCGGCGCAGTTTGAACGCTTGCGACACCTCGTTTTCACACCAAACTTAAAAGGACATACATGAACAAATCCGAATTGATCGACGTGGCTGCCTCTGAAGCCGACATCAGCAAGGCCGCCGCGGGCAGAGCGCTCGACGCCATCCTCGACGCCGTCGTCAAAGCCGTCGCCAAGGGCGACTCCGTGACGCTCGTCGGCTTCGGCTCCTTCAAGTCCAGCAAGCGCGCCGCCCGCACCGGCCGCAACCCGCAGACCGGCAATGAAATCAAGATCGCGGCGACAACCGTGCCGCGCTTCACGGCGGGCGCCGGCTTCAAGGCTGCCGTTGCCGGAAAGAAAGCCGCCAAGAAAAAGTAATGCAGCAAACGCCGGGCATGGCGCCGCCCCGAGCGGCGCCATGCCCGCGAATCCGCACGGCTGTTTTTTCTCTCCCGAGCCTGCCGCGCAAATCGAGTCGGATCGCTCCATCCATTCGCATCGCGGCTTTGGCCGCAAAAGCCGTTAGTATTCAGCCATCGACCGCATTTTTCGTCTGCCATGACAGCCACACCTATGGCAAAAAGATTCAATCCCCGCCTATTTGTACGACAGCTCAGGCAAACCTTGATGGCTGGCGCCGCGCGCGCAATGAATGCGGATACAGCATCGGCGCCCGCCCCGGCCGACGGGTCCGTCTTTGCTGGATTCAGGCGGGTGCTCCGCACGGGCGCGCTGATTTTCGCGTTCATCATCACGCTCCTGTTCGCCATGATCTTCTACCAGCACCAGCGCTCGGAAGAGGCCGTTCGCTCGGTGGATCACACGCGGCAGGTCATCGCGTACATCGATTCGCTGCGTACCTACCTGCTCAACCTGGATACTGCGGTTCGCAAGTACGCCGAGTCGCGCAATCCCGCCGATCTTGATTCCGCCCTGATATGCCGCCAATCGTCGTGCCCCAGTGCCGAGCAGTTGATCGCCCTGGTCAGCACGGACGGCGCCCTGGCTGCCCGCCTGGCGCCGCTGCCGGGACTGCAATCGGCACTGGAAGCCGGATTCGGCGCGCTCCAGCAGCGCGCGCAGGCGGACGGCAGTGTCACGCCGCCGGAACTGGAGCTTGCGGGATTCGACAAATCCGCCATCGAGCAGATCCACCGCATTCTGATCGAGACCGGCCGGGAAGAGCTGGCGCAGCTGGAAACACGTGAAACGACGCGCGTTCGCGACCAGAACGTGTCGTTGGCGCTGCTGACCGTGGCCGGGCTGTGGATGGGACTGGCGCTCATCGGGCTGTACCGCAAGAGCATTCGCCTGATCGGGGCGGGGATCGAGGCCGAGCAGACGATCCGCCAGCTCAGTCTGCGCGATCCGCTGACAGGCCTGGCCAACCGGCGCTTTCTCAACGAAAACGAAAGGTTCATGATCGCCGGCGCCAGGCGCTCGGGAAAACAGATGGCCGTGCTGGCGGTCGATCTGGACGAATTCAAGGCAGTCAACGACCGCTATGGGCATGCAGCCGGCGATACGGTGCTGCGGGTGGCGGCGGAACGGATGAAACAGTTGCTCCGCGAGTCGGATGTGATCGTGCGCCTCGGCGGCGACGAGTTCGTCATCGTGCTGGGCCAGGTCGACGATGCGAAGGCTGCGCGCGAGGTCGCCGGCCGTGTGGTGGACAGCCTGCGCCAGCCCATCCCGCTTGCCACAGGAGGTAGCGCACGCATCGGGGCTTCGGTGGGGATCGCCCTGTGCTGCACCGACGGCGAAACGCTGGATGAGCTGTTGAAGCAAGCTGACGCAGCGCTGTACGCGGCAAAGCGTGACGGCAGGAACACCTACCGCGAGGCCGCCGCTTCAGCCGCGTGAAGCCGTTCACGCGGCGGGACGGGGTTCCGCCTGTGCTTGCCGTCAGCGCGCCCGCGCTCTGGCGAGCCGGGCCTTCAGTTTCGGCATGACCGCGGCGGCAGCCTTTTCGCCTTCCAGGATGGCGAGGTGCCGGTCTTCGAAATCGGTGCTGCTCACCGCGCCTGTCTTCGGCCGGATCACGACGTCCGCATCCTCCAGCTCGTGACTGCTTATGGCATGACCCATGATGGCGAAGGTCTGCAGCAGCACATCGAGGGTGCCGCTGAGCCTGTCGCGGCGGCTGACGTTGGAAATGTCCACCGCGATGACGAAGTCGGCCCCCATGCTGCGCGCGACCAGGGCCGGCACCGGCGAGGTGAGGCCACCATCGACGTAATCTCGGCCACCGATCTCGACCGGCTGGAACATCCCCGGCACGGCGCTGGAGGCACGCACCGCCATGCCGGTGTCGCCGCGGCGAAACAGCATTTTTTCGCCGCTTTGCAGATCGGTGGCCACCACGCCCAGGGGTTTGGGCATCTTCTGGATGGGCAGGTTCTTCACCTTCTGGTTGATGAACGCCTGCAGCGCTTCGCCCTTCAGCACGCCGCGGTTGGGCAGGGTCCAGTCCGCCAGCATGTTCTCCTGCATCGTCAGCGCCAGGTTCTGCAGCTCGAAGCCGCTCATGCCCGAGGCGTAGAGTGCCCCCACCACCGAACCCGCGCTGGTGCCCACCACCATGTCCGGCACGATGCCCTGGGCCTCCAGCGCCTTGATCACGCCGATGTGGGCAAAGCCTCGCGCCGCGCCGCCGCCCAGCGCCAGCGCGATCTTGAGCGGCGGCTTGGGCAGCGGGGCCGGCGGCGGGATGGTCGGGGCCGGGGGCGGGACCGCACAAGCGGAAAGCAGGGCGGCGAGCAGGAACAGGGGCAGGAACAGGCGGCGCATGGGACGAACCGGTATTGGACGGAATACCGGATTATGCGGCGAGGGAGATGAAACCGGCAGGTTCAGGCCAGGGCGTGCGGCAGGACGGCCAGCAAAACCCGGGGCACCCGCTTCACGCTCGATTCATTTGAACAGGGTTTTGACGATGTTGCGGCCATTCACCAGGACGTGCATGAGGAACAAGGCGAATGCGAGCATCCATAGCGTGAACAGGATATAGGCGTCGTACGTGTCTCCCAGCTGAAAGCGTCCGACCAGCAGCACGCCCGTCGCCGCCAGGACGATCTGCATCAGGTCCAGCACCAGGAGCTGGGCCTTGATCGTGCAGCACTTAGCTGCGCTGAGCGTCGTGCCGTCGGCGGGCGGGGCGGTGAGTCTGTCCTTCAATTCCTTGTACGGAATGTTGCGGATGTAGGCGACCACGGCAAGCACCACCGCCAGCAGGGTGTATTGCACGGATCCATCCAGCGAATAAGGCGTCATGGACGTGTTCCTTTCACGCTCCTGGACGTATCAACCTAGCACGCCCATCGTGCATCGTGCAGCACGGGCGGGTCAGCAGCGCATGCTCAGCCAGCGCCTGGACTTCACGTCCACATAGCTGATCGTCGCCTTCTTGAAGTTGAGGTCGACGAAGAGTTCGCAGCGCAGTTCGCCGTGGCGCCAGCACATGGCAACGCTGCTTTCGTTCGAATACATCAGGTGGAACACGCCGTCGAACGCAGGATAACTGCTGCGGAATTCCATCAGCTTGAGCAGACGTTTGACCAATGCCTGCTTCACCGCCTCGGCGACCTCGTCCGCGCTGTAGCGGTGGCGGTTGATGTCGCGCAGCTCGCCGGTGGCCTCCATCAGTTCAAGGTCGTTGCTGCCGGCGAGCAGGCCGACATAGTAGACCTGCGGAATGCCGGGTGCGAAGAACTGGATCGCACGCGCGGCGATGTAGGCATCGTCGTTGCGCTTCAGCGCATCGTAATAGGTGCAGGTGAGCTGGTAGATCGCGCCGACACTGTGCACGTTGGCGGCGGAGCGACGCAGGATGGGGTCGGCCGAACGCTGGCTGACGTTGTCTATCACCGCCTGGATCTTGTCCTTCGGCAGCACGCCCTCGACGTCGGGGATGCAGATGCCGTCGTGGGTATCGAGCACGGTGATCTGGTTGCGCGGGCACATGCGCAGCCACTGCTTGAGATACACGCTATTTGCATCGAACAGCGAATACAGCAGCAGCGGCGCCAGCGCGAAGCCATAGGGACGCATGCCGTGCAGCGCGATGGCGTACTGGAAGCTGGCGTGGTCGTGCACCTCGGGCAGCGTCTCCGCGCCGTGCTCGCGGGCGACGCCGTCGATCCACTTGAGGATGTCGTAGACGTCCGGCTCGACGAGGAAACAGCTGGTGCCGATCTTCTTGGTGGTGTAGCCGAAGGCGTCCAGGCGGAACAGCCTGACGCCGCGCGCGGTGAGGAACCTGATGGTGTCCTCCATCAGCGCATAAGTCTTGGGCGAATTGTAGTTGAGGTCGATCTGGTGCTCGGTGAAGGTGCACCAGACGCGGCCGCCGCTGCCGTCGGCGAAGATCACCTCGCGGAAGGGCTCCTTTTCCTTGCGGATGTGGATGCGCGCCAGATCGTCAGGCGAAATCGGGCCGAGCTGGTCGACGTGCACGAAGAGGTCGGCGTATTCGGAATCGTAGCCGCGAGCGATGAAATCCTTGAACTCCTCGGATTCATCCGAAATGTGGTTGAGGGTAATATCGAGGCAGAGATCGAAACGCGCCGCAATTCTTTCGACGTCGGCCCAGCTACCGTATTTCGGATCGATTTCCTTGTGGGTCAGCGGTGAGAAGCCACCGTCGGCGTTCGACGGGTACGGCGGCAGGATGTGGATACCGCCGATGGCTTGCGAAAAATGCGTGTCGACGATGTCGTACAGCTCGGCCAGGTTGGCGCCCATCCGGTCGGGGTAGGCGATCAGCTGGACCTGGTTGCGCAGGGTCATGGGATGTCCTCATAGGTCATGCCGGTGCCGGCCCGCCGGTCGTCCGGCGGGCGCAGGCATGGCTGCAAATCGGAAAAAACGAATGGGGTCGGTACCCTGGCGGCAAAGCGTCAGGCCGCTTGCCGGTTTTCGACGGGCTGCGCGCGCAGCTGCGCGAAAACCTCCAGCACGTGGTGGGTCCAGTGGTCGATGTCGTAGCGGTCGATCAGCGCATCCATGCGCTGCATACGTGCGCGCTGCTCCTCGCGCGGCATGTCGAGCGCGCGGTCGATGGCCGCGTCCATCTGGGTGAGGCTGTAGGGGTTGACCAACACGGCGTCCTGCAGCTCGACCGCGGCACCGGCGAATTCAGACAGCACCAGCACGCCGCTTTCGTTGACGTGGGCAGCGATGAATTCCTTGGCAACGAGATTCAATCCATCGCGCAGCGGAGTAATCCAGCAGATGTCGGCAGCGCGGTAGTGGCACAGCGTGTCGGCGAACGGCATCGGCGTGGTCGACAAGAGAATCGGTTGCCAGGACAGGGTGCCGATGTGGCCGTTGATGCGTCCCACCAGTTGCTCGATGGACTGCTGCGCTTTCTTGTAGGCGCGCATGCCGTCGGCCGCCGCCACCGCGGTGACCAGCAGCTTGACCTTACCGTGCAGTTCTGGGCGCCGCTGCAGCAGGCGCTCATAGGCCAGCAGCATCTCACGCGTGCCCTTGGCGTAGTCGACGCGGCCGATCGAGACGATGATCTTTTCCTGTGGGATGTCGCGTCGGATCTGCGCGACCTGCGCTACCTTGTCGGCCTGCTGCACGGTGCTGCGGATCATCTGGGCGTGGGTGCCGATGGGGAAGGCGTCGATCTGGATCTGGCGTCCCCCGCACTTGATCGACACCGGGGTGACGGGCTCGGACAGCGCGGTGCCGGTGGCGCGCAGTTCGTCGGGCACCTCGCGCTCGACCACGTCGTCGACCGGACGCAATGACTGCACGGTGGCGACGAAATTGCGCGCATAGCGCGGGATGTGGAAGCCCACCACGTCGCAGGCCAGCAGGCTGTCGATGATTTCGTCGCGCCACGGAAGGATGTTGAAGACATCCGCCGGCGGGAACGGCGTGTGGTGGAAGAAGGCGATGCGCACGTCGGGCCGCATTTCGCGAACGAATTTCGGCACCAGCCACAGGTTGTAGTCGTGCACCCACACCACGGCGCCGGGCGCGGCTTCTTCGCAGGCCGCTTCGGCGAACAGGCGGTTGACTTCGCGAAAGGTGGCCCAGTCGCAGTTTTCGGTGGAATACAGCGAGGGGAAGCTGTTGAGGATAGGCCACAGCGCCTCTTTCGAGGTGACGTGGTAGAACTGGCCGATCTGCTCGCTGGTAAGCGGCAGCCGCACCACTTCGTAGCTGCCGTAGCTGTCTTCCACGGTGATGCGGCGTTCGAATTTGAGCGGCTTGCCGGCAGGCGCCTTTTTCCAGGCAACCCAGCTGGCGCGCTCGGTCTGTCCGATGAAGCCTTTGAGCGCGGGCACGATGCCGTTGGGGCTGGCGTTTTCCCTTAGAACGGTTTTGCCGTCGACGACATGTTCCTCATAAGGCTGCCGGTGATAGACGATGACCAGTGATGAAGCCATGGGAGTCCTCCGTTCGGTGAAAACGTTGCAGCGCGTCGAGCACGCCGGCCGCGCCCGGATGCGGGCTGCGGTACACGTTGCAGTGTTGCCGGATGGCCGCGTCGAGCGCGGCTTCGCGGTTGCCCACGGCGACGCCGGCCAGACCGGTGTCGAACATGGACAGGTCGTTGAGCGTGTCGCCGGCGACCAGGGTGCGGTGCGCGGGCAGGTCGAGCGCCTGCAGGATGCGCAGCAGGGTGGGGCCTTTCTGCACGCCGCGCGGCAGCACGTCGAAATACAGGTTGTCCGAGATCAGGGCGTCGAAACCCAGTTGCTGGAGGTCTTGTCGCGCAGCCAGCGCATGGGCAGGGTCCTTGAAGTAGTAGGACCGGCGCCGGCCACCGACGATGGGCTGCTCGCTCAGCCCCGGGTGCTGCTGCATGGCCTGCTCGATGCGGTCCGATGCATCGGCCGGCCAGCAGGCGTCCAGCCACTGCTCGAGATGCGGCAGGGGCGAGTACCACGGGCCGCACGCGACGCTGGTGCCGACATCGCCGACCATGTGGTCGGGCTGCACCGGCAGCTCCTTGGCCAGGCCGCGCATGAAATCGATGCCGCGTCCGCTGACAAAAATGAGCACGATTTCGTCGCGGCGCTGCGCGATCCAGTCGTACAGCGTGGCGCGTTCTTCACTGCTGCCGCCCAGAAAGGTGCCGTCGAGGTCGGTGGCGAGGATGGTCTGCGGCGTGTTGCCGGCCGCCTTACGCATAGCTCAGGCTCCAGGGCTGCGCTGCCGGATGCGCGTCGCTGTCGTGGCCGATGCGGGGCCGCACGGCGGCAGGCCGCGGCGGCCGCACCGCGGACGCTGCCATGCCCGGCGCGCTTTCGTGCAACAGGCGGTGCAGCGCCTGTTCCGGTGTGGCCTGGTGCTGTAGCACGTCGCGTACGGCGGCGGCCACATTGAGGCGCTGTCCGTACTTGCGCTCGAGGATCTCGACCGACAGTGCGCTGACCGCACCTTCTGCGAGTTCGTCGACTGCGGCCACGGTGCCCGGCCGCCCGAGCCGCATGCCCAGCCGGGTATTGCGCGAATGCTCGGACGCCGCGGTGAGAAACAGATCGCCGACACCGCTGCAGCCGAACAGGGTTTCCATGCTGCCGCCCATGGCCAGGGTGAGGCGGCGCATGTCATCGAGGCCGCGCGTGATGATGCCGGCACGCGCGTTTTCGCCCATGCCCTGCGCGGTGGCCATGCCGCAGGCGATGGCGATCATGTTCTTCAACGCGCCGCCCACCTGTGCCCCCACGACATCACGGGTCAGTTCCAGCGTCACGCCTGCGTAGGCAAGCTGTTGCTGCAGGCTGTCGACGAGCCTGCGCGCGTCCCTGTAGCATGGATGAAAGCGTTCCAGCGCCGGCATGGCAAGGGTCAGCAGCGTGGACTTGCCGCATGCCACTTCGTCGGCAAAGCTCGGCCCGCTGATCGACCCGGTCATCACGGACTTGTCCAGTTCCTCGTCCAGCACCCGAGTCATCAGCGCCCCGCTGCCCTGTTCGATGCCCTTGCTGGCGGTCAGCACCAGCGTGCCCGGAGCCATCATCCGCGCTGCCTGGCGGGCGATATCCCGCGTGGCGGCCGAAGGCACGGCGAGGATGGCCAGCTTCGCTCCGTGCAGGGCGTGCGCCATGTCGGCGGTGGCGCCGAGTCCGGACGGCAGGGCGATCCCGGCCAGGCAGTGCGGATGATGGTTGCGGCTGCGGATCGCTTCCGCGACCTCCGGACGCCGCGCCCACAGCCAGGTCGGCACGCCGCCGCGCTGCAGCGCACTGGCCAGGGCAGTGCCCCAGGCACCGGCGCCCAGCACCGCTGCGCTGGCAAGGGGTGGATGCCCGTGCGGCGCAGGGGCAGGCGGATTCGGATGGAAACCTTCAGTCATGTCGAACAATGTCATCTCCAAGGTCGGGGCGGCGAGGGTCGCGCGCTCGTTGGAAGACCGGACCCGGGTATCGAGGGATAGCCGGGCATGCGGGCGACACCTCCTTGAGAAGGCGTCATCGCCGGGAATGGCGGATGGAAAAAATCACAGGCGCGGAAGGCGCTGGGCAATTATGGTTTTAATGGTGTCGGCCGCTGCCTACAGGCGAACCGGCACAACAAGCACGCAATATTGTTTTGCGCAAAAGGATTCTAACCGAAATATCCCCGCGAGGCAATCCGGGCCTCGCCCGCGGCAAAAAAGCATGCGCGCATGGCCTGCTCTCGGCCAGCTTGGCCTGTGCCGGACGCCCCCTCTTCGTGACACTCACCCGCAGTGCCCTGAAAAATACGGGCGACGTGTCGTAGCGGCGGTCGCTACGCGACTTGGCGTCTACTTCGTTAACGCCATAAAGAGTTCTGGCAGCTTTTCCGGCAGGCGCTCGATGCGGTCGATGACGGTGACCTGACGGCCGAAGATGTCGCTGACGTATTCGTCGGCCCTGGGGTCGAGGCTGATGCAGTAGGTGAAAATATTGTCCCGGTCGAGTTCCTTCACCGCTTGCCGCGCGTCTTCGATCAGCAGGCGTTCGTCGTGGACATCGACGTCGGACGGCATGCCGTCGGTGAGGATGAGCATCAGTTTCTTGTCGGCCGGACGCGCGCCGAGGGTGTGCGCGGCGTGGCGCATCGCCGCGCCCATGCGGGTGGAGTAGCCCGCCTCCATCGCGGCCAAGCGTGCCTTGACCTCGTCGTTGAAGTGCTCGCCATAGCCCTTGATGTGCAGATAACGCACGTCGTGGCGGGTATTGGAATGGAAGCCGGCGATGGCGAACGAATCGCCCAGCTTCTCGATCGCCCAGGCCAAGAGCGAGACCGCCTCCTGGGAGAGTTCGAGGATGGTCTGATCACTGCCCGCCGCCTTCTCGTTGAGCGATTCCGACAGGTCGAGCAGCAGCATCACGGCGATGTCGCGGCCGTCGGTGCGGTGGCTCATGTTGATGCGCGGGTCGGGGATGGCACCGCCCTTGAAATCGATCAGCGAACGGATGGCGACGTCAAGGTCGAGCTCGCTGCCTTCCTCCTGATAGCGGATACGCACCTTGTCTTGCGGCTTCAGGAGGTCGAGCATCTTCTTCAGCCGCTTGGCGAGCACGCCGTGCTTGGCGAGCAGGCGGTCGATATCGGCCGGGTCGCCGCCGGGATGCAGCGCCTCGTAGACGCTGGCCCAGTCCGGACGGTAGGTCTGGCTGCTGTAATCCCATTCCGGGTAATGGCGCGGCGGCAGGCCGTGGATTTCCTCGCCCGGCTCGATCTTGCGCTTCTCGTCGAAGGCCTCTTCTTCGTCGCCCGCCTCGATGAATTTCCACAGCTGGCGGTTGTCGTCGCGGTAGTCGACCACAGTGTCGGCGAAGTGAACCCGGGCGAACTGGTCGCTCTGGCGGCGGGTTTTTGCGACATAACTTAGCGCCAGCGCGGCGATGTCCTTGGTACTGGATGCGCGGTCATCCATGATCGCGTGGAAACGCTTAACGTAATCGTTGAGGTCGGCATCGACGTAGCCGTGATCGGGGCCGAGCAGCGCGCGCGACAGCATCGCCATGCGGTGACGCAGGCAGGAAGTGGTCTCGGGATCGCAGGCGGTCTCTGAAGGCCGCGGATGCAGCGCGAGGAACAGGCGGCGCAGGCCGGGGTATTCGCGGATCAAGAGCGTCTCGACGCGGCAGTCCTCGAAGAACTCCACCGCCATGCGCTGGAACGGGCTCCAGTTGTCGGCAACCTGCGCCTCGGACCAGCGGCGGTGGCCGACGATGTGGGCAAGCGCGGCACGGTAGCGATCGAGACCCGTGATCTCGCCGGCATCGTCGTACACGTCGGGCAGGCGAATGCCGAGCTTGTCGTAGTAGGGAATGGGTTTGCGGATTTCGTCGAACGCGGTGGAATACGGCACCAGGTGGTCGCCGTCCCGCCACAGGCCGCGCAGGTACAGATCGAGCCTGCGCTCGACGTCGACCAGCAAGGTGCCGTGGCGCTCGCGCTGCAGCACGGCGCGGCTGTCGGCCGATTGCAGGCTGAAGTAGTCCTTCTGCCGCTCGGGATGCGTGCGGTAGTTGCGGATGCCGTATTCGACCCAGTTCTTCAGGCCGGCGAGCGTGAGCTGGCTGAGCAGGTGCGGCGCCTGGGTGAAGAATTCTGGCAGGCCCGGGCTGGGAAAGGTGGTGTGGTGGCCGTGGATGGAGCCGGTGGTGCGCGTCTTGAGGTCCAGCGCGATGTCGAGGTAGTGCTGCAGCAGTTCCTGCGACTGCAGGCGTTTGGCAACCGACGCCAGCGTCTGCAGGAAAGGCGTGATGGCGCGGCCGTTGGGCGACTTCTGCAAGCGCTGGATCAGCGCCATCACCGCCGGCAAGGCCGATTCGCCCGTGGCGCTGGCAGTGGACGGCCACGCTTCCAGGAACGCCAATATCGGCTCGACGCCGCGCCCCAGTTTGCCGATGACACGGCCGGCTTCGAGGCAGGCGTCGATGCCTTCGCGCGTCAGCACCGTCAGCGCTTCCGCCATGACGTCGTCGAAGACCTCCTCCACCTGCGGAAAGCGGGTGTCGAGCTGCTTCCAGTAGGCAGCCATGAGGGGATGCTGGTAGGCGGTTTCGGTCATGTGTTTATCCGCGAAGTGCGCGCAGGGACGCGAAGAAAAACGTCATCTCCCTCTGGCTCGATCCCCGCTCAGGCTGCAAACGTCGCGTCGATGGCGTGATCGAGCGTGTCGCGGATGTCGGTGTCGTCGGTGATCGGCCGCACCAGCGCCATGCGGCAGGCGTCCGTTGGCGCCACGCCGTCCTTGATCAGGGTCGCGGCATACACCAGCAGGCGCGTCGAGATACCCTCGTCGAGGCCGTGCCCTTTCAGGTTGCGCGCCACGCCACCGATCTTCACCAGCTTCGCGGCGGCCGCTTCGTCCATGCCGGTCTCCTTCGCCACGATCTGCGCTTCCAGCGCGGCGTTGGGGTAGTCGAAGTCGAACGCGGTGAAGCGCTGCTTGGTCGACTGCTTGAGATCCTTCATCAACGTCTGGTAGCCGGGGTTGTAGGAGATCACCAGCTGGAAGTCGGGATGCGCGTGGATCAGCTCGCCCTTCTTGTCGAGCGGCAGGGTGCGGCGATGGTCGGTGAGCGGGTGGATCACCACGGTGGTGTCCTGGCGCGCCTCGACGATCTCATCCAGGTAGCAGATGGCGCCGATGCGCGCGGCGGTGGTGAGCGGGCCGTCGAGCCAGCGGGTGCCGTTGGCTTCCAGCAGGTATCGGCCGACCAGATCGGACGCGGTCATATCCTCGTTGCAGGCCACGGTGATCAGCGGCTTGCCGAGCTTCCACGCCATGTATTCGACAAAGCGCGATTTACCACATCCGGTTGGCCCTTTCACCATCACCGGCAGACGGTTGCGATAGGCGGCCTCGTACAGCGTGACTTCGTTCTTCTGCTGCTGGTAGAAGGGTTCCTGCTCGACCTTGTACTGATCCTTGTTCGTCATCTTTATTCCTCGCGATGGAAGAAAAAAACGCCCCCGGAAAGCCGGGGGCGTGTAGCGCGGGAACGGTTCTCGACGGCTAGGAGACCGCTTCGAACCCAACCCGCAGGGATGAGGATTCATCCCCGCATGCTTATTTGTGCACGCCCAGCTTCTCGCGCCAGCCCGGGAACAGCTTGTCGGCGTCGCCCGGGAAGGACTCGAAGGCGCGGGCGAATTCCTTGTGGCTCTTGGCGAACTCGATCGGGTCGGCGCCGGCCTTCCAGCATTCGTACGACTGGCGCAGCGAGATCGCGCCGGCGGCCGGGCTGTCGATGTGGCCGTAGGAACCGCCGCCGGAGGTGTTGATGACGTTGCCGTGGCCCAGGTTCTCGAAGAAGCCGGGCAGACGCAGCGCGTTCATGCCGCCGGAAATGATCGGGGTGGTGGGCTTCATGCCGTACCACTTCTGGAAATAGACCGGGCCCTGGCACTCGTCGCGCTCGATCATGTAGGCGATCAGCTTGTCGGTGTTGTCGCCTTCCATCTTGCCGTAGCCCATGGTGCCGACGTGGATGCCCGACGCGCCCTGCAGACGCGAGATCTTGGCCAGCACGAACGCGGTGTAGCCGCGCTTGGCGGACGGCGAGGTGATCATGCCGTGGCCGGCGCGGTGGTAGTGCAGATACTGGCCGGGATACTGACGGCGGGCAGTGGTGATCATGCCGGGGCCGCCGACGAAACCGTCGACCAGGAAGGCCAGCTTGTCGGCGTCGGGGCCGAAGGTTTCCAGCGCGAAATCGGCGCGGGCACACATTTCGAAATGATCGTCGGCGGTGATGTTCATCGAGAACAGCTTGGGCTGGCCGGTTTCGTCCTGGGCGCGCTTCATCGCGTCATACACCAGCGGAATGGTTTTCTTCAGCGGCGAGAACACCTGGTTGCCCTGGGGTTCGTCGTTCTTGATGAAGTCGCCGCCCAGCCAGAACTGGTAGGCCGCATGGGCGAAGGGCTCGGGGCGCAGGCCCAGCTTCGGCTTGATGATGGTGCCGGCGATGTAGCCGCCGTTCTGGACCGGGCGACCGAGGATGCGCCACAGGTCGGAAATATCCTTGGCGGGGCCGTCGAACAGCTGGATGGCGCGCTCGGGCACGTAGAAATCGTGGATCTTGGCATGTTCGATGTCGCCCATGCCCTGGTTGTTGCCGATCACCAGCGTCAGGAAGGAGACGATCATCATGCGGCCGTCGGTGACGTTGCGGTCGAACAGGTCGAGCGGATACGCAATCCGCATGTCTTCGGTGGCTTCGTCGATGTAGTACACCAGCGCGTCGACGCCCTTGGTGAATTCATCGGTGGTCGACACTTCGACGTTGGTGCCGGTGGAGGACTCGGCGGCAAAGTGCGCGGCGGCTTCGAGGTAGCCGTGGCCGGCCTTGGGCTTCATCTTGTAGGCGACGAGGATGTGCTTGCCACCCTTGATCAGATCTTCCTCTTTCAGGGAGAGGTCGGCATAACGTGCGGATTGATCCATTGCATGACTCCTGCGGTAGATAAACAAAGCATCAGGCGCTTTTCCCTGATCACGACAGGGACGGACTATACGCAGGGGCTTATATAATTAAAATTCAGTTGTTATGATAAAAACCATATCATTAACCTTATACATAAATAATGCGCCGATTGACGCTTCGCCAGTTCCGGGTATTCGAAGCCGTTGCCCGCCGCCTGTCGTTTTCGCGGGCAGCCGAGGAATTGCACCTGTCGCAGCCTGCCGTCTCCATGCAGATGCGGGGAATCGAAGTCATTCTCGGCATGCCGCTCACCGAGCAGCTGGGGAAAAAAATCTTTCTCACCGAGGCCGGGCGCGAAGTGCTGCACGCCAGCCAGGCCATCACCGCGCGCCTGGACGATCTGCAGGCCAACCTGGCGCAGCTGCGCAGCATGGACAGCGGCCAGCTCAACATCGCCGTGACCACAACCGTGAGTGCCGTCGCCACCGGCATCCTCGCCCGCTTTCGCGGCGAGCACCCCAGGGTAGCGATCCATCTGGACGTATCCAACCGCGAGTCGGTACTGGGGCAACTGGCCGCGAACCGCATCGATCTGGCCATCATGGGCCAGGTGCCGGATGGACTGGACCTGGAAGCCACCCGCTTCATGGACAACCCGCTGGTGGTGATCGCTCCGCCCGGCCACTCGCTGGTCCGCAAAAAGCGGATCGCCGTCCGCGACCTGGCGTCCGAGCCCTTCCTGGTGCGCGAAGCCGGCTCCGGCACCCGCGGCGCCATGGAACGCTTCTTCGCCGCCCGCGGGCTGGAAATCCGCAGCAGCATGGAAATGAGCAGCAACGAAGCGATCAAGCAGGCGGTCCAGGCCGGGCTGGGCCTCGGCATCCTGTCGCTGCAGACGCTAGAGATGGAACGGACGCTGAAGCGGCTAGCCGTGCTCGCGGTCGAGGGCTTTCCCATCATGCGCCACTGGTACATCGTCCATCGCGCCGACAAACGGCTGTCACCGGTGGCACAGGCGTTCAAGGATTTCGTGCTGGGGCCGGATTCGCTTGGCTGACCGCCCCACCCGGTATTAGAATTGCACCTGCCGGGGCACCAGCCCCCGGCGCCAGGGTGCAATCCCATCCGCAAGACGGTGTCCCGTCCAAGTCTGGCTTTAATCCTTCGACTTGGAGCATTTCTCTTGGACACCGCCCCTATCGCCGCCCCCGCGCCCGTCACCCTGCGCGAATCCTTCAAATACTGGCTCAAGCTCGGCTTCATCAGCTTCGGCGGCCCCGCCGGGCAGATCGCGCTGATGCATCAGGAACTGGTGGAAAAACGCCGCTGGATTTCCGAGCACCGCTACCTGCATGCGCTCAACTACTGCATGCTGCTGCCCGGCCCCGAAGCGACCCAACTGGCGATCTACATCAGCTGGCTGTTGCACGGCGTGAAAGGCGGCGTGATCGCGGGCACGCTGTTCTTCCTGCCCGGTTTTCTGCTGCTGGCGCTGCTGGCCGCCCTCTATCTGGCATGGGGCGACGTGCCGCTGGTGCAGGGCATTTTCTACGGCATCCGGCCGGCGGTGGTGGCGGTGGTGCTGTTCGCCGCCTGGCGCATCGGCTATCGCGCGCTGAAGAACGAGGTGCTGTGGGGCATGGCGGCGCTCGCCTTCATCGGCATTTTCGTGTTCGACATCGGCTTTCCGTGGATCGTGCTCGCGGCGGCGATTCTGGGCGCCGTCGGCGGCCGGCTCGCGCCGCACAAATTCAAGGCGGGCGGCGGGCACGGCACCGGCCACCGCCAATACGGCCCGGCGCTGATCGACGACGACACGCCGCCGCCCGCCCATGCACGCTTCAGCTGGGGCCGGCTCGCGGCCACCAGCGGCGCGTTCGTGCTGATCTGGCTGGGCGCGATGCTGGCGCTCTACGGCGCCGCCGATCTCGCCCACATGGGCGACTTCTTCACCCGTGCAGCCTTCCTCACCATCGGCGGCGCCTACGCCGTCCTACCGTACGTCTACCAGGGTGCGGTGGAGCACTACGGCTGGCTTACCGGCGCGCAGATGATGGACGGTCTGGCGCTCGGCGAAACCACGCCGGGACCGCTGATCATGATCGTCACCTGGGTCGGCTATCTCGGTGGCGTCGCCAAGGGGGTGTTCGCCAATCCGCTGGTCGCCGGCTTCGCCGGCGCGGCGGTGGCGACTTTCTTCACCTTTCTGCCCTCGTTCTTTTTCATCCTGGCGGGCGCGCCGTTGATCGAGGCCACGCGCGGCGAACTTCGCTTCACTGCGCCGCTGACCGGCATCACCGCCGCGGTAGTGGGCGTCATCCTCAATCTGGCGGTATTCTTCGCCTGGCACACCTTCTGGCCGCAGGGCACGGCAGCGGCGCCGTTCGCCGGCAGCTTCGAATGGTTCCCCGTCATCGTCGCGATTGCCGCATTTGTCGCCCTGTGGAAATACCAGGCCGACATCATGAAGGTGATCGGCGTATGCGCCCTCCTGGGGCTGGCTTATTCACTCTTTTCGTGAGGACAACATGGAGATCAAGATCCAGGCACCGAAGCGTTGCGGCTGTTCCAATCCCACCGATAAATGCGAGGAGCTGGCACGCACCATCAAACCCGCCAAACTGGACCCCGACACCACCCTGGTGTTCGACGTGCGGCGCGAAAGCGACTATGCCGCGTCCAGCGAGACCATTCCCGGCGCGATGTGGAAAAACCCGGACAAGATCGACGCCTGGATCGGCGCCGTCCCGCGCACGCTCGACGTAGTGATCTACTGCGTGCGAGGCGGCACAGTATCGAACAGCGTGGTCGACCGCCTGCAGGCTGCCGGCGTCAAGGCACGCTTCATCGAGGGCGGCTTCGAAGCCTACAAGGCCGCGGGCGGCAAGGTCGCTGCCAAATGAAATGGGTCACCCGCGAACGCCCGAAGATCGACCGCATCGCCTGCCCCTGGCTGATTGCGCGCTTCATCGATCCGGCCGCTGAATTTCTCTACGTACCCGCCGCCGAGGTGCTGAAAGTCGCGCAAGAAACCGGCGCGACACCCTACGACATCCCTGGCGTGGAATACGGCCATGTCGGCGAGCTGTGCAGCTTCGATGCCTTTTTGCGTTTGCACGATCTGCGCGACCCGGCCTTGCAGCAGCTCGCCGTCATCGTGCGCGGCGCCGACACCGCGCGGCTTGATCTCGCGCCGCAATGCGCCGGCCTGCTGGCGCAATCGCTCGGCCTTTCGGCGCTGTTCGCGGACGACCACGTCATGTTGCAGCACGGCATGCTGATGTACGACGCCTACTATGCCTGGCTCAGGCAGGCGCGCGACGAGCCCCATGGCGGGAAACCGGCGGCGGCGTAAGCCGCGCCATGCCCATCGAAATTAGTTGACTAGTTTACTAGGTTATTCTATTGTGTGGCCTCGCAAATTTTATTGGACGCAAGGACTGCAACATGGAACGTGAAATCAACGGAAAAATCGTCGAAACCGACCCCGAAGGCTATCTGGTCAATCTGGATGACTGGTCCGAGGAACTGGCGGTCGAACTGGCCAAGGAAGACAAGCTGGAGCTGGGCGAAAACCACTGGAAGATCATCCATTACATGCGTGACCAGTTCGCCCAGAACGGCACCGCGCCCAACCTGCGCTTCCTGCAGAAGGGCCTGAAGGAAGAGTTCGGCAACGAATGGGGCGACAAGAAATTCCTGTTCGACCTGTTCCCGTTCGGCCCCGCCAAGCAGGCCGGCCGCTACGCCGGCACCCCGAAGCCGACCGGCTGCGTCTGAGGCCCCCCCCGCCGCCGCATCAAACGCCCCGCCCCGTGCGGGGCGTTTTGTCTGGGCGCCCCATGGTGCACGTGCAGCAAGGCCGCAGGCTGCGCGCGGCGCAGCATCTACACCGATTCGCGGAACATGAAATAGATCGCGCCCATCAGGCACAGCGCCGCCCACAGGAAATCCCACTTCAGCTCCACCTTCATGTAGAGCACGGCGAACGGAATGAACACCGACAGCGCGATGACTTCCTGCATGATCTTCAACTGCGGCAGGCTCATCACGGTGAAGCCGATGCGGTTGGCCGGCACCTGCAGCAGGTACTCGAACAGGGCGATGCCCCAGCTGGCGAACGCCGCGACGATCCACGGCTGGTTGTTCATGTCTTTCAGATGGGCGTACCACGCGAAGGTCATGAACACGTTGGACAGCGTGAGCAGGGTCAGGGTCTGCAGGGAAGCGGGCATGGTCGTCTCCGAAATCGTACGCGCGCCATTGTAGGGAGTCTGCGCGCTAAAATGCCGGCTTTCGCATTCAGGAATCAGCATGATGAACGCGCCTCAGGTGGGTGTGGTGATGGGGTCTTCCAGCGATTGGGAGGTGATGAAGCATGCGGCGATGCTGCTGAAGCAGTTGGGCATCCACCATGAAACGAAGGTGGTGTCCGCGCATCGCACCCCGGATCTGCTGTACGAATACGCTTCCACTGCGGCGGCACGTGGCATCAAGGCGATCATCGCCGGTGCCGGTGGCGCCGCCCACCTGCCCGGCATGATCGCGTCGAAAACCATTGTGCCGGTGCTCGGCGTGCCGGTACCGTCGAAATACCTCAAGGGCCTGGATTCGCTGCTCTCCATCGTGCAGATGCCGAAGGGCATCCCGGTCGCCACCTTCGCCATCGGCGAGGCTGGCGCCGCCAACGCCGCGCTGTTCGCCGCCGCCCTGATCGCGCGCTACGACAACGGGCTCGCCGACCAACTCAACGACTTCCGCCGCGGCCAGGCGGATTCGGTGCTGGCAATGGAACTGCCCGATGTCGACTAGGCCGCTGCCCATCCTGCCCGGTGCCACCCTGGGCATCCTCGGCGGCGGCCAGCTCGGCCGCATGTTCACCATCGCCGCGCGCACCATGGGTTACCGGGTCATGGTGCTCGACCCCGATGGCGCCAGCCCCGCCGGGCAGATGGCCGATGTGCACCTGCAGGCGGATTACGCCGACCACGCCGCGCTGAAGCAGCTCGGCACCGCCTGCGCCGCCGTGACCACCGAATTCGAGAACGTCCCGGCGGCAAGCCTGATCGAACTGGCCAGCCATTGCCGGGTGTCGCCAGGCGCCGCCGCGGTGGCGATCGTGCAGGACCGCAGCCACGAAAAATCCTGGCTCGCCGACAACGGCTTCGCCACCGCGCCGTTCGCGCTGGTCTACAGCGAAGGCGACCTCGACGCCGCGCTGGCGGACACCGGCACGCCGGCGCTGCTGAAAGTGTCGCGCTTCGGCTACGACGGCAAGGGCCAGGCGCGGGTCGGCACGCTTGAGGAAGCCCGCGCTGCGTTCCGCGAATTCGGCGGCCAGCCCTGCGTGCTGGAAGGTTTCGTCGAACTGGAGCGCGAGGTATCGGTGGTGCTGGCGCGCGACGATGCCGGCGAGTGCGCGCTGTTTCCGGTCGCCGAAAATCGCCACGACAATGGCATTCTCGACGTCTCCATCGTTCCCGCCCGCGTGCCCGACAGCCTCGCCGCGCAGGCGCGCGACACGGCACGCGCGGTGGCCGACCGGCTCGGCTACGTCGGCGTGATGGCAGTCGAATTCTTCGTCGCCGGGGGCCGCCTGATGGTCAACGAAATCGCCCCGCGCCCGCACAACTCCGGCCACTACACGCTCGACGCCTGCGTCACCGACCAGTTCGAGCAGCAGGTGCGCGCGCTGTGCGGCCTGCCGCTGGGCGACACCCGCCTGCTGTCGCCGGTGGTGATGGTCAACCTGCTCGGCGACCGCTGGCGCAACGACGGCCCGCGCTGGGACACGCTGCTGGCGCACCCGGCCATCAAGCTGCATCTGTATGGCAAGCAAGCCGCGCGTCCGGGCCGCAAGATGGGGCATTTCAACGTGCTCGATGCCGATCCGGCCGCCGCGCTGCAACTGGCCGAACGGCTGCGCGATGCCTTATAGCGCATGGCTCAGGGCCGGCCGTTACAGCGCGCTTGCATTGCTCGTTTCATGCGGCGCCGCCGCGAACGACGCATCGCTGCCGCTACGCATCGGCCCGCATGTTTTCCAGGTTGAAGTCGCGGCCACGCCGCAGCAGCGCGAACGCGGCCTGATGGGCCGCACGCAGCTCCCCGCCGACGGCGGCATGCTGTTCGTGTTCGGGCAAGCGGCCCGGCATTGCTTCTGGATGCGCAACACCCCGCTGCCACTGTCGATTGCATTTGCCGACGCCCGCGGCCGCATCGTCACGCTCGCCGATATGCAGCCGCATAGCGACACCCTGCATTGTCCCGACACGGATGCGCGCTATGCGCTGGAAGTGCCGCAAGGGGAATTCCGGCGGCGCGGCATCGCGGCAGGCGCACAGATAGACGGCCTGCCGCAGTAGCTTTCAGGGCGCAATCGATTTCACCCTGAGTTCCACCGTGCTGCCCTTCTCGTCGCTGCGCAGCACGCGTACCGGCAGGTAATGCCGGTCGATCGCCAGCCATGCCTCGAAGCGGCCATCGTCGTCGGCCACCCGTGCAAGATGCAGGGTGCGCAATTCACCCAGCGCGGTCTGCAGGATTTCTTCGCCGCGCACCTCGTAACGGTAATCGCGCAGCCTCTTGCCGTTGAACACCGTATAGGTCAGCTGCCCGTCCGGCGGCGGTGCGGTCAGCGCCAGCTGGAAAAACAGGCTGAGCGCATCCTGCACATCGCCCTGATAGGCGAAATGGCGTGGCGCCCCCTTCGCCGGGATCAGCGTGAGGCTGTTGTTGGCCGCATCGAAGCGCGCGCGGCTGCGCTTGTCGCCACGCTGGTCCCAGAATTCCTCCGGCTGCAAGCCATGCGGCGTGATGCGGCCACGGCTGGTCTGCACGAAGCGGCCGCGGTAAAACACACCGGCGAGACCGCTGGCCGCCGCCACACTGGTCAGCGTGTAGTGCTCACCCTGGTTCACCCAGAGTAGCGTCTGCTCGCCCGCCGCCACACCGTAATGCACCCGAAAGTGCAGGTCGAGACGCGGCGGCAACGGGTTCAGTGTCGGCGGCGGTGCTTCGACCGGCGCTGCTGCGATGACGGGGGCTTCGTCGAGGCGCCCTGCGGGCGCATTGTTCAAATCGGTCGCCGCAACGGCCGCAGCTGCGGCCGCCTCGGTTTCCACTTCGGTTTCCACTTCGGTTTCTGCTTCGGTTTCTGCTTCGGCAGGCAATTCAGGCGGCGGCGCGGCGCGGGCCGGCGGCGCCCGGGAGGCGGCCGGTGGAGCCGGCAAGAGCGCGGCGGCCGTCACGACGGTGGGCGGTTTGGCAAGCAGCCGCGCTTCGAACGGGGGCGGTTCGGCAGGCGGCTGCCACTGCGGCAGCCGCCAACCCAAAGCGCCGATCAAGGTGCCGTGCAGTAGCAGCGAAGCCGCCAGGGCCAGCCACCAGGGGCGTAGCCTGCGCCCCATCGGCATCAGCCTTTGATGCTGGCGCTCACCAGGCGCTGTTCGAGCGTGGCGCCGTCATCGAATACCCGGATCTGCACCGGCAGGTTCTGACGCGCCGGCGCAACCCATACGGTGATGGCTTTCTCGCCCGGCTTCTGTTCGACGCGCTGGTATTGCTGGGTGGCCAGCGTCCCCAGCGGCGTCACGATGGCACCGCCATCGCTGCGCGTGTAATGGTAGTCGTCCAGATCGCGCCGACTTACCACCTGCAGGGCATAGTCGGCGGGCAGGCTGGGGGCGAACATGAACTGGTAGAGCTGCGACAGCTGATCCTGTGTCCCGTTCTTCAGGCCTTTCATCTGCCATGACTCGCCCTTGTATTGCCAGGCAATGCTGCGTTGTTTCCAGTCGAGGCGTGCACTCGCCAGCTTGTGCGGCGCATCGCTGCGGGCATACTGGAAACGTGTCGGCCGCAGTCCCTGCGGCGTCACCACGCCGCTGCTTTCGAGGCGGATGCTGCCCGGCCACAGCATTTTCAGCGGGCCGTTGGCGCGGGTTTCGCTGCTTAGCATGTAGCGGCTGCCGTTGCGGGTAAAGGTATCGATCACCTGGCCGAGCTTGTGGCCGTTGCGGTAGAAGTCGTACACCAGGTTCATTTGCGTCGGCGGCGCATACGACTCCACACGGGCTTCAGCCCGCGGTGGATCGGGGTCCCTGGGCGCGGCCTGGGCCGTCGCCGCGATCATGAAACCGGATGCCAGTAACAGATGTTTGAACATGCTCACACTCCGTGGGGAAACACAGACTGTGACGCCGGATCGTCCATCAAGTTTACCCGGCCATGCTGATTGAGCAGGCGGCCCTCGGCAAACCAGCGGATCGCCTGCGGGTAGATGCGGTGTTCCTGTTCCAGGACCCGCGTGGCGAGGGCATCGGCCGTATCGTCCGCCCGCACCGGCACCGCGGCCTGGATGACGATGGGGCCGTGATCCAGCTCGGCGGTAACGAAGTGCACGGTGCAGCCGTGGATTTTCACGCCTTCCGCCAGGGCGCGTTCGTGCGTCTTCAATCCCGGGAAAGCGGGCAGCAGCGAGGGGTGGATATTCAGCAGGCGGCCTTCGAAACGCGCGATGAAGGCCGAACTGAGGATGCGCATGTAGCCCGCCAGCACCACCAGGTCGGGCTGGTGGCGCGCGACTTCGTCGGCCAGCAGGACGTCGAAAGCGGCGCGATCGGGATGCGCGATGTGGTCGAGCACGACGGTGGTCAGGCCGTGCTCATGTGCGTAGGCCAGTCCTGCCGCCTGCGGGCGGTTGCCGATGACGGCGACGATATCAATTGGCAGCTGCGCTTCGGCGATCGCCTGTAAATTGCTGCCGCGCCCCGACAGCAGCACGACGACGCGGCAGGTCACAGATAAAGCACCTGCTCCGCGCCATCGGGACGCGCGACGATTTCGCCGACCTGCCATACGGTTTCACCGCTCGCCTGCAGGTGCGCCATCGCGGCGGCGGCGTCCGCGGCGGCGGCGACGACGCACAGGCCGATGCCGCAGTTGAAGGTGCGCAGCATTTCATCCGGCGCGACGTTGCCGGCCTGCTGCAGCCAGTCGAACAGCGGCGGACGCGTCCACGCGGCCTGATCGATCCGGGCTGCCACGCCCTCCGGCAGGCAGCGCGGCAGATTGCCGGTGATGCCGCCGCCGGTGATGTGCGCCATGCCCTTGACCGGCAGCTTCTCCAGCAGCGCCAAGAGCGGCTTGACGTAGATCCGCGTCGGCTCCATCACGGCGTCGGCAAACGGACGGCCGTGGAAATCGGACTTGAGGCCGATGCCGGACACGTCGATCAGCTTGCGGATCAGCGAATAGCCGTTGGAATGCGCGCCGGAAGACGCCAACCCGAGCACCACGTCGCCCGGCACGATGGACTGGCCGCCGATGAGCCTGGATTTTTCCACCACGCCGACGGCAAAGCCGGCGAGGTCGTATTCACCCTCGGCATACATGCCGGGCATTTCGGCGGTCTCGCCGCCGATCAGCGCGCAGCCGGCCTGCTCGCAGCCCTTCGCAATGCCGGCGATCACCGCTTCGGCGGTGTCCAGCGTGAGCTTGCCGCAGGCGAAGTAGTCGAGGAAAAACAGCGGCTCGGCGCCCTGCACCAGGATGTCGTTGACGCTCATCGCGACGAGGTCGATGCCGACGCTGTCGTGGCGGTTCAGTTCGAACGCCAGTTTGAGTTTGGTGCCGACGCCGTCGGTACCGGACACCAGCACCGGTTCCCGGTATTTCTTGGATATCTCGATCAGCGCGCCGAAGCCGCCGATGCCGGCCAGCACTTCGGGGCGCATGGTGCGTTTGGCCAGCGGCTTGATGCGTTCGACCAGCGCATCGCCGGCGTCGATATCGACGCCAGCATCTTTGTAGGAAATGGATGACACGCCCGGCTCCAGAAGCAAAAAGTGCGCTATTTTACCGCCTATGAACGCGATCCGCCCGCTCAACATTCCCTGGCTTGCCCTTGCCTTCCTGCTCGTCACGGGCGGACTGATCTACCTGCTCGGCCCCATCCTCACGCCGTTTCTGGCAGGCGCCCTGCTCGCCTACATCTTCGATCCGCTGGTCGACCGGCTGGAGGCGCGCCGCATTCCACGCGCGGCCGGCACCGTGATCGTCATCGTGCTCGCAGGGCTGCTGCTGCTCGCGCTGCTGCTGGTGGCGCTGCCGCTGTTCCAGGGGCAGTTCGCGGAATTGTCGCAGCGCGTTCCACGCGCACTCGATCTCTTGCAGACCCGTTTTCTGCCGTGGCTTGCGCAGACTTTCGGCATTACCATCGACCCCAATCTGGACGCGCTGAAAACCTGGCTCACCGAGAAAGCCGCGCAGACCGGCGCCGCCTGGCTGCCCACCCTGCAGACCGGCGCACTCGCCGTCGTCGGCGTGCTGGCCAACCTGCTGCTGATCCCGGTAGTGATGTTCTATCTGCTGAAGGACTGGGACGTGATGGTGGCACGCGTCGCCACGCTTACGCCGCGCGCCTGGATGGCTGGCGTCGGCCGCGTGGCACGTGACATGGACGCGGTGGTCGGCGAGTTCCTGCGCGGGCAGATGGCGGTGATGGCCACCCTTTCCCTGTATTACACGCTGGCGCTGTGGGTAGCGGGACTGGATTACGCGCTACCGATCGGCATCCTCACCGGCGTGCTGTCCTTCGTGCCCTTTCTCGGTTTCGGCCTCGGCATGATCCTGGCGCTGCTGGTGGCCTTGCTGCAGTTTGCCGACTGGATCGGGGTAGCCTGGGTGGCGGGTATTTATCTGGCCGGTCAAGCGCTGGAAAGCTATGTCGTCACCCCGCGCCTGGTCGGCGAGCGTGTCGGCCTGCATCCGGTGGCGGTGATCTTCGCGCTGGCTGCGTTCGGCCAGTTGTTCGGCTTCGTCGGCGTGCTGCTGGCGGTGCCGCTGGCAGGCGTGCTGCTGGTGGCGCTGCGCGAACTGCGCGACGCCTACCTCGCCAGCACATTCTATCGCGACAGCTATAATGCCGGCTCTTCCGATTCCGCAACGCCCACCATGTCCGCATCGCCCCTCGGCCAACCCCTGCTCGAATCGCGCATCACCTCGCTGCCGCTGGTGCACCGCGGCAAGGTACGCGACATCTACGCCGTCGGCGACGACGCGCTCCTGATCGTCACCACCGACCGCCTGTCGGCGTTCGACGTGGTGATGCCCGTTCCCATCCCCGGCAAGGGCGAGGTGCTGACCCGGGTATCGGCCTTCTGGTTCGACCGCCTGAAATCCATCGTGCCGAGCCAGGCGCTTGGTATCGCACCGGAATCGGTCGTCGCGGAAAACGAACGCGACCAAGTAGCCGGCCGCGCCATCGTGGTGAAAAAGCTGAAGGCACTGCCGGTGGAAGCGATTGTGCGCGGTTATCTGGCGGGTTCGGGCTGGAAGGAATACCAGTCCAGTCAGTCGGTGTGCGGCATCGCCCTGCCTGCCGGTCTCAGGCAGGCCGACCGCCTGCCGCAACCGATCTTCACGCCGTCGACCAAGGCGGCACTCGGCGCGCACGACGAGAACATCAGTTTTGACCAGATGGCCACGCTGATCGGCGCCGATCTGGCCGCCCAGGTGCGCGACGTCAGCCTTGCGCTGTATAAGGCTGCGGCGGAATATGCGCTTACACGCGGCATCATCATCGCCGACACCAAGTTCGAGTTCGGCCAGGATGAAGAGGGCCGGCTGGTGTGGATCGACGAGGCGCTGACCCCCGATTCGTCGCGCTTCTGGCCGGCCGATCAGTACCGGCCCGGCAGCAATCCGCCCAGTTTCGACAAGCAGTTCGTGCGCGACTGGCTGGTGGCCAGCGGCTGGAACAAGCAGGCACCGGGACCGGCGTTGCCGGCCGAGATCGTCGACAAGACCAGCGCGAAATACCGCGAGGCGATGACGCGGCTGCTGGGGTAAAGCCCCCTCCTGCAGACAAACCGGCCTACGCACAACAGTAGGAATGGACCTGTTCCCGGCGTTCGCATGGCATTACCATTCAGGACTAGGCAGCTCGCGTACCCTCTTTCATCCGGGCGCGCGGCACACGCCGCTTCCCCTGTTCCGCACAAGAGATAGAGTCATGATCTACGAAGATTTTGCAAGCGCTCAATCATTTTTCCTGTGGTCGACCTTTGGGATCGCCCTGATCATGGGCGCCGTCGTCAACAAAACCGGCTTCTGCACCATGGGCGCCGTCTCCGACTGGGTCAACATGGGCGACACCGGCCGTATGCGTGCCTGGATACTGGCCATCGCGGTCGGCGTACTCGGCGTGACGGGCCTGGAAGCCGCCGGCCTGGTCAACGTCACCAGCACCTTCCCGCCCTACCGCCAGACCAATTTCGTCTGGCTGGAGAACGTGCTCGGCGGCGTCCTGTTCGGCATCGGCATGACGCTTGCCTCGGGCTGCGGCAACAAGACCCTGATCCGCATCGGCGGCGGCAACATCAAGTCGGTCATGGTGCTGCTGGTCATCGCCGTGATTGCCTATTTCATGATCAACCCCTTCCCTGGCAGCGACAAGACCCTGTATTCCACCCTGTTCTATTCCTGGACCAATCCGACCGCAGTCGCACTGACCACCAACCAGGATCTCGGTGCGATGCTGTTCGGCGACAACGCCGCCACCGGCCGCATGGTGGCGGGTGGCGTCATCGGCGGCCTGCTGCTGGTCTGGGCGTTCAAGTCGGCCGAATTCCGCACCAGTTTCGACAACCTCCTCGGTGGCCTCGTGGTCGGCCTCGCGGTGCTCGCCGCCTGGTATGTCACCAGTAACATCACGGTCAACGCCGACGGCGAAATGATGGCGCTGCAAGCCTACGTGCAGGACTGGGATCTGTATGCGCCGGCCGATGCGGTCCGGCCCGCCGCCGCCGGCCCGCTCGCTTCGCAGTCTTTCACCTTCATCAACCCGATGGGGCAAACCCTCGGCTACGTGGCGGGCGGCTTCGACCGCACCCTGCTCACCTTCGGCATCATGGCGCTGGCGGGCGTGATCGCCGGCTCCCTGCTGTGGGCGCTGATCTCGCGCAGCTTCCGCATCGAGTGGTTCGCCTCCGGCCGCGACTTCATCAACCATTTCATCGGGGCGATCCTGATGGGCTTCGGCGGCGTGCTGGCGATGGGCTGTACCATCGGCCAGGGGATTACCGGCTTCTCCACCCTGGCGCTGGGCTCCATCTTCACCTTCGTCGCCATCGTGTTCGGCAGCGCCGTCACCATGAAGGTGCAGTACTACAAGATGGTGTATGAGGCCGATGCCACGTTCCTCAAGTCCTTCGTCACTGCGCTGGTCGACCTCAAGCTGCTGCCCGCCGGCATGCGCAAGCTGGAAGCGGTATAAGTTCTGTGCAGCTTCCTTGCCCGGCAAAAAGCCCCGCTCCTGGCGGGGCTTTTTGCCGGGCTGCAACACCGGGCCTCACGCACGACGGCTCACTGCCCGGGCTATTCCAGCGTCGCGTCAAGGAAGCCGGCTACGGCGGCCACCATCTCGGCTTCGTGCCCGGTGAAGAAATGGTCGGCACGGGCAATCACCGTCTGCTTCGAAGCAGACGCAGCCAGGCTTTGCTTGCGCTTGCCCGCATTCGCCAGCACCGCCGGCAGATCGTTGTCGCCGTACAAATCCAGAATCGGCAGTTTCAGCGCGGCATAGTCGTCCACCGAAATGCCCAGGCTGGCCCACGATTTCACCGCCGGATCCAGTTTCCCGGCCAGGAATACCCGGCTCATGCGCGAGCCCATGCTATGGGAAACAATGGCCAGCTGGGTGTAGCCCTTGGCCTTGAGAAATTCGACCGCCTCGGCGATGCGCTCGGCCGCTTCGGGGAAGGTCGGCGTATAGGCCTCACCCTTGGCATCGGCCGCCAGCACCGGCATCTGGATCGACAAGGTGGTGAACCCGCGGTCCGCCAGTTCGGTGCGCAGTGTACCGACCATGCCCCAGTCGGGATGAATACCCATGCCATGGACGACCACCACTGCCTTGTGGGTGTCGGCCACCGGCGTGAACAGCGCAAGGAATTTGTGATGCCCGCGCGGGGTTTGCAGATAAACCGGATCGCCCACCACCAGTCCGGGCACCACCTCATCCGCCCATTTCTTCTCGCGTGCATAATCCGCCGCCGGCTCGGCAGAAACCGCCAAGGAAAACAGCGCCGCCAGCCCGGCCATCAGACCCAGCAACAGGTTTTTCTTCATCTCTCCACTCCTGGACGTTAAAGTTCATATTCGACTTGCCCGATAATTCAACGAAATTGCAGTTTTATCAACCATTTCAGAGTTAAAGACAGTGACTGCCAAGCAGCTGCGTATTGTGCCTTCCTTCGGGCCGCCTGGTCCGGCACGCGACACACGCCCGCGCAGCGGGGCGCGCGTGATGATCGTCGACGATCGCAGCACCGCCCGCAGCCTGCTGGAAGGCCTGGCACGCACGCTGGAGCCGGGTGTCATCGTGGAAAGCTTTGCCGATCCACAGGATGCACTGGTGCGGATGCACCTTGCGACACCGGATCTCATCATCACCGACTACCGCATGCCCGGCATGGACGGCATCGAATTCACCCGCCGGGTCCGCGCCGAACGTCACCTGGCTGAGATACCGATTCTCATCGTCACCGTGGTGGAAGACCGTCAGGTCCGCTATCAGGCGCTGGAAAACGGCGCGACCGATTTCCTCACCCGGCCGATCGACCCGCAGGAATGCCGTGCCCGCTGCCTCAACCTGCTGGCACTGCGGCGCAGCCAGAAAATGGTGAACGACCGCGCACTATGGCTGGAAGAGCAGGTGATGCAGGCTACCCGCGAAGTGCGCACGCGCGAACGCGAAACCCTGATGAAGCTGGCCAAGGCAGGCGAATATCGCGACCAGGAAACCGGCAATCACATCATCCGCATGTCGAAGTACGCCCGTCTGATCGCCGAGAAACTCAATCTCTCCGCAATGGAATGCGATGAGATCGAAGCCGCCGCGCCGATGCACGACATCGGCAAGATCGGCATCCCCGATCTGGTTCTGCTCAAACCCGGCCGGCATACCCCGGAGGAGCAGAAAATCATGCGCCGCCACCCGCTGATCGGGCACGAGATTCTCGACGGCAGTCCGTCGCGCTATCTGCAGATGGGCGCGGTGATCGCACTCGGCCACCACGAAAAATTCGACGGCAGCGGTTACCCGCAAGGTCTGGCCGGCGAGGACATCCCGCTGCCAGCGCGCATCGTGGCGGTGGCCGACGTATTCGACGCGCTCACGTCCGACCGCCCCTACAAGCGCGCCTGGTCGTTCCAGGACGCGCTGAACTACATCCAGTCGGAAAGCGGCAGACACTTCGATCCTGCTTGCGTGCGCGCCTTCGAGTTGCGCATCGATGCCGTAGCGGCCATCATGCGCGATCTGGGCGACGCGCCCGGCTGAATCTCTGCCTGTGTTGAACCTGCTCTCCCGCCCCGCTTTTGTCGAACGCTTGCAAAGGCGGGTTCAGGCACGCCCGGACACCGAGTTTCAGCAGGCATTGATCCGCCTGTGCATTGTTGCCGGCTTCTATCTGTATTTCTCGCTTGGCGGCCCGGGACACGGCGCCACCCTGTCCGAGCAAGTCCATTTTCTTGGACTGAGCTTCACGCTGGTTTCCCTTGCACTGCTGATCGGCACGGTCGTCGATCCGGGCGTCTCCGTGATCCGTCGCGGCACCGGCATGCTGCACGACTTCACCGTCGCCACCTACATGCTGGCCATCTCGAACGAAACCGGGGCGCCCATCGTCGCCATCTACCTTTGGGTCACGCTGGGCAACGGTTTCCGCTATGGCGTACCGTATCTGCTGGTTTCGATGCTGGCGTCCGCGGCCGGATTCATCGTGGTTTACCAGTTCAATCCCTTCTGGCACGCACATACGCCACTCTGGTGGGGCATGTGGCTGATGCTCATCGTCGTCCCGCTTTACACGTCCAGCCTGCTGAGGCAGCTGCACGGTGCCGTCAGGCGGGAAAAGGTGGCCAACCAGGCCAAATCGAGCTTCCTCGCCAACATGAGCCATGAACTCCGCACGCCGCTCAACGGCGTCATTGGCGTTGCCGATCTGCTGGCGGAAACGAAGCTCGACAAGGAACAAAAGGAATTTGCCCAGATCATCCGCGCATCGGCCCACACCCTGCTGGAGCTGATCGACAACGTGCTCGACATTTCGCGCATCGAAACCGGCCGCCTTGCCACGACGGAAGAGGACTTCGACCTGCACCGCCTGGTCAACGGCACGGTCGTGATGCTGGAAACCCTGGCGCAGCGCAAGGGGCTCGTGCTGGGGGCGCACATTGCGCCGCAGACGCCGTTTCAGCTACATGGCGATGCGCGCCACCTGCGCCAGATCCTCATCAACCTGATCGGCAATGCCATCAAGTTCACCGAACACGGCCGGGTCGACGTCTACATCCGCCCGGCCGGGCAAGGCCACCCGCAACGCCTGCGCTTCGAGATCGTCGATACCGGCATCGGCATTCCGGAAGCCGCGCAGGCACGCATATTCGACAGCTTTACCCAGGCCGATCCCTCCGTCACCCGCCGCTTCGGCGGCAGCGGGCTGGGCACCACCATTGCCAAACAGCTGGTGGAAGCGCTGGATGGGCACATCGGCCTGCACAGCCGCGAAGGGGAAGGCACGACATTCTGGTTCGAGCTGCCATTCGCATTGCAAGCCGCCCAGCCCGTCGTAGCCACGGAACAATTCGACACGCCTATGCGGGTGGCGATTCTGGCGGGCGGCGAACTGAGCGCCCGCATCCAGACGATGATCCGCAACTGGGGTGCCGAAACCGTGACGGTGGACAACACCGCCCGGCTTGCCGCCGAATTGTCCGCCTACCTGTCGGGCGGCACACCGCTGGGCGCGGTGGTGGTGGAACGCGGTGTGCTGCCGGGCGACCCGGGCGCCTTCCTGCACCTGCTGCGCGACGATCCCGGCCTGGCTGCGTTGCCGGTCATCCTGATCGAGTCCGATGCCGGCATGGCTCTGACACGCGACACGCAGTTGATGCGTGACGGCTACGCGTCGGTGCTGCGGACGCCGGTCAATACGACGCTTTTGTTCAATGCCATTCACGCGGCCGTCAGCCATGACATGCCGCACAACGTGGTATCGCTGGCCAACCGCTTCCAGGCCCAGACCGGGCAGACAGCCCCGCTGCGCATCCTGGTGGCGGAAGACAATCCGGTCAACCAGCGGGTGATTCGCGGCCTCCTGGAGCACGCCGGGCACGAGGCTTATCTGGCGCACGACGGCGAGGAAGCCCTGAGCATGCTCGAATCCGGCGATCACACTTACCATCTGGCCATTATCGACATGCACATGCCGCAGCTGTCGGGGCCCGAAGTAGTTGTGTAACCCCACCAGGTTATTCAGCGAATTCAAGCGGCTGACGGGAGGCAAGTATCCCAGACTGGCGTGGGGTCGATGCCAGTTGTAGCGATGCAGCCATCCCGGTAATTGTTCCGTTCGCTGGGCCGAGGACTCGTAGCAACGCGCATACGCCCACTCACGCAACGCCGTCTGAATGAAGCGCTCCGCCTTGCCGTTGGTACGCGGCGTATACGGTTTCGTGAACTTGTGCCGGATGCCGAGACGGCGGCACAGCCGCCCGAACTTGCGCGAGCGATACGCCACACCGTTGTCGGTCAGCACCCGCACAAAGCGGATGCCCAGACGGCGGTAATACCGGACGGCGTCCAGCAAGGCCCGGCAAGCGCTCCGGGCGGTTTCGTCCGGCAGCACGCTGGCCGTGGCGAGGCGCGTATGGTCGTCGATGGCGATATGCACGTACTCCCAGCCCGCGCCGCGCGAATGCACCGTCCGATCCGCCGTCACCCGGTGGCCGGGGCGCTCGAAACGCCCGAGTTTCTTGATGTCGAGGTGCAGCATCTCGCCGGGCGCGTCGTGTTCGTAGCGCTGAACCGGCGGCGCAGGCTCCAGGCTGGCGAGCCGGTTCAAACCTTGACGAACCAGCACGCGTCCGACGCTGCTGTGGCCGACGTTCAGGCTCTGGCTGATCTGGCGATACGTCTGGCGTTCGGTACGCGCAGCGACGATGCTTGCCTGAGTGGCTTCGGGAAGCGCCTGCGGACAGTGATGCGGGCGAGAGCTGCGATCGACGAGCCCATTCGCGCCTTCTTCGCGGAAACGGCGCAGCCATTTGTAGGCGGTGCGCACACTCACGCCCGCAGACTGCGCGGCTTCTTCGGGACGCAGGCCGTGCTCCAGGATGCGTTCGACCAACAGGGCTCGACCGCGCGGCGTTAATCGGGCATTTTTATGGCTGTTCATTCGGGGCTCCGGGTCATTGGTTTGGTTTCGCAGCCCCAATTCTCCGGGTAAGTCCCGAGTGAACAACCTATTGAGAGATCACAAGTAGTGCAACGCTGGCGCTTCATGGAAAAGGGGCATCTGCCCATCATCATGCTCACCGCCGACGCGCGCGCCGAGGCACAGGATGCCTGCGAGGCAGCGGGGGCGGACAGCTTCCTCACCAAGCCGGTCAACAGCCGCGAACTCGTGGATCTCATTGCCCGGCTGGCCAGCCAGCAGGTGCAAGCCCCTGCCGCCGCCCCGCCCCGCGCGCAGCAGCGGGAAGAGCTGGATGAATCGGTACTGGACGATCTCGCCCAACTGGGCGGGCATGATTTTGTGCGGGATCTGCTCACCAGTTTCGAGGAGGACAGCGAACGTTCACTGCGCGATATCGAGCGCGCCCTGGCCAGTCAGGACTATGGCCAATGGCACGACCAGCTGCACATGCTGAAAGGCGGCGCCAGCGATGTCGGAGCCAGCCGGCTGGCACAGCTTTGCACCGAAGCCGAGCGCATCAAACCCTATGAGATGGGCGACGCGTGCACGCGCCAAAAGCTGGACGACGTGCGGCTTGCGCTCAACGAGGCGCAAACCGCCCTGATGGCCTATCTGGACCGGAAATTACGCGCCGAAAGCCTGTGACGGCTCCGCTGCAGCAACCGTTCCGGTCTTGCTGGTTTGTCGGCTGACCAGCCGCTCCATCATCCGCAAATCCTTTGCTTCCAGACGCAGGGCAGCATCCACCCAGATTTCGGTGATGTGGACCAGCTCATCGTATGGCGCGGGCTGGCTGACTTCGCGCGCGGCGCGCAAGGCGAGGATCCCGTTGCGGGATTTCTCCTCGCGCCGGATATAGTCGCAAACCGCACCCTCCCCCTCGCCCGGCTCCGCCAGCACATCCACCACACCCATTTCGTACAGCTCCTCAGCCAGATAGAGCTTGCCGCTACGGATGATTTTCTCGGCCTGGTGATGCCCTACACGACGCCCCAGAAAAGTCATCGCGCCCATCCCCGGGAACAGATTGAAGAGGATTTCCGGCAGCCCCATTCTGGCGCCGCGTTCGGCGATCAACACATTGGCCGCCAGTGCGCTTTCGAATCCACCGCCGAGCGCCTGCCCCTGAACCAGGGCGATGCTCGTTACATTGGGCCGGTTCAGGTGGCTGTGCACCGCATAGGAACAGTCGATGCAGGAAATGGCGTAATGAAGCAGCGCATCGCGATCACGCGCCTCGATATGCCGCATGAAGAGGCTCAGGTCGCCTCCCAGGCTGAAGGTGTCGGGCACCTTCGAGGCGAGAACGAAATATTTCACGTCCATCTGCGCGTGATCATCGATCATCCCGATCATGCCGTTGCCCCAGGCCAGCAGTTCACTCAGCAAGGTTGGCGTAAAACAAGGACGTGGTTCCGCGTGCATATACCCCCAGGCGACCTGGCTGTGCGGATCGAAATACGTGGTGAGCTGCGTGTATGCGTTTTGTTGGGGTTGCAGCGTGGTGTGTACAGCTTGCAGGTGTGCCATGAGTATCTCCGCGTAGTTATTGAATTAATCGGCCATGCGATGAGTTTTCGGCATGTGTCGAAAGACTAGCGCGGCAGATGCAGCCACTCAAGCATGAAATCGTTACATATGGCTCGTCTCAACATCTGGTGCAGCAGCGTGTCACCGAAGGCTAGATCGTGGTGCGGCCCTACGCCGCCTAGAATGTCCATGCCATGCGCAGCGCCAGCACCATCAGCAGCAGCGCAAAAACCCGCTTCAACGGCCTCACCGGCAGGCGATGGGCGGTGCGCGCACCGAGCGGCGCGGTCAGCACGCTGCCCAGCACGATGCCGAAGAGCGCCGGCAAATAGACGAAACCGAGACTGCCGGCGGGCAAGCCGCTGGCGCCCCAGCCACCCAGCACGTAGCCGGCCGCGCCGGCGATGGCGATCGGAAATCCGATCGCCGCGGAGGTGGCGATCGCCCGGTGCAGCGGGACGTTGTGCCACAGCATGAAGGGAACCGACAGGGTGCCGCCGCCGATGCCGACCCAGCTCGACACCGCGCCGATGACGCCGCCCGCCAGCGTCATCGCAGCCGGCCCCGGCAGGCCGCGATGCGGCGCCGGTTTGAAGTCCAGCCACATCTGGATGGCGGCATAGAACAGGAAGGCGACGAAGAACAGCTTCAGCAGCGTCGCCGGCATCTGCGCTGCCAGCACCGCACCGGCCAGCGTGCCGAGCACGATGCCGGGCGCGATGCGCCGCAGCAGCGGCCAGACGACCGCGCCGTGGCGATGGTGCGCGCGCACGCTGGACAGCGAGGTGAACAGGATCGAGGCGAGCGAAGTGCCGAGCGCCAGTTGCGGTTCCAAGCCGGCAGCCAGCCCCTGCGCGTGCAGCAGGAAAATCAGCACCGGCACGATGATGAGGCCGCCGCCGACACCGAGCAGACCGGCGACGAAGCCGACCACCAGCCCCAGTCCGCCGTAGCCCGCCAGCAGCGCAGGGTCGGCGATCACAGGTGCTTGACGATGAAGTCGTACTCGGCCGGGTCGACCGGCGTGATCGACAGGCGATTGCCTTTCTGCAGGATGCGCATGCGGGCGAGCTCGGGATAGCCGCGGATTTCCCTCAGCGGCATCAGCCGCGTCTTCTTCACCAGCCTGACGTCGACGTTGAACCAGCGCGGCGTTTCCGGCGTCGCCTTGGGATCGAAGTACGTGTTCTTCGGATCGAACTGGGTGGCATCGGGGTATGCCGCCACGTTGACCTCGGCCAGCCCGGCGATGCCCGGCTCGGCGCACGACGAATGGTAGAACAGCACCTTGTCGCCGGGCCGCATCTGGTCGCGCATGAAATTGCGCGCCTGGTAATTGCGCACGCCGTACCAGGCGACGCTCTGCTCGGGCATGGCGGCGAGGTCGTCGATGCTGACGTCGGAGGGTTCGGATTTCATCAGCCAGTAGCGCATATCGCTCAGTCCCGCTTGATCAGAGTGCCGACGCCTTCCGGGGTGAGCACTTCCAGCAGCAGCGCGTGCTCGACGCGGCCGTCGATGATGTGCGCGGTCTTCACCCCGCTGTTGACTGCGTCGACCGCGTAGCCCACCTTCGGAATCATGCCGCCGGAGATGGTGCCGTCGGCGATCAGCTCGTCGACCTCGCGCGGCGTGAGCCCGGTCAGCAGCTGCATTTGCTTGTCGAGTACACCCGGGGTGTTGGTCATGAAGATGACCTTCTCCGCCTGCAGCACGCCGGCGATCTTGCCCGCGGCGACGTCGGCGTTGATGTTGTAGGCATTGCCCGCGGCGTCGGTGCCGAGCGGTGCGACCACCGGGATGAAGTCGCGCGCGTCGAGCACCTGGATGATCTCCGGGTCGATGCTGGTGATCTCGCCGACCTGGCCGATGTCGAGCATCTCGTCGGCCTTCTCCTTGCTCTTCACCAGCATCTTCTTCGCATGGATGAAGTTGCCGTCCTTGCCGGTCAGCCCCACCGCGCGGCCGCCGTGCTTGTTGATCAGCGTCACGATGTCCTGGTTGACCAGCCCGCCGAGCACCATCTCGACGACGTCGAGCGTCTCCTCGTCGGTCACCCGCATGCCCTGGATGAACTCGCTCTGCTTGCCGATGCGCTGCAACAGGCCGGCGATCTGCGGGCCGCCACCGTGCACCACCACCGGGTTCATCCCCACCAGCTTCAGCAGCACCACGTCCTTGGCGAAGGCCTCCATCAGGTGGCGTTCGGTCATGGCGTTACCGCCGTACTTGATGACGATGGTCTTGTCGTAGAAACGCTGGATGTACGGCAGCGCCTCGGACAGGATGTGCGCCTTCTCGGCGGCAGTATGAGAGGGGGTCATGGCGATTCCGGATTGAGTTTGAGGCGGATTTTACGCCAATAGAAAAGGCGGCGCGAAGCCGCCTTTTCAACTGCGCGGGACTGCGTTTACTGCACTGCCAGCCGCCTGGCCGCAGTCGCGACCTTCTTCGGCAGCACCAGTTGCAGCACACCGTCCTGGTAACGGGCGGTGGCGGCAGCTTCGTCCACCTCGTGTTCCAGCGCGAAGCTGCGACCGACGCGGCCGAAATAACGTTCGCGGCGCAGCACTTTTTCACCGTCCTTCTGCTCGGTGTTTTTCTTCACCTCGGCGCTGATCGCCACGGTGTTGCCGTCGATCGTGACCTGGATGTCATCCTTGGCCACGCCCGGAATATCGGCATGAACGGCATAACTTTTCTCATCCTCTTTCACGTCCAGACGAATTTGCGGTGCCTCCCTGTCCAGCTGCACCGGACGGAAAAAACCGCGGAACAGGGTATCCAGCGGATCGGCTGCTTCAAACGGGTCATAACGGGTGATATGGGCCATGGTGTCCTCCTTCGGGTTGACAAACACACTCTGCTAAAACCGATCTGGGGCGCTCCATCTCCATTTCAAGAGCCCGGCTTGCCGCTGCGTGCGCGTCTGCCGAATACCCGCACAGCAGGCAATGCCAGACCGGGAACGGACATTCACCGGCGCATTGAAGGCGGGGCGGCGTAAAATGGCGCCGGTGTACGGGGAAGTACGGAACTTGCGTCGCCGGTCATGGACGAACGACTACCGTTTGCCGGCCGCCCGGCTGAAACGACCGTCCGCCAAGGCTACGGCCGGAACCGCGCGCCGTTCGGGGAAGGTTTCGCCTGTTCCGGAATGAAACGGCAGCAGGCGAGGCCGCCCGGAGCGCGGTGCCGGCGGCGCAGCGAAAGAGGATTGCCAAAGAAACCCGATTCATGGGTTTCCTGCAATAAAAACCACCGGGCTTCCGGTGCATTGTGTTGTTATTGAGCCATTCGAACCGTTATTTAGAGAGAACATTATGTCCAGCAAAAAACCCCTGATTTCCGTCGCTATTGGTTCCGCATTTGCTGCTGCCCTTGGCGCAGCGCCCATCGCCTCCGCAGCCGAGAACCCTTTCGCCATGCAATCCCTGGACAAGGGCTACATGCTTGCTGACGCCGGGAAAATGGGTGAAGGCAAGTGCGGTGCGGGCAAGTGCGGCGCCGCCATGATGAAAGCCGACAAGGATGGCAAAAACTGCATGGCCGATACCAATCAGGACGGCAAGGTCAGCAGGGAAGAGTTCACCAAGCAGCATGAAGCCATGTTCGACATGAAGGATGCCAACAAGGATGGCTTCATCGACAAGGATGAAATGGCCAAGATGATGGAGGGCAAATGCGGCGGCATGAAGGCAGGGGAAGGCAAATGCGGTGCGGGCAAGAGCGGCACCATGACGAAATAATCACTGGCCTGCCGTGAACTCCCTGCGCCTTGCCGGCGCGGGGCTGGGCTTCCGGCGCGAGCTCATTGCCGCGCTGAAAATCCAGGTCCCCGCTGCCATCGATTTCTTCGAACTCGCTCCGGAGAACTGGATCGACCTGGGTGGCGCGCATGGCCGCGACTTGCGCTGTTTTACCGAACGCTATCCGTTCGTCTGTCACGGCCTGTCGCTGTCGCTCGGCGGCCCGACCCCGCTCGACGAGCTGCTGCTGCATAAAACGCGGCAATTCATGGATACGCACGGCATCCAGCTGTATACCGAACACCTGTCGTACTGCTCGGACGACGGGCACCTGTACGATCTGCTGCCGATCCCCTTCACGGAGGAGGCGGTGAAATACGTCGCCGCGCGCATCCGCCGCGCGCAGGACATCCTGGAACGCCGCATCGCCATCGAGAACGCGTCGTTCTACGTTGCCGCGCCGATCGCCGACATGGACGAGGCGGACTTCATCCGCGCGGTGCTGCTCGAAGCCGACTGCGACCTGCATCTGGACGTCAACAACGTCTATGTCAACAGCGTCAACCACCGCTACGACCCGGTCGAATTCATCCGCACCCTGCCCACCGGACGGATCGTCTACATGCACATGGCGGGACATTACCGGGAAGCGGACGATCTGCTGATCGACACCCACGGCGCCGCCGTGATCGACCCGGTATGGGCGCTGCTCGATGAAACCTACCGCATCCACGGCGTCGCCCCCACGCTGCTGGAACGCGACTTCAACATTCCGCCGCTGGCCGAACTGACGCGCGAGGTCGAACGCATCGCCCGCATCCAGGCCGCGCACCAAGCCCATGAGCGAGCCGTCCGCGCTTCCTGAATTCCAGCGCTATCAGCTCGCCTTCGCCGCGCACATCCGCGACCCGCAGGCACATCCGCGTCCGGCCGGCGTCGCGGCGCGGCGCATGAAGGTTTACAACGCAATCCTGTTCAACAACGTCGAGAGCTTTCTGCTTTCCTGCTTTCCGGTGCTGCGGCAGGTGCTCGGCGCCCGCAAATGGTCCCGGCTGGTGCGCGTCTTCTTCAGCACGCACCGCAGCCGCACGCCCTACTTTCGCCAGATCCCGGACGAGTTTGTGCAGTTCCTGCAGAACGAATGGGCCCCGGCGCAAGGCTATCCGCCTTTCACCCTGGCGCTGGCCCATTACGAATGGATCGAACTGGTGCTGTCGGTATCGAATCGCAGCATCGCCTGCGGTGTCGATGCGCAGGGCGATCTGCTCGACGACGTCCCCGTGCTGAATCCGGTGCTGGCCAACCTGCGCTACGACTGGCCCGTGCACCGGATCGCTCCGCGCCGCAAGATTCAGCCTGCCGAAACCTGGCTGCTGGTGTTCCGCGACGCAGCCGACCGGGTGCAGTTCAGCGAAATCAACGCATTCACCGCACGCCTGCTGACCCTGCTGGAGCGCGGCACGCTGAACGGGCGTGCCGCGCTGGCAGGCCTCGCCGCGGAAAGCCGCCATCCCGACCCTGCGCTCATCCTGCAGGCCGGCACAGCATTATTGGAGGACCTGCGCGCACGCGGTGTCATTGCGGGAACCTGCGTGGCCTGACCCGGCATGCCGCGTGCGCGATGCGTATTGAGGATCAAAAGGCGGCGTTCCGGGCTTCAGACCGAACCGCCTGCGCCGCCGCAGGCACCACACGCACCGCGCTGCCTCAGTGATGCCGATGCGCCGCGCCACCATCCATGCGGGCGGCGCGTGCGACCGCATTCACCTCGACCGTCTGCCGTTTGCCGCCGGACTCGACCACCAGGGTGAGCGGAATGACATCACCTGCTGCAATCGGCTTTTTCAGATTCATCAGCATGATGTGAAAGCCGCCAGGCTTGAGCGTAACCGTCTTGCCTTGCGGCAGGTCGATCGCCTTCACTTCGCGCATGCGCATCACGCCGCCGTCCATTTTCATTTCGTGCACCTCCACCCGCGGCACCGCCTGGCTGGATGCGCCGATCAGACGCGCATCGGCATCGGCCCGGAGCTGCATGTAAGCGCCGCTGACCGGCTGCCCCGGCATGGTGGCGCGCACCCACGCGTCGGTCACGCCGATATTGGCGGCCCAGGCAGGCAGGCCGGCGGCACTGGCCAGGAGCACGGCGGCAACAAGCGCTTTCATCGATAACTCCTCTTCAGAACTGGTAATTCAAGGCAGTGTAGATCGAACGGCCCATGCCTGGAACCGGGGTACCCCATTGCGGCACGGTCATTGCCGTGGTGCTGGCGGTCATCGTCGTGCCCTGGCCGATATAGGCGCCGCCGAGCGGATGGTAGTAAAGACGGTCGAACACGTTCTCCACGCCGAAATCGACACGCAGTTTTTTCCACGCATGGCTGCCGCGCAGGTTGAGGAGCGCGTAGCCGGGGGTTTCCATCTCGTTGCGCATGGCGGAGACGTCATCCTTGCGGCCGACCATCACCACTTCGGCGGCGTTGTCCCAGCCGCGCAGCTTGTGCGTCAGCGTCAGCCTGGCGTTGAGCGGCATGATGTTGTAGAGGTTGTCGCCGGTATCACGGTTCTCGCCCCGGGTGTAGCTGACGAGACCCTTGAGTCCATACTCACCCGTGTCGGTCTTCGCCAGCGGCATCTTGCCCGACAGGTCGATGCCGTAGAGCCGCGCCGACTGGTTGGCGAACTTGAGTACCGTGAACTGGTCAGTCACCAGCGTCGTGCCCGGCGCGTTCGCCGCGGCGTTCCACTGGACCGCGTCGACGTAGTCGGTGACATGGGTGTAGTACGGCGTGGCCTTGAGCTCCCAGCTGCGATCGGCCGCGTGCCAGTCGAAGGTCGCGGACACGGTATTGGCCTGCTCGGGGTCGAGGTCGAGGTTGCCGATGTAGCCGTTGCCGTCGCCGGCCCAGTTGACCATCAGCGCCGCCATCTGCCAGGTCGACCAGGCGTAGCGCTCGTGCAGGTTGGGCGAACGCGTCTTGTGGGCGAAGCCGAACTCGATGTCGCGAGTGGCGTCGGGCGTGTAGCGCGCCAACACGGTCATGTCCCAGTTGTTATCCGTCTTCGAGCGATCCGCGGCGTTGAACGCGGCGCTGTCTCGCAACTGGTTACCCGAGTCCGGCGCGGCCGTCTTGTAGCCATGCACCTCCCCGGCATCCATGCTCACCCGCTCGAAGCGCACGCCGGCGAGCGTCATCCACTGCGGGCTGTGCTGCCTTTCCCATTCGCCGAAGACCGCCGCGCGGTCGCGCTCGCCGTCGTTGACGTTCAGGAAGGCGTTGGGCCACATGCCCGCGCCCGAGGCCGGCCACCAGTCGTCGAGCCGGTAGCGCTGGTATTCGGTGCCGACGCGCAGCAGGTCCTGCTGCGTCAGGTCGATATCGGCCTTGACGACGACCCCGGTGTTGGTGCTCTCCGTATTCATCGGCATGCCGGTGGCGCAGGTTGCGCTGGGGCCAGCACAAGGAGCACCGAGATAAGCGGGGTTTCCTGCCTGATACCAGTATTTCTTGTCGGCGCCGAAGTCCATGAAGTGCTCGACGTCCTCATGGTAGACGCGCGCCTCCAGTTTGCCCCAGGCGAGGTCGCCGGCGTAGCGCAGGTTGACGCGCTTCTGCTCGTTGGCGAGCAGGTCCATGCGCTGGTTTGGCCACAGTTGCTCGGGCATGTCCTGGTAGCCGAATTTTGCCTCGAAGAGATGGCTGCCGCCGCGGAACGCCAGGCCCAGCGTGTGGTTGCGCGTGTCGTACGCGGTCGAACCGACTTCGTCGGCCGGCAGGGTGTGCCCCGGGCGGCCGGTGAAGCCGGCGGGCGTTCCCGCGACGAAGAGTCTGTCCTTGAAGTTGCCGCCGGCGTCGTAGTTGTCCGATCGGGCGATGGCGCCGGTATAGGAAATGTTGAACCCCTCGGTCGCGTAGGTGGCTGCCGCGTTGGCGCCTTTGGCCTTGCCGTTGCTGCGGTAGTAGGTGCCGACCTCGCCCTTGACGAGGCTGCCCTCGCCCGGCTTGGCGAACACGGGATCCGCGGTCTTGGCGACGATCGCGCCGCCGATGCTGTCGCCACCGACGCTGACCGGTGCGATGCCGGCGTAGACACCGATCGATTCGACCTGCGACGGATCCAGGTAGGACAGTGCCGGATTCATGTGATTGGGGCAGGCCGAGATCAGGTCCATGCCGTCGACCTTGATGCGCAGACGGTCGTCCGCCAGCCCGTGGATCGCGGGCAGGCTGGAGATCCCGCCGGCACCGTACAGGCCCACCCCCGGAACGTCCCTGAGCAGGCTCGCCGTGTCGCTCGTCGTGGCACGCAGTGCCGGCGCATTCCTGACCTCGGCGGCGAACGGTGCAGCCTTCTCCAGGGTATCCACCACCTCGACGGTCGGCAATTGCGCTTCGTTCGCGCTGGCGCCGAGCGGCAGCAGGCTGGCGGCAATCAGGGCCGGCAGCAGACGGGGGGCAAAAACAGGACACGGCATGTCGATCACGCTCCGAAAGAGAACAAAAGGGACTCGATTGTCCTGTTTCAGGCGTGCCCGCGGAATGTGGCAAATCGTCGCAGAGCGCGTGACCGCGCCGGAAAATGCCGCTGCGTAGACAGCAGCGCATGGGTCGAACGCATTACCTGGCGCGCAGGTTGCGCACGCAACCGGACAAATTGTCGCACCCCACGGTGTATCGCAATGCGCGGATTACAATGCCGCCATGCCGTCTGCAACCGATTTCACGCTGTCGTCCACACTGCCCGCGCATGCCCTGCTGGGACGGCTGCTGGCGGTACGCGTATCGCTGCTTGCCGGCTGGGCGGCGGGCATCACCTGGCTGCACTGGGGCATCCACATTCCGGTGCCGCTCCTGCCGATGGGTTCGCTGCTGGCGCTGATGGGGCTGTTTGTTGTGGCCACCGCCTGGCGGCTGCGGCAGGACATTCCCGCCACCCAGATGGAGTTTCTGGCGCATCTGCTGGCCGACCTTTCCCTGTTTGCGCTGCTGCTGTACTTCAGCGGCGGCGCCACCAATCCCTTCGTCTCGCTGATGCTGGTGCCGATCGTCATCGCCGCCATCAGCCTGCGTCCGCGCTGGGTATGGCTGCTGGCGGCGGTGGCGGCCGGCTTCTATACGCTGCTGCTGTTTTTTTACCAGCCGCTGGCGATCTCCGATCCGCTCGCCGCCCACGGCATGCACCTCGGCGGCATGTGGTTCAATTTCCTCGTCAGCGCAGGCCTGATCGCATTTTTCGTCACCCGCATGCACGCCGGATTGCGCGCGCGCGACCAGGAGTTGTCCGCCCTGCGCGAAAAGCAGTTGCGCGACGAACGCATCGTGGCGCTCGGCACCCAGGCCGCGCTGGCGGCGCACGAACTCGCCACCCCGCTCGCCACCATCCAGACCACTGCGCACGAACTCGCCAGCGAGTTCGCCAACGACCCCGACATCGGCAACGACTGCCGCCTGCTCGAACGGCAGGCGCAGGCGTGCAAGCGCATCCTCACCCAGCTCGCCGCCCGCGCGCAGGACGGCACGCCGGCGGCGCAGCCGCTCGACGCCTGGCTTGCCGCGCTGATCGAACGCTGGCAAGTGTTGCGCCCGGATGCGCAGCTGCTGGGCGCGCCGCCGTCCACAAGCCGCAGTTTCAGCCCGCCCGACGGGCTCGAACAGGCGATCCTGAATGTGCTGAACAATGCGGCCGACGCTTCGCCCGATGCGGTTGAATTCAGCGCGGAAATGGACAGCGGCATGCTCGTGATCGACATCGCCGACCGCGGTCCGGGCTTTTCCCCTGAACGCAAAGCGCAGGCCGGGCGCATCCAGTTCAGCAACAAGCCGGGGCGCGGCTGGGGCATGGGGCTGGCGCTCACCCACGCCACGCTGGAACGGCTGGGCGGGACGCTCCTTCTCGACGAACGCGATGGTGGCGGCACCCGCGTGCGCATCACGCTACCCTGGGATCAAACGACATGAGCATGAAACTTCTGATCGTCGAGGACGATGCCGATTTTGCCGCCGCCTTGTCGCGCGCCATGGGCAAGCGCGGCTTCAACGTCGCCCTGGCGCACGACGCCATTGCCGCCGAGGCCGCCGCGGAAGCGTTCGCCCCCAGCCATGCGATCGTCGATCTGAAACTGCCCGGCGACTCGGGGCTGAAAGTCGTTTCGCAGCTTGCCGCGCGCACCCCCGCCCCCGCCATCGTCGTGCTCACCGGCTATGCCAGCATCGCCACCGCGGTCGCGGCGGTACGGCTGGGCGCCCGGCATTACCTGGCCAAGCCGGCGGATGCCGACGAAATCCTCGCCGCGCTGCTGCGTGACCGGCCCGACGATACGGCGCTGGAAGTCAGCCCCGAGCCGCTGTCGGTCGCCCGGCTGGAATGGGAGCACATCCAGAAGGTGCTGAACGAGCACGACGGCAATATCTCGGCCACCGCACGCGCCCTGAAAATGCACCGCCGCACCCTGCAGCGAAAACTCGACAAGCGGCCGCCCAGGGCCGGCTGAAGCGCGCACGGAACTTCGCGCCGCTGCGGCAGGTCTGCCAACGACACTGCCATGTTGATGACCTGCCGCCATGAATGCAAAAAACCTGCTCGACCAATTGCTGAGCTCCGGCCAGTCCATGCTGTCGGAAACCCTGGGCAGCCGTGCCGATACGGGCGCGCCCGCCAGGCCCGGCTACGCCAACTTCGGCACCGGCATGCTCGCCGGCGGCGTGCTGGGACTGCTGCTGGGTGATAAACGGGTGCGCAAATTCGGCGGCAAGGCATTGGCCTACGGCGGCGCCGCGGCGCTCGGCGCGCTGGCGTTCCGTGCCTACAGCGACTGGCAGCGAGGGAAGTCCGCGCCGGGCGCAGCGGGCGCCGCGCCCACGCAATTTCTGCCGGCGCCGGCATCGGAAGACCACAGCCGCGCGGTGCTGAAAGCACTGATCGCCGCCGCCAAGTCGGACGGCCATATCGACACGCGCGAGCGCGGCCTGATCGAAGACAAGCTTGCTGCGCTGGCCGACGACCCCGCGCTGCGCAGCTGGATCGACGCCGAAGTGGCGCGCCCGCTCGACCCGGCCGACGTGGCTGCCGCCGCCGGATCGATGGAAGTCGCGAGCGAGATGTACCTGGTGAGCGTGCTCGCGGTGGATGCCGAAAGCTTCATGGAGCGCGCCTACCTCGACGAACTGGGGCGCAAGCTCAATCTTCCGGACGACCTGAAACTGCAGCTTGAAACCGAAGCAACGCAAGCGCTCGCCGCGGCCTGAATGCTCAGTGCCCGGCGCCCCAGTCGACCACCCCGAAATAGGCCGTCGCCAGCACCACCCCGCCGAACACGATGCGGTACCAGGCGAACAGGGTGTAGTCGTGACGGCTGACGAACTTGATCAGCGTGCGCACCGCGATCAGGGCGCTGACGAACGCCGCCACCCCGCCGACCATGAACAGCGGGACGTCGTGCACGTCGAACAGGCGCCAGTTCTTGTAAAGGTCGTACGCCGTAGCGGCGAACATGGTGGGGATGGCGAGGAAGAACGAAAACTCCGCCGCCGCCTTACGCGATAGTCCGAGGAACAGCCCGCCGATGATGGTCGCGCCCGAACGCGAGGTGCCGGGGATCATCGCCAGCGCCTGCGCGAAGCCCACCGCCAGCGCGCGGCGCCAGTCGAGGTCGTCCACCGTCGGCGTGGCGACCACGTGGCGTCTCCGTTCCGCCCACAGGATCAGCACGCCGCCAATCACCAGCGCCGATGCCACCACGATGGGGTTGAACAGATAGCCCTTGATCTCTTTGTAGAACAGGAAGCCCAGCACCGCCGCCGGCAGAAAGCCCGCCATCAGGTTGACCGCCAGCCGCCGCGATGCCGGCTCGGTGTGCAGCGTCACTGCCACGTGCGAGAGCCGCATCCGGTATTCCCACAACACCGCAAATATCGCCGCCAGCTGGATCGCGATCATGAACACCTTGGCCTTCTCGCCGTTGAAGCCCAGCAGCTGCCCGGCGAGGATCAGGTGCCCGGTGCTGGAAATCGGCAGGAATTCGGTGACGCCTTCGACCAGACCGAGGATGAGGGCATTCAGCAGCAGGGTGGGGTCGGTCATGGCGACGTTCTGGACATAAAAAAGGCGCGCCAAAAGGGCGCGCCTGCGGATTATACGCGGCGCGGATTACACCTTGCGATAGACCTCGGCGCCCTGCTGCACGAACTCCACCGCCTTCACTTCCATGCCCTTCGCCAGCGCCGCGGCCTCGTCGAGGCCTTCCCTGGCGGCATACTCGCGCACGTCCTGGGTGATCTTCATCGAGCAGAAGTGCGGGCCGCACATCGAGCAGAAGTGCGCGACCTTGGCCGATTCCTTGGGCAGCGTCTCGTCGTGGAAGGATTTCGCCTTGTCGGGGTCGAGGCCGAGGTTGAACTGGTCGTCCCACCTGAATTCGAAGCGCGCCTTGGACAGCGCGTTGTCGCGGATCTGCGCGCCGGGGTGACCCTTGGCGAGATCGGCCGCATGCGCGGCGAGCTTGTAGGTGATGATGCCTTCCTTCACATCATCCTTGTCCGGCAGGCCGAGGTGTTCCTTCGGCGTGACGTAGCACAACATCGCGGTGCCGTACCAGCCGATCATCGCGGCGCCGATGCCGGACGTGATGTGGTCGTAGCCGGGCGCAATGTCGGTGGTCAGCGGGCCGAGGGTGTAGAACGGCGCCTCGGAACAGGATTCCAGCTGGATGTCCATGTTCTCCTTGATGAGCTGCATCGGCACGTGGCCGGGGCCTTCGATCATCACCTGCACGTCATGCTTCCACGCCACCTGGGTGAGCTCGCCGAGCGTGCGCAGTTCGGAGAGCTGTGCTTCGTCGTTGGCATCATAAATGGAGCCGGGACGCAGGCCGTCGCCGAGCGAGAAGGCGACATCGTAGGCCTTCATGATTTCGCAGATGTCCTCGAAGTGCGTGTAGAGGAAGCTCTCCTTGTGGTGCGCGAGGCACCACTTGGCCATGATCGAGCCGCCGCGCGAGACGATGCCGGTCAGGCGGTTGGCGGTCATCGGCACGTAGCGCAGCAGCACGCCAGCGTGGATGGTGAAGTAGTCGACGCCCTGCTCGGCCTGTTCGATCAACGTGTCGCGGAACATCTCCCAGGTCAGTTCTTCCGCCTTGCCGTCGACCTTCTCCAGCGCCTGGTAGATCGGCACTGTTCCAATGGGTACGGGCGAATTGCGGATGATCCACTCGCGCGTCTCATGGATGTTCTTGCCGGTGGACAGGTCCATCACGGTGTCGCCGCCCCAGCGGATCGCCCAGGTCATCTTCTCGACTTCTTCCTGGATACTGGAGCCCAGCGCCGAGTTGCCGATGTTGGCGTTGATCTTCACCAGGAAATTGCGGCCGATGATCATCGGCTCGGATTCGGGGTGGTTGATGTTGTTGGGGATGATGGCACGGCCGCGCGCGACCTCGTCGCGCACGAATTCGGGGGTGATCTCGTTCTGCAGGCTGGCCCCGAAGTTCTGCCCCGGATGCTGGCGGTTCATCAGCGCGGCGAGCTTCGCCCCCTGCGGACCGGAGGCCTTCAGCGATTCCAGGTAGGCGGCGCGGTTGTTGTTCTCGCGGATCGCGATGAATTCCATCTCCGGCGTGACGATGCCCTGCCGCGCGTAGTGCATCTGCGAAACGTTCATCCCGGCCTTGGCGCGGCGCGGGGTGCGATGCAGGCCGGGGAAGCGCATCGCGGCAAGCGCCGGGTTGGCCGCCTGCTGGCGGCCGTATTCCGAACTCAGGTCGGACAGGATTTCGGTGTCGCCGCGCGACTCGATCCAGCGCGTGCGCAGCGCCGGCAGGCCGGTGCGGATGTCGATTTTCGCGGCCGGGTCGGTGTAGGGGCCGGAGCAGTCGTAGACGAAGATCGGCGGGTTGGGCTCGGAGCGGGCGGCACCGGAGCCGGATTCGCCGCTGAACATCAGCGGCGTGTCGGCCTGGCTGATTTCGCGCATCGGCACACGGATGTCGGGCTGGCTGCCCTCGACGTAGATCTTGCGCGAATTGGGCAGGGGCTGCACCGCGGCCTCGTCGACGTGGGCAGTGGCAGCGAGGAATTGAGGGTTGGCGTTCATGTGGCGCTCCGGAAAACAGGAGGCGTCAGATCGGCCTCGCTGGAATGGCAATGGAGGCTGGGAATCAGCCTCGCTAAATTCAATGCAGGAGGCTGTGAATCAGCCTCGCTGGTTCAACGCAGAGGCTGTAAATCAGCCTCGCTAATTCCAATGAAGGAGGCTGTACATCAGCCTCCCTACGGCGGTCTCAACCGCATCAGGTTCGAAGGGTATGTCTCACTCCATCCGGTGCAACCGCCGGCTGGAGACCCCTGGCAAGCGGCTCAAGGTAGCCGAAATGTGGAATAATTGCAAGGCAAGACCCCATCTAACTTATTGATATTCAAGGGTACCGCATGGACATCGAGCAGGCGCGCTACAACATGGTGGAGCAGCAGATCCGCCCCTGGGATGTGCTGGATCAGGAGGTGCTCGACCTTTTGTTCAAGGTGCGCCGCGAGGATTTCGTGCCGCAGGCGCACCGTGCACTGGCTTTTGTCGACATGGAAATTCCGCTTGGCCATGGCCAGGCGATGTGGACGCCCAAGCTGGAAGCGCGCGTCATCCAGGAACTGGCGATCCGCGCCACCGACCGGGTGCTGGAAATCGGCACCGGCAGCGGCTATCTCACTGCCCTGCTGGCGGCCGAAGCCGCCGCGGTGGTGTCGGTCGACATCGTGCCGGAATTCACCGTTGCGGCGACGCAGAAGCTGCACGCGCATGGCTTCGGCAATGTGACGCTGCACACCGGCGACGCCGCCCGCGACTGGCCCGACGAAGCCGGTTTCGACGTGATCGTGCTGACCGGCTCGACTCCGCTGCTGGCGGATGCTTTCCGCCGCCGCCTCAGCGTGGACGGGCGGCTGTTCGCAATTGTCGGGCAGGCGCCCGTCATGGAAGCGCAGCTCATCACCTGCACCGCACCCGGCGCCACCCGCAGCGTGACCCTGTTCGAAACCTGCGTGGCCTCCCTGCAAAATGCGCCGCATCCGGCCGCGTTCGTATTCTGAGCCATGCGCCAGCTGCGCCCTGCCGAACTCGCCGTCCACCTGCAGACCGGACACGCGCCGGTGCTGCTCGACGTGCGCGAGCCGTGGGAATGGAATCTCTGTCATCTGCCCGGAGCCATCCTGATCCCGATGCGCGAGCTGCCCGCGCGCCTGCAGGAACTGGACAAGAACGCCGAAACCGTGGTCATCTGCCATCATGGCGTGCGCAGCTATCACGCCGCCCGCTATCTTGAGACACTGGGTTTCGGCGACGTGGTCAACCTGTCGGGCGGCGTGGCCGCCTGGGCCGACGAGGTCGATCCGGCCATGCCGCGCTATTGACTCCCGATACAAGAACTGGATCCATCATGCCATTCAAGCCCCTGTTTCTTGCCCTGACGCTGGCACTGGCACCCGCCGCCCACGCAGCGAACCTGTCCGACATCTTCCGCGACGCGCAGGCCTACGACGCCCAGTACGCCGCCGCCCGCGCCGCCTGGCAGGCCGGCCAGGAAAAAGCCGCGCAGGGCCGCGCCGGCCTGCTGCCCAACGTCAACCTGGGCGGCAACCTGCGCTACAACAATGTCGATTCCAGCCTCAGCGGCGGCGACGCCGATTTCGCCTCCAACGGCCTGTCCGTCAACGCCGCGCAGCCGCTGTTCCGCCGGCAGAATCAGGTGCTGTACGAACAGTCCAAGGGCCAGGTGAAAATCGCCGGGATGCAGTTCGATGTGGCCGCGCAGGACCTGATCCTGCGCGTCGCGCAGGCCTATTTCGACGTGCTGCAGTCGCAGGACAACATCGACTTCATCAATGCGCAAAAGGCCGCCATCACCGAACAGCTGGCCGCCGCCAAACGCAACTTCGAAGTCGGCACCGCCACCATCACCGACACCCACGAAGCGCAGGCACGCTACGACCTCGCGGTAGCGCAGGAAATTGCCGAACGGAACAGTCTCGACATCCGCCTGCGCACGCTGGAAAAGCTGATCGGCAAGCCGGCGGGCGCGCTCGACATACTGATCGAGCCGGCGCAGCTGAAGGCCGAATCCGACAACATCGACGACTGGGCCGCACGCGCCGCCGACGGCAACCTGCAGGCCGAGATCCAGCGCATCGCCAAAACCATCGCCGACCAGGAAGTCGAGCGCAACCGCGCCGGCCACTACCCCACGCTCGATGCGGTGGCCGGCTACACCGTCAACAACAAGCAGAATTTCGGCACCACGCAGGTGGACACCCGCATCGCCAGCATCGGACTGGAACTCAACCTGCCGATCTACCAGGGCGGACTCACCAGCTCGCGCGTGCGCGAAGCCGTCGCCAACCAGGAAAAGGCGCGCCAGGATCTGGAAAACGCCACCCGCGAGGCCAGCCTGCAGGCCCGCCAGGCCTGGCTCAACGTCAGCAGCGGCGTCGCCCGCGTGCAGGCGCTGGAACAGGCGCTTACCTCCAGCAAGGCGCAGCTCGAATCCACCAAGCTCGGCCTGCAGGTCGGCGTACGCACCAACCTCGACGTGCTCAACGCCGAGCAGCAGGTGCTGTCCGCGCGCCGCGACCTCGCCGGCGCGCGTTATGCCTACCTGCTGTCCGGGCTGTCGCTCAAGGCCGCCGCCGGCAGCCTTGGCCCGGCCGACCTGGCCGAAATCGACCGGCACCTGAAACCCGCGGCGCAGTAACACGGCACAGCAAGCCGCCCATCGCGGCGAGCACCCGGAGGGGATAAAGGCGCCGGTGCGTGCCTGTTGCCGATTGAGCGGCTACAACCACGGCCAGCCCTTTATGCCCTTTGGGGTGCTTGCGGGTGCTCTACCTGTAGCAGGCCCGCCGCGCGCCGATCATCATTGCGCCGTCTTCAGCAACGGCGACACAAGCCCCGCCACCCGCGCCGCCGCGCCGCGATGGTGCGCGGCAAACGCCAGCCCGGCCGCGCCCATGCGGGCGCGTGCCGCATCATCGCCCAGCAGCTGCAGTGCGCGCTCCAGCAGCTCGCCGGCATCGTTCACCCGCACCGCCGCGCCCGCCTCGATCGCCCGCCGCGTCGCCTCCTCGAAATTGAAGGTGTGCGGCCCCACCAGCACCGGCCGCCCCACGCTCGCCGCCTCGATCAGGTTCTGCCCGCCCAGCGGCAGCAGACTGCCGCCGACGAAGGCGACATCGCACGCGGCGTAATAGGCGAACAATTCGCCGAGGCTGTCGCCCAGCAGCACCCGTGTGCCGGCTTGCAGTTGCGCCCCGTCCAGCGCGCTGCGCCGCTGATATGCCAGCCCCGCCGCTTCGATCAATCCGGCCACCGCGTCGAAACGCTGCGGATGGCGCGGCACCAGCACCAGCAGCAGCCCGGCCGGTGCGGCTGCGGCAAACGCGCGCAGCAGCGGCGCCTCCTCGCCTTCGCGCGTACTCGCCGCCAGCAGCACCGGGCGCTGTCCCCATTGCACCGTCCAGGCTGCGCCGCGTTCGAGCAGCGCAGGCGGCGGCGCGATGTCGAACTTGAGATTGCCGCTGACATGCGTCGACGCGGCGCCCAGCCCGAGCAGGCGCGCGGCGTCGGCCTCGCTCTGCGCGGCGACGGTGGCGATGCGCGCGAGGCACGCCCGCGTCAGCGCCGGCAGCCGCGTGTAGCCGCGCGCCGAGCGCACCGACAGCCGCGCGTTCGCCAACACCATGGGAATCCTGCGGCGCGCCGCGGCATGGATGAGATTGGGCCACAGCTCGGTCTCCATCAGGATGCCGGCACGCGGCTGCATGCGGCGCAGGAAGCGGCGCACCAGCCAGGTGTAGTCGTAGGGCAGATAGACGATGGCCGCAAAGCTGCCATACAGCGCTTCGGCGGTGGCGCGCCCGGTCGGCGTCATGCAGCTGAGCAGCACCGGGGCATCCGGGTGCGCGGCGCGCAGGGCGGCGATCAGCGGCTGCGCCGCGCGCATCTCGCCGACCGACACCGCATGGATCCACAGCGCGCCGGCCGCCGGCGCAGGGCCGAGCGCCAGCCGTTCGTTCCAGTGTTGCAGGTAGCCGCGCTCGCGGCGGCCACGCCACAACAGGCGTAGCGGAATCAGCGGCGCTGCCAGCAGCAGGACCAGCCGGTAGATCGTCCAGTCGAATAGCAGGCGCAGGGTGGGCATCGCCGGATTGTAAAGGCGCCGATGCTAGAATCGATGCCACCTTGGAGGCCAGATCATGAAAATCCTGCTCACCGGCGCCGCCGGATTCATCGGCATGCACGTCGCACAGATCCTGCTCAAACGCGGCGACGAGGTCATCGGCATCGACAACCTCAACGACTACTACGACACGGCGCTCAAGCTGGCGCGGCTGGAGCAGCTGAAGCCCTTCCCCAACTTCCGCTTCCTCAAGGACGACATCTCCGACCGCATGATGATGGAGGATCTGTTCGAGAAGGGCCACTTCGACGCCGTCATCAACCTCGCCGCGCAGGCCGGCGTGCGTTACTCGCTGAAGAATCCGCACGCCTACGTGCAGTCGAACATCGTCGGCTTCGCCAACCTGCTCGAAGGCTGCCGCCACCACGGCGTCAAGCACTTCGTCTACGCCAGCTCGTCTTCCGTGTATGGCGCCAACACCAAGATCCCGTTCTCCACCCACGACCCGGTCAACCACCCGGTGAGCCTGTATGCCGCCAGCAAGAAGGCCAACGAGCTGATGGCGCACACCTACTCGCACCTCTACGGCCTGCCCACCACGGGGCTGCGCTACTTCACCGTCTACGGCCCGTGGGGCCGGCCCGACATGTCGCCGTGGCTGTTCACTTCAGCCATATTGGAAGGCCGCACCATCGACGTCTTCAACCACGGCGACATGATGCGCGACTTCACCTACATCGACGACATCGCCGACGGCACCGTGAAAGTGCTCGACCGCATCCCGCAACCCAACCCCGACTTCGACCACGCCAACCCCGACCCGGCATCGAGCCACGCACCCTACCGCGTCTACAACATCGGCAACCACACTCCGGTGCAACTGATGGATTTCATCGGCACCATCGAGAAGGCGCTGGGGCAGGAGGCGAAGAAGAACTTCCTGCCGATGCAGGACGGCGACGTGCAGGCGACTTACGCGGACGTCGACGACCTCATCCGCGACACCGGCTTCAAGCCGGCGACATCGCTGGAGTATGGGATCGGGAAGTGGGTGGAGTGGTATCGGGGGTACAAGCGCTTAGATTGAAAGCGGGTTATTGATTTTGAACCTGCGGCAGATTTCGAGGAGAGACGATGGATTTAAAAGACTTTGTTTCAGAGACGCTTCAACAAATCGTTGAAGGCGTAAAAGCCGCTCAAGATTCAGTTCAGCAATCCGGAGCTTCAATCAACCCGAACCTTCTCGGCGACTATAAGGAACATGCAAAGCATGGATTACTACTTTCTGGGACGGGGAAGGTCGCACAACTTGTTCAGTTCGACGTGGCACTAGAAGTAAAGGAGGACACAGGAACAAAAGGTGGCATCGGAGTTGTTGCTGGAGTTTTCGCGCTTGGCAGCCAGGGGCAATCTAATACCGAAAACAGTTCACTTAGCCGAGTGAAATTCTGTATTCCCCTCTCGCTGGCATAGCAGCCGAACCTTTCGACGCCTGGCATACGCAGTTGTATGCGCAGCGCAATATGGTTCATCTAAGGAGGAAATCAGCTATGGGATTACGTGATACATGAAGACTGGAGACAATACCGATTGTGGGACTTCGTGGCAGACATAAATTCTGATGGCGCCGTAACCATCAGTGATATTTGGCTCTGGTTTAAGTGGCTTTATTTCATGCCAGGGGACTCGATCGTATCTAATATCGGACCAACTAATTTAGGTAGGTTCCTAGAAATGACTCCAGATAGCTATGGTGGCTTCGGCTCCGGAGTCATGTCCTTGTTTCTGTGGCTCTTGCTAATTCATGTTGTAGCCACAACTTACGAAAAAGTGGCCGCTCTGTTTACAAATGGGGTCCGACACGATTGATTTTCTGGTTTGAAAACAAACGCACTGCCCAACCCCAACACCCAACCCGCATCAGCCCTTGTACCCCGTCAGCTTCTCCGCCTGATCCGTACGCTCCCAGGTGAACTCCGGCTCGGCCCGACCGAAATGCCCGTACGCTGCGGTCTTCCGGTAGATGGGCCGTCTCAGGTCGAGGCTTTCGATGATGCCGCGCGGGGTGAGCCTGAAGCTGCAGCGCACCATGTCTTCCAGCTTTTCATCGGATACGGTTCCGGTGCCGTAGGTATCGACCAGCAGGGACACCGGCTCGGCGACGCCGATGGCGTAGGCCAGCTGCACCAGGCATCGTTTGGCATAGCCTGCCGCGACGAGGTTCTTGGCGATGTAGCGCGCCATGTAGGCGGCCGAGCGGTCGACCTTGGTGGGATCCTTGCCGGAAAACGCACCGCCGCCGTGCGGGCAGGAGCCGCCGTAGGTGTCGACGATGATCTTGCGGCCGGTGAGGCCGGTGTCGCCGTTGGGGCCGCCGATTTCGAACGGACCGGCGGGGTTCACCCACAGCCTGAAGGTCGGCGTGCGCAGCTCGGCCGGCACGAGGGGGTCGACGATTTCGCGCGCAACTTCCTGCGCGACCCAGGCGGGGTCGAGGCCACGCGCGATCTGGGTGGAGATGATCACGGTTTCGACGCCGGCCATCTTGTTGCCTTCGTAGGCCACGGTGACCTGGCTTTTTGCGTCGGGACGCAGCCACGGCAAGACGCCGGACTTGCGCAGCGCGGCCTGCTTTTGCACCAGCCGGTGCGCGAGCCAGAGGGGATAGGGCATCAGGTCGGGGGTTTCGTCGCAGGCGTAGCCGAACATCAGGCCCTGGTCGCCGGCGCCGATGTCGCCGCCTTCGAGGGTGATGCCTTTGTGAATCTGGATCGACTGGTGGTTGAAGCGGACCTGCACTTCGCAGGCGTCGGGGTCGATGCCGGTTTCGGCGTCACGGTAGCCGATGTCACGCAGGACTTGGCGGGCGATGGATTCGGCGCGGGCCCGCACCTCGTCGAACAGCTCCTTGCGCACGGTTTTGAATTCGCCGGTGATCACCACCAGGTTGTCGGCCACCAGCGTTTCACAGGCGACCTTGGCCTCGGCTTCTTCAGTCAGGAAAGCGTCGAGGATGGCGTCCGAAATCTGGTCGGCGATCTTGTCCGGATGGCCTTCCGACACGGACTCGGAGGTAAACAGATGGCGGCGGGTATTCATGGTGCATTTTCCTGTAAAGCGTGGGGCGTTTATTGATTAAGCCTTGCGTGCGATGAGGCGCCACAGCGAGGTGACCTCGGCCGCGCGCGCGGCATGCAGCGGGTCGCTGTCGTCCGCGGCGCGGGGATGCGTGGGCCGGGTGTCCATCCGCTCCACCACGCTCAATCCGGCTGCATCGAACGCGGCGAGCAAGCTCTCGCGGCTGCGCAGCCCCAGATGTTCGGCCAGGTCCGACAGGATCAGCCAGCCTTCGCCGCCCGGCTCCAGATGCGCCGCCAGCCCGTTCAGGAAGCCCCGCAGCATGCGGCTGTCCGGGTCGTAGATCGCATGTTCGAGCGGCGAGTTGGCGCGCGCGGGTAGCCACGGCGGATTGCAGATGATAAGCGGTGCGCGCCCTTGCGGGAACAGATCGGCCTCGATCACATCCACCCGCCCCGCGAGTCCAAGCCGGGCGACATTCTGGCGTGCACACGCCAGGGCGCGCGGGTCCTGGTCGGTGGCAACGACATGCTTGACCCCGCGCTTGGCCAGCAGCGCCGCCAGCACGCCGGTTCCGGTGCCGATGTCGAAAGCCAGCTTCGATGTCGGCAGTGGCGCCGCGGCCACCAGCTTCAGATATTCGCCGCGCACCGGCGAAAACACCCCATAGTGCGGATGAATGCGCTCGCCGAGTTCGGGGATATCCACGCCTTTCTTGCGCCATTCGTGGGCGCCGATCACGCCGAGCAATTCGCGCAGCGAAACCACCGAGGGCTCCTCCCCCACGCCGTAGGCTTCGGCGCAGGCTTCTTTGACATTCGGCGCGCGGCGCAAGGGAATGCTGAAATCCGCCTCCAGCGGCAGCAGCAGCATCCCCAGGGTGCGGGCGCGCTGGGACTGGGCCTGACGATGAAAATTGAAGGCCTCGGCCGGCGACGACGCAGGCTTGCGTGGCTTGCGGTCGATGCGGCGCGCCATGGCCTGCAGCAATTGGCGCGCATTCTGAAAATCGCCGCGCCACAGCAGCGCGGTGCCCTCGCTGGCCAGACGAAAGGCCGCATCCGCGCTGAGGCGGTCGTCGACGACCATCACGCGCCTGGGCGGCGGCGCGCCACCCTCCGAGCGCCAGCGGGCAGACCGGCTCGCGTCGGCCTCGGTCCAGCTCACAACAGGATCAATCGTGTCAGGCACTGCGGGTCACCACGAAAATAACGGGGAAGAATACATGGGGTCAGTTCAGCCGCGATTATGCGCTGTGTGACGGGACGGCATGGAGGTTAATCCGCCCATACCAGTTGGTTGGGCGCAGGCTGACGTAAACTAGTTTGTCCGGTACTGCCCTACCCCCACCTGCACAGATGAACCCCTCCACGGTCAAAACCTACCTGCCCTGGGTCGTGGCCGTGGCGCTGTTCATGGAACAGCTGGACACCACCATCGTCAATACGGCGGTGCCGGCGATGGCGGAGGGCCTGCAGGTGACGCCCTTGAGCCTGAAGGCGGTGGTGACCAGCTACATCCTGAGCCTGGCAGTGTGCATTCCGGTCAGCGGCTGGATGGCGGACCGCTTCGGCACGCGCCGCGTGTTCGGTATTGCGATCGCTCTCTTCACCCTGTCCTCGATCCTGTGCGGCCTGGCGCAGAACCTGCCGATGCTGGTGGCGGGGCGCATCCTGCAGGGCGTCGGCGCGGCGATGATGATGCCGGTGGGGCGGCTGGCGATCATCCGCACCTTTCCCAAATCGGAGCTGCTGCGGGCGATGAATTTCGTCATCATCCCGGCGCTGATCGGGCCCCTGCTCGGGCCCACGGTCGGCGGCCTGATCGTGCACTGGCTGTCGTGGCACACCATTTTTTTCATCAACGTGCCGGTGGGGCTGATAGCGCTGTGGCTGGCGTATCGCTACATGCCGGATTACCGGGGCGAGACACGGCGCCCGCTGGATGTCGTCGGCCTGGTGCTGTTCGGCAGCGGCGCGGCGCTGCTGTCCTGGCTGCTGGAAATCTTCAGCGAGCACGAACTCGGCACGGCCTCGGCGGCCCTGCTGCTGGCGCTCAGCCTCGGCCTGCTGGCGGCGTATGTCTGGCACGCCCGCCAGGCGCCGCATCCGCTGCTGCGGCTGGGGCTGTTCCGGGTGCGCACCTTCCGCGTCTCGGTGATCGGCGGCTTTCTCACGCGTCTGGGGGTGGGCGGGATGCCGCTCCTGCTGCCGCTGCTTTTCCAGCTCGGCCTGGGGATGCCGGCGTGGCAGTCGGGGCTGCTGATGATGCCGATCGCGGCGGCGGCCATGAGCATGAAGCTTGTCTCCGCGCGGGTGCTGGCGCGCTTTGGCTACCGGCGCATCCTGATCGTGAACACGGTCATGATCGGCGTCGTCGTCTGCCTGTTCTCGCTGGTGGTCCCGGCGATGCCGATCATGCTGATCGTGCTGCTGGGCCTGGCTTTGGGCTTCTTCAATTCGCTGCAATTCACCAGCATGAATTCGCTGGCCTACGCCGACATCGACATTCCCGATTCGAGCGCAGCCAGCACCATCGCCAGTTCGCTGCAGCAGATGTCGATGAGCTTCGGGCTGGCCTGCGGCTCGCTGATCGCCGGCGGGTATCTGGGCGACCTGCCGCAGACCGACCGCGCGGCGGTGACGGCCGCGCTGCACTACGCCTTTCTGACGCTGGGCGGCTTGACGATGCTGTCATCGCTGTCGTTCTGGTCGCTGCGGCCGCGTGATGGCGAAAGCGTCAGCCGGGGAAGCGTGCGCGAGACGATATAGGCGCTGAAATTCACGACAGCGCGGCCGCGGCTTCCCGCAACCGCACCGAACCATTCTGCCCGCCGATACCGGGTGCATGTCGCCATCGGGCGACATGCACAATCCTTCCTATCTTGCTGTTTTATCGAGGAATGATTCAAATCCGCCGGATACGGTGTCGCCATTGAGCGACATTTGGCCCCGTTTTTGCCGCGTACCTGCCTCCATCGGACGCTTTATCTGACTGTTTTTAAAAAGGTTTTCACTGCTGGTGCGCGTATTGCTACGTGCCTCCTGCGGCCAGTTCCGGCCGCAACCACACCAGAGCGTTTTACAACCCAGCACCGAAAGAGACCCATTCCATGCTCAAGACCTTCATGCACTCCGGCAATTCCAGAAACGACACGGCCCGGCCGGGCCATACCGGCTACCCGGCCAAACCGGCCGAATCCCCCAGGCCGGCCGAGACGGTCCGCGAGGAAACCCTGCCGCAGGCTGCCAAATCCACGCGCAACGACGAGGGCAGCAAGCTCATCGTCGGCCCCAACATCAAGCTGAAAGGCTCCGAAATCACCGATTGCGAAATCCTGGTGGTGGAAGGCCGCGTGGAAGCCTCGATGAACAGCCGCGACATCCGTATCGCCGAAGGCGGCATATTTTCGGGCAAGGCCGAGATCGACGTGGCGGAAGTGCGCGGCACCTTCGAGGGCGAACTGACCGCCCGCAAGCGCCTGGTGGTGTATGCCACCGGCCGGGTCAACGGCACGATCCGCTACGGCGCACTGATGGTCGAGGAAGGCGGCGTCATTTCCGGAAACATGGCGATGCATTCCGCCAGCCCCAGCCTGGCCAAGCTTACGGACAGCGCCGCGCAAACCCCGGTGCCCGAAGCGGACGCGGAAAAGACAGCGGCGCTGGAGCAGGCCCATTCCGGCTCTCCATTCGCCGCCCGCGGCCAGAGGCGACAGGCTTGACTCGAGCCGGGGGCAGCGGGCGCTGTCGTCGGCAAACGACAGTGTCGAAGCAAGGCCGCGGGCCGGACCGCAACATCCTGCGCTTCGGCTCACGCAGGGTGGCATCGCGCTTGCGCGCGGTGTGGGCTGATGACGAACTGAACCGCCTCGCGGCGCTGATGCTCTACCGGGTGCTGGCCATGACGAGGCTGCAGGCTTTGGCGCCGGCTAAAGCTTCGCGCTGCGCCCGCCGTCGACCGCCAGGATCTGCCCCGTCACGTAGTGCGTATCCATCGCGAAGAAGCGCACCGCCAGCGCAATGTCGCTGGGATCGCCGGCGCGTTTCAGCATGGTGTGCGAGACAATGCGCTGGCGCGAGACCTCGTCGAAATTCGCATCGCCCTCGGGCCACATGACCGGCCCCGGCGCGATGCCGTTGACGCGTACTTCAGGCGCCAGCTCGCGCGCCAGCGACTTGGTGAGCCCGACCAAGCCGGCCTTGGCGACGGAATAGACGACGTAGCTTTTCATCGGACGGTCGGCGTGGATGTCGGTGATGTTGATGATGCAGCCACGGCGCTTCTTCAGCTCGGGGGCGGCGGCCTGCGACAGGAACATCGGCGCCTTGAGATTGCTGCCCATCAAGTCGGTCCAGTCCTTCTCGGTGATGTCGCCGACGGGAGTGGGATAGAAGCTCGACGCATTGTTGAGCAGCACGTCGAGGCCGCCGAAGGTGGCGACGGTCTGGTGGATCAGGCCGGGCAGGCCGCCGGTGTCGTGCAGGTCGGCCTGGATCAGGGCCACCGAGCCGGGGCGGATGGCGTTGAGTTCGTCCTGCAGCACACGCGCCTCGGTGGCCGAGCTGCGGTAGTGGATCATCAACTGGGCACCGGCCGCGTGCAGCAGGCGCGCCGCTGCCGCGCCTACCCGCCGGGCCCCGCCGGTAATCAATACAACTTTGCCTTGCATCGGGGTTCGCCCTTATAGTCACTCGATTCTGGATTATCCAGCCATTCCGCATTATCCCTGAACTGTCCCGCCGCATGCTGCCCGCTCCCTCCTCCGACGCCCTCGCCCACAGCCAGCGCGTCGCCGCGCATCTGCGCGCGCTGATCGAAAATGCCGGCGGCTGGATCCCCTTCTCGCGATACATGGACGCCGCGCTGTATGCGCCGGGTCTCGGCTACTACGCTGCCGGTGCGATGAAATTCGGCGCGGCGGGCGACTTCGTCACCGCGCCGGAACTCACGCCGCTGTTCGGCCGCACGCTGGCGCATGCGATCGCGCCGCTGCTGGCAGAGGCCGGCGGCGAAGTGCTGGAACTGGGCGCCGGCAGCGGGCGGCTGGCGGTGGACCTGCTGGGCGAACTGGAGCGGCTTGGCGCAGTGCCGGCCCGCTATTGCATCCTGGAGGTGAGCGCCGATCTGCGCGAACGCCAGCAGCGCATGATTGCGCGCGAACTGCCGCATCGGTGCGAGCGGGTGCAGTGGCTGGACGAATTGCCGGCGCATTTCAGCGGCGCCATCCTCGGCAACGAGGTGCTCGACGCGCTGCCGGTGGAACTGGTGCACTGGACGGAAAGCGGACCGCTTGTGCGCGGCGTGGCGCTGGAAGGCGAGGCGTTCGCCTGGCGGGACCGCCCCATCGCCGACCCCGCACTGCGCGCCCGCGCCGCGGCGCTGGGCCTGGCGCCCGGCTATCTCTCCGAGATCAACCCGGCAGCCGATGCGCTGGTCGCGTCGCTCGGAAAAATGCTCGATCGCGGCCTGCTCCTGCTGATCGACTACGGCTTTGCCGCCGCCGAGTACTACCACCCGCAGCGCCACATGGGCACGCTGCGCGCGCACGTCCGCCACCACGCGCTAGACGATCCGTTCTACCTGCCGGGCCTCGCCGACCTCACCGCGCACGTCGATTTCAGCGCGGTGGCGCGGGCGGGAATGGCGGCGGGGCTCGAACTCGCGGGCTACACCAGCCAGGCGGGCTTTCTGCTGAACGGCGGCCTCGCCGAGTTGCTGATGCAGACATCGCCTGCCGACGCGGCGGCCTGGCTGCCGCAGACCAACGCGGTGCAGCGGCTGGTGTCGCCAGCAGAAATGGGTGAGCTGTTCAAGGTGATCGGCTTCGGCAAGGGGACCATCCCGCCGCTGGCCGGCTTCGCCCGTGGCGACCGGCGGCACACGCTGTAAGGCTTGCGCCGCCGGGGAATGGGCAGGCGCGGCGCCTTAAGCCAGCGGCAGTTGCGCCTCCGCTTCCGGCGGCAGGCGGGTGACGCGCACCGCGTGCAGGCGGCGGCTGTCGGCACGCAGGATGCTGAAATTGAATCCGTCGAATTTCACCGATTCGCCGCGCTTGGGCAGGTGGCCGAAACGCGACACGACGAGGCCGCCGACGGTGTCGAATTCCTCGCTGGAAAAGTGTGCGCCGAGGACCTGGTTGAAGTCGTCGATCTCGGTGGCGGCCTTGACGCGAAACACGCCTTCGTTTTCGCGGATGATGTTGTCCTCGGTCTCGTCGAAGTCGTATTCGTCCTCGATGTCGCCGACGATCTGTTCGAGCACGTCCTCGATCGTCACCAGCCCGGCAACGCCGCCGTATTCGTCGACGACGATGGCGATGTGGTTGCGGTTGGAACGGAATTCCTTCAACAGCACATTGAGCCGCTTCGATTCGGGGATGAACACCACCGGGCGCAGCATGCCGCGGATGTCGGCATCGGCCTCGGCGTAGTGGCGCAGCAGGTCTTTTGCCAGCAGGATGCCGATGATGTCGTCGCGGTCCCGGTCGATGACCGGAAAGCGCGAGTGCGCGGTTTCGATGGCATGCGGAATGAAGATTTCAGGCGCATCGTTGATGTCGATGACTTCCATCTGCGCGCGCGGGATCATGATTTCGCCGACCCGCATTTCGGACACCTGCAGCACGCCTTCGATCATCGCCAGGGCATCGGCATCTATCAGACTGTTTTCGTAGGCGCCGTGCAGCAGTTCGATCAACTGTTCACGGTCTTCGGGTTCGCGCATCAGCCAGTGGGAAATGCGCTCAAGCAAACTCGGCTTGGGACTACTGTCGGGCTCCATGTGGGCAAAAGCTCAGGATGAATAGGGATTGGGGATGCGAAACCGCTTCAGTATAGCGATTTCGTGCGATTCCATGATGTCGGCGTCCGCCGGGTCGATGTGGTCGTAGCCTTGCAGGTGAAGCACGCCGTGGACGGTCATGTGGGCGTAATGATGCTGCAGCGGCTTGCCCTGTTCGCGCGCCTCGCGCTCGACCACCGGCGCGCAGATCACCACGTCGCCGCCGAGTACTCGGGCGCCGGATTTGTTCAAGGGCAGCTCGCCGTATTCGAAAGTCAGTACGTTGGGCACGTAGGCCTTGTCGCGGTAGTCCCGGTTGAGTGACTGCGCCTCCTCGGCGTCGACGATGCGCACCGTGATTTCCGCATCGTGTTCCAGCGCGGCAGCAACCCAGCGGCGGATTTGCGCGCGTTCCGGCAGTTCGGCCGCGGTGCTGGCGAACTGCACCGCCAGCCGCAATTCAGGGTCAGGGTCGTCCATCGGTTTGCGCACGGCGCGCGGCGTAGGCATCGACGATGCGGCCGACCAGCGGATGACGCACCACGTCTTCGGACTGGAAGTGGGTGAAGGCGATGCCGCGCACCTCGCCCAGCACCTCGGCCGCATCCATCAGCCCCGATTTCACGTGCTTGGGCAGGTCGATCTGGGTCGGGTCGCCGGTGACGACGGCGCGCGCGCCGAAGCCGATGCGGGTGAGGAACATCTGCATCTGCTCGGGGGTGGTGTTCTGCGCCTCGTCGAGAATGATGAAGGCGTGGTTGAGCGTGCGCCCGCGCATGAAGGCGAGCGGCGCCACTTCGATGGCGTGGCGCTCGATCAGCCGCGTCACCTTGTCGAAGCCCATCAGGTCGTACAGCGCGTCGTACAGCGGGCGCAGGTAGGGATCGACTTTCTGCGTCAGGTCGCCGGGCAGGAAGCCGAGCCGCTCGCCGGCTTCCACCGCGGGACGCGTCAGCACCAGGCGCTTGACCTGTTCGCGCTCCAACGCGTCGACCGCGCAGGCCACCGCCAGATAGGTCTTGCCGGTGCCGGCCGGGCCGATGCCGAAGGTGATGTCGTGGCTGCGGATCTGTTCGATGTATTCGCCCTGGCGCGGGGTGCGCGCACGCAGGTCGGCCCGCCGCGTGCGCAATGCGGGGCCCTCCTCGTCGGCGCGGCCGCGCGTGAGTTCGACCAGGCCCAGCTGGATGTCGTCGAGCGAGAGCACATCGTGCGCGCGGTTGTAGAAATGCTCGATCGCCTGGCCGGCTTTTTCCGCCTGCGCGGCATCGCCGCTGAATCTAAAACTGGCACCACGGCGGCCGATGGTGACGTCGAACGCCGCCTCGATCTGCCGCAGGTTCTCGTCCAGCGGGCCGCACAGGTTGGCGAGCCGCCGGTTGTCCTCGGGGGCGAGGCGCAGTTCAACGATGTCGGTCTTCAAGCGCTTTCGGTCTCGGTGAGGGCGGCTTCGCCGCGCAGGCTGTGCGGCAAGGCCTGGGTGATGGTGACGTCGACGAAGCGGCCGATCAGGCGCGGCTGCCCGGCGAAGTTGACGATGCGGTTGTTGTCGGTGCGGCCGGCGAGCTCGGCGGCATTCTTGCGCGCGTGGCCCTCGACCAGCACCCGCTGCACACTGCCGACCATGGCCTGGTTCACCTGCTGCGCCTGCGCCTCGATCTGCGCCTGCAGCCGCATCAGCCGCCGGGTCTTCAGTTCGGCCGTCACGTCGTCCGGGTAGTCCGACGCCGGGGTGCCGGGGCGCTTGCTGTAGATGAAGGAAAAGCTGGCGTCGAAGTCGAGTTCCTCGATCAGCTTCATGGTCGCCTCGAAATCGGCCTCGGTCTCGCCCGGGAAGCCGACGATGAAGTCGGACGAAAGGCAGAGGTCGGGCCGCTGTTCGCGCAGCCTGCGCACGATCGACTTGAATTCGAGCACGCTGTGGCCGCGCTTCATTGCCGCAAGGATGCGGTCGGACCCGGACTGCACCGGCAGGTGCAGGTGCGAGACGAGCTTGGGCAGCTTGCCGTAGCAGTCGATCAGGCGCTGCGTCATTTCGCGCGGGTGGCTGGTGGTGTAGCGGATGCGCTCGATGCTGGGGATCTCGTGCACCATCTCCAATAAAAAGGCGAAGTCGGCGCAGCCGCCGTCGTGCAGCGCGCCCTGGTAGGCGTTGACGTTCTGGCCGAGAAGCGTGACTTCCTTCACCCCGCGTCCGGCCAGATCGGACACTTCGGCGATGACGTCGTCGAACGGCCGCGAGACTTCCTCGCCGCGGGTGTAGGGAACGACGCAAAAGGTGCAGTACTTGGAGCAGCCTTCCATGATCGAGACGAAGGCCGACGCGCCCTCGACCCGCGCCGGCGGCAGGTGGTCGAACTTCTCGATTTCGGGAAAGCTGATGTCGACCTGGGCGCGCCCGGTCTCGCGTTTTTTCGCGATGAGTTCGGGCAGGCGGTGCAGCGTCTGCGGGCCGAACACCACGTCGACGAAGGGCGCGCGCGACACGATCGCCGCGCCCTCCTGGCTGGCCACGCAGCCGCCGACGCCGATGATGAGATTCGGGTTGGCCACTTTCAAGTGGCGCACCCGGCCGAGGTCGTGGAACACCTTTTCCTGCGCCTTCTCGCGCACCGAGCAGGTATTGAACAGAATCACGTCGGCGTCGTCCGGCGTGGCGGTCGGGGTCAGGCCTTCGGCCACATTGAGCACATCGGCCATCTTGTCCGAATCGTACTCGTTCATCTGACAGCCGAAGGTTTTGATGTAGATTTTTTTCATGCGCGTGTGCCGGGACAGTGAATAGACTGGGGGCGGAGATTTCGCAGAACCGTGCTGCAAAAGGAAAGTGGTGGTGATGAGTGGACTTGAACCACCGACCTACGGATTATGAATCCGTCGCTCTAACCGACTGAGCTACATCACCCTGGGGATTGCTTTCCCGGCGCAGGACCGCCGAAAAGGCGCGCATTTTAGCTGACGCCGGCACGCACTGTCAAAGTACCCCCGCGCCCGCCTACTGCGGCCGCAGCCTGGCCAGCTCGTCGAGCAAGCTAATCAGCAGTTCGCGCCCCAGCGGCCCCATGCCAGCAGCCAGCGGGTCGGCGTCGCGCTCGCCATTGACCAGACGGCGCATGCGCCCGCCCAGGAGCGCCATGTCGCCACCCGCCTTCATCATCTGCTCGGCCATGTTGGCGAGCACCGACATCGCCTGTGCGTCGCCGCGCGCCGCGGCGTCGATCAGCGCGGCGAGGCCCGGCGCAGCGGCGCTGCCGTCCGGCTGGGCATCGAGCGGCGGCAGCGTGGCGGGGTTGTCGATGCCGCGCAGGATGGCGTCGAGCAGGATGCTGTCCTCCTCGTCCAGCCCCAGCTTGATCGACGGATCGCGGCGGCCGTTGACGACATGACGCAGCGCACCGACCAACCGCGCCCAGCCGGCCTGCTCGGCGGCGTCGAGCTGCTTCAGCAGGTCGGGCAACTGGCTGCGGTCGCGCAGCGCGTTGACCACGGTGTGGATGAATGCGGCGTGAACGCGCAGGACTTGTTCGACGGCGGGAGGGAGCTGGGCCATATCAGGAGCTAAGGGCTAGGGGCTAGGGGCTAGGGGCTAGGGCTAGGGGCTAGGGCTAGGGGCTAGGGCTAGGGCTAGGGCTAGGGCTAGGGCTGATTGTCGAACGCGAGGGAGGGATTGGCAATCCTCGCTTGGATCGGCACGTTTTCGATCCGCCAGTGAGCACTTGCCCACACCAGAAGCTCGGCCGCCCGGGCTTCGCTCAGCCCGGGCGGCGGCGGGTGACCAAGCGCGGCGAGCGCCTGCGCCAGCATCGCGCCCTGCCCGCTGGCGGGCAGGGCGGGCGCCCGCGTCTGTTTGGACAGTTTCTGCCCGGCGGTGTTGGTGATGAGCGGCACATGCGCGTAGGCCGGCGTCGGCAGGCCGAGCAGGCTTTGCAGATAAATCTGGCGCGGGGTGTTCCACAGCAGATCGGCGCCGCGCACGACGTGGGTGACACCCTGGTAGGCATCGTCGACCACGACTGCCAGCTGGTAGGCGAACAGGCCATCGGCGCGCCTGACGATGAAATCGCCGACGTCGCGCGCCAGGTTCTGCTGCAGGTCGCCGTGAATGCGGTCGTGAAAGCGGGCGCTCACATCCGGTACCCGCACCCGCCACGCACGCGCGATCGCGCCGGCCGGCAGGCCGTTGCGGCAGGTACCGGGGTAAATGATCTCACCCTCGTGGCTGCGCGGTGCCTGCGCGAGCTGCCTGCGGCTGCAGGCGCAGGGGTAGGCCGCTCCGCTGGCCTGCAGTGTGGCGAGCGCCGCGGCGTAGGCATCATCGCGCTGCGACTGGACCAGCACCGCGCCGTCCCAGTGCAGTCCGTACGCCTCCAGCTGGCGCAGGATGGTGTCTGCCGCGCCCGCCTCGCAACGCGGACGGTCGAGGTCTTCCATGCGCACCAGCCAGCGCCCGCCGGCCGCGCGGGCGTCGAGAAAGCTCGCCACCGCGGCGACCAGCGAGCCGGCGTGCAGGGGGCCGGTGGGAGACGGCGCAAAGCGCCCGACGTAAGGTGCGGGGTTCACCCCGCGATTATGCCGCGCGCAGCCTGGGTCGGGATGCGGCCTCCGGTTGCAGGCTCTGGTAGAGCGCTAGAATGGTTTCGCCCATGCGCGCCTCGCTCCAGTTCGCCGCGTAGGCCTTGCCGGCCGCGCCGAGCGCCTGCGCCGCCGCGCGGTCGGCCAGCAGCGGCAACAGCACCCGGGCAAAGCCTGCGACATCGTCCGGCGCGATGCGACAGCCCTGCCCTTCCTGCAGCACGTCCCTGGTGCCCATCTCGGCCAGGCCGACCACCGGCACGCCGAGCGCCATCGCCTCCAGCAGCACCAGACCCTGGGTTTCGGTTTGGGAGGCGAAGACGAACACATCCGCTGCACAGTAGCAGGCCGGCAGTTCGGTTTTGCGTTCTAGGTAGCCGACGAAGCGCACGTTGCCGGAGAGGCCGCGTTTCGCCACCGCGCGCTCCAGTGCGCCGCGTGCCGGGCCTTCGCCGGCAATGACGAACCGCACGTCGGGCAGGCTGTGTCGTACCTGTTCGGTCACCCGGAGCAGGAACTCCAGGTTCTTCTCGAACGCCACCCGCCCCACATAGGCCATCACCGGATGCTCCGGCGCAATACCATGACGGGCGCGAAACGCGGGGCCGTCGCAGTGGTCGAAATCGGCCAGCCTGAGCCCGGTTGGGATGATGTGGACGGGACGGCTGACGCCGTATGCCAGCAGCGTATTCTTCATCGCCGACGACGGCGCGATCACCGCGCTGACGCCATCGCATTCCTTGCGCGAAATCCGCCGCGCAGCCGCCGCCAGCCAGGACTTGGGCAGGAACGGCAGGTAGTGATGAAAATACTCCTCGAACAGCGTGTGGTAGGTCTCGACGCACGGCAGGCCATGTCTGCGCGCCCAGCGCACGCCGGCGCGATGGGCGAGAAACGGCGTGTGGATGTGGACGAGATCGAAGTCTGCGGGACTGTGCGCATCCAGCGCCGCGGCGAGCGCACGCGGATGCATCAGGCGGTCTTCCGGGTCGCGTGGAATGGGCCAGCCGGGAACGCGCACGATGCCGGCCTCGGCCACCGTGGCCGGATAGTCCGGCGCCACCAGCACGCTGCTGTGTCCCGCCACTGCCAGCGCCTGGCGCAGGGTCTGGATCGAGGTCGACACGCCGTTGACGCGCGGAAAATACACGTCGGATACCATCAGGATACGCACGGCAGACTCCGGCAGGAGGAAAACCTGCGTTGTATGGCAGCGCGGTTACAGGATGATGACGCCGCGCCTGCGGCCCTACAGATCGATACCGGGCTGTGCCTTGACTCCGGCGCGAAACGCATGCTTTTCGTCGGCGATGACCGACACCGTATCGGCCAGTTCGGTAAGGGTATGCGGCGCGGCGCGCCCGGTGACGACGGCATGCTGCATCGGCGGCCGCTGCGCCAGCGCATCGAGCACCGTGTCAGCGTCGAGATAGCCGTAGCTCAACAGATAGGTCAACTCGTCGAGCACGACCAGCTGGTACGACGGATCGGCCAGCATGCGCGCGGCAATCGCCCAGCCGCGGCGGGCGGTGGCGATGTCCTGCTCGCGGTTCTGCGTGTCCCAGGTGAAACCGTCGCCGGTGACGTGCCACTCGACGCCGGGCTGGCGGCCGAGAAAGGCCTCCTCGCCGGTATCGGTGCGGCTCTTGATGAACTGCACCACGCCGATCTTCATGCCGTGGCCGAGCGCACGCGCCACCATGCCGAAGGCTGCGGTGCTCTTGCCCTTGCCGTTGCCGGTGATGACGAGCAGCAGTCCGCGCGCGTCGGTGGCGGAGGCGATGGCGGCGTCGATCAGCGCCTTCTTGCGCGCCATGCGGGCAGCGTGGCGGGCGCTGCGATCGGACGGGGCCGATTCAGCACTCACGAAACACGTCCATCGACAGGTGAACGAAAGTCACACATCCGCGCATTATCGCCCCTCGCTCCGCTTATTTGAACGTGTACTCGACACTCACCCAGCCGTTGCGACCCGGCAGGGGGTAAGCGTTGAAGCGGTCGGTGTTGCTCGTGCTGTGCACGGCATAGCTGTAATAGTCCGTGTCGAACACGTTGTTGAGCGCAACGGCCAACTGCCAGTTTCCCACCTGCCGCATCAGCTTGAGATCGACCAGGGTGTAGGCTGGAATTTTCTGGCTGAAGCGATTGGGCTCATCGTTTTCCATGCGCTGATTGCCGACATACTGGACGTCGGTGGACAGCCGGGTCTGCTCATCGATATGCCACACTGCGCCGAGCGACAGCTTGTGGCGCGGAACCAGCGGAACTTCCCTGCCTTTGAGCGCGACGCCATCCAGCATGCCGTCGGTAAATTCCGCAAAGGCGAGCGTATAGGCCGCGCGCAGAACCACCGGACCCAGACGGTCATACGCTTCGAATTCCGCACCATAACGCCGCAGCGGCGAGAAATTGGTATTGCCGATGCCCGTCGTGTAGGTGTCGAGGTGGATTTCGTCCTTCACCCGCATGTAATACGCTGCGGTACGCAGCCGGCTGGCGCCGCTGCCCCACTCCCAGCCGGCCTGGACATCCTGCGAAGTCTGCGGTTTGAGAAACTGGAATTCGTGCGTAAAGCCGGGCGAGAATCCATACACTTCGTCCACCGTGGCGAAGCGAAAGCTGCGCGCCAGCCGCGCAAACAGCGCATGTTGCGGATTCAGGCGGTGATGGATCCCCATTTCCCAGGCATATTCGGCCTCGTTCTGGCTGCCGGCCAGCGCTCCGCTGCCGAACAGGCCGCCCGGCGCTGCCGCGTCGAACCGGTCGTCCGCATCGATCTCGAACCACTCGTAGCGGCCGCCCAGCGAAAATTTCGTGGCCGGATTCAGCTGCATCTCGTCGCGCACATACAGGCCGGTCGAATTCTGCACGGCCGCCACCCTATTGATGGGCGTGCCAATGTTGGCCGGGGCGTTCGACGTACGCAGCCGGTAATCCCAGCGCTGGACGTCGGCGCCCAGAACCAGGCTGTGCGCGATGCCGCCCGCTTCGAACGGCCGTCGCACGCGTGGCGAGAAATTCCACATGTCGAGATCGGCATCCTTGAATTCGGGAAACCCGCCGAAATCGAAGTAGGCCTGCTGCTGCTTGTTGCGGTAGTCCAGATCGAGCATCACGTCAGTGCGCCCGAATTCGAAGCTGCCGTTCAGCCCCGCCTGGTAGCTCTTGCGCTTCGCCCAATCGAGCGGGGTGTGGGTGCCTTCCGGGTCGGTCGCCACTTCATTCAGCCCGATATCGGGCTCGACCGTGCGCGGGCCGGGCAGGCGTGTCTCCTGCGTTGCACCGCCGAACTTGAAGACCAGTTCGCCGCGGTCGTGTTTCCAGCGCGCATCGCCATTGAGGCTGCGCTGTGTGCTTGCATTGTTGTCGCGCCAGCCGTCGGAGCGGAAATGGTCAGCGGTGATGCGGAGACCCGCCGTGTCGCTCGCCAGGTTGCCGGTCAACTGGGCGTTCCGGGTACTAAAGCTGCCCAGCTGCACCTTGGCGGCTGCCTGGTTTGACATCCTGAGCGGGGAACGGGTGATGATGTTGACGACACCGGCCACCGCGCCCGCGCCATGCAGCACGCTGGAACCGCCGCGCACGATCTCGATGCGCTCGATGGTAGAAAGCGGTAGCGCCGCCCAGTCGATCGCCGAGAGGTCGATGTCATTCAGGCGGCGGCCGTCCAGCAGGATCAGGGTGTTCTGGTCGCCCGCGGCGCCGAAGCCGCGCAGGTCGACCGTGCTGGCGGCCGCATTGTTGCCGTACAGGTCGCGCATGCCGATGCCGGCTTGCTGCGCCAGGATTTCCGGCAGTGTGGCCTGCGGGCTGTCCGCGATGTCCTGCCGGGTGATCACCGTGGCGTTGGCGGCCTGGTCGGAAAGCGCTTGCGGAAAACGGCTCGGCGTAACGACAATGGTATCCCAGACATATTCCGACAAGGCTTCCGCGTGAGCGGGCGAAGCGAGGGCGACGCCGAGGGCGAGCGCAAGAGAGGTTTGACGCATGATGACTTCCGGTTTAGGCGCCTGCTTCCCCGCAGGCGCGTTGCACGATCCGCTGCCGCAACGACGGCAGGGTCCAGGCCGGTATCCGGGCTCGCGCCTGAAGTGCATCGCCTTCCCGGGCGAACCCAGTGGCTGTGTGATGGACCGTTTAGCGCTTACCGTTGCGGGGGCAGCACAGGCATGGCGACAAGATCGCGCACCTGTTTCCCGTTTATCCTCGGCGGCGGAAAGCCGCGTCGGCACCTGAAGGCGCGCATTATACGGGCCGGATTGACCGGCCGCACATCGCCCCCTATAGTCCCGCAATGCAAGCCGAACTCGAGACCCTCGAAGCTAAAATCCGCCAGGTGGCCGCGCTTTGCCACACGCTGCGGCAGGAAAACATCGCCCTGCGCCAGCAGCTGCTGGCCGCGCAGCAGGACGGCAAACAGCTGACGTCCCGGCTGGACGCCGCCAAAAGCCGGCTGCAGGCGCTGCTCGAAACGCTGCCGGAGGACGTCTGATTGGCCGGCCCGCGTTCCATCGAAATCCACATCCTCGGCCGCGCCTACAAGGTAGCGTGCTCGCGCGAGGAAGAATCCGCGCTGATCGCAGCGGCCGATTATCTCGATGAAAAAATGCGCGAGATCCGCGACAACAGCAAGGTAATCGGCGCCGAGCGCATCGCCATCATGACGGGACTGAACCTAGCACACGAACTGCTGACTCAGGGCGGCGGCGGGCTGGCCGAGGAAGCACGCGACCGCCTGGCGCATTGCAACAGCCTGCTCGATTCAGTGCTGGAAGATCAGGACAAACTCTTCTAAACTAGAGACGTTCCCTGCGGTGTTCGAGGCTGGTTGCAATTTCTCTGAACCAATGCATACGTGCAAGGCTGCGGTCTATTCCGATGCAGGTGTGCGCGTGACACGTTTCATGTGCCCAAAGCGTCTTTGAACGCGGCCATCTTGGACCCCGGTTCAAGAGTCCGCAGCCAGTCACGGCACAGGCGGGGAGCCTTACCCCTTGATGAATAAATCCACCCTGCGACGCCAGCTCAAGGCCGCACGCAACGCGATGCGACCGACCGAGCGCCGTCATGCCGCGCGCGCGTCGCTGCGGCTGGCGCTGCGCCACGGCCTGTTGCTGCGCGCGCAACGCATCGGTTTCTATCTGCCGCAGGGCGGCGAGTTCGACGTTCACCCCCTGCTCAATCAGGCGCTGTGCATGCAGCGCGACTGCTATCTGCCGATTCTGCCGCGCCGTGGACGGGTAATGCGCTTCGGACACGTCGGGCGCAACACGCGCATGTCGCCGAACCGCTACGGCATTCCCGAGCCGCTGGATGCAAAGCCGCTGCGCGCGCGCCAGCTCGACCTGCTGCTGATGCCGCTGGTGGGATTCGATCTGCAGGGCCATCGACTGGGAATGGGCGGCGGTTACTACGATGCGACACTGGCTTTCATGCAGTACCGGCGGCTGTGGCGCAAGCCGCGCCTGGTGGGTGTCGCCTACGAATGCCAGCGGGTGGAGGCGCTGCCGCACGAACCGTGGGACATGCCGCTCGACGCGGTGCTGACCGAGCGCCGGCTGCACCGCTTCAACTCGACCCCTCGCTGAACTGGCGTCGGCCAGGCGGTATTCAGTCCTTCAAGATTTCGCGGTCGAGTTCGCCACTTCTCAGCTTGTTTTGGTAGTCGGTCAGCATCGCCCGCACCTTGCCGCTCAGCAGGTAAAGCCCCAACAGGTTGGGAAAGGCCATCGCCAGCACCAACAGGTCGGTGAAGTCGACCATGTTGGACGCACTCGCCACCGAGGCGATGACAATGAACGCGAGGAAGGCCACCCGGTAGGCAATCGAGGTCCGTTCGCCGAAGAGATAGGCCCAGCAGCGCTCGCCGTAGTAGGACCACGAGATCATGGTGCTGTACGCGAACAGCACCACCGACAGCGTGAGGATGGCCGGGAACCAGTCCGACACCGTGGCGAACGCCACCGAGGTCAGCGCCGCCCCCTTGCTCGCCTCACGGATCGCCAGGGTGGCCGGATCGTTGTAGACGCCGGTGATGACGATGACCAGCGCAGTCATGGTGCAGATGATGATGGTGTCGATGAAGGGCTCGTAGAGCGCGACCATGCCCTGGCGGATCGGGTACTTGACCGAAGCGGTCGAGTGCACGATCGCGGCCGAGCCGAGGCCGGCCTCGCTTGAGAACGCTGCGCGCTTGAAACCCTGCACCAGCGCGCCCACCATGCCGCCCGCCACCGCGATCGGCGCAAAGGCTTCGGTGACGATCTTGGCGATCGCCTGCGGGAGCTGGTCGATATTACCCAGAATGATCCACAGGCAGGCCGCCAGGTAGATCAGGATCATGCTCGGCACCACCGCTTCGGCGGTGTGGGCAATACGGCGCAGGCCGCCGATGATGACCACACCCACCGCCACCCCCATGATGAGGCCGTAGGCGATCGGCGTGTCGTTGAAGAAAGGGATCTGTTCCTGCACCGCGCCCAGCGACTGGCTCACCTGGAACGCGCTGCCGGCACCGAACGAGCCGAGCACGGTGAACACGGCGAACATGCCGGCCAGGACTTTGCCGGTGCGCGGCAGATTGAATTCGGCAAAACCCTTGGACAGGTATTCCATGGCGCCGCCCATGATGTGTCCGTTGGGACGCACTTCGCGGTAGCGCTGCGCCAGCGTGGCCTCGGTGAATTTGGTGGTCATGCCGAGAAAGCCTGCGACGATCATCCAGAACGTGGCCCCTGGCCCGCCGATCGAAATCGCGATCGCAACGCCAGCGATGTTGCCGAGCCCGACCGTGGCGGAAAGCGCGGTGGTCAACGCCTGGAACGAGCTCACCTCGCCCTTGTCGTCCGCCGTATGGTACTTGCCTCGCAACACCCTGAATCCGTGACGCATCATGCGCAGGTTGACGAAGCTGAAGCGCAGGGTCAGGTAGACCGCGCCGATTATCAGCCAGGCGACGATGAAAGGCATCGACGGTTCGCCGGGAAACACGTCGTAGAAGATGACGCTGGCGAGATAGCCATTCAGGCTGCCGAAGAAGGCGTCGATTCGGCCAGGCTCGGCTGCCTGGGCGAACTGCGAAAACAGCGCTGCGGCTGCGAATGCGAAGAACCGATAAAGATGAACCACCGCCTGACCCCATTGAAATAATTTGTTATCGGCGGCAACGATAACAAACTTGTGGCCCTAACGGGCTGCGCTGCACGTGCGTCCCTTCCGGAAAAGCAAAGGCCGACCCATGGGCCGGCCTTTGCTCGGGCACGTCTTCAGATCACTTCAGGCTCAACACCCACTTCACAATCTTCTCCACATCTTCCTGCTTGACCTGTGCGTTCGGCGGCATGGGAATCGGCCCCCACACCCCTTTGCCGCCGGTTTTCACCTTGGCGACCAGCTTGTCTTCCGCGGTCTTGTCGCCGGCATATTTCTTGGCCACGTCCTTGAAAGCAGGGCCCACAATTTTCTTGTCCACGCCATGGCAGGACATGCAGGCGTTTTTCTGGGCCAGCGCCTGCTCGGAATCGGCAGAAGCGGCGCCGGACATCGCCAGCAGGGCAGCGGATGCTGCAGTCATTATCCATTTCTTCATCATTACAGTGTCTCCGTGGAGGTCGAGTTGAGCGCGCGCTATATATCTAGCCACTACCGCGCCTCCCATATTAAGGAAAATCCTCCGCCGCGCAAGACACGGGCCTGGTTTTTTGCTACCAAGCCCGGTAAAACATTGTTATTCGTGGTTATTCGTGTTCGACCAGTTCACGGTAGGCATGCCAGCTGGCATGCCCAAGCCAGGGGAAAATCACCGCCATGGCGACGAAATCCGTCGCCATCCCGACCGCAATCAGGCCTGCAATCAACGCTCCCCACAGCAGCATCACCGGAAAGTTGAGCCGGGTCGCCATGAAGCTGGTGACCAGCGCGGTAGCAAAATCGACCTTGCGGTGCAGCAGCATCGGCAGCGACACCACCGAGAGGCTGAACATCATCAGCGCCAGCACGCCGCCGAATGCCAGGTAGGCCAGCACGAAATCGGTATGCTGCTGCACCGCACCGATGCTGAGCAGATCGGACAGGCCGCCGATGCCCGAACCGTTGAGGAACAGCCCCACCAGGATTGCCGAAATGCGCTCCCATGAAATCAGGACGAATACCAGCATCACGGCGAACAGCCCCAGGGAGGATGGATTGCTGCGCCATGACAGCAGGGGAACGAACAGTCTGGGGAGCTTGTGGTGGTGCTCCAGCCGGTGGCTCAGACAATAAAACACGGTGGCCAGCAGCGGGGCGACGAACAGGAAGCCCGAAGCCAGCGCCATCGCCAGATGCGGCCTGCCCTCCGCAGCATGCACCAAGGCGTAGCCCAGCAGCGCGAAGACGACTCCATAGAACAGGCTCAGCGGCCACGCCCGGGCAAAATCCCTTGCGCCGTCGCGCAGCCAGTGCAGCGGTTGATCGAACGTCACGTTGCGAATGCCCGGCAGATTCATGCTGGCCGCTTGTGGATGGAAAACTGCGGTCCCGGGATGTATGCGCATGATTGCTCCTGATGACGGACGGACTGTCTACTTGATAGCAGGCGCCGCTACAGGCTCCTAATAGCAAATGCTGATAAACCCCTTATTCCATTACGCCGGCCAGGTCGGTCAGCGGCGGCTGGCACGCCGTTCCGCTGCAGATCCAGGCAGTGGGGCGATCCGCTTCCGGCTTCGCCAGCCCCTGCGGCAGGCTCAAGCCATTGGGCAAGGCCAGCAGCATGTCGCGCGCACCGAGTTTCGGTGTCAGCGCCTGCACCCATGTGCGCAGGGCGGATTCCGGGCCGCGCAGCAGGATCACCCGTGGCGGCACCAGCGCTTCGTCGAGCACGGCCAGCAGCGTCGGATAGGCGACCGGCTGCTGACTCAGATGCGGGTAAAACACCCTCAGGCAGCGCATGCCGGCGTCGATATAACGCGTTTCGCCGAGCAGATGCCCGAGCCGCTGCAGCGCAAACGCAGCGACGCCGTTGCCCGATGGCATGGCGTTGTCGTAGCCCGGCTTGGGACGGGTGATGAGTGCTTCATGGTCGTGGCTGGTGAAGTAAAAGCCCCCTGCTTCGGCATCCTCGAAATGCGCCAGCAACGCATCGGCGAGTTCGCATGCCCAGTCCATGTCCGCTTCGCGATAGCCGGCCTGCAGGCTTTCCAGCAGCGCATCAAGCAGGAACGCATGGTCGTCGAGATAGGCATTGAGCCGCGCTTCGCCGTGCTTGAAGCTGGCAAGCAGACGGCCGTCGCGCCAGAGATTCCGGCGCAGGAAATCGGCCGCCGCATGCGCCGCCTCCACCCAGTCGGCACGGCTCATCACCCGTCCGGCATGCGCCAGCCCGGCGATCATCAACGCGTTCCAGCTGGTGAGCTGCTTGTCGTCGCACCCCGGCCGCACCCGGGTTTCGCGCGCGGCAAACAGCGTGGCGCGCGCGCGTGCCAGCCGTGCCGCTGCCGTCTCTGCGGTCAGTCCCAACTCGGCCGCAACCGTGTGCAACGGGCGCGCAAGGATCGGGTTCCAGTTCGCGTTCTCGAAATTCGGCGGCTGGTCGAAGCCATACACCGGCGCCGCCACTGCGTATTCCCCGGCTGGCAGCAGCGCACGCACCTGGTCCGGTGTCCACACATAGAACTTGCCCTCATGGCCTTCGCTGTCGGCGTCGAGCGCGGAATAAAAGCCGCCGTCCGGCGCGCGCATCTCGCGCAGCAGCCAGTCGACGATGCCCTCGGCCGTGTCCTTGAAGAGCGTTTCTCCGGTCAGCGCCCAGGCATCGGCATACAGATGCAGCAGCGGGCCGTTGTCGTAGAGCATTTTTTCAAAGTGCGGAATCGCCCACTGCGCGTCCACAGAATAGCGGCAGAACCCGCCGCCGAGCTGGTCGCGCACACCGCCGGAAGCCATCTTGCGCAAGGTGAGCAGCGCCATCTCGCGCGCCTCGGCGTTGCCGCTGCGCTGGGCCCGCCCTTCATCCCGATTGGCTTGGCGCAGCAGGAAGAACAGTTCGCCCGGACGCGGGAATTTGGGTGCGCGCGAAAATCCACCCCACACCGGATCGAAGGCCTGCGCCAGATCACGCAGCGCCGCGGCAAACGGTGCATCGCTCAGGCCCTGGGCGATGCCCGCCACCGGCTGCTGCTGCGCCAGTGCTTCGCGCACCGTTGCGTTCTGCGCCAGCACTTCGTCGCGCCGCTCGCGCCAGGTGCGGTCGACCTTCTGCATCAGGTCGATGAAGCCCGGCAACATGTAGCGCGGCGTCTTGGGAAAATAGGTGCCGGCGAAAAACGGCGTCTGATCGGGAGCGAGAAACACCGTCAGCGGCCAGCCGCCGCCACGCCGGGCCAAGAGCTGGTGCGCGGCCTGATAGATCTGGTCGAGATCGGGGCGTTCCTCGCGGTCGACCTTGATATTGACGAACAGCCGGTTCATCACCGCCGCCACCTCGGCGTCCTCGAAGCAGTCGTGCGCCATCACGTGGCACCAGTGGCAGGCCGAATAGCCGATCGACAGCAGGATCGGCTTGTCCTCGCGGCGCGCCTTTTCCAGGGCTTCTTCGCCCCACGGATACCAGTCGACCGGGTTGTCGGCGTGCTGCAGCAGATAGGGGCTGGGTTCGGTGGCGAGACGATTGGGCATGGCGGTGTTTTGGCTTCGGCACCAAGCAGGACAGGCGGGCCGTCGGCGAGACGGCATTCAAGCCTGGTGCGCACCTCAATAATAGTTGATAAAATCGGTCAACAATTGTACGCTCACTGCCCATCGCTTAAAACGCAGGAGCCCCCCATGTCGCAAGAATTATTCGCCGCCGCCCGCTCGGGCGATGCCGCCCAGATCAAGAACCTGCTTGAGGCCGGTGCGGCCCGCGACGCCGCCGACGAGGCCGGCGAAACCGCGCTGATGCACGCCGCCCATGGCGGCCACATCGCGGCGGTGCAGGCCCTGATCGCCGCCGGCGCCGACGTCAATGCCAAAGCCCAGCAGGGCTGGACCGCGCTCGCCAAGGCCGCCTACAACGGCGAGATCGGGCATGGCTACGTCGAGGTGATCGAAGTGCTGCACCGGGCCGGCGCCTCGCTCGACGAGCGCATCTTCTTCGGCATCACCCCGCTGATGCTGGCCGCCGGCGGCGGCGACGCCTCGGTGGTGGAATGGCTGATCAACAACGGCGCCGACGTGCTCGCCGCCAACGAAGGTGGCCGCACCGCACGCATGATGGCGAACGACAAGTTCTACGTGGACGTGATCAACCTGCTGACCGATGCCGAGCGCCAGCTCGGCGTCTCCGAAGAGGGCGCCTGCCCGACGACCAAGAGCACCGTCAAGCCGCAGGTGGTCAACCTGATGAAGCCGGCCACGCATTAATCGGTCGGGTGCGCGCCGCGCTCGCTTGCCTCCTCCCGCAAACGGGGAGGGGCACAAGATCAAATCAGCGCTCCAGCCAGCCGATCAGCCCTTGCCACTGCTCGACGTCGCGCTCGGCGACATGGTGCGGCAGGTCGAACAGGCTCTTGCCCTCGAACGCGGCGTTGACGTAGTGCTGGGTGTTGCGCAGATAGGCCAGCACCGGCAGGTCCTGCTGCGCCATGAACTGCTCCAGCGTGACGCCAGCACGGGTGCGCGGATCGACGCGCATGCCGACCACGGCGACGAAGGCATGGCCCTTGCGTACCGCTTTTTCGGCATGCAGCGCGGCGAGAAAATCCTGGCTGGCGCGAATATCGAATAGCGAAGGGGCGATCGGCACCACCACCTTGTGCGCCAGTTTCAGCGCGCGTTCGAGATTCTTGCCGTGCAGACCGGCGGGCGAGTCGATCACCAGCCAGTCGCTACCGTCCTTCTGCCCTTCGCGCAGCAAGCCGATGTCGGGCAGCGCCATGTCGCGCATCGCCAGCCAGTGGGTGGCGGATTTCTGCCGGTCGAGATCCAGCATCGCCACGCGTTCGCCCCTGGCGGCCAGATAGCCGGCCAGGTTGGTCGACAGCGTGGTCTTGCCGCTGCCGCCCTTTGGATTGGCCACCAGAATCACGCGCATGTTTGCTCCTTGGTTTGAAAAACACTTATCCGCGAAGGATGCGAAGGAACGCGAAGAAATTCATCAAAACCCTTATTCGCGGATGAAATGCCTTACAGCTTTTCCACGCTATATGTCACCGCCAGCGTGTGGGTCTCGCCCGGCGCCACGGTGACGACGTTGTCCATCGCGTTGGCCGATTCGACGCAGACCATTTCGCGCCAGCCGGCGCCTGTTTTGCCTGTGCCCATGTCGCCCATCTTCTCGGCCTTTTCAGTCCACGGTGTCCATACCACGGTGGACAGCGAGCCGGTTTTGGCAATGCGGATGCGGCGCTTGAGGCCCGGGTCGACGATGACGCAGTCGGCCGGCGTATCGACGTAGACGCGGTCGACTTCACCGCCGAAGGCAATCGCGCCGCGCTGCTGTTTACGCGCGAAATTGTCGACCTTGTCATGGTAGTCGCTGCCTTCGAGGCCGGTGACCTGCACCGCGCCGATGTCGCTGACGTGGAAATAGGTGTGCAGCGCCTCGCCGACCTGCAGCGGCGCATCGCCCGTATTGGTCGTGGCAAGGCGCATCTCCAGCTTGTCGCCGACGACGACCGTCAGCGTCAGCCGGCTTGAATGCGGCCACTGGCTGCGGGTCTGGTGGGTGTCGACCAGCTGCAGGGTGATCTCGGTCCTGGCGTCATTGCGCTTGCGGCTGCCGGTGACCTTCCAGTCGACGGTGCGGGCGAAACCGTGCGCCGGGTAGCTGGCCTCGCTGGCGTGCGCGCCGAACCACGGCCAGCACACCGGGGCGCCGCCGCGGATCGATTTGCCGGCGGCGAATTTGGCGGCGTCGGACACCCACACTACGGGTTCCGCCTGCGATTTGGGGCGGAAGCTCACCACGTGCGCGCCCTGCAGGCAGAGCGTCGCGCGGCCGCCGTGGTTGTCGATGTCGGCGTAGGTCAGTCCGCCGGCGCCAACGCGGAAACTCAGCTGGCCGGGAATGGCGAAGCGCGCCAGCGGATCGGCGTGCGCCTGCGCCTCGCTGGGGTGCTCGACCTGGCTGACATCGCGCACCGCACCGAAGGCGGCGGAGGTCGTCATCGCCGCGTAGGCGCGCAGTGCAGCCGACACGCTGCGCACCCGGTTGACCGGCTTCCACGCGGCGGCTCCCCTGGCATCCATCGCAGCGCGGCGGCGCTCCAGTTCGGCGTCGGTCACGCGCAGGCTGATCGTGCGCTGCGGGATGTCGATATCGACCAAGTCGCCTTCCTCGACCAGACCGATGTTGCCGCCTTCGGCTGCTTCCGGCGAAGCGTGGCCGATCGACAGCCCCGAGGTGCCGCCGGAGAAGCGGCCGTCGGTAATCAGCGCGCAGGCCTTGCCGAGGCCCATGGACTTGATATAGCTGGTCGGATACAGCATCTCCTGCATGCCGGGGCCGCCGCGCGGGCCTTCGTAGCGGATCACCACGACGTCGCCAGCAATGATCCTGTTGCCGAGGATGGCCTCGACCGCGGCGTCCTGCGATTCGAACACACGCGCAGGGCCCGAAAATTTCAGGATGTGTTCGTCGACGCCCGCGGTCTTGACGATGCAGCCGTCCGCCGCGAGGTTGCCGTACAGCACGGCGAGGCCGCCGTCCTTCGAGTAGGCATGCTCGATGTCGTGGATGCAGCCGTTGGCGCGGTCGTCGTCGAGCCTGGCGAAGCGGCGGTCCTGCGAGAACGCGGTCTGCGTCGGCACGCCGCCGGGCGCGGCGCGGAAGTAGTCCTTCACATCTTTATCATTGGTGCGGCGGATGTCGTAGACGTCGATCTGCTCGCCCAGCGTCTTCATCAGCACCGTCGGCACGTCGCGGTGCACCAGTCCGCCGCGCTCGAGCTCGCCCAGGATCGCCATCACGCCGCCGGCGCGGTGCACGTCTTCCATGTGGTAGGTCTGGATCGACGGCGCGACTTTCGACAGATGCGGCACGCGGCGGCTCATGCGGTCGATATCGGCCATCGTGAAGTCGACACCGGCCTCGTGCGCGGCTGCGAGCAGGTGCAGCACGGTGTTGGTCGAGCCGCCCATCGCGATATCAAGCGCGATCGCGTTCTCGAAGGCGTCGAAGCTGGCAATCGCGCGCGGCAGCACGCGGGTGTCGCCGTCCTCGTAGTAGCGGCGCGTGTTCCTGACAATCAGCCGCGCGGCGGCGAGGAACAGGTTGCGGCGGTCGGCGTGGGTCGCCAGCAGCGAGCCGTTGCCGGGCAGCGAAAGGCCGAGCGCCTCGGTCAGGCAGTTCATCGAGTTGGCGGTGAACATGCCCGAGCACGAGCCGCAGGTCGGGCAGGCCGAACGTTCCAGCTGCTCGACCTTGTCGTCGCTGAACGCCGCATCGGCCGCCGACACCATGGCGTCGACCAGGTCGAGCTTGATGGTCTGCTTGTCCCACACCACCTTGCCCGCTTCCATCGGCCCGCCGGAGACGAACACGGTGGGGATGTTGAGGCGCAGCGCGGCGTTGAGCATGCCGGGGGTGATCTTGTCGCAGTTGGAAATGCACACCAGCGCGTCGGCGCAGTGGGCATTGACCATGTATTCGACCGAGTCGGCGATGAGGTCACGGCTCGGCAGCGAATACAGCATGCCGCCGTGGCCCATGGCGATGCCGTCGTCGACCGCGATGGTGTTGAATTCCTTGGCCACGCCGCCGGCCGCCTCGATCTCGCGCGCCACCAGCTGGCCCATGTCCTTGAGGTGCACGTGGCCCGGGACGAACTGGGTGAACGAGTTGGCGATGGCAACGATGGGCTTGTTGAAATCGCCGTCCTTCATGCCGGTGGCGCGCCACAGCGCACGGGCACCGGCCATGTTGCGGCCGCGGGTGGTGGTCCAGGAACGGTAGTCAGGCATGATGCTCACTCAATCTATAATCAGCCTCGCATTTTACCCGGGCGCTTCGCCAAACCCCTAGCCCCTAACCCCTGACTCCTGGCCCCCTTATACATGCTCGTCCATCCGCAATTCGACCCCGTCGCCCTGCAGCTCGGGCCCGTCGCCGTCCACTGGTACGGCCTCATGTACCTCGTCGCCTTCATCCAGGTCATCCTGCTCGGGCGCTGGTGCATCGCGCACCGGCCGTGGACCGGCTGGAACGCGCAAATGCTCGACGACGCGCTGTTCTACGGCGTGCTCGGCGTCATCCTCGGCGGCCGGCTCGGCTACGTGCTGTTCTACAAACCCGCCGAATACCTGGCCCACCCGCTCGACATCATCAAGCTGTGGGAGGGCGGCATGAGCTTTCACGGCGGCTTCCTCGGCGTCATCATCGCGATGGCGCTGTTCGCGCGCCGCCACCGCCTGCGCTGGCTCGCCGTCACCGATTTCATCGCCCCACTGGTGCCGCTGGGGCTCGCCGCCGGGCGGCTCGGCAACTTCATCAACGGCGAACTGTGGGGGCGCGCCACCGACCTGCCGTGGGGCATGGTGTTCCCGCAGGCGGCCGACGGCATTGCACGCCACCCCTCGCAGCTGTACCAGTTCGCCGGCGAAGGCCTGCTGCTGTTCGCCGTCCTGTGGTGGTTTGCGCGCAAGCCGCGCCCGGTCGGCGCCGTCTCCGGCGTCTTCCTGATCGGCTACGGCGTGTTCCGCTTCCTCGCCGAATTCGCGCGCGAGCCCGACAGCTTCCTCGGCCTCTTGGGGCTGGGCCTGTCGATGGGGCAGTGGCTGAGCCTGCCGATGGTCGTCGCCGGCATCGCCATGCTGCGCTGGGCGCAGCGCCAGCCGTGATCGAGCGCCTGTGGCGGGCAGGCGGCTGGCTCGGCGTCGCCATCACCCTGGTAGTCTCGCTGATGCCACCCCCACTGGGCGACAGCGCCGGCCACGCCGACAAGATCGTCCACCTGACCGGCTACGCCGCGCTGATGTTCTGGTGGGCGCAACTCGTCGTCCGCCAGCGCCGGAAGCTCGCCCTCGCCGTGGTCTTGTTCGGCATCGCCATCGAAGGACTGCAAGGCTTCACCCCCAGCCGCATGCCCGACCTGCTCGATGCGCTGGCCAACAGCGGCGGTGTGCTGCTCGGCTGGCTCCTCGCCCGCTTTTTGCCCAACCTGCCCAACCGCCTCGTCGCGCTTCCCGCATGGCCCCGCTGAGGCTATAATCCCGCCGCACGTGGGGCGGTAGCTCAGCTGGGAGAGCGTCGCGTTCGCAATGCGGAGGTCGGGAGTTCGATCCTCCTCCTCTCCACCAAGTATTTCATTAAAAACAACGAATTGTATCTTGCATTGTGGTGCGTTGTTTTGCTTTAAGAGGCGTTGTTTGGCAGTATTGATGTGGCGAAATTGTGGCAATGTGGGTCGCCGCGAAATCGTTCAAATGCTCGACACTGCTTACGTTTGCAGTTATTCTGGCCTTGGAAGCACTGGGGAAACGTAACGAGATCTTCGGCAGTAATAAAAACGATCATGTCAGATGGCAATCTGACGATGGTCAACAGAGCCGAAGGCGCGGGCCGTCCAGGAACCACCCAACGAAAAGCGGACGTAGTTGGGTGCTAGAAAAGATGCCGTAAGGCAATCGCCCTTGAGAGTGTTGCCGCCGGTCAGAATGAGGCCGGAGCCAAAGCGCAGCACTTCGGGGAGAGTGGACCGAAATGGGGCACAACCCCGCCATGGTGAAAGTTCTCGTTGCTTGGCAAAGTCAACGAACCTGACAAAACTCCATGGCTGCCGCGGACTCGTTCGAGCCAAGCTGGTTCAGCCAGCATGGCCCGAAGAGGTCACGCCCCATGCAAGCGCTACTCACAGTAGAACAGCTCTCGAAGTACCTTCACAAATCTGTCGCCAGCATCCGCAGCGACGCCACCCGAAATCCCGCTTCGCTACCGCCGATTTGTCGCCTTCCCGGTACCAAGCGGCTCCTATGGCGCATTGAGGATGTAGAAGGCTGGATCGCCCAACACATTCACGGCAAATCTGCTGCTCTCGCGGCCCTGTCAGCCAGCGACAATGCAAGACCGAAACGAGGACGGCCCACCAAGGCCGAACAGGTCGCACGGCAGCGCCAGCAGTCCAAAGAATCAGGCATCGGCCAGGCCACGGTTTCCACAGGCGCTTGAGCGATGGATTCCCCGATAACGAGCGCGGCCAGGCCGCGCCAAGCTTTTGCGTCTACAGACCTCCTCGCGGCCGTTCGTCAGCGAAGCATCGAGCGCGCCTTGGCCGACCCACAGTTGCCGCTTTGGCCGGAACCAGTGCGGGGCGTTCCCAATGGCGTGCTTCGTTCGGCGCTGTTCGGCGCGATCAAGCGCGGCAAACGCCGCTTCATAGAGCGCGAACCCATCGCCTGCCTCAAAGGCGTTTCCATCATCTACACCGGCCCACGGCTCGACCAATCCGACCTCGACGTATGGGAGGGCGCGCTGCACCTGGCGCGCACGGTCAAACTGGGCAACCGGATCGAGTTCACTGAGAAAGGGTTTCTCCGCCTGATTGGCCGAGGTGGTCCGAGCGGCGATAACATCGGAAAGAGTGACCGCGAATGGCTGCGGAAGGTACTCGCCAGGCTGACGGCCACAGCCGTTGAAGTCACACAAGGCCCCTACACCTACGGCGGTTCGCTGATCGACGAATATTTCCGTGACAACACGAATAGCCGCTACGTGGTAATCCTGAATCCGCGTATGAAGGCGCTCTTCAATCGCGACAGCTACACGCGAGTCGATTGGGGTATCCGGCATGCCCTCATCGGCCACCCGCTGGCGCAATGGCTTCACGGCTTCTACTCGACACACGCCGCGCCCATCCCCTACAAAGTCGAAACGCTGCATCGCCTCTGCGGCAGTGAATCTGGAGAGCGCGCGAAGACCGACGCGGAGCGGCACAAGGCCATGCTCGGATGGCGAGACGATAGCCTTATACCGGCCCTATGCGCGCTGGAGAATGTCAGTAGTCAGGCCGGACAACATTTCGCCTGGGAGATCGGCGGCGGCGGTCTGGTGTGCGTAAATCGCGCCCCTACGGCATCCCAGCAAAAACACCTGCGAGGAAAGACAGCGAGGCGGAAGCGTGGGGGATAGAATCCGAACAAGCGGGGGGATAGAACACGAAGGCGGGGGGACAGAACCGGAAGGTGAAGGGGGATAGCACCCGAGGAAGGGGGGGATAGAGTCGGATCTATCCACAAGTAAGAATCGCCCAACTCCTTGTCGCAGCCGAGTTTTCTTATAAGCGTTCGTTCCCTCTAATCTGTTCTGGCGGATTCAAGTCTGAAGTGCAACGACGTTATGACGCGATTGTAGCTGCGTCATGAAGACCTCGTGTGGTGTTTTGAAGCCGAGGCATTTTCTGGGCCGATGGTTGAGTCGATGCATGGCGAAAGCGATCTGATGAGGGGTGATGGAATCAAAGCGCAGCTTCTTCGGGAAGAACTGCCGGATGAGGCCGTTCATGTTCTCGTTGGCGCCGCGCTCCCAAGAGGCATAGGGATGCGCGAAGTAGAAGTCGGCATCGAGTGTCCGGGCGATCCGTTCAT
>NZ_AQWL01000005.1 GCF_000376425.1 Thiobacillus denitrificans DSM 12475 | reverse complement strand
CGGGCATGAAAGCCCGCTAACAACCCACCACTACGTCGAGGCCGACCTGACCATGAAGGACCGTGCCTTGGCACGCCTTCAAGCGCCAGAGGTCAAGGTGCAGCGCTATCGTGCACCCGACTCGCTGATCGACTTCCTAAAGACCCTGTGATTATGTGAAGGACGGAATTCGCGCCTGCCGCTGCCAATCAGCTATTGGCGTGCGTTCCGACTCGCTACTTTCCATAATCAACGACTTTGCATAATCGGCCGAAGCGGTCATTCAAGCTGGATGATCCTAACAACCGGTCATCGGTCAAAAGCGGACACACAAGCATGAGACTTAAAGGGATCGAGTAAACTGACACGATTCACCCTGCCGTTCCCATCTACCAACAAAAGAGGCGTCAATGCTTAAAAGCCTTATAGCTTCATCCCTAGCAATCATGCTAGTAGGTTGCGCCAGCCCGAAATACAACTATGCGCCAAGCTCAGTCGCTATTAGCGAACCACCGCTTGGATCAGTTTCTACTGCTCGCATAGGCGACACAATGCTCCGCCAAGGGAAATATCGAGAGCATGACGCTCTAAACCTTAGAGCGGTTCGGGAAATAAGCTGGGCTTACACCCTTCATCCTGGGTACTACCTTAAAGATGGAGAGGATGAAACCGCCGAGTATTACTCACCAGCACGCACAGAAGACGGTGGAAGAGTAGAGAAGGCCATGATCGCTGATCCTTGGAAAAGCATCATGGCAAAAAAGTCTGTACCCGAGCTTTGCGTTGTTACGGTGTTCAATGTGGCCGCCTGTAAAGAAGTACAAGACATTGAACGAACAAAGCGTCCGGTTTTAGCGCCGGACGCCTTTCAGCAGACCCTCATTTACAACGGCAGGGTGGGATCAAAGATCAATATCGGTTATCGAGAGTTCTCAAACAACACAGCGCGCCCGGCATTCAACAACAATGTTGAGTATGACCTAACGGAATCGACAAGGATTGGCTACAAAGGCGCAGATCTCGAGGTGCTGGAGGCCACCAATCAGCACATCAAGTTCAGAATGTTGCGCAACTTCAATGATGTAAATTAAAGCGACAAAAAAAGGGAGCAGACTGAACTGATCCGAGTATTTCGGACGCCCTACAGCAGGCTACGTTCTGCTTTCGGTCGCCGGTTAATTCCACGTTATGGATATTGAAACGGAACTCGATAAGTCGGAAGCATGGATGGTTCAGTCGAATACTCTGATCGACGGTACCAACTTTGAAACGACAAAGGAGCGCAGAGCTTCTGTTGCTCTGTTCCACCTAGCACTTGAACACCAGTCGGCCATCCATCTTCTCGTCCACAACCATGTATGGGGTTCAGCCCTAGTTCTTTTGCGCCCACAATTTGAAGCTTATGTACGTGGTTTGTGGTTCGAGCATTGTGCTAGTGAGGAGCAAGTTGATTCATTTCTTACTGGCAAGGAGCCTCCGAAAATCGGAAAACTAATCGAGGCCATTGAGCAAGTGGAGGCCTTTGGGGAGAAAAGTCTTAGCTCTGTAAAAAAGTCCCTTTGGGGAAAATTAAATGACTACACCCACGGTGGCACTATCCAAGTCATCGCCAGGAATAGAAAAGACGAGATAGCTTCAAACTACAATCCAGAGCATATGTGTGGAGTATTACAGTCTGCTGCTGTAATCGCATATTCCGCAAGCCTTGAAATAGCTAAGGTGGCTGACAGCGAAGAACTTGCTACTAAGCTAATGAAACTTCACAAGGACCTATACCAAGAGAATCTATAACAAGTGGCTCAAATACGTTCGCTTTCGCTCACTGGAACGCTCCGCCGCTGCGTGGCTCCGCGCCTTGTCCTTTGAACGACCCAATGTTTGCTTAGGGCCGAGGACCGGACGTATTGTGCGGAAAGCCTGACCGGCTGCCTTGGCCGAGCAGCGGGCGATCAGTCTAGGTCATTCCGAGCGCCGTTCTTGTCCAGAAATGGTGAGCCTGAATAGGTCTGTTGAGTCGAGTCAGCGCGGCACCTGCGCATACCCCATATAACGCTTGATGACGGCAACGCGTCGCTGGTAACTGCGCGAGCTGCGGTGGTTCTCGTACCAGCGCGGATTCGGCGCCATCGCGGCCATGCGTGCGGCCTGGTCGCGGCTGAGGTTGGCAGCGGATGTCTTGTAGTAGCGGCGGGCGGCGGCTTCGGCGCCGTAGATGCCGTTGCCCCATTCGATGACGTTCAGATACACCTCGAGGATGCGGCGCTTGCTCCAGGTGGCTTCGATCATGAGCGTGATCACAGCTTCCTGGCCCTTGCGGATGAAACTGCGTTCGCCGGAGAGGAACAGGTTCTTGGCGAGTTGCTGGCTGATGGTCGAGCCGCCGGCGACGAGGCGGCCCTTCTTCAGGTTCTTTTCGACCGCCTTCTGGATGCCCTCGACGTCGAAGCCTTCGTGTTCGAGAAATTTTGCGTCTTCCGCGGCGACGATGGCGCGCTTCAGGTGGATGGAGATGCGGTCGTACGGCACCCACTTGTGGCGCAGTTCGGCGTCGGGGTTCTTGCCCTGCTGGCGCGCCAGGCCGGCTTCCATGAACGAGGTGGAGGTGGGGTTGTGATCGATCCACCACAGCACGTGCGCGAAGATCCACAACTGATACAGCAGTACCAGCGCGATCGCCGCAGCGATACCCTTGCCGAGCCAGCGCAGTGCGGTGCGGATCACGTGCGCGGCCCCCGCGGGGGGGACGCCGCCGGGCTCTCGCCTTCCAGGCGGTCTTGGCGCAGCGCCGCGATGACGGGCGCGGTGTCGGGGCGCACGCCGCGCCACAGGTAAAACGCTTCGGCCGCCTGCTCCACCAGCATGCCGAGGCCGTCGGCGGTTGCTGCGCCGTGCGCGCGGGCGAAGCCGAGGAAAGGGGTGTCGCGCCCGTACATCATGTCGTAGGCCAGCGCGTCCGTGGCGAACACGCGCGGCGACAGCGGCGGCAGCTCGCCGGCGAGGCTGGCGGCGGTGGCGTTGATGACGATGTCGAAGGGGGTGTGCAGTGCGTCGAAGCCGCAGGCGACGACGCCGCGGCCGAACTGTTCGGCGAGTTCCTGTGCACGGCTGACGGTGCGGTTGGCGATGACGAATTCGGCGGGCCGCAGGTCGAGCAGCGGTTCGATCACGCCGCGCGCCGCGCCGCCGGCGCCGAGCAGCAGGATGCGTCTGCCGCCCGGCAGACAATGCAGGTTGCGGGTGAGATCAGCCACCAGTCCGGCGCCGTCGGTGTTGTCGCCGCGGATGCTGCCGGCATCGAACGTCAGCGTGTTCACCGCACCAGCCTGTTCGGCGCGTGGACTGAGGCGGCTTGCCAGGGCAAACGCCTGTTCCTTGAATGGAACCGTGACGTTGGCGCCGCGTCCGCCCGCCGCGATGAACTGCGCCACGCTGTCGGCAAAACCGTCCTTCGGCGCGAGAATCGCCTCGTATGTCATGTCCTGCCCGGTTTGACGGGCAAACGCGGCGTGGATCAGCGGGGATTTTGAATGGGCAATCGGGTGCCCGAATACGGCGTAACGGTCGGTCATGGCGGCCGTAATTCTAACTGTTGATGCGCGTATTGCCTCCTGCCGCGAGGTCGGCGATCAGGTTTGTGCCCAGGGCAGGTCGCGCCGTTTCCAGCCGTTCAATTCGTTGCGGTGGCCGGTGGTCCTGTTGAGATCACCCTCGAAACCTTCCAGCACGTTGTAGCAATGGTTGCGGCCGGATTCGGTGCAGGCGGCGGCGGCCCGGTGCGAGCGCGCGCCGCTGCGGCAGATGAATATCAGCAGGGATTCCGGGTCGGTGGCCTGTGCCAGTTGAACCAGGAAATGGGGGTTGGAAGCCCAGCCCGGCCAGGACTGCCACTCGACGTGCAGCGCTTCGGGAATGACGCCGTTCAGTTCGAGTTCGGCCCGCGAACGCACGTCGATCAGGCGTGCCCCGGGTGCAAGTTGCAACAATTCATGCGCTTCGTGCGGCAGCAAGGCGCCGGCGTAGGACCAGGCATGGGTTTGGCTACGATGGTGGGCGGCGTCGAGCAGGTCGGTGATGCGTCCCATGATGGACTCCTTTTATTATTGATTCAGTATATGAAAGCCGATGCCCGATGCAATTCGCACCAATAGAGTGCGCAACAGGGGGATGCGCACTTTTATGGTGCATTAACCCCGCTGGATTCTGCACTATCCTGCTGCGTAGGCCTTATGGCACAATGGTTCGCCCCTGATTTCTTGCATGGCACGGTTGCTGCTAACAATCCTCCGTGTGGCGTTTGGTGTGGCCGGTCCAGCATGCAACGCCGTCGTTCAATCCATTTCAGTTTGAGGAGTTCAGCATGGCCGTGGCCAGTGTGATCAAGATGATTCAGGACAACGAAGTGAAATTCGTTGACTTGCGTTTTACCGATACCCGCGGCAAGGAACAGCATGTTTCCATTCCCGCGCGCTTCGTCACCGAAGAATGGTTCGAGGATGGCCATCCCTTCGATGGCTCGTCGATCGCCGGCTGGAAAGGCATTCAGGCGTCCGACATGCTGCTGAAGGCCGACCCGGAAACGGCCTACATGGATCCCTTCTTCGACGAGCCCACCCTGATCCTGACCTGCGACGTGATCGAGCCATCCGACGGCAAGGGCTACGAGCGCGACCCGCGTTCGGTGGCCAGGCGCGCCGAAGCGTATCTGAAGTCGACCGGCATCGCCGATACCGCCTACTTCGGCCCGGAACCCGAGTTCTTCATTTTCGATTCCATCACCTGGCACGACGGCCTGTCGGGCTGCGGCGTGAAAATCAATTCCGAGGAAGCGTCCTGGTCGTCCGCCGAGAAATTCGAGAACGGCAACACCGGCCACCGCCCCGGCATCAAGGGCGGCTATTTCCCGGTGCCCCCGGTCGACAGCCTGCAGGACATCCGCGCCGCCATGGTGCTGGCGCTGGAAGAAGCCGGCGTCCCGGTGGAAGTGTTCCACCACGAAGTGGCGACCGCCGGCCAGTGCGAGATCGGCACCCAGTTCAGCACCCTGACCAAGCGCGCCGACTGGACGCAGATCCTGAAGTACATCGTGCACAACGTCGCCCACGCTTACGGCAAGACCGCGACTTTCATGCCCAAGCCCATCGTCGGCGACAACGGCTCCGGCATGCACGTGCACATGTCGCTCTGGAAGGACGGCAAGAACCTGTTCGCGGGCAACGGCTATGCCGGCCTGTCCGAACTGAGCCTGTACTACATCGGTGGCATCATCAAACATGCCAAGGCGCTGAACGCGATCACCAACCCATCGACCAACTCGTACAAGCGTCTGGTGCCCGGCTTCGAGGCGCCCGTGATGCTGGCCTATTCCGCGCGTAACCGCTCGGCCTCGATCCGCATCCCGATTTCCTCCAGCGAAAAGGCGCGCCGCATCGAAACCCGTTTCCCGGATCCCATGGCCAACCCGTATCTGTGCTTTGCCGCGCTGATGATGGCCGGCCTCGACGGCATCCAGAACAAGATCCACCCCGGCGATCCGTCGGACAAGGACTTGTACGACCTGCCGCCGGAAGAGGACGCGAAGGTGCCGAAAGTCTGCCACAGCCTGGAAATGGCATTGGAAGAGCTCGACAAGGATCGCGAGTTCCTCACCCGTGGCGGCGTGTTCACCAACGACATGATCGATGCCTACATCACGCTGAAGATGGAGGAAGTCACCAAGTTCCGCATGACCACGCACCCGGTCGAATTCGCGATGTACTACTCGCTGTAAGTCCCGCACGTATCGCAAAAGGAGGGGCGGCTTCGGTCGCCCCTTTTGCGTGTCTGGCAGGGTGGTCAAGATTGCCCGGTTTTGGCCGTTAACAAACGGGTACGCTACACTCGGCCCTATGCAAACCGTCCGTTTTTTCTTCCTGTTGTGCTTGATCCCGGCTGTGCCCGCACAGGCGGAAATCTACAAGTTCGTCGATGAAAACGGCCAGGTGACATTTACCGATGTCTACAAGAAGGGCGCCAAGCGTATTGATCTTCCTGGTGCCCCGGCGTCGCTGCCGGCCGGCAGCAAGGCGCCCCGGCGCGCCTCCTACAATCCCGCTCCGGCGGATTTTCCGCGCATCGACGCGGGGACGCAGAAACGCCGCGACGATATCCGCCGCCAAGTGCTACAGGACGAAATTTCCGGCGAACGCCGCAACGCCGACGAGGCGCGTCGCCAGTTGGCGCTGGGCGAGCGCCTGCAACCGGGCGAGCGCGCGACCGACGCCACCTATCTCAATCGCGTGAAAAAGTTGCGCACCAGCGTGCAGCAGCACGAACAGAATATTGCCTCCATCCAGCGTGAGCTTGCCAACCTGAAGTAAGCCGGCGCAGGAGCCTTGGCTGTAAAGACGCTGAAGCGTCAACAACCACGCTCTGGCACAATCGGTGCTTCACTGTGCGTATGAGCATGATGTCCCCGACTGTCCCCGACTTTTCCGGTCTCGACTGCCTGTCCACCGGCGCGCTGGTGCTGGGTGCCGACGGCAGGATCGTGTATGTCAACCCGGCTGCCGAAACCCTGCTTGGCGTGTCGGGCGCGTTGCTGGCGGGCGATCATGCCGAGCGCGTGTTCGAGCGCAGCCCCGAGCTGCTGGTGGCGATCCGGACCGCGCGCAGCGAACTGGAAACGGTGATCGAATACGAGCTCGATGTGGCGGTGGGCGGTCATCCGCCGATTCGCCTCGGCTGCAGCATTTCACCGCTGGATGCGCCAGCGCATGCCGTATTGATCGAAATGCGCGCGGTCGATCCGCACCTGCGCATCGCCCGGCTGGAGCAGGCGCGCCTGCAGCAGGAGGCCAACCGCGAATTGCTGCGCAACCTGGCGCACGAAATCAAGAACCCGCTCGGCGGCATACGCGGCGCGGCGCAATTGCTGGAGCACGAACTGCCGCGCGAATCCCTGCGTGAATACACGCAGGTCATCATCAAGGAATCCGACCGTTTGCAGTCGCTGATGGAGCGCTTGCTGACACCGCATCGCATGCCCCGTTTTGGTGCGGTGAATATTCATGAAGTGCTGGAACGGGTGCGCAGCCTGATCCTGGCTGAAACGCCGAGTGTGGCCCTGCAGCGCGACTACGACATCAGCCTGCCGGAAATCCGGGCCGACGCCGAACAGCTGATCCAGGCCACGCTCAATATCGCGCGCAACGCCGTACAGGCAATGCACGGTAACGGGCATGGGCACGGTAACGGGCATGGGCACGGTAACGGGCATGGGCACGGCCAGGGCGAGATTATTTTCAAGACCCGAGTGGCGCGCCAGATCACGCTGGAAAGCCGGCGTTATCGTTTGGGCCTGCGCGTCGAAATCATCGACAATGGCCCCGGCGTGCCGGAGGATATCCGTGATCAGATTTTCTATCCGCTGGTGTCGGGACGCGAAGGCGGAAGCGGTCTGGGGCTGGCGGTCGCGCAGACGCTGGTCGCGCAAAATCATGGCACCATCGACTGCGAAAGTCGCCCCGGACATACCGTGTTTGCGATTTTTCTACCCTTGCCCACCTGAACATCATGCTGAAACCAAGCTGTGTCTGGATCATCGACGACGACCGTTCCATCCGCTGGGTGCTGGAAAAAGCCCTGCTGCGCGAGGACATTCCGTGCATGACCTTCAGTTCGGCCAGCGATGCGCTGCGCGAGCTGGAGCGCAGCCAGCCCGGCGCGGTATTGTCGGATATCCGCATGCCGGGGGTGTCCGGCCTGGAATTGCTGCAGACGCTGAGAGAGCGGCTGCCCAAGGTGCCGGTCATCGTCATGACCGCGTATTCCGACCTCGACAGCGCGGTGGCGGCATTCCAGGGCGGTGCGTTCGAATACCTGCCGAAGCCCTTCGATGTCGATCAGGCGCTCGACCTGGTGCGCCGCGCGCTGGCGGAAAACGCCAGCCGCGACGTGCCCGCCAGCAGCGATGCGCCGGTGCCGGAAATCCTCGGCCAGGCGCCCGCCATGCAGGAGGTGTTCCGCGCTATCGGGCGGCTGTCGCAGTCGCATGCCACGGTGCTGATCACCGGCGAATCCGGTAGCGGCAAGGAACTGGTAGCACGCGCCTTGCACCGCCACAGCCCGCGTGCCAGCGGTCCGTTCATCGCCTTGAATACGGCCGCCATTCCCCGGGACCTGCTGGAATCCGAGCTGTTCGGCCATGAGCGCGGCGCCTTCACCGGCGCGGCGGCGCAACGGCGCGGACGTTTCGAACAGGCCGACGGCGGCACGCTGTTCCTGGACGAGATCGGCGACATGCCGGCCGAACTGCAGACCCGCCTGCTGCGTGTGCTGTCAGACGGCCAGTTCTACCGGGTCGGCGGGCATTCCCCGATCAAGGTCAATGTGCGGGTCATCGCCGCCACCCATCAGGATCTGGAAGTACGGGTGCGCGAAGGCCTGTTCCGCGAGGACCTGTTCCATCGCCTCAACGTGATCCGGCTGCGCCTGCCGCCGCTGCGTGAACGACGCGAGGACATTCCGCTGCTGGTGCGGCATTTCATGCAGAAGAGCGCGCGCGAACTCGGCGTGGAGGTCAAGGGGGTGTCGGAAGCCGCGCTCAAGACCCTGCTCAATCTGCCGTGGAGCGGCAACGTGCGCCAGCTTGAAAACGTCAGCCATTATCTGACCGTGATGGCGCCCGGCCAAGTGGTCGAGGCAGGCGATCTACCGGCCGATCTGATGCAGGGCATGGTGGTGCAGTCCGACAGCGACTGGCTGCAGGGACTGGCCACCGAGGCGGGCGCGCGGCTGGCGCGCGGTGAAGCGGCGATTCTCGATGAACTCACCCAGGCCTACGAAAAAACGCTGATCGAAGTGGCGTTGCGCCATACCGGCGGGCGCCGCATCGAAGCCGCACATCTGCTCGGCTGGGGGCGCAATACCCTGACGCGGAAGATCCACGAACTGGGGATGGACGACGGGCCGGGGGCAGATGAGGCCGGATAATTCGCCGGGTCGTGATCCGTAAAAAAGCCGACGCAATGTCGGCTTTTTCATGTGGCCCGGACGGTACGTCAGGCTGCCTGTGCTTCTTCCAGCAATTTCTGGATCTCGCCCTTTTGGTACATCTCGATCATGATGTCGGAGCCGCCGATCAGCTCGCCCTTGACGTAGAGCTGCGGAAAGGTGGGCCAGTTGGCGTAGTACTTCAGGTTTTCGAAAATTTCCGGATCGGCCAGCACGTTCACCGCCAGAAAATCCTTCAGGCCGCAGGCCTGCAGCACTTGCGCCGCGCGCGACGAAAAACCGCATTGCGGAAACTGGGGCGTGCCTTTCATGTACAGCACGACGGTATTGTTGGTGACTTGGTCACGAATGCGATCGAGGGGGGTCATGGCGGGCTCCTGAATAATACTTGACTGGAATGCTCGGGAATTATACGCGCGACGAGGCCGGCGTCAAGCTGGTTTGGGGGCACGCGGGTAGGGACTGACAAAGGCCTTGTGGAGCAGGTGCGGGATCAGCAGCTGCGGGGGCATGCGCAGCCAGTGGGCGCGGATGAAGGCGCCCAGACGTGCGGCCGGTGTGAAGGCATCCGCACAACTGGCATGCGCGGGCGCCAGCACACGTTTGAAAATGCCGTCCATCAGGGCGAGCGTCGCGCGATTGGGTGCGGCACTCGCCAGGCCGGCCATCATGCCGGCGGGGATGGGGGTGTCGAGAAAATAGCGCAGATAACGCAGCGCGTAGAACAATGGGCGGCTCAATTGCAGCTCGCCGGCGCGTGCGGCCAGGCGTGGCCAGAAGTCGTGGTCCACGGCGGCGTCGCGCAGCAGCAGGTCGAGGTCGGTCAGGTCGCGCAGGCCGTGCGGCAGCTCGCCGTCGTGGAACAGATGGGTGGCGGAATGCAGAATGCGGTCTTCCGCCGCCAGTACATGGACGCCGGGCAGGCCTTCCACCGCGACCGCGCGGCTGCGCAGCTTGGCGGAGTCGGGATGATAGCGTGCGGTGTCGGGCAGGATCGCGTGGTGCACGTCGATCACGGTTTCGCGCTGGATATGCTGCATCGGGGGGATCTCGTGCATCCAGCGGCGGTAATAGCGCTTGTCGTATTCCGACAGTCCGGTGGCATGCCAGCCGGCCAGCATGAGCGAAGACTCGGCCTGCGGCAGATACTCGCGCGGTACCAGGATGTCGATGTCATTGAACAGGCGCCCCTCGGCGGCGGGCAGACCGGCGGCAACGTAGGCCGCCCCCTTGAGCACGATCAGCGGGCCGTCGAGGTCGGCCAGCGCGGCACGGATCTGTTGCAGCTCCCAGCACACCGCGGTTCGTTGCTTGTCGGCCAGCGTTTTGGCGGCGTCGAAATGCCAGCGTGCCACGTCCGGTATCGTGGCGGTCAGACCGTGCTGATGAAAGTGGTGCGCCAGGCGCGCCAGCAGCCCTGCCGCTCGGGCCTGCCGCACCAGGATGTCCCATTCGCTGCTGGAAAAACGGCTGATGGCATCGGGTGAGCGCAGGGTACAGGCGAGTAGATCGCGGGAAGTGGATTTCATGCGGTTCAGGAAAGGCGGCGCTCGGCCAGGCGGTCGAATGCGGCGACGGCCTCGCGCAATTGTCCGTAGCGGAAATCGTAGCACTCTGCCTGGTCGATCAAGGCCGTGCCGACACGGAAGCCGTCGACGCCCAACTGACTGTAGTTGAACGCGTTTTGTGCCAGGAACATGAAAGTCTGGGCTTGCGAGCGCGGGCTGAGGGTGGCGGGCGCACCGGCCTGCCACTGGGGGAAAATTACCCAGCCGGGACGTGCCGGTTCGTGCTGGCGCAGTACGCTATCGCGCGGCGGCCGCATGTGCGCCACCGTGCCTTTGATGGTGTCGTGCGAGGCACGGTTGATGTAAGCGTTCGGATCGAACTGGCGAATGACTTCGATCGACTGGTTTTTCAGGCTGACCGGGCGCGGCAGCGGCTGGATCAGGCCGGTTTTGCGGCTGATCAGGGTGAGCTCGTCGGACAGCAGGCGCCAGCCCGACAGCACCAGGCCGGCAGTCAGCGTGCTTTTTCCGGAGCCGGGCGGGGCGGGCAGAATCGCCGCCAGGCCATTCTTTTCGACCACGGCGGCGTGGATGATGAGGAAGTGGTGCGCCTGCGTCGACACGCACCAGTTGAGGCCCCATTCCAGCATCGGAAAAGCCTGGTCGCGCGGCAGCGGCTTGAAAGGGCGCATGCCGTCGAACGAAAAAGAGACCTGGGGGCGCAACCAGCGGCGCAGATTGGTGGGCGGATTGACCGACACATGAAAATCGGCAAAGGCCTCGTGCGCGCTGCGCACCTCGAACTGGCCGTAGAGTTCGGCCAGGCCTTCCGCCACGCGCGGGATGCGCGACTGCAGCTTGAGTGAAAATGGCCCGGTGCGCAGCCATATGCCGGCTCCGGCCAGTTGCCGACGCAACTCGGCGGGGGGCAGTTGCAGCAGTTTCATGCGGATTTCAGCAGACCAATTGCACGCAGGCTGGCGAGTGTGTCTTCAATCAATTCATGGAATTGCGGTGTGTTCGCCGCGCCGAGGCGTGTCGCCAATGCAGTGGCGAGGCCGACCGAGGTATAACCGGGATGATCGTGGCAGAGTTGATACAACGCCAGTGTCATGGGTTTCAGGTAATGGGTGTCGCCCGACGCCGTATCGTAGACGACCGCCTCGTCTCCCCAGCTTTTCAGCAGACGCGGCGGGAGAGGCGTAGCGGGCGCCATCGCATCAGTTCAGCGGGCAGCCGCGCTCATTCAGCATGGCGAGCGAATCCTTGAGTTCGGCGGCACGATGCAGGTTGTTGCGGAAGAGTTCGGTCAGTTCGCCTGGGGTATAACCGAAGTTGACGTCCGGATGCGCGGAATTGAGCAAGGCGGCGACCGCATGGAAACCGAGGTTGACGAAAATGGGGTCGCAGCCCATGTTGCCAATGGCGGCCCCGTTGGGCTTGGCGTTGCAATTCGGCTGCACCGTGTCCGGCGTGCAGTTGCCGCTGCCCTGCAGGCCCATCACCTGGAGCAGGGTGTAAGGCTGGTTGTTTTTCGGGTTGATGTATTGCGTGACGCCGAAAACCGTATTGAACGAATCGTTCGGGCTGTAGCCGGTCGCGGCCCAGGAATCCAGGTGCTGGCATTGGTTCCAGTAACCGGGGGTGCAGCCGGCACAGGCCGGACCCTTGGGTGCGGACAGGTTGCCGGACGCCATGCCCGAGATGCTGCACTGGCTGGCCCATACCGGGCGACTGGCCAGGGTGAAAATCGCCGGCACGCCCAGCGCAGCGCCGGCGAGTTTGCGGCGGGACTGATCGATCGTGTCGTGCGGGGGCGCCTCGGGCAGCGTGTCGTGGGTTTCGGGTGTGCGGTCAGACATGGCAAGCCTCGATAAATTGTTGGGATTCGTCCCGAAAATTAGAGCAAGAATCGCACCAATATTACATCGATCAGCCTGAAATGCCCACTGCATACAGGCCGCCGCCGAGTCGCGGGTTGCCGGACGACGCGGGCATGTAAATTATTCCGACAGATGGTCGCCGCTGACGCGGCGAATCCCGGACAGGTCCGTCCAGCTCCGGGGATGGTGGAAGCCGCCAGTCCGCAGCAAGGCCTGGACGGCATCCGCTTGATCGTAGCCGTGTTCCAGCAGCAGCGCGCCGCCGGGCTTGAGGTGAGTGCGGGCTGTTGCGGCCAGCCGGCGCAGATCGTCCAGGCCGTCACGGCCGGCGGCCAGTGCGGTGAGCGGCTCGAAGCGGATGTCGCCGCGGCCCAGATGCGGGTCGCAGGCGGCGATATAAGGCGGGTTGCTGACGATGAGGTCGAAGCGCCGCCCGCCGAGCGCGGCGAACCAGTCGCTGCTCAGAAATTCGACATCTGCGCCGAGGCGGGCGGCATTGCGCCGTGCGATGGCCAGCGCGGACGGGGAGCGGTCAAGCGCAGTCACCCGCGCAAGTGGACGTTCCAGCGCCAGGGTAATGGCGATGCAGCCGCTGCCGGTGCCTAGGTCAAGCATCTCCACGGTCTGGCCGGGCGGCACGTGTGCCAGCGCCAGTTCGATCAGCAATTCGGTATCGGGGCGCGGGATCAGGACTGCGGGCGAAACCTCGAACGGACGGCCATAGAATTCGCGGGCGCCGACCAGATAGGCGATGGGTTCGCCGGCCAGTCTGCGGGTCAGCAGGGTGTCGGACGCGGCGAGTTGCGCGGCGGTCGGGGTGTCGCTGTCGTGCGCGATCAGCCAGGCCGGGGTAACCTCCCAGGCGAATGCCGCTAGCACGCGTGCCTCCAGCCGCGCCTCGCGCTTTTCCAGCCCCTGCGCCGCGGCAATCCGGACGGTGGCCGCGGCAATCCAGGTCGTGACGCTCATCGCTCAGCTTTCGCCAGCGAGCGTCGCCAGCAGTTCGGCCTGATGTTCGGCCGCCAGCGCATCGAACAGTTCGGTGAGGTCGCCGTCCATCATCGCGTCGATCTTGTACAGCGTGAGATTGATGCGGTGGTCGGTGATGCGGCCCTGCGGGAAGTTGTAGGTGCGGATACGGTCGGAGCGGTCGCCGCTGCCGATCAGGCTCTTGCGGGTGCTGGCTTCCGCCGCCTGCTGCTGCTGCAACTGGCGGTCTTTCAGGCGTGCCGCCAGCACGCTCATCGCCTGCGCGCGGTTGCGGTGCTGCGAGCGGTCATCCTGGCATTCGACCACCAGTCCCGTCGGCAGGTGGGTGATGCGCACCGCCGAATCGGTCTTGTTGATGTGCTGGCCGCCGGCGCCGGAGGCACGGTAGGTGTCGATGCGCAGGTCGGCCGGGTTGATGTCGATTTCGCCGACTTCGTCGGCTTCCGGCATCACCGCCACGGTGCAGGCCGAGGTGTGGATGCGGCCCTGTGATTCGGTTTCCGGCACGCGCTGCACGCGGTGGCCGCCCGATTCGAACTTCAGCCGCGAGTAGGCGCCGTGGCCGACGATGCGCACGATGGCTTCCTTGTAGCCGCCGACTTCGCCGGGGTTCTCCGACACCACTTCGACGCGCCATCCGCAGCGCTCGGCGTAGCGCGTGTACATGCGCAGCAGATTGCCGGCGAACAGTGCCGATTCGTCGCCGCCGGTGCCGGCGCGGATTTCCAGGAAGATGTTGCGCTCATCGTTAGGGTCTTGCGGCAGCAGCGCGGTCTGCAGCTCGGTTTCCAGCTGCGCGATACGGGCGGCGCCGCCGGCGAGTTCGGCTTCGGCGAGTTCGCGCATATCCGGATCGGCGAGCATCTCGCCGGCCGTCTTCTGGTCGGCCGCGACCTGCCGGTACTGGCGATACAAGGCCACCACCGGGGTGAGGTCGGCGTGCTCGCGGGTGAGCTTGCGGTAACTTTCCATGTCGCCGGCGATTTCCGGCTGCGACAGCAGGGCGTCGAGTTCCTCCAGTCGCTCGTCGGCGCGAGCGAGCTTGTCCGCCAGGGAGGCCTTCATTCGTGATGCAGCCCGTAGAGCTGGCTGAGGAGACGGACGAACTGGTCGCGCTCGTCGCGGGTGACGTGGTTGAGCGCGTGGGTTGGGGCGTGCAGCATCTTGTTGGCGAATGCGTGGCTCATCGCGTCGAGCACCGCCCGCGGGTCGTCGCCGCGCGCCAGTGCCTTTTCGGCCTTTTCGATTTCGTGGCGGCGGTGGCGTTCGGCGGCATCCCGTAATGAGCGGATCACCGGTACCAGTTCGCGGCCTTCCATCCAGTGCACGAAGCTTTCCACGCTGGTTTCGATGATTGCCTCGGCCTGGGCCACCTGCGCGACGCGGTTGTCCATGCCTTCGCGCACCACCTGGCCGAGGTCGTCGACGCTATAGAGAAAGACGTCGTCCATGTCGGCGGCCTCGGCCTCGACGTCGCGCGGCACCGCGAGATCGACGATGAAGATCGGGCGGTGGCGGCGCTGCTTGATCGCGCGCTCCAGCATGCCCTTGCCGAGGATGGGCAGTGGACTTGCCGTCGACGTGATGATGATGTCGTAACTGGGCAGTTCGTCCGGCAATTCGGTGAGCGGGATCACCCCGGCGTTGAAACGCTCGGCCAGCGGGCGTGCGCGCTCGGCGGTGCGGTTGGCCACCGTCATGCGGCGCGGATGCTGCGCGGCGAAGTGGGTGATGCACAGCTCGATCATCTCGCCGGCGCCGATGAACAGGCAGGCCTGCTCCTTGATGCTGGGGAAGATGCGTTCTGCCAGGCGTACCGCGGCAGCGGCCATCGACACCGAATTGGCGCCGATTTCGGTGCTGCTGCGCACTTCCTTGGCCACCGAGAACGTGCGCTGGAACAGCTTGTGCAGCAGCAGGCCGAGGGTGCCGGCTTCCTCCGCCGCCAGCACCGCCTGCTTCATCTGGCCGAGGATCTGGGTTTCGCCCAGCACCATCGAGTCGAGTCCGGCGGCGACGCGGAAGGCATGCTGCGCGGCCTGCTCGCGCGGCAGGGTGTAGAGGTAGGGGGCAAGCTCGCGCCGCTCGATGTGGTGGAAATCGGCCAGCCACTCGGTGACGGCATCGGGGGATGATGTGTTGACGTACAGCTCGGTGCGGTTGCAGGTCGACAGAATGGCGACTTCGGAAGCGCGCTGGCTCAGGGTCAGTTCGTGCAGTGCCTGCGCCAGCTTGTCGGGGCCGAATGCCACCTGCTCGCGGATCGCAAGTGGCGCAGTGTGATGGTTGACCCCGAGGGTGAGAAGCTGCATGACGGCAGATGGCCGAAACAAGAAGACCGCTATTTTACCCGCTCCCGCTATTGCGGGCGTGTGGGAAAGCGCAGGCGGTCGTAATAGCGACCGCGATAGAGCAGGCGGCGGTGTCGGGGAGAATCGGAGAATGCGTTGCGGGTGTGCAGCACGTTGTTGCAGATGAGTCCCATGCCCGGGCGCAAGCGGGCGGTGAGAATGTATTCGGAGCCGGTGAGGATCTCGGTCAGGGTTTTGACGGCGGCTTGCGTGACAGCATCGCCTTTCCAGATGATCGAGCGGGTGCGTGCGGTGTAGCGCATGTAAAGGAAGCCTTGCACGGGGTCGACCGCGAACACCGGCCCGCTCTGCTCGGGGCGGGCGACGTTGTTCTCGTCCATGCGTGCGGGGATCGTCATCGCGTCGGGCTGCATCAGTGCGGCGACGTAATCGGGATTGGTATCGCGCAGCTGGAGGTAGGCGATTTCGTGGTCGAGCAGCGCGTTCTCGCCGCCGGCTTCGGCATCCTGCGCGCAGTGCAGGGTCATGCCGAGGATGCGGCGGTCGAGCGCGTTGTAGTAGCCGTCGGTGTGCCAGTTGATCGGCTTGTGGGTGTAGGGAATGAAGTCGCCGCGCACGCTGCCGGTATCGCCGGCTGGTGTGATGCTGGACAGTCCGTCCTCGTCGGCGAGGTAGTTGCCTTCCAGGCGAACGAGGCCGAGCTGGCGTGCCAGTTGATGCGGGATCGACTTGTCGGCGGCAGGCAGATGCGCTGCGCTGTAGATCGCCATGTTGGCGCGCGCGCAGCGCGATTCTAGGGCGCCGGATTCTTCCGTGCTCAGGCACCGCGGGTCGGCCAGCGGCACGATCAGTTCGTCCACGCTGCGCGGATAGGCCGCGAGCCTGGCATCGCGCCAGGCGCGGTAACCGCTCTCGTTGGCCAGATCGAAAGGCGAACCCGCCATGCCGCGCCTTATTCCGGCGGCAGCATGTCGGGCGAGCCGAAGCCGCGCTTGATCGGCGCGTCGGACAGCAGGCCCTTGAAGCTCTTGCGCACCGTGCCCATCATCTCGGGCATTTCGATGTCCATGATCTGGTCCATGATCCAGGTCTTGTCGCTGTCGCCCATCTCGTCGCGGATCTGCAGGCCGAGGAAGCGCAGCGCCGGGAAGCTGGCCTTGTCGTCGTCGGGGAACTCGAATTCCGCGTAGTCGACGAAACGCCGGTTCAGAAAATCGACGAATTCGGCCTTGAAGTTGCGCGTGGGGTCGGGGCCGACCGCCTCGATGATGTTCTCTTCCATCACTTCGCCCAGCCGGGTGCTGATCGCCTGCAACACGGCGGCGCGGCGCTCGGGCGTCAGCGTCCCGTAGGCCATACGGTCGCAGTAATGCACCAGGAAGGCGAGGCATTCGGCGATCAGCTTGAAGCCGCGTGCCGGGGTGATGATGTCGTAGTCCTCGCGGCCGAGGTTGTCTACGGCCTTGTCGGCGACGCGCCAGATGGTGGAGGCCACCGAACTGGCGATTTCCTCGGCGCTGCGCTCGCCGTCCCGCTTGAACCAGACGGTACGTACTCGTACGGGTTTGACCATGGTTATTCTCCTGTGGCCACGGGGCGGGCGGGATCGGTGATCCACTCGCTCCACGAGCCGGGGTAAAGCCGTGAACCGGGGAGACCGGCGATTTCCATCGCCAGCACGTTGTGGCAGGCGGTGACGCCGGAGCCGCACATGTGGATGACCTGCCAGGCCGGCTTGCCCTTGAGCAGGGCCTGGTAGTTCTCGCGCAGCGCTTCGGGCGGCAGGAAGGTGCCGTCCACATCGAGATTCTCGTCGAACGGGTAGTTGATCGCGCCCGGCACGTGTCCGGCCACCGGGTCGAGCGGTTCGAACTCGCCACTGAAGCGGCGATCCGGACGCGCGTCGAGTATGAGCTGTTCGCCGCTCCGGGATGCGTGCAGAACCTCGTCCGCCGTTACGATCTGGCTGGGCTCGGGCAGGCAGGCGCAGGCGCCTTTGTGCGGTGCCGGGATGTCGCCATCGACCGGGCGTTTTTCGCGCGTCCACTTCGGGTAGCCGCCGTCCAGCAGCGCCACGCCAGGGTGGCCGAGCCAGCGCATCATCCACCACAGCCGCACCGCCATGGCGCCATAGCTGTCGTCGTACACTACGACCTGCTTGTTGACCCCGACGCCCCATTGACAGAGCTTTTCGGTCAGCACGTGCGGATCGGGCAGCGGATGCCGTCCCGTGGTTTCGCCGACGGGAGCGGAGAGGTCTTCGTCCAGATGCACGTAACGTGCACCCGGGATATGTGCTTTCTCGTACGCCTGACGGCCTGCCCCCGTGTCGGTGAGGGTGAAGCGGCAGTCCAGAATGACCCAGTTGGGGTCGTCCAGATGCGCGGCCAGGTCTTCAGTGGTAACGAGGGTGTTGGAAAACATGGTTGGAACCGTGAAAAATGAACCGCCCGGGGGGCGGGCAGCGGTTTTCCGCTCCCCGCCCAACAGGCGGCCCTGATTGAGATCAGTAGCCGCCTTTGCCGAAGGGCTTGGGCAGGCCGGCAACGCGCGCACCCTGGCGAGCCGGCATGTTGGGGAATAGCTCATACAGCTTTTTCTTCCAGTCGGTGCCCGGGTGCATATCTTCTATTTCCGCCAGCATGTTGCGGAAGTTCGGTGTTTGACCGTCTTCCTTGTACTTGTCGCGCAGGTAGTTGATAACCGTCCAGTGCTCGTCGGTCAGCGTGATTTTTTCAGCCGCGGCGATGACCGGGGGAACATCGTCGCTGAAGTTGGCTTCCAGCAGGAAGTCCTCGTCGCCGGTTTCGAGCTCTTCGCCGTTTACAACATAAGACATGTTTTCTCCTTTCGGGTTGGGTGCTAAAGAATCGCCGGAGCAGCCGGCACTTGGGTTAAAGGGTCGCCGGTGCGACCGGCGCAATGGATTTATGCGGAATGAATATTCCGCAGCCTAACAAATGGTTGCGGCCCAGCCCTTCGTCCTGCAGTTGCAGGGACTTGTGGGGCGGCACCTCGTGCAGCATCAGGCTGAAGCCATGCAAGGGACCGGATGCGCTTTGCAGGGTTTGTGCCTTGCCGCAGATGAAGCCGCAACGCAGCTGGAAATGACTGTCCAGTTCATGCATCACGTCCTGCACGAATTGTTCTTCACCGGCGCTGCCAGTGTCAACAAAGTGCGAGTAGAGGTGTGAGAACGGACTGAATTCGCGGGGCTTGAAACGGCCGATCTGCAGCGTGTGGCCCGCTAGATCGAGCGTTTGCCCGATCAGTCGTTGCATGTCGTCCACCCGTGTCTTGGGTACGCGGATGAACAGCTTGGCGCGCCGGTTGATGCAGAGCGTGGCGTCCCCGCTGTTGGTTTCTGCGCCTTTCAGATGGTGGATGCCGGCACCGGTTTCCTCGCCCAGCCACGGCAGCAGCCGTTGCAGCGCGTCTGCGAGCAGCTGGGCAGTCTCGGCCGGAATGACCGTCCCCACCAGATCGAACTGCAGGTCGATCATGCGGGGCACATATTCTTCCGGCTTGGTTTCAGGCCAACTCCAGCTCATGGCGCGTCCCCGCCATGCTCGCTGGCCCATGCCTGCATCAGGTCGCCCCATTTCTGCGCGTTGACCGGGTCGACGTCGAAAATCGTGAAACGCTTGTTTTCGCGGATGCGGATGCGCAGAAACGGCACGCCGCCCGACTCGTGCACAAGATGATGAAACTCGACTTCCTGGCCGCCGAACGGCAGCCGCATTTTTTCTAGAAACGTAATCTCTGGCATGACATCTCAATCCGTGGTGCTTCAGTTGGTCGATTGGCAGCGTGGTGTTGCCGGGGTGCAATGCAAGTCGCCCTTGCCATCAGCCACATCAGCTTTTGCACTCCTGTTAATTAAGGGTGCCGCTGGGCGTTTCAACCCTGGGCCGCGTATGGACTTGCGTTTTTAACCATATTTTAATACGCTCACTCACTCCTGTAACGGGCACCAAATGTCTCATGCTTCGCGGCAAGGGGCTATTACCGAGTTGGGACATCCATCTACGCCATGCGGGCAGGCTTATACCTACCCATATGGAGTAGATGGATGTCCCCATGAGGATGATGGTGGTGCGGATGTTCAGTCAATATCATGTTGCTATACCGTTGAGCTGTCTGCTGAGCGGGCATTTCGAAATGTTCTAGGAGAGAAAACTATGGCAAAGAAGATGATTGATACGCCCAATCTGGACGAGCTTGAGAAAGGCCCGTGGCCCAGCTTCGTGACCGGCCTGAAGCGGCTGGCCAAGGATAACGACATGATGGTTGACCTGATGGGTCAGCTGGAAACGTCCTATGAGCACAGAAAAGGCTACTGGAAGGGTGGTACGGTCGGCGTGTTCGGTTATGGGGGTGGCATCATCCCGCGCTTTACCGAATTGAAGGACGAAAACCATCAGCCGCTGTTCCCCGAGGCGGCCGAATTTCATACCTTGCGTATCCAGCCGCCCGCCGGCATGCATTACACGTCCGACCTGCTGCGCAAGATCTGTGACGCCTGGTCCGACAATGGTGGTTCGGGCCTGCTCGCGTTCCATGGCCAGTCCGGCGATCTCATGCTTCAGGGCTGTAAAACGGAGGACGTCCAGCGGGCGTTCGACGCGTTTAACGAAATGGGTTTCGACCTCGGCGGCGCAGGCCCTGCGCTGCGTACCTCGATGTCCTGCGTTGGTGCGGCCCGCTGCGAGCATTCCTGTTTCGATGAAGCCAAGGCATTGCGCACGGTCATCAACAACAACATCGATGACATGCACCGCCCGTCCTTGCCCTACAAGTTCAAGTTCAAGTTCTCTGGTTGTGGAAACGACTGCGTCAACGCCATTCAGCGTTCCGACTTCGCGACTATTGGCACCTGGCGCGACAACATTCGTGTCAATGAGGAGCAGGTTCGGGACTACTACAAGGCGCATGGCATGAACGACCTGGTCAACGATGTGATCAGCAAGTGCCCGACCAAGGCCATTACCCTGGTGTCCAGCGACAAGTTCCAGGCCAGCGAGCACGTTTCCGCTGCCAATCTGGGCGATGGCAACACCCTGTGCATCGACAACAAGAACTGCGTCCGCTGCATGCACTGCCTGAACGTCATCCCCGGCGGCCTGCGGACCGGTGTGGACAAGGGTGTCACTATCCTGATTGGCGGCAAGAGCGTGCTGAAAATCGGCGCCACGATGGGTACTGTGGTGGTTCCGTTCATGAAGCTCGAGTCCGACGAGGATTTTGAAAAGCTGAATGAGCTTGCGCGCAACACGATCGACTTCTTCGCCGAAAATGCCCTCGAGCATGAGCGCACCGGTGAAATGATCGAGCGTATCGGGATGGCCAACTTCCTCGAGGGGATGGATATTCCGGTCGATCCCAACATGATCAGTGCACCGCGTTCCAATCCTTACTTCCGTTCCGACGACTGGGACGAGCAGGTCGAGAAGTGGAACGAGTACAAGCAGTCGTCGGCCGCTTGAGTTTCGTTACCCGCGGGCTCCGGTGGGAACTGGGGTCCGCGCATTAAATCAGCTGGAGATAAAACATGGCAGAACTACGTCCGCCTATCGAATCCGGTGCGCCGGATCCGATGCCCTATATGCATCCCGTGATGGTCAAGAACTATGGCAAGTGGGCTTTCCACAGCCATCCGAAGCCGGGTGTTCTCTATCATCGCGCCGAATCGGGCGATGAGATCTGGACCGTCAAGGCGGGTACGTCGCGCCAGATGGACCACTACACGGTCCGCGAGCTGGCTGACATTGCCGACCAGTATGCTGACGGATTCGTGCGCTTTACCATTCGTTCCAACGTCGAATACATGGTGTCCGATGAGTCGAAGGTCGAGCCCTTGATCAAGGCGCTGAACGATAAGGGCTATCCCATTGGCGGGACGGCCAACTCGGTATCGATGATTGCGCATACCCAGGGGTTCCTGCATTGCGACATCCCGGGTAGCGACGCGTCGGGTGCGGCCAAAGCGGTCATGGACGAACTGCATCACGAATTCATCAATTGCGAGATGCCCAACCGCGTCAAGCTGTCCACCTCCTGCTGCGAAATCAACTGCGGCGGCCAGGCTGACATTGCCATCATCATGCAGCACACCAAGCCGCCGAAGATCAACCACGATCTGGTTGCCAACGTGTGCGAGCGTCCCTCTGTCGTGGCACGCTGCCCGGTGGCGGCGATCCGCCCCGCTCTGGTGAACGGCAAGCCTTCGCTGGAAGTCGACGAGAAGAAGTGCATCTGCTGCGGCGCCTGCTTCCCGCCCTGCCCCCCGATGCAGATCAACGATCCTGAGCATTCCAAGTTCGCGATCTGGGTGGGTGGTAAGAACTCGAACGCCCGTTCCAAGCCTACCTTCCATAAGCTGGTGGCAAGTGGCTTGCCGAACAATTTGCCGCGTTTGCCCGAAGTGGCCGAGGTGGTCAAGAAAATTCTGTACACCTACAAGGCTGACGGCAAGCCGTGGGAGCGCATGAATGACTGGATCGAACGCATCGGTTGGCCGGCGTTCTTCGAGAAGACCGGTCTGCCTTTCACCAAGTATCACATCGACAACTGGCGTGGTAGCCGTAGCAACCTGAACGCTTCTACGCACATCCGCTTCTAGGCCTTTTTGAGGCCACCAGCGCCGCCGCAGCTTGATTGCGGCGGCGTCGATGATAACTGACTGGATTTTTCGGAGTTTGAACGAGCCATGCAATTCGGCATTCTTGTAAACGAAGGGCCTTACACCCATCAGGCCAGTGACTCCGCTTATCTCTTCGCCCGCACGGCGATCGAGAAGGGTCACACAGTACCGCGGATTTTTTTCTACCATGATGGCGTGAACAATTCCACCCGCCTGGCAACGCCACCGCAGGATGATCGCAATGTCTCGGCGCGCTGGTCCAAGCTGGCCGCTGACCATGGCGTCGATCTGGTCGTGTGTGTTGCCGCTGCACAGCGTCGGGGCATAAACGATGATGTTCTGGCGCCGGGTTTCCGGATTTCCGGTCTGGGGCAGTTGGTGGAAATGGGTATTCAGTACGATCGTCTCGTGACGTTCGGCGATTGAGGAATAGCGAGATGAGCGATATGGACGAAATGGACGAGGGCTCCGGCATCGTCAAGAAATTCATGTTCCTGAACCGCAAGGCGCCGCACGGTACCGTGTATGCGCTGGAAGGTCTGGAAGTGGTGCTGATTACCGCCGCTTTCGATCAGGACGTGAGCATGGTATTCACCGATGACGGTGTCTACCAGTTGATGAAGGGCATCGACACCAAGGGCATCGAGGTCAAGGACTTCTCCAAGACCTATCGCGCCCTGGAAGGCTACGACATCGAGAAGCTGTATGTCGACCAGGCGTCGCTGGATGCGCGCGGTTTGACCGAAGACGACCTGATTGTGGATGTGACGGTTCTCGCCGTCGATGAGATGGCGAATCTCATGGCCGAGCAAGACGTCGTGATCAGCTTCTAAGGGGACCAGACATGCTGCATATTGTAAATAAATCGGCCACAGAGCGCAGTTCGCTGGAAAGCTGCCTGCGCATGGCCACCCAAGGTTCTGCTGTATTGCTGATCGAGGACGCGGTGTGCGCGGCTACGAACGGTAATGCGGCAGCGGCGAAAATCCAGGCGGCGGCGGCTGGCCTCAAGATTTACGCACTCGGTCCTGATCTGGCGGCGCGCGGCATGACCGGGCGTGTGCTGGACGGAGTCAATGTCGTGGATTACGGCGGTTTTGTGGATCTGGTCGCAGAGCACAGCAACTGTCAGTCTTGGCTGTAACTTTTAACAGAAGGAGTATTGCTATGCCCATGGTGAATATCGCCGGTAAGGAAGTCGAAGTCGACGAAGAAGGCTATCTGGTCGATCTGTCGCAGTGGAACGAAGACATCGCCAAGTACATGGCTGTGGAAGAAAAGGTCGAACTGACCGAGAGCCACTGGGAAGTCGTCAACTTTCTGCGTGAGTACTACGCCGAATACCAGATCGCTCCCGCTGTTCGCGTGCTGACCAAGGCCATCGGCAAGAAGCTCGGTCCGGACAAGGGCAACAACAAGTACCTGTACGAACTGTTCCCCTACGGCCCCGCCAAGCAGGCTTGTAAGATCGCTGGCCTGCCCAAGCCGACCGGCTGTATCTGAGTTCGTAACACCGTCGGGTCGCTCCGGGATTTTCCGGAGTGGCTTCGATTCAGGGCTGTGTTTCCCAATCGAATGTGGCTGGGCTATGCCGGGTTTTGCGTTTGATTCGTAAACATAACGTTGTTGGGGCAGGTGATTCCGCGCGCTTCGCTGCGCAGTGGATCGGGGTCCAATAGGAGATAGGGTTTGTCTACTGTGACGATGATTTATGCCGGGATGTTTTACATCGCCACCTTGTTGCTGGTGGTCGGCCTGGGCTACAAGATTTTTGATTACAGCCGCACGCCTGCGCCGCTGAAAATCCCGACCACCCCTGCGCCTACGACGCAAAAGGGCGTTGTATACCGGATGGCGAAGGAGGTGGTGCTGTTCGAGTCGCTGTTCAAGTCCAACAAGTGGATTTGGGTATTCGGCTGGCTATTCCATTTTGGCCTGTTTCTGGTGCTGGCGCGTCATCTGCGCTACTTCACCGAGCCGGTCTGGTTCTGGGTCGTCATCGTGCAGCCGTTTGGCAAATATGCCAGCATCATGATGGTGGCGGGTTTGGCGGGCTTGCTGGCGCGCCGTTTCCTGGTTGATCGCGTGCGCTACATTTCTACTCCGTCCGATTACCTGATGCTGGTGCTGCTGATTGCGATCGGCCTGTCCGGCATGCTGATGACCTTTGTCGCCCATACCGACATCGTGGCGCTGAAGAGCTTCTTCATGGGCCTGATGTATCTCGACCTGAAGCCGATTCCGCAGGATCCGATTTTGCTGGTGCATCTCGCCCTGGTGGCGCTGTTGATGGTGATCTTTCCGATCAGCAAACTGTTGCATGCGCCGGGCGTGTTCTTCAGCCCCACACGCAATCAGGTGGACAACCCGCGTGAGCACCGCCATGTGGCGGCCTGGGCGGCCCGGCTCGATCAGAACAACTGATTCGTTGACATCGATTAGCGAACACCCAAGTACGGACAAAGGACTCTCACGTGGCTGCTGCTGAATTTGACATTCCGGAAATCAAGGACGACATTGAGATCCCCAGGTTGCGCGAAGGCGTGATGTCGCATGTCAAGACATTTCCTGCCTCCAAACCGATTCAGGAATTTCTGGGTTACCCCGGCGAGTTGGGTGAAGACTGGAAGGAGCGCGCCATTGACAAGATGGGCGACCTGCTTGGCAAGTACCGTTCGCTGAAGGTCTTTCTGGATGCCTGCGTGCACTGCGGCGCCTGTACCGACAAGTGTCACTACTATTTGGGGACTTCCGACCCCAAGAACATGCCGGTGGCGCGTCAGGATCTGATGCGCCAGGTCTATCGCCGTTATTTCACCACTGCGGGCAAGCTGTTCCCCAAACTGGTCGGCGCCAAGGATCTGACCAAAGAAGTGCTGGACGACTGGTACAGCTACTACTATCAGTGCTCGGAATGCCGTCGTTGCTCGGTGTATTGCCCGTACGGCATCGACACTGCCGAAATCACCATGGCGGGGCGCGAGATTCTCAACCATGTCGGCATGGGGCAGAAATATTCCAACGAAATTCTGGGCAAGGTGCAGAAGATCGGCAACAACCTCGGCTTGCCCGGCCCCGCCTTGGGAGACACGCTCGAAGGTCTGGAGGAAGACATCGAAGCAGACACCGGCGTGGCGGTGAAGATGCCGCTTGATGTGAAGGGCGCCGAGGTGCTGTTGATCACGCCGTCGGCGGATTTCTTCTCCGAGCCGCATGTGGAATCGCTGATTGGCTACGCCAAGGTGTTCCACGCCGCGGGCATTAGCTGGACCCTGTCTTCACACGCATCGGAAGCCGGCAACTTCGGCCTGTTCGACGCCAATTACGATGTCATGCGCAAGGTCGCCATGCGGATTCGCGACGCCGCGCTTGAGTTGGGTGTCAAGCGTATCGTGGTCGGCGAATGCGGCCACGCCTGGCGCGTTGCCTACAGTTTCTGGAACACGCTGACCGGGATCGGCTATGGCGGCAACGACCCGTTCTCGATTGAATTGCAGAAACAGCTCGACCCCACTTATCCGCAGCCGCAGCACATCTGCGAGTTGACCAATGACCTGGTCAAGTCCGGCAAGATCAAGGTCGATCCGTCAGCCAACGACGATCTGGTGGTGACGTATCACGATTCGTGCAACGTTGCGCGCGCGTCGCGGATGGGGACCGAACCCGGCGGTCAGTTCACCATTCCGCGTGAACTGATCAAGTCGGTGGTAAACAATTTCCACAATATGGCTGACGACACGATTTACGAGGCGACCTTCTGCTGCGGTGGTGGTGGTGGCCTGTTGACCGATGATCTGATGGAAGTCCGCGTCAAGGGTGCATTGCCGCGTGCTACGGCACTGAATAATGTCGTGAAGGAGCATCAGGTCAACTTCATGGCTACGATCTGCGCTATTTGCAAGGCGCAGTTCACCAAAGTTTTGCCCAAGTATGGTTTCGACATGGGCATGGTGGGCGGCGTGCATCAATTGGTCAGCAAGGCGATCAAGCTGGACTGAAATCCAGCGGGCTGATTGCGATTTATCCATTTTAGTTACACAGACGTTAGGAGAACCAACATGGCTGTCACGACGAACAAAGCAAAAACCGAAGGCGTTACATGGCGTCGTTATAAGGATGGCGAGTCGGACGCCGATATTCGCTCGGCACAGGACCGGATCTTCCAGTCGAGCTGGACGCACAAGTGCCCGGAATACATGCTCTCCACGCCGCCTTGCCAGGGCTCCTGCCCGGCCGGCGAAGACATCCGTGGCTATCTGAATATCGCGCGCGGCATCGAGAAGCCGCCGGCAGGCATGACCTGGCAGGAATATGCCTTCCGTCGCGTCACCGAAGCCAACCCCTTCCCTGGCGTGATGGGTCGTGTCTGCCCCGCGCCGTGCGAATCCGGTTGTAACCGGAATATGGTTGAGGATCATGTCGGCATCAACTCGGTCGAGCACTTCATCGGCGACTGGGGCATTGAAAACAACATGGCCTACACGTCCACGGCAGCCGAGACCGGCAAGAAAGTAGCCGTCATCGGCGCCGGTCCTGCCGGCCTGGCCGCGGCCTATCAGCTGCGTCTGCGCGGCCATGGCGTAACCATTTTCGACGAGCACGAAGAACTCGGCGGCATGATGCGCTACGGTATTCCTGGCTTCCGCACCCCACGCGAGATGCTCGATGCCGAAATCCAGCGCATCATCGATCTTGGCGTTGAAACCCGCCTCAAGACCCGTATCGGCTCCGACATCAGTTTCGAGCAGATCGAAAAAGACTACGATGCGATCTTCATGGCCATGGGCGCCCAGGCTGGCCGCCCGCTGCCGGTCCCCGGCGCCGAAGCGCCCAACTGCGTGACCGCCGTGGCGTTCCTGCGCGCCTTCAACGAAGGTCGTCTGCAGCACGTTGGCAACCGCGTGGTGGTCATCGGCGGTGGCGACACCTCGATTGACGTGGCAACCGTTGCACGCCGTCTTGGCAACGTGACCAAGTCCGGTACCCATGACGACCGTCCAGAAGCCGTGATCTCCGGTCACATGGCGCAGGACGTGGCTGCTATTTCTGCCCGCGAAGGCGCAGAAGTGGTGCTGGTTTCCCGTGCCACCATCGACAAGATGGCTGCCAACAAGCACGAAGTCGAGCATGCCCAACAGGAAGGCATCGAAATCATCGGCGGCGTGACTCCGGTTGCCGTGGTCGTCGACGCGAATGGCCGTGCCACCGCGCTGCGCGTGGCTGACTTCGTGCTGGAAGGCAAGGAAACCAAGATCGTCGAAGGCACCGAGCGCGACCTGCCGGCCGACCTGATCGTGTCCGCCATCGGCCAGGGTGTCGACTTCACCGGCCTGGAGCAATTCAACAACAACAATGGCCTGATGAAGGCTGACAAGAACTACCGCTTCCCCGGCAAGGAGCACATCTTCGTCGGCGGCGACGTGCTGCGTCCACACCTGTTGACCACCGCGATCGGCCACGCCGCCATCGCAGTCGACGGCATCGACGCCTTCCTGCAGGGCAAGGAACTCGACAAGCGTCCGAAAGTGGACGTTCACCACTTCGACGAAATCCGCAAGTGGCTTGAAACCGGTCACGAGTACAGCGAAATTCATGGTGGCGTCTGGGGCACCTCGGAGCGCAAGGACATCCTGCACAACTTCGAAGACCGTTCGGCGCGCCATATCATCCCGCACGACGATCTGTTCCTCGGTCACTTCCCCAACGTGCCGCGCAAGATCCGCGAAGTGACCGTGCTCGACAAGGCCGGTGCGCTAGGCAACTTCGAAGAGCGTTTGCATGCGCTCTCCGACAAGGAAGTCGTGGATGAGGCCAAGCGCTGCATGTCCTGTGGCCAGTGCTTCGAATGCGACAACTGCATCGTCTACTGCCCGCAGACCGCTGTATTCAAGGTGAAGAAAAAGGACAACCCCACCTTGGGGCGCTATGTCGACACCGACTACACCAAGTGCATCGGCTGCCATATCTGCGCCGACGTCTGCCCGACCGGCTACATCATCATGGGTATGGGCGACTAAACATGGCAGGCAAGATGAAACGTCTGCTGGCGCTGGGTGCAGTGGTGCTGACGACCACGGCCCTGGCCTGGGCCGGGTCCGATGCCCAGCCCAAGGCCGGGGGCGAGTCCAAGCGGATGATCACGAAGGCTGAGCAGTGTGTGGAACCAACCGACTACATGCGGCGCAATCATATGAAGGTACTGAATCACCACCGCGATGAAACGGTGATTGAAGGTATCCGTACCAAGAAATACAGCCTCAAAGAGTGCATCAATTGCCATGCCAGCGAAGAGACGGGTAGCGTAGCCGCCGCCAAGGACGATTTTTGCGTGAGCTGTCACAGCTATGCGGCGGTAAAGATCGACTGCTTCGATTGTCATTCCACCAAGCCGCAAGGCTCGGTGGCGATGCATCCGTTGAATGCTGAAACGGCACACTACAAGCACAAGCTTGCCGCCCAGACGAAAAGCAAGATCAGTGCAGAAGAGATGGCTGGGGTTGCCCAATGAGTGATATGAAACCGAGGTCTGATTCCACGCCAGCATCGCCCGAGCGCCGCCGCTTTGTGGGCGCCGCCACGGCGACCGCAGCGGGTCTGGCCATTGCTCCCGGCGTGATGTTGTACGAAGTGGCTCACGGCCGTGCTGAAGAGCAGGCTGCTAGCAGCGCCGTGCGCTGGGGCATGCTGGTGGACGCCACCAAGTGCGCCAGCGGCTGCAATGATTGCGTGAGCGCGTGCAGCACCGAAAACGGCTGGACACCGGTGGCGGAAAGCAAGCATCCGAAACAGGCACCGCAGTGGATTCGCAAGCTGGAACTGCAGGACCCGCTGACGCAGATGGAGACCAATCTGCCCATGCTGTGCCAGCACTGCGCCGAGCCGCCGTGCGTGGACGTCTGTCCGACCGGCGCCTCGTTCAAGCGCGCCGACGGCATCGTGCTGGTCAACCGCCACACCTGCATCGGCTGCCGCTACTGCATGATGGCCTGCCCCTACAAGGCGCGTTCACTGGTGCACGAGCCGCTGAACGACACCCAGAAGCCGGATGTGCCGCGCGGCATTGGCTGCGTCGAAGCCTGTACCTTCTGCGTGCAGAAGGTGGATCGTGGCGACGGCAATACCGCGTGTGCAGAGGCCTGTACCGCCGCAGGACACAATGCCCTGCTGTTCGGCGACATGAACGACCCCGAGAGCGAGATTTCCAGGCGCCTGCGCGAACTGCCGACCAAACAGGTGCGGGCCGACCTGAATCTCAACCTTGGCGTTCGCTATCACGGAATCTAAATCAACATGGCAAGCATTACTTTCCGCGAAGTAGAAGGCAGCAGTCCCAAGTACTGGATACTGCTCGGATTCCTCGGCCTGTTCGTGCTGTTCGGCGCATTGGCCTGGAACTACATGCATCACCACGGCCACGTCGTGACCGGTATGGACAACCAGATCGTCTGGGGTCTGCCGCATGTGTTCGCCGTATTCCTGATCGTCGCCGCCTCCGGTGCGCTCAACGTCGCCTCGATCGCCTCGGTGTTCAACAAGCCGATGTACAAACCGCTGGCGCCGCTGTCGGCGATCCTGTCGCTGGCGCTGCTGCTGGGCGGGTTGCTGGTGTTGGTGCTTGACCTGGGCCGCTCCGACCGCCTGATCGTGGCGATGACGAACTTCAACTTCAAGTCGATGTTCACCTGGAACGTGTTCCTGTATTCCGGCTTCTTTGTGCTGGTGGGCATTTATCTGTGGACCATGCTGGACCGCAGCGTCAAGTCCTATTCCAAGGCGGCGGGCACCGCGGCCTTCATCTGGCGACTGACGCTGACGACCGGCACCGGTTCGCTGTTCGGCTTCCTGGTTGCGCGCGAACTGTACGGCACCGCCATGCTGGCGCCGATGTTCATCATCATGTCGTTTGCCTACGGCCTGGCGATCTACCTGATGGTGCTGGCCGCAGCCTATGCCTGGACCGGCCGGGCGCTAGGCGATGCCGTGATGATGCGCCTGAAGACCCTGCTTGCCGTGTTCGTCGCGGCAGTACTGTATTTCGTCGTCGTCCAGCACATGACCAGTCTCTATTTCACCAAGTTCCACGCGGTGGAAGCCTTCATCCTGCGCGATGGCGGTAGCCTGACCACGCTGTTCTGGGTGGGGCAGATCGTCATCGGTTGTGTGGTTCCGCTGGTGATCCTGCTGAGCAGTCTGGGCAAACAGCGCACGTGGCTCATGATTGCCTGCGGTCTCGTCATTCTGGGCGGCATCATTCAGATGTATGTCACCATCATCGGCGCCCAGGCCTATCCGCTGGACATGTTCCCCGGCCTGACCGAAAAGAGCAGCTTCTTCGACGGCGAGATCCATACCTACGTGCCCAGCATGCCCGAGTTCTTCCTCGGTCTGGGCGGGGTGGCGGTTGCGTTGCTGGCAACCACCTTCGCGGTCAAGGTGCTGCGCCTGCTGCCGGCCAGCCTGGACGACGCCAGCGTCGCCAAGTTGGAACATTGATCGGATAGCCTGTCAGGCGCAAGCCTGGCGGGGGATCGTCAGGCATGAACCGGCAAGCCACTTCAAACGATTCCTCCAGGCGCGGGGCTGCGATGCCCTACAAGAGGACTCCGGCTTTTCATGAGATCTGAAGCCTCATGAAAGCGCGTATGCCCTGCGTGAGGGCTCCGACTTTCTGTGAGGCTGACGCCTCATGAAAGAACGTATGCCTTACAATAGGACTCCGACTTTCTATGGGGTTAAAACCCCATGAAAGATCGTATGCCCCGCGTCTTCATTTCTGCCGCGCATAAATCGTCGGGAAAAACCACGCTCACGCTGGGGCTGTGCGCTGCATTGCACGCGCGTGGTTACGCGGTGCAGCCTTTCAAGAAAGGCCCTGATTACATCGATCCGCTGTGGTTGGGAATGGCGGCGCAGCGCCCCTGCTACAACCTCGATTTTCACATGATGCGGCGTGATGAGATCGAGCAGCAATTCGCCCGTGCCGCCGCCAGCGCGCGCATCAGCCTGATCGAAGGCAACAAGGGCCTGTACGACGGTCTCGACCTTGATGGCAGCAACAGCAATGCGGCATTGGCCAAGCTGCTGGGCGTGCCGGTGGTGCTGGTAATCGACGCGCGTGGCATGACGCGCGGCGTGGCACCGCTGATCCTCGGCTACCAGGCCTTCGATCGTGATATCCGCATCGCCGGTGTCATCCTCAACAACCTAGGCGGCAGTCGCCACGAATCCAAGCTGCGCGCGGTGATCGAGCATTACACCGAGGTCGAGGTGATCGGTGCGGTACAACATGACGCCAGCATGCAGATCGCCGAGCGCCATCTTGGGCTGGTGCCGGCCAATGAACAGGACGCTGCACGCGCACGGATTCGACACGTCGGCGAACGCGTGGCGGCGCAGGTCGATCTTGACCGGCTGCTGGCGATTTCCGCCAACGCGCCCGAGCTGAGTGTTCCGCCGGCGGCCGAAACGGTAGCGTCCGCCGAGCGTGTGCGCATCGGCATTGCGCACGATCAGGCTTTCGGTTTCTATTACAGCGAAGATATCGACAGCCTGCGCGCCGCCAATGTCGAACTGGTCGACATCGACACCCTGCGTGCACAGGCACTGCCTGACGTCGACGGTCTCATCATCGGCGGCGGCTTCCCCGAAATGTTCATGGTGGAACTCGAAGCCAATACGGCCTTGCGTAGCAGCATCCGCAACGCGATCGAAGGCGGACTGCCGACCTATGCGGAATGCGGCGGGCTGATGTATCTGTCAAAAAGCCTCGACTGGCAGGGGCGGACGTGTGAGATGGTCGGCGTGGTGCCGGGCAATACCGTGATGCACGAACGCCCGGTCGGACGCGGCTATGCGCGCCTGCAGCCAACCGGCGAGGATCGCTGGCAGGAGACGGCGCCTGTCCCGGCGCACGAGTTTCATTATTCGAGCCTGGAAAATCTGCCCGCCGACTCCATATACGCCTACCGGGTGCAGCGCGGTCACGGCATCGATGGCAAGCATGACGGCTATCAGCAGCACAATCTGCTGGCCGCCTATGTACATCGCCGGGGCAGCGGCGCACAGGGCTGGATCGCCCCGTTTTTGAACCAGGTGCGCGCGCACAAGGCGCGCGCTGCCGCCTAATTTTGTAAGGACCCGCGCATGATCAAGATCACCGATGCCGCCGCCGCGCAGATTCGCGTCGCCAACAACAATCCCGATGTGTTCGAGATGATCCTGCGTGTCGCCGCCTACCAGGAAGACGACGGCAGCGTGAACTACGGTATGGGCTTCGACATTGAACGAGCAGCCGACGAACACCTCATCGTCAATGGCATCGCAATCCTGATCGCGTCATCGAGCACGCCCTATCTGCAGGGCGTGACGCTCGATTTCGTCGAGATGAGCCCGGGCGACATGCGCTTCATCTTCATCCCGCCTTATTCAGCAGAAGACGGACCCGCCGAGCCGGGCGACGCCGCTGCGCCTACCGAGTAAACCCCATGAATTACCTGCCTGTTTTTCTCGATCTGCGCGACCGCCACTGCCTGGTGGTGGGCGGCTCCGAAACCGCGGCGCGCAAAACCGAACTGCTGCTGCGCGCCGGAGCCTACGTCGATGTCGCTGCGCCGGACCTGCACGAAGGCTTCGCGCGCCTGCCGCATGCCGAACATCTCAAACGGGTAGCGGATGCCTTCACCCCCGCTCTGCTCGACGGCAAGGACGCGGTGATCGTGGTCGAGGACGATGCGGCGGCTGCCAAGGTCGTGGCGGACGCCGCGCGTGCGCGCCATATCCCGGTGAACGTGGCGGACAAGCCGGCGCTGTGCAGCTTCATCCTGCCTTCGATCATCGATCGTTCGCCGATCATGGTGGCGGTCTCCAGCGGCGGTGAATCGCCGGTGCTGGCTCGCATGCTGCGCGCGCGGCTGGAAACCCTGATTCCCGCCGCCTACGGCCGCCTGTCCGCACTCGCCTCGCGCTACAAGGACCGCGTGCGCGCGGCGGTCAAGCCGGAACAGCGGCGGGCGTTCTGGGAGAAGGTGTTCCTCTCTCCGGTCGCCGAAATGGTGTTTTCGGGGCGCGACGTCGAGGCCGAGGCGCAACTCGACGCCATGATCAGTGACGCCGCCTCCCACGTCACCGGACGCGGCGAGGTCTATCTGGTCGGTGCCGGCCCCGGCAATCCCGATCTGCTGACCTTCCGCGCCCTGCGCCTGATGCAGCAGGCCGACGTCATCGTCTACGACCGCCTCGTCTCGCAGCCGATCCTCGACATGTGCCGCCGCGACGCCGACCGCATCTACGTCGGCAAGGAACGCGACGACCACGCTGTGCCGCAGGAGGAAATCAACCTGATGCTGGTGCGCCTGGCCAAGGAGGGCAAGCGCACGCTGCGCCTGAAGGGCGGCGACCCCTTCATCTTCGGCCGCGGCGGCGAGGAGATCGAGACCCTGGTCGAACACGGCGTGCCGTTCCAGGTGGTGCCCGGCATCACCGCGGCGGCCGGCGTGGCGTCCTATGCGGGCATTCCGCTCACCCACCGCGACTACGCGCAGTCGGTCGCCTTCGTCACCGGGCATCTGAAGGAAAACACCTTCAACCTGAACTGGGAAGGCATCGCGCGCCGTGACCAGACCATCGTCATCTACATGGGGCTGAAAGGGCTGCCATTGCTGTGCGAGGCGCTGATCAAGCACGGTCTTACCGCGGATACGCCGGCGGCCATCATTCAGCACGGCACCCTGCCGACGCAGCGCGTCATCACCGGCGACCTCACCACGCTGCCCGCGCTGGCCGAACAGGCCGGGCTCAAGGCGCCCACTCTCATCATCGTCGGCAACGTGGTCAAGCTGCGCGAAAAGCTCAGCTGGTATCAGCCTGAACAGCATGGCGAACAGGCCCGCCGCACGCCGCTCGAAGCGCCGGATCATCTACCCTGACAAACGCGGCAGGCCGCTGGCCTGCCCGTATCCCGCCAAATCATGATCAGACTCCCCGCACGTTTTGAATTACCCCTCTTTGCCCTGCTGCTGTCCGGCCTGATGTCCTTGCTGGTATCGGGCGTGGCGACCTGGAATGCGGTCGGCCTGTACGCGGAATTTACCGATAAGTGGCTGTCGGCCTGGCTGAATTCGTGGCTGGTGGCGTTTCCTGCCGTGATGGTGGTGGCGCCGCTGGTGCGCAAGCTCGTCGGGCGCTGCATCCGCGCCAAAGCCTGATCCCCCCGGGCGTGTGCGATGATGCGCGATCCTGCCCGCTACCGCGGCCCCGCTCTTTCCGGACCTGCAGGCGTCGAGCGCACATTGCTCATTGCTGAGCCAGGTTCGGCGCCAAGCGGCATGGCCGACCTGCTGGCAGGAGGGGTGGTTTCATGCGCAACTCATGTCTAAAATAAAAGACATATTTGTCCGCTAAAGAGCAGCCATGACCACCACACTTACCATCGATGGCAACGAGGCCGTTGCCCGGGTGGCCTACCTGGGCAACGAGGTGATCGCCATCTACCCCATCACGCCCTCCTCCAACATGGGCGAGTGGGCGGACGAGTGGGCGTCGCAGCGCAAGCCCAACCTGTGGGGCGCGGTACCGGGCATCATCGAGATGCAGTCGGAGGGCGGCGCGGCCGGCGCGCTGCACGGCGCGCTCACCTCCGGCGCCCTGGCCACCAGCTTCACCGCCAGCCAGGGGCTGCTGTTGTTCATCCCCAATCTCTATAAGCTCGCCGGCGAGCTGACGCCCTGCGTGCTGCACGTGGCGGCGCGCGCGGTAGCGACGCATGCGCTGTCGATCTTCGGCGACCACTCCGATGTCATGGCCTGTCGCGCCACCGGTTGCGCCATGCTCGCCGCCAACTCGCCGCAGGAGGCGCAGGATTTTGCGCTGATCGCGCAGGCGGCCACGCTCGCCGGGCGCATTCCGCTGATCCATTTCTTCGACGGCTTCCGCACCTCGCACGAGGTGGCGAAAATTGTCGCGCTGGAGCCGGCCACGCTGCGTGCCATGATCGACGACACCCAGGTTGCGGCGCACCGGGCGCGCGCGCTGTCGCCGGAGCATCCGGTGCTGCGGGGTACTTCGCAGAATCCGGACGTTTTCTTCCAGTCGCGCGAGCGCGCCAATCCGTTTTACGACGCCTTTCCGCAGATCGTGCACGACGCGATGGAGCGTTTCGCCGCACTCACCGGCCGACGCTACAGGTTGTTTGATTACGTCGGCGCGGCCGATGCCGAGCGCGTCATCGTGCTCATGGGCTCCGGTGCCGAGACCGTGCACGAGACGGTCGAGCACCTGCTTGCGCGCGGCGAAAAGGTGGGAGTGCTGAAGGTGCGGCTGTACCGGCCATTTTCGGCCGCGGCGCTGTTGGCCGCGCTGCCACCCAGCGCAACAGCCGTCGCCGTGCTCGACCGCTGCAAGGAACCGGGCGCCGACGGCGAACCGCTGTACAAGGACGTGGTGACCGCGCTGGCGCAGGCGGCGGCCGACGGCGCGCGCGCCATGCCCCGGGTCATCGGTGGCCGCTACGGCCTCGCCAGCAAGGAATTCACTCCCGGCATGGTCAAGGCGGTGTTCGACGAACTATCCAATACTGCGCCCAGGCCCCACAAGGGGACTCCGACTTTCTATGGGCTGAAGCCCATGAAAGATCGTATGCGCCAGTTCACCATTGGCATTCACGACGATCTCACCCACCTGTCGCTGCCGTGGGACGCGGCGTTCCGCACCGATGCCGCCCGCCAGCTGCAACATGCGGTGTTCTGGGGGCTGGGTGCCGACGGCACGGTGTCGGCCAACAAGAACTCGATCAAGATCGTGGGCGAGGCCACCGGCCTGCAGGCACAGGGCTATTTCGTCTACGACTCCAAGAAGTCCGGTGCAGTCACGGTGTCGCACCTGCGCTTCGGCCCGGCGGCCATCCGTTCCACTTATCTGGTGGAAGCGGGTATGGCCGGCTTCGTCGCTTGCCACCAGCCGATGTTCGTCGGACGCTACGACCTGCTCGAACATGCCGCGCCGGACGGAGTGTTCCTGCTCAATACGCCGGCGTCGCCCGCCCAGGTGTGGGACACGCTGCCGCACCCGCTGCGCGCGCAGATACGCGACAAGCGCCTGCAGCTGTGGGTGATCGATGCCTACGCCGTCGCCGCCGCGGCGGGCATGGGGCGGCGCATCAATACCATCATGCAGACCTGCTTCTTCGCCATTGCCGACGTCCTGCCGAAGGACACCGCGATCGCCGCGATCAAGCATGCGGTCGACAAGACCTACGGCAAGAAGAGCCGGCGCCTGGTGGAACTGAATTACCGTGCCATCGACATGACGCTGGCGGAGTTGCATCAGGTCGCCATTCCGGCAGAAGCGTCCAGCGGCAAGCAGCCCGAGCCCGCGCCGGTGGCGGCAGTCGGCATTCCCGATTTCGTGCGCGACCTCACCCTGCCGCTCTACCAGGGCAAGGGCGACGCCTTGCCGGTATCGCTGCTGCCCGCTGACGGCACCTATCCGCTCGGCACCGCGCAATATGAAAAGCGCAACATCGCGCTGGAAATCCCGGTGTGGGACGCGGACCTGTGCACGCAGTGCGGCAAGTGCGTGTTCGTCTGCCCGCATACCGCCATCCGCGCGCGCGCCTTCAGCGCAGCGTCCGTTGCGGACGCGCCGCCGACCTTCAAGCACGTTGCGGCGAAAAGCAAGGACTTCCCCGCCGGCACCCGCGTCAGCTATCAGGTCGCGCCGGAGGACTGCACCGGCTGCGGCGACTGCGTCGAGGCCTGCCCGATCCACGACAAGTCCAACGTCAGCCGGCGCGCGGTGAACATGGCGCCGATCGCGCCGCTGCGCGACCAGGAGCGCGACAACCTCGCCTACTTCCTGCGCCTGCCCGAGTTCGACCGCAGCGCAATCAAGCACGGCACGATTCCCAGCGCCATGCTGCTCGACCCGCTGTTCGAGTTTTCCGGCGCCTGCGCCGGCTGTGGCGAGACGCCCTATATCCGGCTCGCCACCCAGCTGTTCGGCGACCGCATGCTGATCGCCAACGCCACCGGCTGCTCGTCGATCTACGGCGGCAACCTGCCTTCCACGCCCTACACCGTGAACGGCGCCGGGCGCGGCCCGGCGTGGAGTAATTCGCTGTTCGAGGACAACGCCGAATTCGGCCTCGGCATGCGGCTGGCCTCCGATCAGCTGATGGGCTACGCGCAGCAGCTGGTGCAGGAACTGGCTGGCGATATCGGCGGCGACCTCGCCGCCGCGCTGGTCGATGCCGATCAGCGCGAGGAGGCCGGCCTGGCCGAACAGCGCCAGCGCGTCGCCGTGCTGCTGCAGAAACTGGCGGCGTCAGGCCACTCGCGCGCGAAGGAACTCGCCAGCGTCGCCGAATGGCTGATCCGCCGCTCGGTGTGGATCATCGGCGGCGACGGCTGGGCCTACGACATCGGCTACGGCGGTCTCGACCACGTGCTCGCGCTGCCCTACGACGTCAACATCCTGGTGCTCGACACCGAGGTCTATTCCAATACCGGCGGCCAGACCTCCAAGGCCACCCCGCTCGGCGCGGTCGCCAAGTTCGCCGCCGGCGGCAAGGCCACCACGAAGAAGGACCTGGCCAAACTGGCGAGCAACTATGGCCACGCCTACGTCGCCACCGTCGCCTACGGCGCCAAGGATGTGCAGACGCTGCGCGTGTTCCACGAAGCCGAATCCTATCCCGGCCCCTCGCTGATCGTCGCCTACAGTCCCTGCATCGCCCACGGCTACGACATGCTATACAACCAGCGCCAGCAGGAAATGGCGGTGAAGAGCGGACACTGGCCGCTGTTCCGCTTCGATCCACGGCTGGAGGCGGCGGGCGGCAATCCCTTCAAGCTCGATTCCGCCGCGCCGACCCAGCCGATCAAGGCCTTCATGGAATCGGAGACCCGCTTCGCCATGCTCGCGCGCAGCCAGCCCGAAGCGGCGCAGCGTTTCCTGGAACAGGCGCAGCAGGATGCCGAACGGCGCTTCAAGGCCTATCGGGATCTAGCGCAAAAACCTGCCGATCAATCCAAACCGGAAACCTGACATGATCGATCTTTCCACCGACTATCTCGGCCTCAAGCTAAAGAACCCGCTGGTGCCCTCGGCCTCGCCGCTGTCGCGCAATCTGGACACGGCGCTGCGGCTGGAGGACGCCGGCGCCGCCGCATTGGTGATGTATTCCCTGTTCGAGGAGGAATTGCGGGCGGAAGACGCGATGATGGATCGCTTCCTGCTGCATGCCGGCCTTGGGAGCTGCGAAGCGGAGGATGGCTTCTTGCCCGATCATGGCGAGTTCCGCAGCAGCCTCGATCACTATCTGGCGCATCTGCACCAGCTCAAATGCCGCCTGGAAATTCCCGTGGTGGCGAGCCTCAACGGCATCTCTCCGTCCGGCTGGGTGGAACTGGGTCATGAACTGCAGCAGGCCGGCGCCGATGCGCTGGAGCTCAATGTCTACCACGTCGCGGCGGAGATGATGGAACCCGGCGAGGCGGTGGAGGCACGTTATCTCAAGCTGCTGACCGAACTGCGCCAGGTGGTGAGCGTTCCCATCGTCATGAAGCTGTCGCCGTTCTTTTCCTCGCTGCCGCATTTCGTGAAACAGCTTGAGCTCGCGGGTGCGAACGGCGTCGCCCTGTTCAATCGTTTCTATCAGCCGGACATCGACCTGGACAAGCTCTACGTGGTGGATCGGCTGCATCTGTCGCTGCCCGAAGAGGCCTTGCTGCGCATCCGCTGGTTATCCATTCTGCATGGCCGCACCCCGCTGACCCTGGCCGCCACCGGCGGCGTCCACAGCCACGAGGAAGCCATGAAGCTGCTGCTGGTCGGCGCCGACGTGGTGCATCTGGCGTCCTGCCTGCTGCAGCATGGGCCGGGCCGGTTGACGCAAATCCTGCACGCCATGGAAGGCTGGATGGCCGAGCGTGAATACGCCTCGGTCGCCCAGCTGAAGGGCAGCATGAGCCAGAAGAATCTGTATGATCCGTCCGCCATGGCGCGTGACAGCTACCTGCGGGTGCTGGACAGCTTCTCGCCGCGGCCGGGGGTGTGGTCCTAGGGCGGCAAAGCCGGGCGGCTAGACCTTCTTCACGAACTCAGACTTCAGGCCCATCGCGCCTATACCGTCGATTCTGCAGTCGATGTCGTGATCGCCTTCGGCCAGGCGAATGTTCTTCACCTTGGTCCCGACTTTCACCACCAGCGATGATCCCTTCACCTTCAGATCCTTGATCACGCTGACGGTGTCGCCGTCGCGCAGTTCGGTGCCCTTGGAATCGCGTACCACACGCACCGGCTCGGTATGCTCCGCTGCCGTTGCCTGTGGCCATTCATGCGCGCATTCCGGGCAGACGTATTGGGCGCCGTCCTCGTAGGTGAATTGCGAGCCGCATTTCGAGCAGGGGGGATTGCTCATGTCGTTTCCTGTTTTGATTGATGGCACATTTTTTCGGCGGGTGGTTTTTCTTGATGGAACGGATACCGGTGGCCGTGGCCGTTCGTTTGTGGCGGCGAGGGTTGCGCTATCGCCCTTCGCCACGCCCCCCTGGCGCCACCCGGTGCTCCACCGCGAACACCGCCGCCTCCACCCGCGACGACAGGTTGAGCTTGGCGAGGATATGCCGCACATGCAGCTTGACGGTGTCGTGGCTGATGTCGAGGGTGCGGGCGATGGCCTTGTTGCTTTCGCCGCGCGCCAGGTGAGTGAGGATCTCGCGTTCGCGCGGGGTCAGCGCGTCGAGCAGGGAGCCGGCGTCCTGGTTTTTCTGGTCGTACAGCTTGACGAGCTTGGCGGTCATCGCGGGGGCGACGACGGTTTCGCCGCGCTGGGCGCGCAGGATGGCGTCGACCACTTCGTCGGGTTCCATGCTTTTCAGCAGATAGCCGTTGGCGCCGGCGCGCAGGGCGCGAGCGAGGTCGTCTTCGGCTTCGGAGAGGGTGAGGATGAGGATGGGCAGGTCGAAGTCGTCGGCGCGCAGCTGCTGCATCAGGGTGATGCCGTCGGTGCCGGGCATGTTGAGGTCGAGGATGAGCACGTCGGGGCGGTGCGCTTTCAACAGCATGGCGACGTCGTCGGGATTGCCGGTAAAGGCGGTGACCTCGATGCTGCCGCTCTGTTCAAGCAGTTCTGCCAGACCCTTGCGAAACAGGGTGTGGTCGTCGACCAGAATGATGCGGGTGAGGCTCATGCGGTGTTCTCGCTGTGTTGGCGGGGTGCGGCGCGTTGCGGGAAGGCGAGGCGGATCACGGTGCCGCCGGCAGGGCGGGACTCCACGATGAGCTTGCCGTTCAGCCTGGCGGCGCGCTCGCGCATGATGGTGAGGCCGAAGCTCTTGCCGAGGGTCGAGGACTCGTCGTTTTTCTTCTGCACGCCGACGCCGTCGTCGGCGACGTTGACGATGTACTGGCCGTTTTCCAGGTCGAGGGTGATGACGACGTGGCGCGCACGCGCGTGCTTGGCGATGTTGTAGAGCGATTCCTGGATGATGTGGAAGACCTGGATTTCCTCGTCGGGCGTGAGCGAGACGTCCTGCACCAGATTGAGGAAATCGACGTCGGCATTGGCCTTCTTGCGGAAGCTCTTGGCGAGTTCCTGGATCGCCGGCACCAGCCCGCGCGGGTTGATGCGGTCGCGATACTGGGTGATGAGGTCGCGCAGATCGGCGTAGGCGAGATCGACCGCCTCCTCGACATCGCCGAGGTAGCGGTTGGCCTTGGAATAGTCCTCGTGCCGCATCGCATCCGAGAGCACGGTGAGCCGCATCTTGGCGTAGGCCAGCGTCTGCGCCAGCGAGTCGTGAATCTGGTTGGCCAGCATCTGGCGCTCGTTCATCAGCGAGATGCGCATGTTCTCGCGGGTCAGCCGCGCGTTTTCCAGTGCGATGCCGAGGTGCTCGCTGATCGAGCGGAACAGCAGACGCACGTCCTCGGGGACGGCGTGACCTTCGTCCAGAAACAGGTTGTAGACCCCCATGACCTGGTTCTTGTGCATCAGCGGTACTGCCACCACGGTGTTGCAGGTATCGCTGAAATAGGTGTCGTTGGCCTGGCGCTTGCAGAAGGCGACGTTGTTCCAGCTGCTCACCGTCACCTCGCGCGCGGCTTTGCCGCATACCCCGCAATCGACACTGACGATGCTCTCGTGTTCGACCAGTTCGGGCGGTAGCCCGACCGAGCCGATCAGGCGCAGGTGCGTACGGTCGTCGGTGATGACGCGCACCGCACCCGCCTGCGCGCCAGCCAGGCGGATCATGGTCGAGAGAAAGCGCCCCAGCAGCTGTTCGACGTTGGCGTCACTGGACAGGCTGGTGGTGATTTCCGACAACACTCGCAGCGCCGGGATGCTGACGTTGTCCGGATCGGTGGAAGCGTGGTGCTGGATCAAGGGATGAGTGCCTTTCATGGCCGGGTCAGAAGAAGCGGCTTTTTAGCATATTCCGATTCGCGCGCGATCCCAAGCCTCGCGTCACGGCGCGTCGGCCGGTGCCGCGGGAACGGGCGGCACCGGCATCACCACGCTGGGTTCGAGGTCTTCCGGAAAACCGCTCTCGGTCGAGGGTTCCTCGACGGGCGGATCGGCCTGGCTGGTGGCGCCGTCAGGCTTGTCCTTCTGCGGTACGCGCGGGGCGAGGGGCGCCGGTTCGGTGACCGGTGCCGGTTTGGCGAGGGGTGTGGCGGCAGCCGCCGGCGGCCGTGGATACAGGTGCTGCTGCAATTGCGGCAGCAGGGTTTTCAGCATCTGCGTGGTGAGCGAGCTGGTGAAGCCGAACTGGCCGGCCTGCTCGCCCGGCACCAGCGCGGTGAGGGTGCCGAAATAGCGATCGTCCAGATAGAACACGAAAGTGGCGGTACGGTTGACCACGCGCGATTCGAGTAGCTGTCCGCCCTTGCCGTAGCGCTCGAACCGGTGATCGCCGGTGCCGGTCTTGCCGCCGATGGCGAGCGGCTGGCCGGCTGCATTCTTGAGTGCGCCGGCCAGCCGCGCGGCGGTGCCGCCCTCCACCACGCGCGCCAGCGCGCGGCGCACGGTGTGCGCCACCTCGGCCGGCAGCAGCCGTTCGCCCTTGGCTGGTTTGAGCGACAGGCGGGTGTCGTAAGGCGTATTGGCCGCAAAGTGCAGGCCGGTGAGACTCACCATCGGCGCGCGCATGCCGTCGTTGACCAGGATGCTCATCAGTTCGGCCAGCGCTGCGGGGCGGTCGCCCGAGCTGCCGATGGCGGTGGCGTACGACGGCGTGATGTTGTCGAACGGATAGCCCAGCCGTTTCCAGTCGCGCAGCAGGATGTCGAAAGCCTCGACTTCGAGCAGGCTCTGGATACGGATGTCCTGCGCATTCTTGCGACTGGTCTTGAACAGCCAGTTGTAGACCTCGCGGCGGACCTCGGCGCCCTGTTCGTAGAGGGCATCGAGGTCGGTCTTCGGCGCCGTGCGCAGGGTTTGCACCACCCACAGTTCCAGCGGGTGGATCTGCGTCACGTAGCCGCGGTCGGTCAGGCTGTAAGCGTCGGGTGCGTGGGTCTTGTAGAGCGATTCGAGCGTTTTCCGGCTGAGGCCGGCGCTGGCGGGAATCTGTTTGTGCAGCGTGGCGGCGTAGGCCTCGAAGTCTGCCCGCGGCTCCAGATAGCGGAACACGGCGGTGAAGCGGCGCGGGTTGGCACGCACGCGGGCGTACAGATCTTCCGCCATCTGCGCCGCCGTATGGCCCCGGTGGCGCTGATAGAAGCGGTGGGTGAAGATGCGCCCTTCCTTGTCGACGAAACGCATCAGATAGGTTGTGCGCATCGGGTTGCTGGCGTCGTCCAGAATACGTGCAGCCGCCCCCGGCGAGGCGCTGGCGTAATGCCGCACGATATCGCGCATGATGCGGATGTAGACGAGATTGACCGAGTTCTTGGTGGCCTCCCATACGTCCATCACGCGGCCATTGTCTCTGGAATCGAAGTTGGCGAAGTTGTGCAGTCCGCCGCCGGTGAAAAAGGTTTCCGGCGACGCCGAATACGGGCGGCCCATCGCGGCATCCAGCAGGGCGTCCAACCGGATGTCGGGCTGGTTCAGCAGGGTGGCGGCTACCCACTGAGACAGCACGTCGCGCTGCGGCTGGGCTTTTTGTCTGAGCGCGGCGGCGTCCAGCGAACGGTGTTCGGCGTGCAGCCGCGCGATGATTTGCAGGTAGGTGACCAGAGTGCGCAGCTTGGCGGTGGAGCCGAGATCGAGACGCGTCTGGCTGTTGATGTCGAACGGCTGGTTGAGATTGTCGGCCTGGATGCGCAGCACGTTCCCGGACGGCGCTTTTTCATACAGGGTGAAGCTGTAGATCACCTGGCTCAGCGGATTTTCCGGTTGTAGCAGGCGAAACCCGATCAGCCCCGAGGCGGCAGCGGCTTCCGGTTTGGCCAGGCTTTGCAGGTAGCGGCTGACGATTTTTTGCGCCGGCTGGTTGATGGTGGTGTCGACCTTCAGGTCCAGCCGGTCGAGATCGTACAGGCGCGGCTCGCCGAGCAGCGCGGCGAGGCGGATGCGCTGCGCATTGGTGGCCTTCTGGTCGGCGAAACGCGGCGCCGGCGGGTCGATGCGCAGACGCGTGCTGCGCAGCTTGATGGCCTTGGCGTGGTTGGCGAGTTCGCGTGAAATCAGATTGGCGCTGGCCAGCAGATCGAGGTGGTCGTCGGTGAGGGCGTCCAGCGCCTTGCGGTTGGCGGCGAGGTAATACGACGGGCGGCGCTCCGCCACGATCAGCGACAGCGCATGCTTCAGCGCGCTGGCGTAGGCCGTGTCGCGGGAAGCCGGCTTGCTGGCCAGGATGCGGTTGATCTCGGCAAAATCCAGTCCGTACCATGCCCACAAGCCATCGCCAACGCCGTTGACTTCGCCGAAGCGCGGCGCCGCGGCGAGCGGAACCGTGTTGAGATAGGCCATCACGGTCTGGCGTCGCATCGGCAGCGTGTTGGTGCCATCGAGATAAGCGCGCAGGCTGGCGGTGGCCATCTGGCGAAGCTTCTCGCTCATGCTGCCGGTCAGGCCTTCGGGCGAATGGCGGTATTTTTCGATCTGCGTCGGCAGAGTGCTGCCGCCCGGCACGTTGCGATCCGCGTCGACCAGGCTGATGCCTTTTTCCAGCAAGGCCTGGGCGAGCCGGTCCCACTCTACCGCCGGATTGCGGGTGGGGAACTGCTCGGCCAGCAGTTCGCGGTTTTCGATGTGGAGCAGGGCATCGACCAGCACCCTGGGAATCTCCTCGAAGCGATGGTATACCCGCGTCGGGTGCAGCCCTTGATAGAGCTGCTTGCCGTCGCTGTCGAGCAGGGTCAGGCCGGCCTGATCTTTTTCTTGGTACGGCAGGAACAGGCCAAGATCGTCAGCCCGCTCCATCTGGATGCTGATCCGGGCCTGCCGGTCGATCTGCCAGTCCGCTCGGTCGAGCCGCGCCAGGTAATCCGGCAGCTTGCTGTAGCCGAGGCGCACGTCATAGGGTCCCTGGCCCGGGTAACGGATGCGGCTGGACGGTCCCGGCCGGATTTGCCAGGTCATTTTCTGCGCGGTCTTGGCGAGGTATTTCGCCTCCAATGCCGACGACAGCAGTTCCCAGGCGATCAGTCCGATCAGCCCGATCAACAGCAGCAGGATGCCAAGGCCGATCAGGATGCGGCGCGGGATCTTGTGCATGCCTCAGACCCAGTCGCGCGCGGTGAGAAAATCGGTGTAGAGCACCGCTTCCGGTGTGCCGGGCGCGGGATGCCAGTCGTAGCGCCATTTCACGATCGGCGGCAGCGACATCAGGATCGATTCGGTGCGCCCGCCCGATTGCAGGCCGAACAGGGTGCCGCGGTCGAACACCAGGTTGAATTCGACGTAGCGGCCGCGCCGGTAGGCCTGGAAATCGCGTTCGCGTTCGCCGTAGGGGGTGTCCTTGCGGCGTTCCAGGATCGGCAGGTAGGCATCCAGGAACGCATCGCCCACGCGCCGGGTCATGCCGAACACATGCTCGAAGCCGCCTTCGGAAAAGTCGTCGTAGAAGATGCCACCGATGCCGCGCGGCTCGTTGCGGTGTCTGAGGAAAAAGTAGCGGTCGCACCACTCCTTGAAGCGGGGATGCAAGCCGGCGCCGAACGGGTCGAGCGCGGCCTTGCAGGTGGCGTGAAAATGCCGCGCGTCGTCCTCGAAGCCGTAGTAGGGTGTCAAATCCATGCCGCCGCCGAACCACCACACCGGCGTCTCGCCCTCCTTCATCGCGGCGAAGCAGCGCACGTTCATGTGCACCGTCGGCACGTAGGGATTGCGCGGGTGCAGCACCAGCGAGACGCCCATCGCTTCCCAGCGCCGCCCGGCGAGTTCCGGACGGTGCGCGCTGGCCGACGGCGGCAGCTGGTTGCCCATCACGTGCGAGAAATTCACCCCGCCGCGCTCGAATACGCGGCCTTCCTCGATCAACCGCGAGATGCCGCCGCCCTTCAAGCCTGATCCAGCCTTGTCCCCTTTATGCCCTTCAGGGTGCTCTCCCGTACCGGGGGGGGAGCGTTCCCAGGCATCGGTGCGGAACGGCAGGCCGTCGGCGATCTCCAGCGCGGCGACGATGCGCGTCTGCAAGTCGAGCAGCCAGGTTTTGACGGCTGGGGGGTCGAAGGCGTCGGTAGGCATCAGGGTCTCAGGACGGTTCCGGTGGAGAGGTCGATCAGGGTGGAAGGGCGGCGGCGCTGGCCGATGCGGCCCTCGATCACGCGCACCTGCGCACCGAATATTCTGCGGCATTCGGCCGCACTTTTGGCGGGCGGCTGGCCGCTTTTGTTGGCACTGGTGGAAACCAGCGCCATGCCGAGGCTGCGACACAGCCGTGCGGCGCAGGCCTGGGCGGTAACGCGCACCGCGATGGTGGGGCGTCCGCCGGTGAGCAGGGGGGGGCAGGCGGCGGAGGCGGGCACCACCCAGGTCACGGGGCCGGGCCAAGTGCGTTGCATCCGTGCCCGATCAGGCGCGCTCAGGGGGCGCACAAAGGCTTGCAGCCGCTTGAAGCGGTCGGCGATCAGCAGCATGCCCTTGGCGGCGCTGCGGCCCTTGAGCCGGATGAGGCGCTTGAGTGCGCGCGGATTGCGCGGGTCGCAGCCGAGGCCGTAGCAGGATTCGGTCGGGTAGGCGATCAGGCCGCCACGCCGCAGATGTGCGCGCAGGTTGGTCGCCCCGCAGCTCACGCCTGACGCCTCACTTCTTGCGGTCGAGTGCGCGCCAGCCGATGTCGCGGCGGTATTGCATGCCTTCGAAATGGGTGCAGGTCACCGCCTCGTAGGCGCGTTTCTGCGCCATGCGCACGCTGTCGCCGAGCGCGGTCACCGCCAGCACGCGGCCGCCGCTCACCACGGTGCGGTCATCCTGGGTGGCGGTGCCGGCGTGGAACACGTGCAGGTCTTCGGCGGCCGCGGGCAGCGGGCCGATGACGGCGCCCTTCTGCGGGGCGTCGGGGTAGCCGGCGGCGGCCAGCACCACCGCGAGCGCGGTGCGGCGGTCCCATTCGGCCTCGATCTGGTCGAGCCTGCCGTTGACCGCAGCTTCCACCAGCGCGACCAGATCGGACTTCAGCCGCATCATGATCGGCTGGGTTTCCGGGTCGCCCATGCGGCAGTTGAATTCGAGTACCTTGGGGGCGCCATCGGCACCGACCATGATGCCGGCGTACAGAAAACCGGTGTAGCGGATGCCGTCGGCGGCCATGCCCTCGACCGTGGGATGGATCACCTCGCGCATGATGCGCGCGTGCAGTTCGGGCGTGACCACCGGCGCCGGCGAATAGGCGCCCATGCCGCCGGTGTTGGGGCCGGTGTCGCCGTCGCCCAGACGCTTGTGGTCCTGGCTGGACGCCAGCGCCAGCACGTGCTCGCCGTCGACCATGACGATGAAGCTGGCTTCCTCGCCAATGAGACATTCCTCGATCACTACGCGGTGGCCGGCTTCGCCCATGCTGTTGCCGGACAGCATGGCGTCCACGGCAGCGTGCGCCTCCTCGGCGCTCGTCGCGACGACCACGCCCTTGCCCGCGGCCAGACCATCGGCCTTGACCACGATGGGCGCGCCGTGTTGATCGATGTAGGCGTGTGCCGCGGCAGCGTCGGTGAAGGTACCGAACGCCGCAGTGGGGATGGCGTGGCGCGCCATGAACTGCTTGGCGAAATCCTTCGACGATTCGAGCTGGGCAGCGGCCCGGGTGGGGCCGAAAATCTTCAGCCCGGCGGCGCGGAAGGCATCGACCACCCCCGCTGCCAGGGGAGCTTCGGGCCCGACCACCGTGAATGCGATGTCTTCGTCGCGGCGGACGAACTCGAGCAGCGACGGAATCTCCGTCAGCGGCACGTTGACGAGTCTGTCCTCGGTCGCGGTGCCGCCGTTGCCGGGGGCGACGAACACTTGCGAGACGCGGGGCGATTGCGCGAGCTTCCACGCCAGTGCGTGTTCGCGTCCGCCGGAGCCGATGACGAGGATCTTCATGTGTGTGACGGGCTGGTTAGGGGTTAGGGCTAGGGTTTAGGAACTAGGGAATGAGCGACTTCGCCGCACCCCCCGGCCCCTATAACTCTTCGCATTCAATGCCGGAAATGTCGCGTGCCGGTGAACACCATCGCGATGCCGTGCGCGTTTGCCGCGGCGATGACTTCGTCGTCGCGCATCGAGCCGCCAGGCTGGATCACCGCCTGGATGCCGGCGGCCGCGGCCTGGTCGATGCCATCGCGGAAGGGGAAGAAGGCGTCCGATGCCATTACCGAACCGGGCACGGCGAGGCCGGCGTGCTCGGCCTTGATCGCGGCGATGCGCGCGGAGTTGACGCGGCTCATCTGGCCGGCGCCGACACCCACCGTCATGCGGTCTTTTGCGTAGACGATGGCGTTGGATTTGACGAACTTGGCGACGCGCCAGGCGAACAGGAGATCGTCCATTTCCTTTTCGGTCGGCGCGCGCTGCGTGACGACCTTCAGTTCGGCGTTGAGCAGTATGTCGGAATCCTGCACCAGCAGGCCGCCGGCTACGCGCTTCATGTCGAGCTGGGCGATGGCTCCCGTCCATTTTCCGCATTCGAGCAGGCGCACGTTCTTCTTGGCGGCGACCGCGGCGGAGGCTTCCGGGCTGACCTCGGGCGCGATGATGACCTCGACGAACTGGCGCTCGACGATGGCGGCGGCGGTGGCGCCGTCGAGCCGGCCGTTGAAGGCGATGATGCCGCCGAAGGCCGATTCGGGATCGGTCTGGTAGGCGCGGTCGTAGGCCTCCAGCAGGGTCGCGCCGTAGGCGACGCCGCAGGGGTTGGCGTGCTTGACGATGACGCAGGCCGGGGCAGCGTCGAACTGCTTGATGCACTCAAGCGCGGCGTCGGTGTCGGCGATGTTGTTGTAGGACAGCTCCTTGCCCTGGATCTGCCGCGCAGTTGAAATCGTGCCGGCGGGCGCGTTGGCCTCGACGTAGAAGGCGCCGGCCTGATGCGGGTTCTCGCCGTAGCGGCAGGTCTGCGCGCGGGTGAACTGCAGGTTCAGTTTTTCGCCGAAGGCCTCGCGTTCGTTGCTGGTGTTGAGCGCAGTCAGGTAGTTGCTGATGGCGCCGTCGTATTCGGCGGTGTGGGAGAAGGCCTTCTTCGCCAGCGTGAAGCGGGTGGCGTCGGTCAGTGCGCCGCCGCTGGCCTGCATTTCGGTGATGAGCTTGGGGTAGTCGGCAGGGTCGGTGACAATGGCCACAAAGCGGTAGTTCTTGGCCGACGAGCGCACCATCGCCGGGCCGCCGATGTCGATGTTCTCGATAGCGTCGTCGAGCGTGTGTGGTTTCGACACCGTGGCGACGAAGGGATACAGGTTGACGCACACCAGATCGATGTAAGGCATGCCGTGTTCGGTCATCGTCGCCACGTGCTCCGGCAGGTCGCGACGCGCCAGGATGCCGCCGTGGACCTTCGGATGCAGCGTCTTCACGCGGCCGTCGAGCATTTCCGGAAAGCCGGTGTATTCGCTGACGTCGATGACCGCGAGGCCGGCGTCGCGCAGCGCCTTGGCGGTGCCGCCGGTGGACAGCAGCTCGACGCCGGCCGTGGCGAGGGCGCGGGCGAAATCGACGAGGCCGGTTTTGTCCGACACGGAAAGCAGGGCACGCTGGATCTTCATTTGGCGAGAGAGGGAAAGGTTAGTCGGAAAGGCCGTGTTCGCGCATCTTCTTGCGCAGGGTGTTACGGTTGATGCCGAGCATGTCGGCGGCGCGCGTCTGGTTGCCTTCGGCGCGGTCGAGGATGTAGGTCAGCAGGGGTTTTTCCACCGCGCTCAGCACCATGGTGTAGATCTCGCTCGGTGCCTCCCCGTCGAGATCCTTGAAATAGCGGTTGAGCGATCGCCGCATGCAGGCGGCGATTTCGTTTTCTTCCATCATCTTGAGGTTCCCCTTTATGCCGCGAGTCGTGTGACAGCCGGCATGTCGTCCGCGTTATTGTTTTGTTGTTCGTAGCGCAGGCGGCTGTCTGCGCGCGCCGCCTGGGCAAAATACTCGTTGACCATCGCGAGCTGCCCGGCCACGGTGTCGAGCTGATTCATGGCGTGGCGGAAGGCGCTGCTGCCGATCAGCCCTCTGGTGTACCAGGAGATGTGCTTGCGCGCGACGCGCACGCCGGTGACGTCGCCGTAGAAGGCATGGAGGTCGTGGATATGCTCGAGCAGCACGGCGTGGATTTCTGCCACTTCGGGCTGTGGCAGATGCTCGCCGGTGGCCAGGTAATGCGCGATCTCGCGGAAGATCCAGGGGCGGCCCTGCGCGGCGCGGCCGATCATCACGGCGTCGGCGCCGGTGTATTCGAGGACGTATTTCGCCTTTTCCGGGGTGGTGACGTCGCCATTGGCGATGACGGGAATGCGCGCTTCCGCCTTCACCGCGCGGAGGGTGTCATATTCAGCCTCCCCGCTGTAGCCGCAGGCGCGGGTGCGACCGTGCATCGCCAGCGCCTGCACCCCGGCGTTCTCGGCGATCTTCAGGATGTTAAGCGCGTTCCTGTGCTCGCGATCCCAGCCGGTGCGGATCTTCAGCGTCACCGGCACCTCGGGGACGGCCTTGACCACGGCGTCGAGGATGCGCCCGACCAGGGCTTCGTCCTGCAGCAGGGCGGAGCCCGCCATCACGTTGCACACCTTCTTCGCCGGGCAGCCCATGTTGATGTCGATGATCTGCGCGCCGCGGTCGACGTTGTGGCGCGCCGCGTCCGCCATCATCGCCGGATCGGCGCCGGCGATCTGCACGCTGATTGGATCGACCTCGCCCTCGTGGTTGGCGCGCCGCGCCGTCTTGGCGGAGCCGTACAGCAGCGAGTTCGACGTCACCATCTCGGACACGGCCATGCCGGCGCCCAGCTTCTTGCAAAGCTGGCGGAAAGGCCGGTCGGTCACCCCGGCCATGGGGGCGACGATCAGGCGATTCTTGAGGAGGTGGCTGCCGATACGCATAAGGGATCGCATTTTACCCGCGTCGCGGGTCCCGACCAAGCCGGAGAGAATTTACATTTCAAACTGGAGGCATGCCACCTTAGCGGCTACTATCCACAAGGGTGTCTTTCATCGAAAAACAGGGGGAAAACATGAGTTTCATGTCGGAGTTCAAGGAATTTGCGGTCAAGGGCAATGCCATGGATCTGGCGGTCGGCGTCATCATCGGCGCTGCCTTCGGCAAGATCGTTGAGTCGATCGTCAACGATCTCATCATGCCGCTCATTGGCGCGGTGTCCGGCGGCTTTGACTTTTCCAACCTGTTCATTGCCCTGGACACGGTGCCCGAAGGCGTGGCGATGACGCTGGCCGAAGTGAAAGCGGCCGGCGTCCCGGTGTTTGCCTACGGCAACTTCCTGACCATCCTGCTCAACTTCATCATTCTGGCGTTCATCGTCTTCATCCTGGTGAAACAGCTCAACCGACTGAAGAAGGAAGCGCCGCCCGCCTCCCCCACGGCGCCGCCGGAAGACATCGTGCTCTTGCGCGAAATCCGTGACAGCCTGAAAAAATAGGGCGAAGACGCAGCGAACCGAAAGGCAGCCCGGCGGGGCTGCCTTTTTTCATGGGTCCCGGCGATGGGTCAGTGTGCGGCTTCCCAGTTGCGCCCCGTTCCCACGCCCACGCGCAGCGGCACCTTGAGCGACGCGACATTGCACATGTACCCCGGCAACTCGGCGCGCACGCGGTCGAGCTCGTTTTCCGGCACTTCGAGGATGAGTTCGTCGTGCACCTGCAGCAGCAGGCGGCTGGCCAGTTTTTCGCGATCGAGCCAGCCTTGCACTGCGATCATCGCCAGCTTGATGAGGTCGGCCGCGGTGCCCTGCATCGGCGCGTTGATGGCGGCGCGTTCGGCGCCCTGGCGGCGCTGCGGATTGCGGGCGTTGATTTCCGGCAGGGTCAGCCGGCGCCCGAACACGGTCTCGACATAGCCCTGGCGACGCGCGTCCTCGCGCGTGCGCTGCATGTAGTCGGCCACCCCGGGATAGCGCGCGAAATAGCGGTCGATCCAGGCCTGGGCGGCGGCACGCTCGAGGTTGAGCTGGCTGGCCAGGCCGAATGCCGACATGCCGTAGATCAGGCCGAAATTGATCACCTTGGCCATGCGCCGCTGCTCGGCATTCACGTCTGCCAGCGGCACGCCAAATACTTCGGCGGCGGTGGCGGCGTGGATGTCCTGGTCGTTGGTAAACGCATTCAGCAGACCGGCGTCGCCGGACAGGTGCGCCATGATGCGCAGCTCGATCTGCGAATAGTCGGCCGACAGCAGCACGTGGCCGGGCGGCGCGATGAAAGCTTCGCGGATGCGGCGGCCCTCGGCGGTGCGCGCGGGGATGTTCTGCAGGTTGGGGTCGGAGCTCGCCAGCCGCCCAGTCACCGCGGTCGCCTGCGAATAGCTGGTGTGCACCCGCCCGGTGACCGGATCGATCATCTGCGGCAGCTTGTCGGTGTAGGTCGACTTCAGCTTGGCCAGGCCGCGGTAGTCGAGAATCGCCCGCGCGATCGGGTGATCGAGCGCCAGCTGCTCCAGTGTCTCCTCGTCGGTGGAGGGCGCGCCGCCCGGGGTTTTCTTGACCACCGGCAGGCCCTTTTGCGTAAAGAGAATGTCGCCGATCTGCTTGGGCGAGCCGAGATTGAACGGCTGCCCGGCTTCCTGATAGGCGCGCTGCTCCAGTTCCAGCATCTTCTTGCCAAGCTCGCCGCTTTGCACCGCCAGTAAATTTCGATCCAGCAGTACGCCGGCGCGTTCCATGCGGAACAGGATCTGCGCCACTGGCAACTCGATGTCCCTGTACACGAAAGCCAGCGTGCTGGAGGCGGCGATCTGCGGCGCCAGGGCATCGCGTACCCGCAGCGTGACATCGGCGTCCTCCGCCGCGTATTCGCTGGCGCGCTCGATCGCCACCTGTTCGAAACCGATGCGCGCCGCGCCCTTGCCGGTGACATCATCGTAGCTGAGCGTCGCCAGCCCGAGGTGGCGCGTCGCCAGATTGCCGAGTTCGTGCGACTGGTGCGCTTCGAGCACGTAGGACTGCAGCAGCGTGTCGTCTGCCGCAGCACCGAGCGCGATGCCGTAATTGGCAAAAATATGGCGGTCGTACTTGAGATGCTGGCCGATGATTCTCGGCTCGGGCTGTTCCAGCAGCGGCTTCAATCTGGCCAGGACGGTGGCCCGGTCAAGCTGCGCGGGCGCGCCGGCATAGTGATGCGCCAGCGGCAGGTAGGCCGCTTCGCCGTGGGCCGTGGCGAACGAGATGCCGACCAGTTCGGCCTGCATCGCGTTGAGGCTGGTGGTTTCGGTGTCGAGCGCAAACGCCGGCGCGGCTTCCAGTTTGGTGATCCAGGCGTCGAGCCGGGTCTCGGTCAGGATGGTTTCGTAGCCGGCGCGATGCCCGCCGCTGCTGTCCTGCTCGGGCGTCGAGGCCGTGCCGGTGGCGGCGGCATCGAGCTCGCGCAGCCAGGTACGGAATTCGTAGCGCTCGAACAGCGTGCGCAGCGCGTCCCGGTCGCGCGGCTTGAGGACGAGATCGTCGAAATCGAACGGCAGCGCGACATCGGTCTTGATGGTGATCAACCTGCGCGCCTGCGGCAGCCAGTCGCGGGCGGCGCGCAGGTTGTCGCCGACCGTGCCCTTGATGGCGTCGGCATGCGCCAGCAGATTGTCCAGCGTGCCGTATTCGGCCAGCCATTTCACCGCGGTTTTCGGCCCGCATTTGGCGACGCCGGGGACGTTGTCGACCGTGTCGCCTACCAGCGTGAGGTAGTCGATGATGCGCTCCGGCGGCACCCCGAACTTGGCGGCCACCCCGGCCTCGTCGAGCGTTTCCTGGCTCATGGTGTTGACCAGCGTCACGTGGTCGTCGACCAGCTGCGCCATGTCCTTGTCGCCGGTAGAAACGATGCTGTGGATCCCCTTGCGCTCGGCGTGATGCACCAGGGTGCCGATCACGTCGTCGGCCTCGACGCCGTCGACGACGACGAGCGGCCAGCCCTCGGCGCGGATCGCCTCATGCAGCGGTTCGATCTGGTTGCGCAGATCGTCCGGCATCGGCGGGCGGTGCGCCTTGTAGGCAGGATAAAGCGTGTCGCGGAAGGTCTTGCCCTTCGCGTCGAACACGCAGGCGATATAATCGGCCGCGTAGTCCTTCCGCAGTTTGTGCAGCATCGCCAGCACGCCCTTGATCGCATTGGTCGGTTCGCCCGCCGAATTGCGCAGGTCGGGCAGCGCATGAAATGCGCGATACAGATAGGACGAGCCGTCCACCAGGAGCAGGATTTTTCTGGGTTGGCTTACACTGAAATCGTTCACGAGGCGCTCGAAAAATGCACATGGATAAATTGCCCGTCGCTATCGACCCGGGGCGCGCCGCCGAGATCAATTATTCGGCGCGTGAGTCGTGGCGGATGCTGGGAATTATGGCAGAGTTCGTCGAGGCGACCGAACGGCTGGCGTCGATCCGCCCGGCGGTTTCGATCTTCGGCAGCGCGCGCACGCCGCCCGACCATGCGTACTACATGCTCACCGAAGACATCGCGCGCAAGCTGTCCGATGCGGGCTTCTCGGTGGTCTCCGGCGGCGGCCCCGGGATCATGGAGGCCGCCAACAAGGGCGCGTATTTCGGCAAGTCGCCCAGTGTCGGCCTCAACATCCAGCTGCCGCACGAACAAAGCGCCAATATGTATCAGGACATCAGCCAGACTTTCCAGCATTTTTTCGCGCGCAAGGTCATGTTCGTCAAGTTCGCTGCGGCCTACGTCGTCATGCCGGGCGGTTTCGGCACGCTGGACGAGCTGTTCGAGGCGCTGACCTTGGTGCAGACCGGAAAAATCGCCGGTATCCCCATCATCCTGGTGGGCTCGAAATTCTGGGGCGGACTTGCCGAATGGGTGAAGGGCCGCCTGGTCGACGAAGGCATGATTTCCCCCGATGACGTTAAACTGATGCGCATCATCGACCGGCCGGAAGAGGTGATCGATGCGATCTTCAGCCACTATGAAAAACGCGGTTTCATGCCGTCTCTGGCCGAGCGCGAAATCCAGTTCAATCTGTAGTCCCCGTTTCCTTTTGACCTAAGCTGACAATATTCGCTTTCTGGAGCCTGCCATGCGTTATCCCGTTGTGTTGCTGACCCTGATGCTGAGTGGCCTTGCCGTTGCCGCCGCACCGCCCGAGCATCCACCCGGGCTGCAGCCGGTCCCGGATGGCGCGCCGGGGCCCGGCGACGCACCTGCGGTGACGATCAAGCCGAGCAGCCAGGGCCGCGTCGTCGAATACCGCGCCAACGGCAAGCTGTACATGCTGAAAGTCATTCCCAAGGTCGGCAAGCCGTATTTCCTGATCGACCAGAAGGGCGACGGCCAGTTTGCACGGCAGGACAGCCTCGACTCCGGCATGCGGCCGCCGATGTGGGTGGTGAAGGAATTCTGACCCGTTGCCGGCGCACCGGTTATTCCATTGACGGGGCCCCCGGTCGTTCGCGGCGCCCGTCAATGACAGCCCGGCCTGAACGTTTCCTTTTCAAGCCGATTCGTGCCGTACCCATCCCATCCGCTGCATGACTACTGCATCCAATCAAGACATTCCGCGCAAGGTCGCAGCCAGCCAGGGCTTCCAGTGGCTGGCCGCAGGCTTTCGCCTGTATCGCAAGAATCCCTTGCTGCTGTCCGCCGCGTTCGGCGTGTTATTCGGCGCGGTGATGGCGCTCGGCCTGATTCCCGTGGTCGGCGGGCCGCTGTCGGAGCTGGCTTCGCCGCTGATAGTGGCTGGATTCATGGCGGCATACCGCGCGCTCGACAGCGGCAGCGAGCTCGAACTGCCGAATTTTCTGGCCGGGATTCAGGGGCCGGCGATTCCGTTGATGGCCGTCGGCGCGGTGCAGCTGCTGGGCACCTTGCTGATCGGCCAGATCATGCTCGGCATGGGGTTCGATCCGGTGGCGATGATGGCTGCCGCCAAGGAGGGTGCCTCGCCAGCGGAAATGCAGGCGATACTCAATCAGGCCACGCCCGCGCTGCTTGCCGGACTGGCGTTGTTTGCTCCGCTGATCATGGCCACCTGGTTCGCGCCTGCGCTGATCCTGTTCGGCGGCGCGCGTCCGGCCACGGCGCTGGGAGTGAGCCTGCGTGCGGTAGCCAGAAACTGGGCGGCGATGCTGTTGAACAGTTTCGCGCTCGGGATGCTGCTGTTTTTTGCCGCGCTGGTGCCGATGCTGCTTGGCCTGCTGGTGGCGATGCCGGTCCTGTTCGGTTCGCTGTATGCCTCGTATCAGGCGATTTTCGCGGTATGGGCGGACGACACCGCGCCCTACGCGGGCGACAACTTGGCGTAGGCCAGCGCCAGCCACTTGGTCCCGGCCTCGCGGAATTTCACCTGCACGCGCGCGTCCGGCCCGCGCCCCTCGAAGTCGATGATGATGCCGGTGCCGAACCTGGCATGGGCGACGCTCTGCCCTACCTTGTAGCCGGTATCGTTGCCGGACTGGCCCTGGCTGCGCGGTATGGGGGCCGACGCGCGATAGGCCGGGGAAACGGTGGATTCGCTGCGGTGGTTGAGCGGCAGCAAGACCTGTTCCGGCAGCTCATCCAGAAAGCGTGACGGCAGGCCGTAGCGGATCTGCCCATGCAGCATGCGTGACTGCGCGTGCGACAGATACAGGCGGCGCCGCGCGCGAGTGATCGCCACGTACATCAGCCGCCGTTCCTCCTCCAGGCCGTTTTCCTCGTGCGCGCTCTGTTCGTGCGGAAACAGCCCTTCTTCCAGCCCGGTGATGAACACGGCGTGAAACTCCAGTCCCTTGGCGGCGTGCACCGTCATCAGCTGCAGCGCGTCATGGCCGGCGCCGGCCTGGTGCTCGCCCGCTTCCAGCGCGGCGTGGGCGAGAAAACGATCCAGCTCGGGCTGGGTCGTTTCGGCGGAGGCTGACGCCTCGGCCGTGGCGGCGGGGTCGGCCGCATTTAGAGAAACGAATTCCTCGGAGAACAGCGCGGCGGCGTTGATCAGTTCGTTGAGGTTTTCCAGGCGGTCGGCGCCTTCCTTGTCGGCGCGGTAGTAGTCCGCCAGCCCGCTGGCCTCGATCACATGGTCGATGGCCTCCGCCAGCGGCAGGTCGCGCGTGGCGGCCTTGATCTCCTCGATCAGCCGGGCGAACCCCGCCACCTTGCCGCCGCCGCTGCCCTTTGGAGTGCAGGCCGCCTGCCACAGGCTGGTGCCCGCGCGCGCGGCGCCGTCGGCCAGTTGTTCCAGGGTGCGCGTGCCGATGCCGCGGGCGGGAAAATTCACTACCCGCAGAAAGGCGCCATCGTCTTCCGGGTTGGTCAGCAGGCGCAGGTAGGCCAGCGCGTGCTTGATTTCCTGGCGCTCGAAAAAACGCAGTCCGCCATACACCCGATACGGCACGCTGGCGGAGAACAGCGCATGCTCCAGCACCCGCGACTGCGCGTTGGAACGATACAGCAGCGCCATGTCGGACAGCGCCACGCCCTCGCGGTTGAGCGCGCGCACCTCGTCGACGACGAAGCTCGCCTCATCCTGATCGGAATAGGCGTTGAACACGCGGACCGGCTCGCCGTCGCCCTCCGCCGTCCACAGGTTCTTGCCCAGGCGGTGTGCGTTCTGCGAGATCAGCGTGTTGGCGGCGGTGAGGATGTGGCCGTGGCTGCGGTAGTTCTGCTCCAGCTTGATCACGTTGCCGTGCGCGAACTCGCGCTCGAATTCCGCCATGTTGGCAGTGTTGGCGCCGCGGAAGGCGTAGATCGACTGGTCGTCGTCGCCGACCGCGAACAGCGCGGTATGCGGCCCGGCAAACAGCTTCAGCCAGCGGTACTGCAGCGTATTGGTGTCCTGGAACTCGTCGATCAGGATGTGCTTGAAGCGGTCGCGGTAATGCTCGCGCAACGGTTCGTTGCGGTACAAGAGCTCGTAGGCGCGCAGCAGCAGCTCGGGGAAATCCGCCACGCCTTCGCGCTGGCACTGCGCATCGTAGGTCTCGTACAGTTCGGCCAGCCGCATCGAGTATTCGTCGTGGGCTTCGGCGTCGCGCGCGCGCCGTCCGGCTTCCTTGTGGCCGTTGATGAACCACTGCACCTTCTTTGGCTCGTATTTCTCGGTGTCGACGTTCATCGCCTTCATCAGCCGCTTGATTGCCGACAGCTGGTCAGCGGAGTCGAGGATCTGGAACGACTGCGGCAGGCCGGCTTCGCGGTAGTGGATCCGCAACAGCCGGTTGGCCAGGCCGTGAAAGGTACCGACCCACATGCCGCGCGTGTTGATCGGCAGCATCGCCGAAATCCGCGTCAGCATCTCCTTCGCCGCCTTGTTGGTGAAGGTCACCGCCAGCACGCCCAGCGGAGACACCTGGCCGCTCTGGATCAGCCATACCATGCGCGTGGTCAGCACCCGCGTCTTGCCGGAGCCGGCGCCCGCCAGGATCAGCGCGGACCCGTGCGGCAGCGTCACCGCGGCGCGCTGTTCGGGGTTGAGGTTTTCCAGCAGGGAGAGGGACATACGGCGGTAAAATCGGGCGGTCAATTGGTAATTATAAAGGCCCCCCCATGGTGAAAATCCTGTTTTTCGGCGACCTGGTCGAAACCCTCGGCATGGCGTCCGACGAGATTTCCCTGCCGCCCGACGTCACCGACGTTGAGCGGCTGCTGTTCGTGCTGTCGAAGCGCGGCGAGATGTGGAAAAAGATGCTGCTCGGCAATCCCAGGCTGAATATCACGGTGAACAGGCAGTTCGCCGAAAAATCCGCTCCGCTCAGGGACGGCGACGAAGTTGCGCTGGTGGGATTCGCCGTGGTGTAAGCCATGGCCATGAGGACACGCGATGATTCTCGATGTCCGGCTTCAAACTTTCATGGGAGCATCATTTTTCTGTAAGGGCCGCTCGGGATACTGCATCGCGTCGGGCAGGCACGCTTGTCCGACGCGACCAGACCCCGGACGCTTTCCGTCGCGGGCGCGCCTTTCAGACCGAAATCAGGAGATGAAATCCCCATGTTCAAACTCAGCCCCGTCGCGCTCGGCATCAGCCTGGCGCTCGCCGCCGTCGCCGTCCATGCGCAAGACAGCACCGGCCCGCAGAGCTCGCAGACCCCCTATATCGTTCCCACCGCCCCCGGCTGGGAAGTCGTTTCGCTGCTCACTGTCGGTGACTCCGCCAAGAACGTCGACTACCGCATGGTCGGCATTCCGGACGGCATGGGCGCGCTGCCCGGCAAGTTCGCCGCGAACGGCGGCTATGTCGCCGACAAGGCCTACATGACCTTCTTCCTCAATCACGAGCTCGGCGCCACCTCGGGCGTTACGCGCGCCCACGGCGCAACCGGCGCCTTCGTGTCGCAGTGGACCATGCACCTGAACAGCAAGCAGATCATGGCGGGCGAAGACCTCATCACCCAGGTGAAGGACTGGGACAATCTCAACAAGCAGTTCGTCGACGCGACCGGCGCGACCCAGTTCGGCCGCTTCTGTTCGGCCGACCTGCCGGCCAAAACGGCTTTCCACAACCCGGCGACCGGCCGCGGCTTCGACGGCCTGATCTTCATGAAGGGCGAGGAGGCGGGTAACGAAGGCCGTGCCTATGCCACCATCGTCAGCGGCGACGAAAAGGGCACGAGCTATCAGCTGCCCTCCCTCGGCCGCTTCTCCTGGGAAAACTCGGTTGCCCATCCCAACGCCGGCGACAAGACGCTGGTCGTCGGTCTCGACGACTCCAGCCCTGGCCAGGTCTACCTCTATGTCGGCGACAAGCAGCGTTCCGGCAATCCGGTCGAGCAGGCGGGCCTGCAAAACGGCAAGCTCTACGGCATCCGGGTCAATAACGGGGGGGACGGTTATGGCAACGGTCTGGTGAAGCTGGAGGCGGGCGCGATCAACGGCAGCTTCGACCTGGTCGACATGTCCGACATCGTGGCGCTCGACAGCGGCGCGCAGCTGCAGACCCAGTCGACGGCACGCGACGTCACCGAGTGGGCGCGCCCCGAAGACGGACACTGGGACACCCAGAATCCCAACGTGTTCTACTGGGCAACGACCGGCCGCAGCGGCGCGACCGCCCGCCTGTACAAGTTCAGCTTCGACTCGGTCGCGAATCCCACCGGCGGCACGGTCGAGATGGTGCTCGATTCCGCCAGCCTCGTCGGTACCGATGGCCAGGCCGCGCGTTCCTTCGACAACATGACGGTCGACGGCGACGGCAACATCATCATCCAGGAAGATCCGGGCAATAGCGCGTATATCGCCAAGGTCTGGAAGTTCAACCCGGCCAGCAAGCAGGCGGTGCAGATTTTCGAGTCCGATCGCAGCCGCTTCCTGTCGGGTGCGCCTGGCTTCCTGACCCAGGACGAGGAGAACTCGGGTGTCATCGACGTCACCGACATCGTCGCCAACGCCAACTGGTACGAATCCGGCCGCCGCTATTACCTCGGCAACATGCAGGCGCACTACGGCCTCCCGGGCGAACTTGTCCAGGGTGGCCAGGTGTACCTGATGGCCTCGCCCAAGGTCGGGGATGCCGGAAAAGGCAGGAAGTAAGCGTTGCTCGGCGCCCGTCTGGCGGGCGCCGCCTGAAAAGAGAAAGGGCGACCCGCGGGTCGCCCTTTCTCTTGGATGTGACCGGAACTTACGTGCGCTTGCCCGCGATCATGTCCTGAATGATGGGGGCCAGGATCAGCTCCATAGCGAAGCCCATCTTGGCGCCCGGTACCACGAGGGTGTTGCGGCGCGACATGAAGGAATTGCAGATCATGTTCAGCAGGTAGGGGAAATCGACCCCTTTGGGTTCGCGGAAGCGGATCACGATGAAGCTTTCGTCCGGTGTCGGAATGTCGCGCGTGATGAAGGGGTTGGAGGTGTCGACGGTCGAGACGCGCTGGAAGTTGATGTCGGTGCGCGAGAATTGCGGGGTGATGTAGTTCACATAGTCCGGCATGCGGCGCAGGATGGTGTCGACGATGACGTCGGCGGAGTAACCGCGCTCGGCGCCGTCGCGGTGGATTTTCTGGATCCATTCGAGGTTGACGATGGGCACCACGCCGATGCCGAGGTCGACGTGCTGCGAGACGTCGATGTCGTCGGCTTTCACCAGGCCGTGCAGGCCTTCGTAGAACAGCACGTCGGAGCCGGCGGGCACGTCTTCCCACGGGGTGAATTCGCCGGGGTTGAGGCTGGTATTGAGGCGCTTGTTGTGCTCGGCGGCTTCTTCGTCGCTGTGGATGTAGTAACGCTTCTTGCCGCCACCGGTTTCGCCGTAGGTCTTGAACAGTTCGGCCAGCTTGGCGAAGTGGTTGGCTTGCGGGCCGAAGTGGCTGAACGACATGTTGCCTTCAGCTTCGGCTTTTTTCACGGCTTCCTTGAAGTCAATCCGGGCCAGGCTGTGGAAGCTGTCGCCTTCGATCACGGCGGCATTGATTTTTTCACGGAAGAAAATGTGCTCGAACGCGCGTTTGACCGTGGTGGTGCCGGCGCCGGATGAACCCGTGACCGCAATGACGGGATGCTTCTTGGACATGCTGGGACTCCCTGAAGAGGTAAGAATAAAAAGCGAAAACGCCGCATTTTACCCGCAAGGAGTAGGCCGTGGTAGTAGAGGCGCCAAAGCGCCAACAAGCACGCACCATCCGCGCAGGGGCGGGCTTGTTGCCCGCAGGCGCCGCCCCGGCGAGGCTGTTTACATGGCGAATTCCAGCCGTTCCTCCACTTTCTTCAGTGCGGCTGCGGCACAGGCGGCATCCTTGTCGCCGCCGGGCGCGCCGGAGATCCCGATTGCGCCGATCAGGCTGCCGGCGGCGCGGATCGGCAGGGCGCCGTCCATCACGATAAGGCCGTCGATGTGGTTGAGCTCGGGGCGGATGTCGCCGCGCGCGGCGCGGAACTCGCCCGAGTCGATACCCGACATGATGGTCATGCCGGCCTTGCGCTCGGCGATTTCAAGGGTGTGGCGCGCGGCCAGCGTGTCGCGCAACGCGGCCTGCACGTTGCCGGCCCGGTCGAGTACGACGGCGGAGACGTTGTAGCCGTCCTGGCGGCAGGCCTCGACCGAGGCCATCGCGATATCGCGCGCCAGTTCCAGGCTGATCTGCCTGACTGGCAGCATATCGGGCGGGGCGGCGGCCAGGGCGGGCAGGGAAGCGGCAAGCAGGGCAAGCGGAAGCAGCGTTTTCATGGAGTCTCCTTCGGGGTAAACAATAACCGACATCCATGGCCGGGCAGTGTTCCCAGCCAGAACAGGGCAGTCCGGCCGGCCGCAACGGGAATGCGCCATGTCCGGGTGGCGCGGCAGAGCCGGCGGTATAATCGCCGGCTTGATTCTAAGCGGTTGCTGCAATGCAAGAAAAATACCTTCCCTCGGACATCGAACGCGCCGCCCAGCAGAAATGGGCGGCCAGCCAGGCCTACCGCGCCGATGAGGCGTCCGACCGCCCCAAATACTACTGCCTGTCGATGTTCCCCTATCCTTCGGGCAAGCTGCACATGGGCCACGTGCGCAACTACACCATCGGCGACGTGCTGGCGCGCTACCACGCGATGCGCGGCTACAACGTGATGCAGCCGATGGGCTGGGACGCCTTCGGCCTGCCGGCGGAGAACGCTGCCATCGCCAACAATGTGCCGCCCGCCGCCTGGACCTACGCCAACATCGACCACATGCGCACGCAACTGCAGGCGCTGGGCCTGGCCATCGACTGGTCGCGCGAGCTCGCCACCTGCAAGCCCGACTACTACCGCTGGGAGCAGTGGCTGTTCACCCGCCTGTTCGAGAAGGGCGTGATCTACAAGAAGATGGCCAGCGTCAACTGGGACCCGGTCGACCAGACGGTTCTGGCCAACGAGCAGGTGATCGACGGCCGCGGCTGGCGCTCGGGCGCGCTGGTCGAGAAGCGCGACATCCCGATGTACTTCTTCCGCATCACCCAGTACGCGGATGAACTGTTGACCGGCCTCGACACCCTGCCGGGCTGGCCGGAGCGGGTGAAGACCATGCAGGCCAACTGGATCGGCAGGAGCGTCGGCGTGCGCTTCGCCTTCCCGTACACGCTCGACGGCCGCGACGAGAAGCTGTGGGTGTTCACCACCCGCGCCGACACCATCATGGGCGTGACCTTCTGCGCCGTCGCCGCCGAGCATCCGCTCGCCACCCGCGCCGCTGCCGACAACCCTGCACTCGCCGCCTTCATTGCCGAATGCAAGCAGGGCAGCGTCGCCGAGGCCGACATGGCGACGATGGAAAAGAAGGGCATGGATACCGGCCTCATGGTGACCCATCCGCTCACCGGCGAGGAGATCCCGGTGTGGGTCGGCAACTACGTGCTGATGAGCTACGGCGAAGGCGCGGTGATGGCGGTGCCGGCGCACGACGAGCGCGATTTCGGCTTCGCCCGGAAATACGGCCTGTCGATCAGGCAGGTCATCGATGCACGGGAAAGTGCAAGCAAGCTTCAGCAGGCGATTGCGGATACCCGGTCGAACCGGGCGCTGAGCGCCGAAGAAGCCGAATACGCCGAGGAATTTGCTGAGCACGCGACTGAATTCACGGATCGCAACTGGCAGGAATGGTATGGCAGCAAAGCGGGCGTCTGCATCAACTCAGGGAAATATGATGGCCTGAGTTACACGGCTGCCGTGGACGCCATCGCCGCCGACCTTTCCGCCAAAGGGCTCGGCGAAAAGAAAACCCAGTTCCGCCTGCGCGACTGGGGCATCTCGCGCCAGCGCTACTGGGGCTGCCCGATCCCGATCATCCACTGTGACGCCTGCGGCGACGTGCCGGTGCCGGCCGAGCAGCTGCCGGTGGTGCTGCCCGAGGACGTCGTGCCTGACGGTTCAGGCAACCCGCTCAACAAGTGCGCCGATTTCGTCAATTGCGTCTGCCCCACATGCGGCGGCGCGGCGCGGCGCGAGACCGACACCATGGACACCTTCGTCGAGTCGTCGTGGTACTACGCGCGCTACGCCTGTCCGGATTACGCCGGCGGCATGCTCGACGCGCGGGCGGACAAATGGCTGCCGGTCGACCAGTACATCGGTGGCATCGAGCACGCCATCCTGCATCTGCTGTACGCGCGCTTCTTCCACAAGCTGATGCGCGACGAGGGGCTGGTTTCGAGCGACGAGCCGTTCGCCAACCTGCTGACGCAGGGCATGGTTGTCGCCGACACTTACTACCGCGAGGATTCTTCCGGCAAGAAGACCTGGTTCAACCCGGCCGAAGTCGAGTTGCGCGATGGCGCTGCGTTCTGCAAGACCGATGGCCAGCCGGTCACGGTCGGCGGTACCGAGAAGATGTCGAAGTCGAAGAACAACGGCGTCGATCCGCAGGCGCTGATCGATGCGTACGGTGCCGACACCGCGCGCCTGTTCACCCTGTTCGCCGCGCCCCCGGAGCAGAGCCTGGAATGGTCGGATGCCGGGGTCGAGGGCGCGCACCGCTTCCTCAAACGGCTGTGGAAGGCCGTGCATGACCACCTGCAAGCACACGGCAGCGTCGCCGCCTGCATGCATGGAAATCCGGGCAATTTAAGCGATGAAGCCAAAACGCTGCGCCGCCAGTTGCACCAGACCATCCAGAAGGTCAGCGACGACATCGAGCGCCGCAAGCAGTTCAATACGGCGATTGCGGCGGTAATGGAACTGATGAATGCGCTCGGCAAGCTGGAGGGCGACGATGCCGTCACCCGCAGCCTGCGCCAGGAAGTGCTCGAAGCCGCGGTGGCGATGCTTGCACCGATGGTGCCGCACATCAGCGAGACGCTGTACGCCGAACTCGAACCGGGCGCCGCGATGACGTGGCCGGCAGTGGACGAAACCGCACTGGTGCAGGACGAGATCGAACTGATGCTGCAGGTCAACGGCAAGCTGCGCGGGCAGATCCGCGTGGCGGCGACGGCGGCGCGCGAAGCCATTGAAGCGGTCGCACTGGCAAGCGAGGCGGCGCAGAAATACCTGCAAGGACAACCACCGAAAAAAGTGGTGGTGGTGCCCGGACGTTTGGTTAATATCGTCGCATGAACCGCCGACTGTTCCTTGCCGCCCTGCCAGCCGCGCTCGTCGCGGGCTGCGGCTTTCAGCTGCGCCGTGTGGCCGACCTGCCGTTTGCCAGTCTGTATATCGAGGCAACGCCGGGTAGCGCGGTGGGGCAGCGCATCCGTTCCCTGCTGACGGCGAACAAACAGACGCGGCTGGTCGCGACCGCCGACGAAGCCGAGGCCGTGCTCAAGATCACCCATGAAGAACGCACCAGGGTCATTCTCTCGCTGTCCGGCGCAGGGCGCGTCACCGAATACCGGCTCGGCTTGCGGCTGGGGTATGCGGTGAACGACAAGGCAGGGATGGAGCTGGCGGCACCCGAGGCCATCGAGCTTACCCGCGATATCACCTACGACGACACGAAAGTGCTGGCCAAGGGCGCGGAAGAACAGCTGCTGTATCGCGATATGGATGAAAACGCGGCCTTGCGGATTCTGCGCCGCCTGCAAAGCCTGAAACCCGGAATCGGCGCTTCTTGAACATTACGGCCGATCGCCTGTCCGATCATCTTGCGCGCGGCCTTGCCGCGCTTTACGTGGTGGTAGGCGACGAGCCACTGGCGGCGCAGGAAGCGGGCGACGCCATTCGCGTGGCGGCGCGTGCAGCGGGGCATACCGAGCGCATTGTCTACAGCGTGCAGGGGCGCTACAACTGGCAGGACATTTTCGCCGACGGCGACAATTTCTCGTTGTTCGCCGAGCGCCGGCTGGCCGAAATCCGCATTCCTTCCGGCAAGCCCGGCGTCGACGGCGCCAAGGCGCTGGAAACCTATGCCGCCCGGCTGCCCGCCGACACGCTCACCCTCATCAGTCTGCCAGGACTGGACCGGAAAACCATGCAGAGCCGCTGGTTCGCCGCGCTGGCAGCGGCCGGTGTGGTGGTCGAGGCAAAGCCGGTCGAGCGCGCCGCCTTGCCCGACTGGATCGAGCGCCGGCTGGCCAAACAGGGCCTGCGTGCCGACCGTGCCGCACTGGAATTCCTAGCCGACCGGGTCGAGGGAAATCTGCTCGCGGCGCAGCAGGAAATCGACAAGCTCGCGCTGTTGCTGCCGCCGGGGACGGTGACGCTGGCCGATATCGAACATGCGGTGGCCGATGTCAGCCGGCTGGAAGCCGATATCCTGCAGGATGCGTTGTATGCGGGCGATGGCGCGCGCTTTGCCCAGGTGGTGGCCGATTTGAAAGACAGCGGCGAAGCGGTGCCGGCCATCCTGTGGCAGGTGTCATCGGCCGTGCAGCTGCTGCTCAGGCTAAAATCGGCGGTGGTGCAGGGCGACAGCCTGCCTGGAGCGATGCGGACACTGTGGGGCCGCGACAGGCAGCGCGCGCCGCAGATCGAGCGGGCGGTGAAACGCCTGGGCCTGGCGCAGGTCGAGACTGCGCTGGCCGACCTGGCGTTGATCGACCGCCAGGCCAAGGGACTGGAGCGCGTGGGCGATCCCTGGGATACGCTGCTGCGGGTGGGTATGACGCTGGCCAGGGCGGGTTAACGCTGATTTCGCGGGCGTAAAATCAGCGTTAACCCGCCCCCGATTCCGGGCGGCCGGACAACAGGACAAGATGATGGACGTGAAACAGTACATGCAGACGCTGGGCAAGCAGGCGCGCGAAGCCTCGCGTGCGATTGCCCGCGCCGACACCAACCAGAAAAACCGCGCGCTGCTGGCGATGGCGGCGGCGATCCGGCGCGATGCCGCGAAGCTGCTGGAAGCCAATGCGCGCGACATGGAGCATGCGCGCGCCAGCGGGCTCGATGCCGCGCTGCTCGACCGCCTGCAGATCAACGACAAGACCGTCACCGGGATGGCCGAAGGCCTGGAGCAGATCGCCGCGCTGCCCGATCCGGTGGGCGAGATCACCGACCTCAAGTACCGTCCCTCCGGCATCCAGGTCGGCAAGATGCGGGTGCCGCTCGGCGTCATCGGCATCATCTACGAGGCGCGCCCCAACGTGACGGCGGACGCCGCCGGACTGTGCCTGAAGTCAGGCAACGCCGCGATCCTGCGCGGCGGCTCGGAGGCGCAGCACTCGAACCAGGCGGTCGCCGCCTGCGTGCGCGAGGGGCTGGAGGTCGCCGGCCTGCCCGCGACCGTGGTGCAGGTGATCGAGACCACCGACCGCGCCGCGGTGGGCGAGCTCATCACCATGAAGGATTACGTCGACGTCATCGTGCCGCGCGGCGGCAAGGGCCTGATCGAGCGCATCACCGGCGAGGCGCGGGTGCCGGTGATCAAGCACCTGCACGGCAACTGCCACGTGTATGTGGACGACCGCGCCGATCTCGCCAAGGCGGTGAAGATCGTCGAAAACGCCAAGACCCAGCGCTACGGCACCTGCAACACCACCGAATCGCTGCTGGTGGCGCGCGGCGTCGCTGCCGCCGTACTGCCCGAGATCGGCCGCATGCTTGCCGGCAAGGGGGTGGAAATGCGCGGCTGTCCGGAGGCGCTGGCGATTCTGCAGGGTGCCGGCATTGCCGCGGACAAGCTGAAGGCCGCGGTGGAATCCGACTGGACCGAGGAGTATCTCGGCCCCATCATCGCGGTCAAGGTGGTCGACGGTATCGACGCGGCGATGACGCATATCAACAGCTACGGCTCGCAGCATACCGACGCCATCGTCACCGAAGACTATGGTCGCGCACGACGCTTCCTGCGCGAGGTCGATTCGGCCAGCGTCGTGGTCAACGCCTCGACACGCTTTGCCGACGGCTTCGAGTACGGCCTTGGCGCGGAAATCGGCATCTCCACCGACAAGATCCACGCGCGCGGGCCGGTCGGACTCGAAGGGCTGACCAGCCAGAAGTGGGTGGTATTGGGAGACGGGCACGTCCGCGGCTAAGGCCATGCCGCCTATCGGCGTTTTTGGCGGCACCTTCGATCCCGTCCACTTCGGTCATCTGCGTCTGGCGGAGGAAATGGCGGCGGCGATCGGCTTGAGCCGGGTGCTGTTCATTCCCGCCGGTGCGCCGCCGCACCGTGGCGTGCCGCGCACCGCGGCGGCGCACCGGCTGGAAATGGTGCGCCGGGCGATTGCCGGTAACCCGTGTTTCGAGGTGGATGCGCGCGAAATACAGCGCCCGGCCCCGAGCTACACGGTGGACACGCTGACCGCCCTGCGCGCCGAGCTGGGCAACGAACAGCCGCTATGGCTGCTGCTGGGGGCGGATGCCTTTCTCGGGCTGCCGGGCTGGCATAAGTGGCGGCGCCTGTTCGACCTGGCGAATATTGCGGTCGCCGCGCGCTCCGGTGCGCAGTTGCTGCAGCCTGACACCCTGCCGGACGACCTGAAACATGAATTATCGCAACGCCGGCAAGCCGCCGCATCGGCTGTTTGCCCAGCCGGCGCGGTGCTGTTGCGGCAGATGACGCCGCTGGGCATTTCGGCCACCGATATTCGAGACACCCTGGCACGGCATGGCAGCGCGCGTTATCTGCTGCCCGATGTCGTGCTCGACTATATTCACGAACACCAACTCTATCGCTACCCATGAACATCGAAAACAAAATCAAACGGATCGTCGGCGCCCTCGAAGAAATCAAGGCGCAGGACATCACCGTGCTCGACACCGGCAAGCTCACCTCGCTGTTCGAACGCATGGTGATCGCCAGCGGCACTTCCAACCGCCAGACGCGCGCACTTGCCGACAACGTGCGCATCAGGATGAAAGAAGCGGACGAATACGTGGGCAACACGGAAGGCGAGGACAGCGGCGACTGGGTGCTGCTCGACCTCGGCGACGTGATTGTTCACGTGATGCTGCCTGCCGTGCGCGCGCATTACAATCTGGAAGAACTGTGGGGGGCGGGCGAAGCGGCGCGTGCGCGGCACATTCAATCCGACCACTGAGTGAAGCTTCACCTGATTGCCGTCGGCCACAAGATGCCCGGCTGGATCAACGCGGGCTACGACGACTATGCGCGCCGCATGCCGCCCGATCTGCCCTTGCTGCTGACCGAGATCAAACCCGGTCATCGGGTGGCGGGGGAAGATGGCGCGCGGGCACGGCAGCTTGAAGCCGGGAGCATCCTTGCGGCGCTGCCCGCCGGTTGTCTGCCGGTGGTGCTCGACGAACGCGGCGTGCAGGCGACGACGCGCGAACTGGCGGCCTGGCTGCAGGACTGGATGGCCGAAGGCGTTTCCCCGGCCTTTGTCATCGGCGGGGCGGATGGCCTTGACGACAGCGTGAAGGCGCGTGCCGGCAAGCTGCTGGGGCTGTCGAAGCTGACGCTGCCGCACGCGCTGGCGCGGGTGCTGCTGGCCGAGCAGGTGTATCGGGCGGCGTGCATTATCAAGGGACATCCCTATCATCGGGATTGAGGAGGAATAACGAAAATATGCTGGTTGATAAACGGATTTATCTGGCCTCGCAATCGCCGAGGCGTCGCGAACTCCTGAAACAGATCGGCGTTGCCTTCGATGTGCTGGCATTGCGTGCCGTGTCCGGCCGCATGGATGTGGTCGAAGTGCCGCGCGCCGACGAAACCGCACTCGATTTCGTGCAGCGCATGGCAGCCGAAAAGGCGGCCTGCGGCTGGCGCGCAGTGGATGCGCGCCACCTGCTGCGCTTTCCGGTTCTGGGCGCGGACACGGTGGTCGAACTGGACGGCGCCATCCTCGGCAAGCCGGCCGGCCGCGCCGAGGCCGAAGCCATGCTGGTCCGCCTGTCGGGGCGCCAGCATCATGTACACACCGCGGTGGCGGTGCAGCATGATGGCCGGCAGGAGCTGCGCCTGTCATCCAGCAAGGTCAGCTTTACCGCGCTCGATGCCGCCGCTATCGCGCGCTATCTGGAAACCGGCGAATACCTGGGCAAGGCCGGCGCCTACGCCATTCAGGGGCGCGCTGGCGCGTTCGTCGAACATATCGACGGCAGCTACAGCGGCATCATGGGTTTGCCGTTATATGACACAGCCGTTTTATTGAGAGCCTTCGGTCTCGCTGTCTGAGCGAATCCGCCATCCCCATGAGCGAAGAAATCCTCGTCAATGTCACCCCGCAGGAAACCCGGGTCGCCGTGCTGCACCTGGGCGTGGTACAGGAGCTGCATATCGAGCGTGCGCAATGCCGGGGACTGGTCAGCAACATCTACATGGGACGCGTGGTACGCGTGCTGCCGGGGATGCAGTCGGCCTTCATCGACGTCGGTCTGGAGCGCGCGGCTTTCCTGCACGTGGCCGACATCTGGGAGGAGCGCCACGGCAGCGAATCCGAGCGCCAGATCGAGCTGATCCTGCACGAAGGCCAGAGCCTGATGGTGCAGGTGATCAAGGACCCGATCGGCACCAAGGGTGCGCGGCTTTCCACGCAGATCAGCTTCGCCGGACGCTACCTGGTGTATCTGCCGCAGGAAACCCACATCGGCATTTCGCAGAAGATAGAAGGCGAGGAAGAACGCGAACAGCTGCGCCAGAAACTGCACCAATTGATGCCCAGCGACGCGACCGGCGGCTTCATCGTGCGTACCATGGCCGAAATGGCGGAAGATGCCGAAATGCAGGCCGACATCGACTATCTGCGGCGGCTGTGGGGCAGCATCCAGTCGCGCGGCAACTGTACGGTGCCGTGCCTGCTGTACCAGGATCTCGACCTGTCGCTGCGGGTGCTGCGCGACTTCGTCAATCGCGACACTACCCGCATCCTCATCGATTCGCGCGAAACCTACCAGCGCATGGCCGAGTTCGCGCAGAACTACACCCATGCCGTACTCGAAAAGCTGCAGCATTACGGTGCCGACCGCCCGCTGTTCGAACTGCACGCCATCGAGGACGAGATCGCCAAGGCGCTGGGGCGACGTGTCGATTTGAAGTCGGGCGGTTATCTCATCATCGACCAGACCGAGGCGCTGACCACGGTGGACGTCAACACCGGCGGCTTCGTCGGTGCGCGCAATTTCGACGACACCATCTTCAAGACCAACCTCGAAGCGGCGCAGGCCATCGCGCGCCAGCTGCGACTGCGCAACCTCGGCGGTATCGTCATAATCGACTTCATCGACATGGACAATACCGAGCACCAGGAAGCGGTACTCACTGAACTGAAGAAAGTGCTGGCGCGCGACCCCACGCGTACCACCGTCAGCGGTTTTTCTGCGCTGGGCCTGGTGGAAATGACGCGCAAGCGGACGCGCGAATCACTGGCACACGTATTGTGCGAGGTCTGCCCCACCTGCGGGGGGCGTGGCGAAATCAAGACGGCGCAGACCGTATGCTACGAAATCCTGCGTGAAATCCTGCGCGAAGCACGCCAGTTCGACGCACGTGAATTTCGTATCGTCGCCGCGCAGAGTGTGATCGACCTGTTCCTGGACGAGGAGTCCGGCAGTCTCGCCCAGCTTATCGATTTCATCGGCAAACCGGTGTCGCTGCAGGTTGAGACGACGTATCCGCAGGAGCAGTACGACATCATCCTGCTGTGAGACTGAAAGGATTTTTCATGAAAATCCGCTCCCCTGCCTATTGGCATACCGCCTGCACCGAACTCGCGGCAACCGACCCGGTGATGGCCGCGCTCATCGCGCGCTATCCCGATGCCGTGCTGGACGATCGCGGCGATCCCTTCCAGACCCTCGCACGTGCCATCGTCGGCCAGCAGATTTCAGTCAAGGCGGCCGACAGCGTGTGGGCGCGTTTCGCCGGATACGCGCAAACCGTCAGCCCGGAACGCATCGTCACGCTCGAACTGGAGGCGCTTGCCGCCTGTGGCCTGTCGCGCCGCAAGGCGGAATACCTGCGCGATCTGGCCGGACATTTCGTCGATGGCCGCATCGACCCGGTACGTTGGAAGAAAATGGAAGACGAGGCCGTCATCGCCGAACTCATCGACGTGCGCGGCATCGGTCGCTGGACCGCCGAGATGTTCCTCATCTTCAGCCTGCGCCGCCCCGACGTCTGGCCGGTCGACGACATCGGCCTGCAGAAGGCCGTCGCCCTGCATTATCTCGGCGGCGAGCGGCCCACCCCCAAGGCGCTACGTCGGCATGGCGAGCGCCATGCGCCGTGGCGCACGGTCGCCACCTGGTATCTGTGGCGTAGTCTCGACCCGGCGGTGGTGCAGTACTGATCCTGTTTTTGGCGGGAGAGGAAGCAGGTATTGGCGGATTGGGCTGTCTGCATTGGGTCAAGCAGCGAAACCCGGGCCGATTGCAGTGTTCGGCGCTTCCTCGGCCGAGGGCGATGCTGGAGATTTGAGTGGACGGGTTCCGCTATGGATTCGTTACTGGGCAAAGGCCGGGTAATCTTACCGAACGCCAGCTTTCTGCTCTCCATTCGTGACCGTTTACGTGAATCCACCCGCGCAAGGTTGCGCGTGGACCGCCAGTAGCGCCGTACCTGAAAGCGCCCGTTGCTTCATCGAGCATGCTCTCTCTCTCTCCGCGTCGATATTCGTCATGTGAAAGCAGCCTATGCTGGCCGGGCAGAAGCCACTGATGTGCATGGCCGGCCACCCATCCGGACCTGCCGGAACGCTACGCGGAGCCGGCTCCGCTCAATAGACCACCCGGCGACCACCTCCTGCGGTGGTAACGAGCAGGTGCTATACCTACCAACTCCCCACTTCTCTCAACTTTAGGAGGCAATGCCATGAAACTCTATTACAGTCCGGGAGCCTGCTCTCTTTCCCCCCACATCGTGGCGATCGAGATTGGCATGCCTGTGGAGCTGGTACGCGTCGACTTAGGGACCGGCCGAACAGAATCCGGCGAGGACTACAGCAAGATCAATCCGGATGGCTATGTGCCCGCGCTGGCTCTGGCGGACGGCGATGTGCTCACGGAAGGGCCGGTCATCGTGCAGTATCTGGCAGATCAGGCCGAAGACAAGGAACTCGCGCCGGCTTACGGCAGCCGGGCGCGGTACCGCCTCATGCAGTGGCTGAACTTCATCTCCACCGAGCTGCACAAGACCTATTCGTCCCTGTTCGACTCGCGCGTACCGCCCGACTGCAAGGCCTTGTTCATAGAGCGACTGGCCCAGCGTTTCACTCATGTCGCGGCGGTACTTGAGACGCAGCCTTATCTCATGGGCGAGCAATTCACCATAGCGGACGCCTACCTTTTCACGGTGACTTCGTGGGCGCCGCATGTCGGCTTCGATCTTTCGCCCTGGCCCGTGCTGACGGCCTATCAGAGCCGCGTGGCGGCGCGACCGGCGGTGCAGCAGGCGCTGGCCGAGGAAGGTTTGCTCAAGTGAACCGGACGGCCATGGGCATCGGGAATCGAAGCGGATGGATATCGAAAGCCCGTCGCCGCCGTTGGCCGGACAAACGACGGTTGGGTACCACAGTGGCCTCTGCTCCTGGCCGATAGTGCCGTTACATTTCCCCCATCGGTCTGATTTCCATTATTTCGACGGATGTTCGCTTGTCGGGCGGAGTCGATCGCAAGGACTTCAGTTTCCAATCTCGGCGACTACCGGTGCGTGATCCGATGGCCGTTCCAGTTTGCGCATGTCGCGGTCGATCGTGCTTGAGATGCAGGTGGCCGCCAGGGGCGAGGAAAGCAGGATGTGATCGATCCTGAGGCCATGGTTGCGGCGGAAGCCCATCATGCGGTAATCCCACCAGGAGAAGCTTTTCTCGGGCTGTTCAAACAGGCGGAAGCTGTCCTTGAGGCCCAGCGCCAGCAGATTGCGGAAGCGCTCGCGCTCCGGTTCCGATACCAGCACACATCCCTCCCAGGCCTGGGGATCGTGCACGTCGCGGTCTTCCGGCGCGACGTTGTAATCGCCGAGCACGGCGAGCCGGGGGTGGCGCGTCAGTTCGTCCTTCAGCCACGCGGCCAGCGCGTCGAACCAGGCGAGCTTGTAGGGATATTTGTCGGAGTCGAGGCTCTGGCCGTTGGGGCAATACACGCACACCAGCCGTACGCCGTCGACGGTGGCGGCAATGACGCGCTTCTGTTCGTCCTCGAAACCCGGGATGCCGATGCCGACCTCGCTCGGTTCGGCGCGGCTGACGATGGCGACGCCGTTGTAGGTTTTCTGCCCGGCGAAGGCGACGCGATAGCCGGCCGCTTCCAGTTCGGCGACCGGAAAGTTGTCATCGGTGAGCTTGGTCTCCTGCAGGCACACCGCGTCGGGCTGGCGGGTGGCGAGAAAATCCAGCAGCTGGGGCAGGCGGACCTTGAGGGAGTTGACGTTCCAGGCGGCGAGTTTCATGGCGCCGAGTTTAGCGCATACGACTCCACATGAGCTTTAGCTCATAGTGGATCGGAGTCCTTCAGGGCCGCCGCTGGAACTGCGGCAGGCTCAGGGGGCTGGTATGTGCTTTAACGCCCGGAGGAACGGCGCTTAGGGTTTGGCCGGAGCCGGGGCCGCAGGACTGGGTGCGGCGGCCGGTTCCGGTTTGCGGCCCGGCAAGGCGGATTTGGGATAGCCGGCGCGGTCGAGCGTGGATTGCCATTGCCCGGTCTCAAAGCCGTCCAGCTTGTCGCTGCCGACCACGAGCACCGGAACGTTCAAACGTCCGGTAAGTTTTTGCAGTTCGGCCTGCGCTTCGGAGCTGGCTTGCGGATCCTTGTTGCTATGGGGAACGCCGCGCTCGTTCAGCAGTTGCCGCGCCTGGTCGCAGGGCGCGCCGCAGGCACTGGCGTACAGGGTGACCGGGTATTTCTCACGCGCGGTTCTGGCGGCATAGGATTCGCCAACCTCGATGACGCTGCCCTTGAAGGCTTTCTGCTGTGCATTCCTGATGCTGGGTGGGGGGGGCTGGTCGCTGTACACCGCGCGGCCTTGTGCGTCCTTCCATTGATACAGCTGGGCGGCGGCAAGCGGGGTGCTCGCCACCGCCAGCCAGGCCGCTACCATGATGAGTCCCGCTTTCATGCCGTGCTCCGAAAGACCTGATTCTCTGCTCTAACGGCCATAACCGGGCAGGGCTTTACCTGCGAGTGCCCTGAAGGGCATGAAAGCCCGCCGTGGCTGTTTCCGCAAGGGGCGTCGTGGTGTCACGCCGATAAATCGGCAACAGCCGCGCACTCAAGCCAGCAAGCTGGCAGCAACCGCGCTCATGCCATGCCGTTATGGCGCAGCAGCGCGTCGATGGTGGGCTCGCGGCCGCGGAAGGCTCTGAACGATTCGAGTGCCGGGCGGGCGCCGCCCTGGGCGAGGATCTCGCTCCAGAAGCGATGGCCGACTTCCGGGTTCACCACGCCGCCGTAGCCTTCGGCCTCGTCCTCGAACAGCGCGTAGGCGTCGGCCGACAGCACTTCCGCCCACTTGTAGCTGTAGTAGCCGGCTGCGTAGCCGCCAGCGAAGATGTGCGAAAAGTTGTTGGGGAAGCGGTTGTAGGCGGGCGGAATGATGACCGCGACCTTCCTGCGGATGTCCTCGATCAGATCCTGCGCCGTGCGCTTGCCGTTGGGATCGAAGTCGTCGTGCAGGTGCATGTCGAAGCTGGCGAACTCGATCTGGCGCAGCGTCTGCAGGCCGGACTGGAAATTCTTCGCCGCCAGCATCCTGTCGAACAGCGCCTTGGGTAGCGCTTCGCCGCTGTCGACGTGGGCGGTCATGTGCTTCAGCACGTCCCATTCCCAGCAGAAGTTTTCCATGAACTGGCTCGGCAGCTCGACCGCGTCCCACTCGACGCCGTTGATGCCGGAGACGCCAAGCTCCTCGATCTGCGTCAGCAGGTGGTGCAGGCCGTGGCCGGTTTCATGGAACAGGGTGATGACCTCGTCGTGGGTGAACAGGGCGGGTTTGCCGCCGACCGGCGCCGAGAAGTTGCAGTTGAGGTAGGCGACCGGGGTCTGGATGCCGCCCCCCTTCCTGCGGCGGGTGATGACATCGTCCATCCAGGCGCCGCCGCGCTTGGATGCGCGTGCGTAGAGGTCGAGGTAGAACTGGCCGACACGCTGGCCGGCGTGGTCGCTGAGCGTGTAGAACTTGACGTCCGGGTGCCACACCGGCGCCATGTCTTCGCGCACGTACAGGCCGTAGAGCGTCTCGATCAGCTTGAACAGCCCGGCCAGCACGCGCGGCTCGGGGAAGTACTGCTTCACCTCCTGGTCGGAAAAACTGTAGCGGGCAATGCTCAGTTTTTCCGACACATAGGTGGTGTCCCAGGCCTGCAGCTCGCTCAAACCGAGTTCGTCGCGAGCGAAGGCTTTCAGTTCCTCGAAGTCCTTCTCGGCATAGGGCCGTGCGCGGGCGCCGAGCTCGTCGAGGAATTTCAGCACTTCGGCCGGGGTGTCGGCCATCTTGGCCGCCAGCGATACCTCGGCGTAGCTTCTGAACCCCAGCAGCCCGGCCGCTTCGCGCCGCAGCTTGAGGATGGCAGCGATCAACGGCGTGTTGTCGAATTCAGCCTTGCCCTCGGGAGAGGTGGCCGAGGGGAATTCGGAGGCGCGGGTGACGTAGGCGCGGTACATCCGCTCGCGCAGGCCGCGATTGTCGGCGTACTGCATCACCGGCAGATAGGACGGCATGTGCAGGGTGATCTTCCAGCCGGTCTTGCCGTCGGCTTCGGCCGCGGCTTTCATGGCGGCCAGCACGTCGGCCGGCACACCGCCGAGCTCGGCGGCATCGTCGATGAACAAGGCGAAGTCATTGGTGGCGTCGAGCAGGTTTTCCTCGAACTTGGCCGACAGCTGGGACAGTTCCTCCTGAATCTGCATGAAACGGGCCTTCTTGTCGGCCGGCAATTCGGCACCGCCGAGGCGGAAATCGCGCAACTCGTTATCGACGATCTTCTGCCGCGGGGCGGACAGCGCGGCGAAATCGGGACGCGCCTTGAGCGCCTTGAACTTGGCAAAGAGCGCCTCGTTCTGCCCCAGTTCGGCGTAGTACACGGTGATCTTGGGCAGGCTGGCATTGTAGGCTTCGCGCAGTTCGGGCGAATCCATCACCGAATGCAGGTGCGACACCTGGCCCCAAGCGCGACCGAGTTTCTCGTTGGCATCGTCGAGCGGGGCGACGAAGGCGTCCCATTCGGCCGGGGTGTCGGGCGACTCGGCACGTGCCACTGCGGCGCGACACTCGCCCAGCAGCTGGTCGATGGCGGGAGTGACGAATTCGGGTTTGAATTCGGCGAAACGGGGCAGACCGGAAAAGTCGAGCAGGGGGTTTATGCCCATCGGGGTATTCATGGCGACAACCAACAGTGAGGGGGAAGGGAATTATACTTTCGGCTGGTAGACGGATTTTCAACCCCATGACAGACAAGGTTTATGCTCAATCGCTGGCGCCGCATCACGGCGTTGCCCCGACGCTCGCCGCCGGCGCCTGGGTGCACCCGCGCGCCACGGTGATCGGCGAGGTTACGCTCGGCCGCGACGCCTCGATATGGCCGGGCGCGGTGATCCGCGGCGATGTCAATGCGATCGGCATCGGCGAGGCGAGCAACATCCAGGACAACAGCGTGCTGCACGTATCGCACAGGACGCCAGCCAATCCGGCGGGCGGGCTGCTGCTCATCGGCGCGCGCGTGACGGTGGGGCACACGGTCATCCTGCACGCCTGCACCATAGCGGACGAATGCCTGATCGGCATGGGCAGCATCATTCTCGACCGCGCGGTGGTGCAGAAACACGTGCTGCTGGGCGCCGGTTCGCTGGTACCGGAAGGCAAGGTGCTCGAATCCGGCCATCTGTATCTGGGGCGCCCGGCCAAGCTGGTACGTGCGCTGACCACGGAAGAAATCGCCTACTTCAGCTATTCGGCCGAGCACTATGTCGCGCTGGCGCGGTCATATCAATCCTAGGTGCAGGATTCAAGTCGCACGTTTACAAGGTAAAAGCCCGTGAAATACACCAAACCGCTACTCGTCGCCGTTGCCGTGCTCGCCATCGTCGGCGCGCTGGTCTATGCCCTGATGGACAAGTCCAGCGCGCCGGCCGCCACCTTCACCACGCTGGAGGGCAAGCCCATCGTGCTCGATGAGCTGCGCGGCAAGGTCGTGCTGGTCAACTTCTGGGCGACCTCCTGCCCCGGCTGCATCAAGGAAATGCCGGGCATGATCGAAACCTACAACCAGTACAGGAGCCGCGGCTTCGAAATCGTCGCGGTGGCGATGAGCTACGACCCGCCCAACTATGTGACCAATTTCGTGCAGACGCGCCAACTGCCGTTTCCGGTGGCGCTCGACCTCAACGGCGAGCACGCCCGCGCCTTCGGCAACGTGCAGCTGACGCCCACCAGTTTCATCATCGGCAAGGACGGCCACATCCTCGAACAGAAGCTGGGCGAACTCGATTTCGTCAAGCTGAAGGCCTTGCTCGACCGGGAACTGTCATGACGAGAGCCCTCGCTGCAGCCGTGCTGCTGTTCACGCTGAACGGGTGCGGCCTGGCCGGCGCAGACCCGGCGGCCAAGCCGGCATCGCAGCCCGCTGCGGGCAAGCCTTTGCCCCCGGCACCACCGCCGCCGCCACTGCCGGACAAAGCCGGTGCATGTGCCGCGGACGTCAAGCAGTGCGCCGACGGCAGCTATGTCAGCCGCAACCCGGACAACGACTGCGCGTTTGACGCGTGTCCGGGCGCAAACAACCACTAACTTCTTCCGGATTTATTTTTTCATGGCGCAATACGTGTATTCCCTCAACCGGGTCGGCAAGATCGTGCCGCCCAAGCGGCAGATCCTGAAGGACATTTCTCTCTCGTTTTTCCCCGGTGCCAAGATCGGCCTCTTGGGCCTCAACGGTTCCGGCAAATCCTCGCTGATCCGCATCATGGCCGGCGTCGATAAAGACATCGAGGGCGAGGCGATCCCGATGCCGGGCATCCGCATTGGCTACCTGCCGCAGGAGCCGCAGCTCGACCCCGCGCATACGGTGCGCCAGGCGGTCGAGGCCGGGCTCGGCGAGATCGTTTCCGCGAAGACGCGGCTCGACGAGATCTACGCGGCGTATGCGGAGCCGGACGCCGACTTCGACCAGCTCGCCGAGGAGCAGGCGAAGTGCGAGGCGATCCTTGCCACCGCCGGCGCCGACCTCGACACCCAGATGGAAATTGCGGCGGATGCCTTGAGATTGCCGCCGTGGGACGCGGTGATCGGCAACCTCTCCGGCGGCGAGAAGCGCCGCGTCGCGCTGTGCCAGCTGCTGCTGTCGAATCCCGACATGCTGCTGCTGGACGAGCCGACCAACCACCTCGATGCCGAATCGGTCGATTGGCTGGAGCAGTTCCTGGTGCGCTATCCGGGCACCGTGGTGGCGGTGACGCACGACCGCTACTTCCTCGACAACGCCGCCGAGTGGATTCTCGAACTCGACCGCGGCCACGGCATCCCGTGGAAGGGCAACTACACCAGCTGGCTCGAGCAGAAGGAAGCGCGGCTGGAGACCGAGTCCAAGCAGGAACTCGGCCGCATCAAGACGATGAAGCAGGAACTGGAATGGGTGCGGCAGAACCCCAAGGCGCGCCAGGCCAAATCGAAGGCGCGTCTGGCCCGCTTCGAGGAGTTGAATTCGGTCGAATACCAGAAGCGCAACGAGACGCAGGAAATCTTCATCCCGGTCGGCGAGCGTCTCGGCGACAAGGTGATCGATTTCCATAACGTGTCGAAATCCTTCGGCGATCGCCTGCTGATCGACAACCTCTCCTTCAGCGTGCCGCCCGGCGCCATCGTCGGCATCATCGGACCCAACGGCGCCGGCAAGTCGACTTTCTTCAAGATGATCACCGGGCAGGAGAAGCCCGACAGCGGCGAAGTCGAGATCGGCCAGACGGTGAAGCTCGCCTATGTCGACCAGAGCCGCGACGCCTTGAGTGCCGACAAGACCGTGTTCGACGAGGTCGCCGAAGGCCGCGACATCCTCACGGTCGGCCGCTACGAAACGCCGTCGCGCGCCTATCTGGGGCGCTTCAACTTCAAGGGCGGCGACCAGCAGAAGCGGGTCGGCAACCTGTCCGGCGGCGAGCGCGGCCGGCTGCATCTGGCGAAGACGCTGATCGCCGGCGGCAACGTGCTGCTGCTCGACGAACCGTCCAACGACCTCGACGTGGAAACCCTGCGCGCGCTGGAAGACGCGCTGCTCGAATTCGCCGGCTGCGTGCTGGTGATCTCGCACGACCGCTGGTTCCTCGACCGCATCGCCACCCACATCCTCGCCTTCGAAGGCGACTCGCAGGTGACCTTCTTCCCCGGCAACTACCAGGAATACGAGGCCGACAAGAAGAAGCGGCTGGGCGAGGAAGGGGCCAAACCGAAGCGCATCCGCTACAAGCCGATCAGCCGCTGAGCACGCAATGATTCTGGCAAACCTGGCCGAGGCCGACCGCTACCGCACTTTGCATCCGCTGTTTGCGCGTGCCTTCGACTTCCTGCGCAATACCGACCTGGCAGCGCTCGCGCCCGGCAAACACGGCATACAGGGTGAACAGCTCTTCGCCATCGTCGAGGCCTGCGCCGGCCGCACGCGGGCGGAGGCGAAGCTGGAATGCCATCGCCGTTACATCGACATCCAGCTGGTACTGGAAGGCGTCGACGAAATGGGCTGGAAGCCGCTGGCCGCGTGCGTGGACCCGGCGACGGATTACGATGCGGCGCGCGACATCCGCTTCTTCAGCGACGCGCCGTCAAGCTGGATCGCCACGCCGCCAGGTGCGTTCTGCATGTTCTTCCCCGACGATGCCCACGCGCCGCTGGTGGGTCCGGGCATGATCCACAAGGTGGTGCTCAAGATCGCAGTCCAGGTGTGAGGTTTCAGTAGTGCGGCGGGATTTCATCGCGCAGGGTGCGCGCCTCCTCCGGCAGTACCGCCTGGCATTGCTGGTGCAGCAGGCGTAGCTGCTGCTGCAGCAAATCGAGTTGTCCCTGCTGGCGAATCACGGTCTGGTTGAGCGTCTCGATCATATCTTCGGCAAACGCAAGCTTGGCTTCGAGTTCGTTGAGGCGGGCGTCCATCATCGTTTTCCAGGTTGTGTGGCCGGGTTCAGCAGCGGCGTGACCAGCTTTTCCAGCCGCGGATAATGCACCTGTCCGGCAATCCTGTGGCGTATGCGGCCGTCGGTGTCGACGATGAACGAGGTCGGCACGCTTTGCACGTTGCCGAATGCGTGGGCGACCGAGGCATTGGTCGGTGCAGCCATGAAAGCATACTCCTTGTCCTGCATCCAGGCGGCGATTTTTTCCGGCGGGTCGTCGACGCTGATGGAGACGACCTCGAAGCCCCTTGCCCGGTAGTCCTGCCAGAAACGGTCGATCGCCGGCTTTTCCTTGCGGCAATACGGGCACCAGGTTGCCCAGAAGTTCACCAGCACGACCTTGCCCTTGAGAGCGTCGCTGGTCAGCGCCCGGCCATCGGGCAGCATCACCTGCCAGGGCGGGGCGGGGCGGTTCTCCTCGCTGACGTCGGCCGGCGGGCGAAACCACAGGTACGCGATCAAACCCAGTAAAATCAGGGTCAGCGGACTCGGCGTCCACTTCTTGGCTGTTTTTATTAAATCGGTGGCTTGTCTATCCATGCTGTGGCTGAAATCGTTTCATATCGTGATGGTGGTGAGCTGGTTTGCCGGGCTGTTCTACCTGCCGCGCATCTTCGTCAATCTGGCGATGGAAACCAACGATGCCGCCTACGACCGCCTGCTGCTGATGGCGCGCAAATTGTACCGGTTCGTCACCCCCATCATGTGGCTGACGCTGATTACCGGCGTCTGGCTATGGCTGGCGTACTGGCTGCCGACGATGGGCTGGCTGTGGGCGAAGCTCGCGCTGGTCGGCGGGCTGATCGGCTATCACCATGTCTGCAAAAGCCTGTTGCGGCAGTTTGAAGCAAGACAGAACCGGAAATCGCACACTTGGTTCCGTTGGTTCAATGAAATCCCGGTGATCGTGCTGCTGGTCGTGGTGCTGCTGGTCGTGCTGAAGCCGTTTTAACTTCTTTTTTTCATCCGCGAATACCCGAAGGGCATAAAGGACGCGAAGGGCCGCGAAGAAAACCGAAAGCGATTCTTGTTTTTTCTTCACGTTTCTTCGCATACTCCGCGGATAAATCGTTCTTGAGAGCATTCCTTGAAACCCGAACCCCGCCGTAAACCCGCGCCGCATCCCGTCCGCCCCGAGCGTGAGACATTGCCGCCCGCCAGCCATTTCGCCACCTGCCCGCGCGGGCTGGAGGAACTGCTGGTCGCCGAACTGAACGCCGCCGGCGCGCAGGTGGTGCGCCAGCTGCCGGCCGGCGTGCTGTTCATGGCTGACGCCGCCGCCGAGATGCGCGCCAACCTCAGCTCGCGCATCGCCACCCGCATCCTGCGCAAGGTCGGCTACACCCGCTACAAGAAGGAAGAGCACATCTACCGCGCCGCGCTCGACCTGCCGTGGCCGGACTGGTTCGATGTGAAGAAGACCATCGCGGTCAAGGTCGGCGCGCAGAACGCGCCGCTGAAAAGCCTCAACTTCATCACGCTGAAGATCAAGGACGCGATCTGCGACCGCTTCCGCGAGGAAACGCGCGAACGCCCGAGCGTCGACACCGAAGCGCCCGACGTGCCGGTGTACGCCTTCTTCACCCCGGACGCGGTGACTTTCTACCTCGACACCTCGGGTGAACCGCTGTTCAAGCGCGGCTTCAAGCGCGAGGCCAGCGCCGCATCGATCAAGGAAAACCTTGCCGCCGGCCTGTTGCTGCTGTCCGGCTGGGAACCCGGCACGCCGTTGCTCGATCCGATGTGCGGCGCCGGCACCATCCTGCTCGAAGCGGCCGACATGGCGCTGAACCGGGCACCGGGGCGCAGCCGCCACTTCGCCTTCGAGCACTACCGCGACTTCGACGCCGCGCTGTGGCAGCGCATCAAGGCGGAGGCGAAGGCGCAGGAGAAGCCGCTGACGACGCTGCCGATCTTCGGCGCCGACCACGACCGCTGGGTGCTCGACAAGGCGCGCAACAACCTCGCCGCCGCCGGCTATGCCGGCATCGAACTCAAGGTCTCCGACGTGTTGGACCTCAAGCCGCCTACCCCGGTCGGCACCATTGTCACCAACCCGCCCTATGGCGAGCGCATCGGCGAGGCCGAAGAACTGGCCGAGTGGTATCCGCTGCTCGGCGACTGGCTGAAGCAGAACTTCGCCGGCTGGGAGGCATGGATCATTTCTGGCGATCCGTTGCTGCCGAAGCTGATGGGTCTGAAGGCGAGCCGACGCATCCCGCTGTTCAACGGACCCATCGAGACGCGCTTCCTGCAGTACAAGGTGATTGCGGGGTCGATGAAGACGAAAAAGTCAGACGCTGGGGCTGCCAGCGACAATGGTATCTGACCCCATTTTTACGGTGCGACCACCATGGCAAAGATGATGATGTTCCACGTGCCAGAAGACAAAGATCTCCTTGCTGCCTATGGAGAGTTAAGTCTTCGCCACGAGCATCTGACACGCATCTTGCGAATGACAATAAAGACGTTGGCGAATCTTGAGGTTACAGAAGCTTTAGACGCTACGGTATACGATGGTGCTGCAAAGCTTCGAGATCGGATTAAGACCATAGCTCGACAGCGCCTTGGAGAAGGTGAGGCACTTTTAAAGTTGCAAGCGCTTATGGAACGATGCAAGCGTGTTTCCGATAAGAGAAATGAGTTTATCCATAGCGTTTGGGGAAAGGAGCTTGACGGCGAGCCGTTTCGCCATGCAAACGATCATAGTTGGCAACCTATTCCGACTGCTAATGAGCTTACATCGCTTGGAAAAGATATCTTGACGCTAACTGAGCAACTCAATGAAGCACGCCTCTTCGGTTTCTTGGCTGAGGCTCTTGCAAAACGGCCAGTAGCAAAGTGAATTGAACGTCATGCCATCCAACATCTCAGTCAAACCTAGACGCGACTGAAGCGCGCCGGTTACTCCAAACGTTGGGAAAAATAGGGGACAGACCACGATTTCGCGGTGATCCACGCTGCGTGGTGAAGCTGCAATAGGATCATCACTAGCAGTTCCGGAAACCAAAAAGGAAACGGGGTGCAATACACCCCGTTTCCTTTTCCATCCCCAACGCCTCAAACAATATCGAGGTGATCCAGCCCCGCCATCATGTCGCGTCCCTTCGCCTCCTGGCCGTGCAGCTTGATCTGCAGGCGCAGGTCGTTGAGGCTGTCGGCGTTGCGTAGCGCGTCCTCGTACGAAATCAGCCCGGCTTCGTAGAGGTCGAACAGCGCCTGGTCGAAGGTCTGCATCCCGAGTTCGCGCGACTTCGCCATGATCTCCTTGATCTCGTGGACATGGCCCTTGAAGATGAGGTCGGCGATCAGTGGCGAGTTGAGCAGGATCTCGACCGCGGCGACGCGGCCGTTGCTGCCCTTCCTCGGAACCAGGCGCTGCGAGATGAAGGATTTGAGGTTGAGCGACAGGTCCATCAGCAACTGGTCGCGCTTCTCCTCGGGGAAGAAGTTGATGATGCGGTCGAGCGCCTGGTTGGCGCTGTTGGCGTGCAGCGTGGACAGGCAGAGGTGGCCGGTTTCGGCGAAGGCGATGGCGTATTCCATGGTGTCGCGGTCGCGGATTTCGCCGATGAGGATGACGTCGGGCGCCTGGCGCAGCGTGTTCTTCAGCGCGGAGAACCAGTTATCGGTGTCGATGCCGACTTCGCGCTGGGTGATGATGGATTTCCGGTGCTCGTGCACGTACTCGATCGGGTCTTCGACCGTGATGATGTGGCCGGCGTCGTTTTCGTTGCGGTAGCCCACCAGCGCGGCGAGCGAGGTCGATTTGCCGGTGCCGGTGCCGCCGACGAAGATGACCAGGCCGCGCTTGATCATGGCGACGTCCTTGAGGATAGGCGGCAGGTTGAGCTCTTCCAGTTTGGGGATCTTGGTGTTGATCGTCCGCATCACGATGCCGATCCGGCCCTGCTGCACGAAGACGTTGACGCGGAAGCGGCCGATCTCGGGCGGGCTGATCGCGAAGTTGGATTCGTTGGTCGCCTCGAAATCTTTCCACTGCCGCTCGTTCATGATCGCGCGTGCGAGTTCGCTGGTGTGGGCGGGGGTCAGGCTCTGGTTCGACACCGGGGTGATCTTGCCGTCGATCTTGATGGCGGGCGGAAAGCCGGCAGTGATGAAGAGGTCGGATGCATTCTTCGTCAGCATCAGGCGCAGCAGGTCGTGGACGGTTTTCTCGGCGTTCATTGTTCAGCCCTCAACCCAGGAATGCATCTTTGTTCTGTGCCGCGTTGCGCGCCACGCCGGAGGAAATGACATTGCGCTTGACCAGGTCCTGCAGGTTCTGGTCGAGCGTCTGCATGCCGAGGTTGCCGCCGGTCTGGATCGACGAATACATCTGCGCGACCTTGTTTTCGCGGATCAGGTTGCGGATGGCCGGGGTGCCGATCATGATCTCGTGTGCGGCGACACGGCCGTTGCCGTCCTTGGTTTTCAGCAAGGTCTGCGAGATCACCGCGCGCAGCGACTCGGACAGCATCGAGCGCACCATTTCCTTCTCTGCCGCGGGGAACACGTCGACCACGCGGTCGATGGTCTTGGCGGCGGACGAGGTGTGCAGCGTGCCGAACACCAGGTGGCCGGTTTCGGCTGCGGTGAGCGCCAGGCGGATGGTTTCCAGGTCGCGCAGTTCGCCCACCAGGATGACGTCCGGGTCTTCCCGCAATGCCGAGCGCAGCGCGTTGCTGAACGACAGCGTATGCGGCCCGACCTCGCGCTGGTTGATCAGGCATTTCTTGCTCTGGTGGACGAATTCGATCGGATCCTCGACCGTAAGGATGTGCGCGTACTGGTTTTCGTTGACGTAATCCATCATCGCCGCCAGCGTGGTCGACTTGCCCGAACCGGTGGGGCCGGTGACGAGAACGATGCCGCGCGGCTGATCGGAGATTTCCTTGAAGATGGCGGGGCAGTTGAGTTCCTCCAGCGTCAGCACCTTGGACGGAATCGTCCGGAACACCGCTCCCGCACCATACTGCTGGTTGAAGGCGTTGACACGAAAGCGCGCCAGCGAAGGGATCTCGAACGAGAAGTCGATTTCCAGCGTTTCCTCGTATACCTTGCGCTGGCTGTCGTTCATGATGTCGTACACCATGCGGTGCACGTCCTTGTGCTCCATCGGCGGCAGGTTGATGCGGCGGATGTCGCCGTTGACACGGATCATCGGCGGCAGACCCGCCGACAGGTGCAGGTCGGACGCCTTGTTCTTGACGGCAAATGCCAGCAGTTCGGAAATGTCCACGCGTGCCTCGTTCAGTGTTGGATGGGGTTTTGTCAGATAATAAGCGCTATGGATAACGGCCCGAAAACACGCAAACTTGAGTCCGGGATGACGGCTGCGGATTCCATGCCGGCCAAGCGTTTGCATGCCGTGCAGGCGCGGATTGCGGACGCCGCCGCCGCCGCCGGACGCGATGCGGCAACGGTGCATCTGCTGGCGGTGAGCAAGACCTTCGATGCGGCAGCGGTACGTGCTATGGCAGCCTGCGGCCAGCGCGAATTCGGCGAGAACTATCTGCAGGAAGCGCTGGAAAAGCAGGCCGCCTTGCGCGATCTGCCGCTGATCTGGCACTTTATCGGACCGATCCAGAGCAACAAGACACGGGCAATCACCGAGCGCTTCAGCTGGGTACACGGTATCGACCGCCTGAAGATTGCCGAGCGGCTGTCGGCGCAGCGCCCGGCCGCTTTGCCGCCGTTGCAGGTGTGCATCGAGGTGAACGTCAGCGGCGAGGCGAGCAAGGGCGGGGTGGCTCCGGCCGGACTGCCCGCGCTGGCGGATGCCGTCTCGAATCTGCCAGGATTGCGGCTGCGCGGGTTGATGGCCATCCCCGCGCCGGCGTCGGATGTTGGCGCGCAGCGCGCGGCATTCCGGCAAGTGCGCGAGGCACTGGATGCGCTGATTGCGCGCGGCCATGCGCTCGACACCCTGTCGATGGGCATGTCGGCCGATCTGGAGGCGGCAATAGAGGAGGGTGCGACCATCGTGCGGATTGGCACCGCGTTATTTGGCGAGAGGGTAATCAAACATGCATAAAGTGAGTTTCATCGGCGGCGGCAACATGGCCGCCGCCATCGTGGGCGGCCTGATCGCCAGCGGCACCCAGCCTACCGACATCGAGGTGGTGGAAATCAACGCCGATGCGCGGGCGCAATTGTCCGCGCGTTTCGGCGTCGTGACCCACACGGACCTGTCGCAGGCGCGGTTGCACTCCCTGGTCGTGCTGGCAGTGAAGCCGCAGACCCTGCCCGAGGTAGCGGCGGCACTGGCGCCGCGCCTTGCCGGCCAGCTGGTGGTGTCGATTGCCGCCGGGGTACGGGTGGCCGATCTCGCCCGCTGGCTGGGAGGGCACGAGCGCGTTGTGCGCGCCATGCCCAACACCCCGGCGCTGGTGCAGGCCGGGGTCGCCGGGCTGTTTGCGCCGCCTGCGGTCGGCCAGGATGCGCGCTCGCAGGCCGAAGCGGTGCTGCGTGCCGTCGGCGGCGTGGTGTGGGTGGAGGACGAGCCGCAGCTGGATGCGGTCACCGCCGTTTCGGGCAGCGGCCCGGCCTATGTGTTCTATTGCATCGAATCGCTTGAAGCCGCAGCCGTGGCCCAGGGTCTGACGCCCGCCACCGCGCGCCAGCTGGCGCTGCAGACCTTCTTCGGCGCGGCCAAGCTGGCGCTGGAGTCGGGCGAGGAACCCGCCGTGCTGCGCCAGCGCGTCACCTCCCGGGGCGGCACCACCGAACGCGGCATTGCCGCGCTGGAGGCGGCGGCGGTCAAACAGGCCATCGGCCAGGCAGTGGAAGCGGCCAGCCGGCGCAGCGCCGAGCTTGGCGACGAACTGGGGCGGCTCGCATGATTTCGGGCGCATTCGCTTTCCTCATCCAGACGCTGGGCAACCTGTTCGTGATTGCGGTGCTGCTGCGCTTCATGATGCAGTTGTTCCGGGTGCCGTTTCGCAATCCCTTCGCGCAATTCATCGTCGCCATCACCGATTTCGCGGTGAAGCCGCTGCGCCGGATGGTGCCAGGCCTGTTCGGCCTGGACTGGGCATGCCTGGTGGTGGCGCTGCTGGTCGAACTGGTCGTGGTGACGGCGGTGTACTGGCTGGACGGCTTTCCCTTTGCGCTGGCCGGCGCCAGGGTGTGGCCGGTGATGCTGGGGCTGGCGGCGGTACGGCTGCTGAGCCTGGCGATCTACCTGATTATCGGCCTGACCCTGGTGCGCGCGGTGCTGTCGTGGGTCAACAGCAATACGCCGCTGATGCCGGTCGTGTATGAATTGACCGAACCGTTCCTGCGTCCGTTGCGGCGCATCGTGCCCACGGTCGCCCAGGTCGATCTGACCCCGCTGGTGCTGTTCATCGTGTGCCAGCTGGTGCTGATGGTGCCGGTGCTGGCGCTGGAGCGGGCGTTGCTTGGCGCGCTCTGAGGAGGAACAGGCCCCTGTCTGGGCACGCCGCGACGGTGCCGGCTGGCTGCTCGACCTGCATGTGCAGCCCGGAGCAAAGCTGACGGCCGCGGTCGGCGAGCATGGCGGGCGGCTGAAATTAAAGATTGCCGCGCCGCCCGTCGATAACAAGGCGAATGCGCATCTGCTGGCCTGGCTGGCCGCGCAGCTGGGGGTGCCGAAGTCGGCGGTGCGCCTGGTACGGGGCGAAAGTTCGCGGCAGAAAACCGTGGCGGTATGCGGTGTCGAAGCCCCCTGGCGTGAAATCGAGAAAAACAGACAAACATGAGCATCCACCTGGAACAGGAAGTCGCCGAGTACAGCGAGCGGCGCTTGCGGCTGGCAACCGCGATCACCGACTACGCCGACTGGCTCGACCGCCAGCACGGCATCGACGCCGAGCGTACCCTGCGCCTGGCCGATACCGCCTCCGGCCTGCGCCAGGACAAGCTGGTGGTGGCGTTTGTCGCCGAATTTTCGCGCGGCAAGACCGAACTCATCAACGCCCTGTTCTTTGCCAACCATGGCCAGCGCCTGCTGCCGTCCGACGCCGGACGCACCACCATGTGCCCGACCGAACTGTTTGCCAGTCCCGATGAAATGCCCAGCCTCTGCCTGCTGCCAATCGAAACACGGCGCCGCAGCGAATCGCTGGCGCGCTTGAAACACATGCCGATCGAGTGGTGCCGGGTACTGCTCGATCCGGCCGATCCGCGCCAACTGCAGGAAAGCCTGAAAAAGCTCACCGAGACCAAGCCGCTGCCGGCGGTGGAAGCCATCGAACTGGGGCTATGGAACGGCGAAGATGCCAGCGAGCGCCACCTGCTGCGCGCCGACGGCACCGTGGACGTACCCGCCTGGCGCTATGCCATGGTCAACTACCCGCATCCGTTGCTGCAGGCCGGATTGACGATACTCGATACGCCCGGGCTCAACGCACTGGGCGCCGAACCCGAACTCACGCTGTCGGTGATTCCGAATGCGCATGCGGTGATGTATCTGCTGGCGACCGATACCGGGGTGACGCGCTCGGATCTGGAAATCTGGCAGAAACATGTCCACCGCCATGCCAACTACCACGTGGCGGTGCTGAACAAGATCGACATGCTGTGGGACGAGCTGAAGAGCGATTCCGAGGTGCAGGCCAGCATCGAGCGGCAGGCCGAGGAAACCGCGCGCGTGCTGAAGCTGCCGCGCAGCCGGGTGTTCGCGGTGTCGGCGCAGAAGGCGTTGGCGGCCACGATACGCGGCGACGCCGCCCTGCGCGTGCGCTCCGGCATCGAGTCGCTGGAGTACCTGCTGGCGCACCAGGTGATCCCGGCGCGGCGCGACATGCTTTACCACGCGGTCAGCCGCGAGGTGGCCGCCCTGCTCGACGAGAGCCGGGTGGATCTGGCCGCGCGGCTCAAGCACAGCAGCGACGAGCTGATCCAGCTGATCCAGCTGTCGGGCAAGAACCGCGAACTGATCGAACAGACGCGCACCAATCTGCAGCAGGAGAAAGACAGTTACGACGCCACCGCCGAACAGTTCCGCGCAACCCGGAAAATGCTGGAGGGCCAGGGTGCGCACCTGCTGTCGAACGTGTCGGAAGATACGCTGGATGCGATCCTGAAGACTGCGCGTGAGACGATGGAAGGCAGCTGGACGACGCGCGGGCTGACCAGCGGCATCCGCCAGCTGAGCGAGCAGATGGGCGCACGCTTCCAGCAGGCGACCCAGCTGGCCGACAACATGCTGGATGCGCTCGACCAGGCCTACATGCGGTTTCACCGCCAGCACCGGCTGCCGAAAATGCAGGTGCCGCGGCTGGACCTGGGCGCCTACCGCAACCGGCTGGAAACCCTGATGCGCGAAACCGAAGCCTTCTGCACGGACCCCGCCAACCTGATGCTGGAAAAACGTTTCATGATCCGGCGTTTTTATGCTGGGCTGGCCGAGGAGGCGCGCAGCGCCTTCAAACTGGCGCGGGTGGAAGCCGAGCGCTGGCTGCGCATCGCACTCGACCCCATCATGACGCGCATCCGCGAGCACAAGCAGTACCTCGACACGCGGCTGGCCAGCCTGCAGCGCATTCTCGAAAACATGGGTACGCTGCACGGCCGCATGGCGCAGATCAAGGACGAGATCGGCAATCTGCGCAGCGAGAAGGCGGAACTGGTACGGATAGCCGCACAGCTCGCCGCTTAGGCGGCCGGGCGCCTGTCAGCCGTTCAGGCGGTTCAACAACAGCGCCGTCCTGTCGGGATCGGTGTTCTTCAGCAGCTTCAGCGCGATGGGGGTGGTCTCGCCAACCTGCGCTTTCAGAACCTGTTGTTTCACCTGCAGCAGGCTGGCCGGGTGCATCGAAAAGATCCGCAGTCCCAGCCCCAGCAGCAGCCGCGTCAACAGCGGGTCGCCCGCCATCTCGCCGCAAACGGAAACCGGCTTGCCGGCCTTGGCGCCGGCGCGGATGGTGTGCTGAATGAGGTTGAGCACCGCCGGATGCAGGGGATCGTAGAGGTGCGCGACGCTGTCGTCGGCACGGTCGATCGCCAGCGTGTACTGGATCAGGTCGTTGGTGCCGATCGACAGGAAGTCCAGCTGTTCGGCAAAAAAGCCGGCCGTGAGGGCGGCCGCCGGCACTTCGATCATGCCGCCGATGAGGATGTCATCGTCGAATTTCAGGCCGTCCTTGCGCAGCGATGCCTTGGCGGCCTGGATCCGTTGCAGGGTTTGCTGCAGTTCGACGAAGCTCGCCAGCATGGGGATGAGCATGCGTACCTGGCCATGCCGGGAGGCACGCAGAATCGCCCGCAGCTGGGTGTGGAACAGTCCGGGCTCGGCCAGGCACAGGCGGATCGCGCGCAGGCCCAGAGCCGGGTTGTCGGCCATGGTGTGGCCCCACGGCGCCTGCTTGTCCGCCCCCAGGTCGAGCGTGCGGATGGTGACCGGCTTGCCGTCCAGCGCCTCGGCCACTGCCTTGTAGGAGGCGTATTGTTCGTCTTCGGTCGGCAGGTCGTTGCGGTTGAGGAACAGGAATTCGCTGCGGAACAGGCCGATGCCGTGTGCGCCCGCCGCTTTCACCGCATCGACGTCGTCCAGCAATTCGATGTTGGCCATCAGCTCGATCGGCACGCCGTCCAGCGTGGACGATTTGCTGGTCTTCAGGCGTTTCAGCTTGTCGGTGTCGATGCGCCACTGGTTCTGCCGCAGCCGGTATTCGGCCAGGACGGACTCGTCGGGATTGACGATCACCACGCCGTCGCGGCCGTCGACGATCAGCAGATCGTGGTCGCGGATCAGGCCGTGCGCGTTGTGCAGCGCCATCACCGAAGGCATCGCCATGCTGCGCGCCAGGATCGCGGTGTGCGAGGTGGTGCCGCCGAGATCGGTGATAAAGGCGGCGAAGTGCACGTTCTTGAACACGATCATGTCGGCGGGCGACAGTTCGTGCGCGACCAGGACGCGCTCGCTGTCGAAATCGACATCTAGCGGCAGGTGGCTGGGGTGGCCAGTCAGCGCCTTCAGGACGCGCTGCACGACCTGCACCACGTCTTCCTGGCGGCTCCGCAGATAGGCGTCGTCGATTTCCTCGAAACGCGCCACCAGCGCTTCCATCTGCTGGGCCAGCGCCCATTCGGCGTTGCACTGGGTTTCGCGGATCAGACGCTTGGGTACCTCGGCGATCATCGAATCGCCGAGGAACATCAGGTGCATGTCGAGAAACGCCGAGAGTTCTGCCGGAGCATTGGCCGGAATGTGATTGCGCAGGGTTTCGAGTTCGGTGCGGGTGGCGAGGATGGCCTCGTCGAAGCGCGCCAGCTCGTCCTTGATGTATTTGCGGTCGAGCATGTACTGCGGCACTTCGACGCGCGCATTGGAAGTGAGGTGCGCATAGCCGATGGCGATGCCGCCGGAGACGCCGATGCCGTGCAGCGAGAAGCTCATGGTCTGGAAGCCACGACGGGATGCCCCTGACGGTGTGCCCGGGCAGAGGTCGGCAACGACGAGTGGTTGGCGGTGGTTTTCAGGATAGATCCTCCCCGAAGCCGCTGGAGATCAGCTCGGCCAGCGCTTCGATGGCTTCCGTTTCGTCGTCGCCCTCGGTTTCCAGGGTAATGGTGCTGCCCTTGGCGGCGGCCAGCATCATCACGCCCATGATGCTTTTGGCGTTGATACGGCGGCCATTGCGCGCCATGAATACATCGCTCTTGAAGCTGGAGGCCAGTTGGGTCAGTCTGGCCGACGGGCGCGCGTGCAGCCCCAGTTTGTTGACGATCTCAACGTCCCGTTGCTGCATGGCACATGGCCTCGGTAATGTGGTTGATGCTGTTGCGCCCGCCTTCGACGATGCGCTCGACGAGCTGCGGCAGCGCCAGCGTGTCGCGGTAGTTCAGCGCTTTCAGCAGCATCGGCAGGTTGGCGCCGGTGACGCCTTCGATGTGTGCCGGTTCGAGCAGCCGGCACAGGGTATTGCTGGGGGTGGCGCCGTAGACATCGGTCAGCACCAGGATGCCGTCGCCTTCGTCGAGTTCGTCCAGCCGCGTCTGGATGGCCTTCTGCCGCTCGTCGGGGTCGGCATGGCCGATGAAGTCGAGCGTGGCGAGCCCGCGTGGGCGCTGGCCCAGCACATGGGTGGCGCACTCGACCAGACTGTCGGCGAGCGAGCCGTGGGCGACGATGAGGATGCCTATCATTGCGAGAAGGGGGCGAGGAGTAAAACCTGCATTCTAGCGAAGCCGGGCCTTCATCGCAGGCGAGACATGGATTCGGCCGGCGGCATCCACGGCCAGGTAGTCGCTCACCCCCAGCCGGGACGCGTTGTCCGGCAGCCGCGCTGCGCCGTCGATGAACAGCGGCTTGGACAGGGCATCCGAACGGGTTCCGGCGTATTTGCCCGCCACCAGCACTGTCACCGACTGCATTCCGCCTGCCGGGCTGCCGGTGCGCGGGTCGATCAGGTGGCTGTAGCGGCGTCCGCCCGCCTCGAAATAGCGCTGGTAGTCGCCCGAGGTGCCGACTGCCTCGCCGTCGCGCAAATCCAGCACCGCCAGCGTGCCGGATTTGCGCGGATGCTGGATGCCCACGCGCCACGGTCGCTCGCCGTGCATGCCCAGCGCGATCACGTTGCCGCCGATGTTCACCAGCGCGTTCTTGATACCGTGCGCTTTCAGGATGCGTACCGCGTCGTCCAGGGCGCGCCCTTTGGCGTAGCCGCCCAGATCCAGCTGTACGGCCGGGTTGTCGCTCCAAACGCTGCCGTTTTCGAGATGCAGATCGCGCATGCGCGGCTGCCTGTCCGTCCAGTGCCGAATCGCGGCGGCATCCGGCAGCCGTGCCTGCGGCGCGTCGGCGTGAAAGCCCCACAGTGCGATCAGCCCGCCGATGGCGGGGTTGAACAGGTCGTTCGACTGGTTCGACAAGGCCTGCGCATCGCCCAGCATGGCCGCGAGTTCGGGACTGACCGGAACGCGTTCCCCTTTGGCCAGCGCAGTGTTGAGCCGCGACAATTCGCTCGGCTGCCAGGCATGCAACTGGCGGTGCAGTTCGTCGAAACGCGTCAGCACCGCGGCGACCGCCTGGCGGGCCTGTGCTTCGGGCGCGCCATAGACGCTGACTTCGACCAGGGTGCCGAATACGTAGGATTGCTGCTGAACCAGCGGCGGCGGGCTGCACGCCGCCAGCGTCCATAGCAGCAGGAGCCACAGACTGCGGCGCGCGGCTTTCATCTGCGCTCGAGTGCGGCGATGAACTGCGCCGCCACGTCGTGCCCGGCCTGGGCGGCGATTTCCTGAAAGCCGGTGGGGCTGGTGACGTTGATTTCGGTGAGGCAATCGCCGATCACGTCGAGCCCGGCGAGGAAGATGCCGTTAGCCTGCGCCCACGGCGCGATGGTTTCGGCGATTTCGCGGTCGCGCGCGGACAGCGGCTGTGCGCGCGCGGTGCCGCCGGCGGCAAGGTTGCCGCGGGTTTCGCCGGGCAGGGGAATGCGCGCCAGCGCCCACGGCACCACCTCGCCGTCGATCAGCAGGATGCGTTTGTCGCCCTCGCTGATGGCGGGCAGATAGCGCTGCGCCATGACCGGCCGCTGGCCGTGTCGGGTGAGCGTCTCGACGATGGCGTTGCGGTTGGGATCGGCCAGCGTCAGCCGGAAAATGCCGCTGCCGCCCATTTCGGTGAGCGGCTTGACGATGATGTCGCGGTGATCGGCCAGAAAGTTTCCGATCCCGCTGGCGTCGGCGCTGATGACGGTCGGGGCGATGAATTGCGGAAACTTCAGGATCGCGAGTTTTTCATTGAAGTCGCGCAGCGCCGCCGGGCGGTTGAGTATCCGCGCGCCGTTGTGCTCGGCGACGCCGAGCAGCTGGGTGGCGAGCAGGTAATCCGTGTCGACCGGCGGGTCGGTGCGCATCAGCACGGCGTCGAAATCGGCGAGCGCCCGCGTGTCGGCATGCGCGACGCGAAACCAGTCGTCGTCGCGGCGCACGTCGAGCGCGCTGCAGGCGGCGCTGGCGATGCCGTCCGCCACCTGCAGCTGGCGCGCCTCGGCGGCAAACACGGCATGGTCGCGTGCCGCCGCGGCGCGCATCATCGCTACCGAGCTGTCTTTGCGGGGCTTGAGGCCCGTCAGCGGATCGACGACGAACAGCAGCTTCATGCGGCAGCCGCGTTTTCGATCTCGTTCAGCGCTTCGTCAAGCTCGATCGAAGCCGCCAGCATCGCCAGCCGTGCGATCACGCCGTAGGCATAGAAGCGGTTTGGGCTGGCGTCGGGATTGGCGCTGCGGTCGGGCATCAGGCAGGTGTTGTCGAACGCCAGCGGCACGAAGTGCATGCCGGGGCTGTTGAGATTTTCGTCTGCTCCGCGGCCGGTGTGCACGCGGTAGAAGCCGCCGACGACGAAGTGATCGAGCATGTAGACCACCGGCTCGGCGACGGCGTCGTTAATGCTCTCGAAGGTGTAGACGCCTTCCTGGATCAGCACTTCGCTGACTTCGAGCCCTTCCTTACCGACGGCCATCTTGTTGCGCTGCTTGCGATTGAGTTCGCGCACGTCGTCCGGCGATTTCACCGTCATGATGCCCATGCCGTAGGTGCCGGCATCGGCCTTGACGATGACGAAGGGCGGCTGGTCGATGTGGTATTCGTCGTATTTGAGACGGATCTTGTCGAGCATGTCGGCGACTTTTTCGGCCAGGCAGACTTCGCCCTGGCGCGCATGGAAATCGATCTTGCCGCACTGGTTGAAATAGGGGTCGATCAGCCAGGGATCGATTCCCACCAGCCGCGCGAATTCGCCGGCGATATGCTGGTAGGCGGCAAAGTGGCGCGATTTGCGGCGCGTCGCCCAGCCCGCATGCAGCGGCGGCATGATGGTCTGCTCGATGCCTTGCAGGATAGCCGGCACCCCCGCCGACAAATCGTTGTTGAGCAGCACCGCGCAGGGATCGAAGCCTTCCAGCCCGACGCGGTCGCCTTTGCGCACCAGCGGTTCCAGCGTGAGGCGTCCCCCGGCGGGCAGCTCCAGCGTGGTCGGCTGGGTGATTTCGGGAATCAGCGTGCCGATGCGCACGATCAGGCCGGTCTGGCGCAGGATGTGGGCGAGCACCGCCACGTTCTGCAGATAGAAGGTGTTGCGCGTGTGGTTCTCGGGAATCAGCAGCAGGCGCTGCGCATCGGGGCAGATTTTTTCCACCGCGCCCATCGCTGCGTGGATCGACAGCGACATGAACTCCGGGTTGAGGTTGTTGAAGCCGCCGGGAAACAGGTTGGTGTCGACCGGCGCCAGTTTGAAGCCCGAGTTGCGGATGTCGACCGACGTGTAAAACGGCGCAGCCTGTTCCTTCCATTGCTGGCGGAACCAGTGCTCGATCGTCGGCTGGGCGTCGAGCAGGCGTTTTTCCAGCTCCAGCAGCGGTCCGGTCAGTGCGGTGGTGAGGTAAGGAACCATAGAATAGGGCTTTCGAAGAAGCCCTTATTTTAGGTCATGCCGGATGTTTGACATCGTTTTGTTTCAACCCGAGATCCCGCCCAACACCGGAAACCTGATCCGTCTGGCGGCCAATACCGGCTGCCGCCTGCACCTGGTCGAGCCGCTGGGGTTCGACCTGTCCGACAAGCAGGTGGCACGCGCCGGACTGGATTATCACGACATGGCCTGCGTGACCGTGCACCAGGACTGGCCGGCAGTGCAGGCGGCGTTGCCGGCGCGGCGCTGGTTTGCGCTTAGCACCAAGGGCTGCGCGCGTTATGCCGATATCGTTTTTCAGGCCGGCGACGTGCTGCTGTTCGGCCCCGAATCGCGCGGCCTGCCGGCGGAACTCCTGGCACAGTTCGATCCCGGGCACTGCCTGCGCTTGCCGATGCGGCCGGGTTCGCGCAGCATGAACCTGTCCAATGCCGTCAGCGTGGTCGTGTTCGAGGCCTGGCGGCAAAACGGCTTTGCGGGAGGCGTGTAAATGGGAGAGCCGGGATGAGTGGACTGGAATGGCTGGAAGCGGCCAGCTACATCATCACCATCGTCGGTTTGCCGTTCGCCATCGGCGTCTATGTCTACGACCGCCGCCGCGACCAGCAGAACGACGAGGAGGAAATCTTCCTGCGGCTGTCCGACGAGTACGCCGACTTCATGCGGCTGGTGATCGACAACGCCGATCTGCATCTGCTGTCGCCCGCGGCGAAGGGCGAACTCAGCGAAGAACAGCTGGTGCGCAAGCATGCCCTGTTCGCCATCCTGGTCAGCCTGTTCGAGCGCGCCTACGTGCTGGTGTACGAGGACGACATGAGCCGCCAGCAGGCGCGGCTGTGGCAGTCGTGGGAAGACTACATGCACGAGTGGTGCCAGCGCGAGGATTTCCGCGCCGCATTGCAGGCACTGCTGCAGGGCGAGGATCCAGGTTTCGTCGCGACGATCCGGCGGATTGCGCAGACGACCGCAGGCACGCCGCAATGAACGTCGCGGCATCCATGCCCGGCGGACGGGCTGGCCGGATGTGCGTGAAACCGTTCAGGCGCTGTCGGGCTTGAGCGTCGGTTTGCGGCGGCGGCTGCGCTCCGGCGGCTCGCGCGAAGGGGAGGCCGCTTTTTGCGTTGGCGCCGCGGCTGCCACCGGCGTTTCCGGTACCGCCGCCGGTTTGCGGCCGCCGCGCTCCTTGCGGGGCGCCTCGTTCCGGGTGCTCGGCGCCGCGGTTGCGATCGCTTCCGCGGCCTGCCCAGCCGGCGCCTCGCCAAGGGGCGCGGCGCTGCTGCGATAGACGTAGGCACCCGATTTCTCGTCGCGGCCGAATTCGAGCAGGCCGCGTGCCTGCGCCTCTTCGAGCAGATTGCCGAAGGCGCGGAAGCCGTAGTAGGACTCGCTGAAATCGGGTTTGCGCCGCTTGATCGCCTCTTTCAGCACCGAGGCCCAGATTTTGCCGCTGTCGCCGCGTTCGGCCACCAGGGCATCGAACGTCTCCACCGCCATGTCGATCGCCTTGCTCTTGCGGGCTTCAAGCTCTTCCTTGCGGCGTTTTTCTTCCTCGGGCGGGCGCTTCGCCGCAGGCGGCGTTTCCCGCGTCGCATGCTGAGCCGCCGCACGCTGGCTCTCGCGCACCAGATCGTCGTAAAAAATGAATTCGTCGCAATTGGCGATCAGCAGGTCGGAGGTCGATTGCTTGACCCCGACGCCGATGACCTTCTTGTCGTTTTCGCGCAGCTTGGAGACCAGCGGCGAGAAATCGGAATCGCCGCTGATGATGACGAAGGTGTTGACGTGCGACTTGGTATAGCAGAGGTCGAGCGCATCGACCACCAGGCGGATGTCGGCCGAGTTCTTGCCCGACTGGCGAACATGCGGAATCTCGATCAGTTCGAAATTGGCCTCATGCATCGTGGCCTTGAAGGCCTTGTAACGATCCCAGTCGCAATAAGCCTTCTTGACGACGATGCTGCCCTTGAGCAGCAGGCGCTCGAGTACCGGCTTGATGTCGAATTTCTCGTATTTTGCGTCGCGCACCCCGAGCGCAACGTTTTCGAAATCGCAGAACAGCGCCATGCTGAGGTTTTCGTGGGGTGAAGCCATGTTTTCTCCAATGAGGTACCGAAGGCGATCGTTACGCGCGACCGCGGGCTGTCATGATAACCATTCCCCTGGGCGCTGCGCGTGCCCTTCGCGCCAGCGCAGCGAGGCTTGCGCATGCCGTTCCCGCGGATGCTGAGTCGCGAGCGGGTTGAACAGCGGACTTCGGTATTTGGCCGGGTACCCGGCACCGCTGCGTCACGGACGTTTGATGCCGGCTGTTTCAGCCGCCGCCCCTGAGCCGCGCCCGCAGTTCGTCCATTTCCTCCAGCAGGTCGGCCACCAGGGCCGCCAGTTCCGGCGCGGCGTCGAAATCGCGCTCCAGTTGCCGCATCCGTCGCGCACGGATGAGCGTCATTCCGGAAAAGCGCCAGGTGCCGGCAATGCTCTCGGCATGGGGAAACAGCCCTTCCTCGAGATGGCGCAGCAGCCACGCCGGTTCCACCATGCAGGCGGCAGCCACCTGCTCCAGGGTCAGCCAGGATTCTTCCATCAGGCTGCCGATCAGGATGTCGTCGTCACGCATGGTTCACGCTCTCCCCGGTTGGCGCGGATCGAAGGCGAGTTCGTGCGCCATGGTTTCATACAGTTGCCGCGCCTGCGGCGTGTCGGCTGCAGGCAGCACCACCTGCAGGTCGAGCAGCAGATCCCCGGGCGGCTCGCCCGGAATGCCCTTGCCGCGCACGCGCAATTGGCGCCCGCTTTGCGCGCCTTCTGGGATGCGCACCTTGACGCTGCCTTGCGGCAGGTCCACCGCGACCACCCCGCCCAGTGCTGCTTCCCATGGCGTCACCGGCAGAATTCGATGCAGGTCGCGCCCGTCCGGACGGAAGCGCGGATGTGGCTTGAAATGCACTTCCAGCAGCAGGTCGCCGGCAGCCGCCCCATCCGTTCCGGGCGCGCCCTGGCCGGCCAGGCGGATGACCTGGCCCTGATGCACACCTACGGGAATTTTCACGTTGAGGGTGCGGGTGGCGAGCACGACCCGGCCGTGGGCGTCCAGCTGCGGCACGCGCAGCGAAATCTGCCGGGTGGCGCCGCTGAAGGCGTCCTCCAGGTCGAGCAGCAACTTGGCGTGATGGTCCTCGCCCTGCGCCCGGCCGCCGCCGCGGGCATGGCGGGCACCCGCCGGCGCGCCGCCGCGGCCGAACAGTTCGGCGAAGAATTCGCTGAAGTCGGCGGCTTCGCGGGGCGAAAAACCGCGGCCGGAAAACTCGAAGCCGGCGTCCCAGTCGGGCGGCGGGCGGAAATCCTGGCCGGGCTGGTAGCCCCGCCCGAGCTGGTCATAGGCGGCGCGTTTCTCCACGTCCGAGAGCACGGCGTAGGCTTCGTTGACCTCCTGCATGCGCAGCTCGGCATCCGGCTCCTTGGAGATGTCCGGATGGTATTTGCGCGCCAGCTTGCGGAAGGCCTTCTTGATCTCGTCCGCAGTGGCGTCGCGCGCCACCCCCAGGGTCTGGTAGTAGTCCTTGAATTGCATGCGGCTTCCTCGAATCGTGGCCCGGCCTGCCTTGTGTTTAAATGATCCCGGTGCCGGAACTAACAGGATAGTGAAGCCACCAAGCAAACCACAAGGAATTCCCCACATTGCCATGGCCCTCCCGGCACTTCGATGCGCGCCTGCCGTCCCTGATCCCCTGCCCCTGAACGCGCCGACGGCCGCCCTCCGCCTGGTTGCCCTGATCGCGCTCGGGCTGGCCGGCTGCGCCACGGTGGGGCCGGATTACCGGGCGCCGACGCCGGCGGTGCCGGCGGACTGGAGCCGGATCGACGCGCCGCTTGTCCATGCCGCGTCCCCCGGCGATCTGAGCCACTGGTGGCGGGGGCTCAACGATCCGCTGTTGTCCGAACTGGTGGAGCAGGCGCTGCTGGCCAACCCCGATTTGCGCAGCGCGCAAGCCAGGCTGCGCGAGGCGCGCGCGCGTCGTGCGGTGGCCGCGGCAGGCCGCTTGCCGAGCGTGACCGGCTCCGGTTCTGCCCGCCGCAGCGATTCCAGTGCCGAGAACGGCAGCGGCACAACGCGCAATCTGTTCAGCGCCGGCCTGGATGCGAGCTGGGAGCTGGACGTTTTCGGCGGGATCCGGCGCGGCATCGAGGCGGCCGAGGCCGATCTGCAATCGTCGCAGGCCAGCCTGCACGACACCCAGGTTTCGCTGGTCGCCGAGGTGGCCCTCAATTATGTCGAGGTGCGCGCCTTCCAGATCCGGCTCGGCATTGCCCGGGACAACCTGGCGAGCCAGTCGGAGACGCTACAGCTCACCGACTGGCGCGCCCAGGCCGGGCTCGTCAGCAGCCAGGACGTGGAGCAGGCGCGCAGCAATCAGGCGCTGACCCGGGCCCAGATCCCCGTGCTTGAAACCAGCCTTGCCGAATCCGAACACGGCCTCGATATTCTGCTGGGCAGGTCGCCGGGCACGCTGCATGCGCGCCTCGCCGCCCCCGGTGAGCTGCCGTCCGTGCCGGTGCAGATCGCGGTCGGCATCCCGGCCGACACCCTGCGCCAGCGTCCTGATGTGCACGTCGCCGAGCGCCGGCTGGCGGCAGAAACCGCGCGTGTGGGCGTGGCCGAAGCGGCACGCTATCCGTCCTTTAATCTCTCGGGCTCGGTCGGTCTCGAAGCGCTAACCCTGGGCGCGCTCGGCAGCGGCGACGCCGCCACATCATCGCTGTTTGCAGGGATTACCGGCCCCATCTTCGACGCCGGGCGCCGGCGCGCCCAGGTGGAGATCCAGGACGCCGTGCGTGAGCAGGCGCAGGTGACGTACGAACAGGCCGTGCTCACCGCGCTGCAGGAAGTGGAAAACGCGCTGGTCGCGCTTGCCCGCAACCGCGAACGCGTCGAGGCATTGGCGAATGCCGCCGAAGCGGCGCGCAACGCGGCGCAGATGGCGCAGCAGCGCTACAGTGCCGGCCTGATCGATTTCCAGTCGGTGCTCGACACCGAACGCAGCGTGCTGTCCGCCGAGGACAGCCTCGCCAGCAGCCGCGCCGACGGCGTGCTGGCGCTCATCCGTTTGTACAAGGCGCTGGGCGGCGGCTGGTCGCCGCAAACTGAAACCCGCCCGGCCGACAAGGACGCTCCATGAACGATCCCAACACTACGCAAGCCAAGCAGGGCCCTGCCCTGAAGCAACTTCTCGCAGCCAGATCCGGCGGCCTGTTTTCAGGGCGCTGGCTGTGGCTGGCTGGCGCACTGCTGGCGATTGCCGTTGCGGCCTGGCTGTTGCTGCGTTCCGGCGAAGACAAGGCTGCGCCGCGCTACACGACCGAAGCGGCCACACTCGGCACGCTGGTGGTCAAGGTGTCCGCCACCGGCAAGCTGCAGCCGACCAACACGGTGGATGTTGGCAGCGAACTTTCCGGCATCGTCGACAAGGTCTACGTCGACGATAACGATGAGGTGAAAAAGGGCCAGATCCTGGCGCAGCTGGACCTGTCCAGGCTGCAGGATGCGGTCACGAAATCGCGCGCCAGCCTCACTGCGACCGAGGCGCAGGTGCTGCAGGCGCAGGCCACGGTTGCGGAAGCGCGCGCAACGCTTGCCCGCTACCAGCAGGTGTCGCAGCTGTCCGGAGGCAAGGTGCCGTCCAGGACTGAAATGGACACCGCCGAAGCCAATCTGAAACGGGCCGAAGCCAACGTCGCCAGCGCCCGCGCCAGCGTGACCCAGGCGCGTGCCACACTGCAATCGGACGAGACCAACCTTGGCAAGGCAAGCATCCGCTCGCCGATCAATGGCGTGGTGCTGTCGCGTCAGGTCGACCCGGGCCAGACCGTGGCGGCCTCGTTCCAGGCGCCGGTGCTGTTCAAGCTGGCCGAGGACCTGACCAAGATGGAGCTGCAGGTCGATGTCGACGAGGCTGACGTCGGCCAGGTGAAGGCCGGGCAGAAGGCCACGTTCAGCGTCGATGCATGGCCCGGGCGCGAATACAATGCCGTCATCACGCGGGTCGGCTATGGCGCCCGGGAAGCGGAAGGCGTCGTGTCCTACCTCACCGTGCTCGAAGTCGACAACGACGACTTCAGCCTGCGGCCCGGCATGACCGGAACCGCCGATATCACCACGCTCATCCGCGAAAACGCGCTGCTGGTACCGAACGCCGCGCTGCGCTTCACCCCGGCGCTTCCCGCTGCCGCCGAGAAGCAATCCGGCGGCAGCGTGATAGGCGCCCTGATGCCACGCATGCCGAGGCAGGCCAGAAAGGTCAAGCCGACACCCAACGCCAGCGGCACGCAGCGTGTGTGGGTACTGCAGGACGGCGAGCCGGTCGCCCTCGACGTCAAAACCGGCGCCACCAACGGTCGCGTGACCGAGGTCACCGGCGGGGCACTCAAGGCAGGCATGCAGGCGATCACCGAGGCCCTGGGCGCGCAGCCATGAGCGATGCGGCACTGATCCGGCTGTCCGGCATCACCAAGACCTACGGCAGCGGGCAGGCGGCGTTCCAGGCGCTGAAGGGCATCGATCTCGTCATCGATACCGGCGACTTTGTCGCCATCATGGGCCCGAGCGGTTCCGGCAAGTCGACCGCGATGAATATCCTCGGCTGCCTCGATGTCGCCACCAGTGGCAGTTACGAATTCGAAGGCGTGAAGGTCGAACAGCTGTCGCGCAACGCGCGCGCGCTGCTCCGGCGCAACTACCTGGGCTTCGTGTTCCAGGGCTTCAACCTGCTCTCGCGCACCACCGCGCTGGAGAACGTCGAGCTGCCGCTGATCTATCGCGGCGAGCCGGCGGCCGAGCGTCATGCTGCGGCACGCGCCGCCCTCAAACAGGTAGGTCTCGATGGCTGGGAGCACCATACGCCGGCCGAACTCTCCGGCGGTCAGCAGCAGCGCGTCGCCATCGCCCGCGCCATCGTCACCCGCCCCCACGTGCTGCTTGCGGACGAGCCGACCGGTAACCTCGACAGCCACACCAGCCAGGAAATCATGAACCTGATCAGCGGGTTTAACCGCGAGTTGGGCATCACCGTGCTGATGGTCACCCACGAGCCCGAGATGGCAGCCTACGCCAAGCGCGTCATCCGCTTCGTCGACGGCCGGGTGGAAAGCGACCGCCGCAACGGGGAAGACGCCTGATGTTGTGGAATACACTGCAGCTCGCGCTGCGCTCGATCCGGCGCAACCTGATGCGCTCCTTCCTCACCATCCTCGGCATCGTCATCGGCGTCGCTGCCGTCATCACCATGGTCACGCTCGGCAACGGCGCGACGAAATCGGTGTCGGACCAGATAGCCAGCATGGGCAGCAACCTGCTGATGGTGTTGCCGGGCCAGCGCTTCGGCCCCGGTGCCGTGCCGGGCGCTCCCTTCAAGAGTGCCGACGTCGAGGCCGTGCGTAACCAGATCACCGGCGTCAGGCTGGTCGCACCGGTGGTGAACAAGTCGGCGACTGCGGTGTACCAGGCCAACAACTGGACCACCGCGATTACCGGAAGCAGCAATGACTATTTCGAGGCCGGGAACTGGGAAATCGCTGCCGGTCGCGGCTTCAGCGAAGCCGAGGAGCGGTCAGGCAAGGCAGTGTGCGTGATTGGTGACACCGTGCGCGACAAGCTGTTCGGCCGGCAAAACCCGGTGGGCAGCCAGATCCGCATCAAGCAGTTTTCCTGCGAGGTGATCGGCCTGCTGAAGGCCAAGGGCCAGTCGTCCATGGGCTCGGACCAGGACGACGTGGTGGTGATGCCGCTTCGCACCGTGCAGCGGCGGCTCTCGGGCAACCAGGACATCGGCCGCCTGAGCATCTCGGTCAAGGAAGGCGCCTCGATCGACGCGGCCAAGGATCAGCTCACCCTGCTGCTACGCGAGCGCCGCAAAATCGGCGAGAACGAGGACGACGATTTCCGTGTGATGGACACCCGGCAGATCGCCGAGACGCTGACCAGCACCACCCGGATCCTCACCATGCTGCTCGGTGCCGTCGCGGCTGTCAGCCTGCTGGTGGGCGGCATCGGCATCATGAACATCATGCTGGTGTCGGTCACCGAGCGCACCCGCGAGATCGGCATCCGCCTCGCCATCGGCGCGCTGGAAAGGGAGGTGCTGCTGCAGTTCCTCATCGAGGCGGTGGTGCTGTCGAGCCTGGGCGGCCTGATCGGCATCGTGATCGCCACCACTGCATCCATCTTCCTTGCCGGACTGATGAACGTGCCCTACCTGTTCGACCCCGGCATCAACCTGCTGTCCTTCTTTTTTTCCGCCGCCATCGGTGTGATCTTCGGCTTCTTCCCGGCGCGCCGCGCGGCCGGCCTCAACCCGATCGACGCCTTGCGGCACGAATGAGCGCAAGCGGGCAAACAGCGCAATGCCGGTCCGTGGCATTGCGCTGATCCTTCATGCTGTAAGCCGGCCGCAGTTGACCTAGGATGAAGCATTGCCCATTGGATACACGCCAGATCCCTTGAAAGATGCTCTCGCGAATCTCAAGGACACGTTCTATCGGCGCCGGCATCTTTGGGTGGCCATTTTCAGCCTGTCGCTATTCTTGTCCGCACTGTGGATACTGCATCGGGAACTGGCGGATACCCACCTCGCCGAAATACGCCAAGCCCTTGACCGGGTGCCCGCCAGCGGCTTGCTGCTGGCGGTGCTGGGCACGCTCGGCAGCTACCTGGCCCTGACCGGGTACGACATGCTGGCCCTGCGCCACCTGGGCCGCGCGTTGCCCTATCCGCGCGTGGCGCTGAACGCCTTCATCGCCACGACAGTGGGACATAACCTGGGCATGGCCATGCTCTCCGCCGGAGCGGTGCGCTTGCGCCTTTACACGGCCGCAGGACTCGCGGCCACCGAGGTGGCGGGGCTGGTGGCCCTGGTCGGGCTAAGCTTCGCAGTGGGCGTGACGTTTGTCGCCGGGCTGGCGCTGCTCCTTGAACCGGCGGAGACCGGACGGCTCCTGCATCTGTCCGCGGACGGCGGTGGCGTCATCGGCGCCCTGCTGCTTGCCCTGGTTGCCCTTTATCTGGGCTTCGGGCTGTTGCGCCGCTCCCCCATCCGGCTGGGCAACTGGCAGTGGCATCTGCCTGGCGCAGGCATCGCACTGGGTCAACTGATCCTGGCCGTGGCCGACCTGGGGTGCGCCGCCGCCGCTCTTTTCTGGCTTTTGCCCGCGGAAGCGGCGGTGTCGTTCCCCGCGTTTCTGGGCGTGTACGTTCTGGCGGTGGTGGCCGGCATCGTCAGCCATGTGCCGGCCGGGCTCGGGGTGTTTGAAACGGTGCTGCTGCTGGCCCTGCCGGCGGTGCCGCAGGAAGAATTGCTGGCAGCCATTCTGGCTTACCGTGCGATCTACTATCTGGCCCCGCTGGCGGTGGCGGCGCTGCTGGTTGCCGGAAAGCTGGTGCAGGTACGCCGTGCCGCGCTTGTCCAGGGACTGGATTCAATGCGCCAGGTTTTCGGCTGGATGGCGCCGGTGACGGTCAGCAGCGCAAGCTTCATCGCCGGGGCGCTGCTGCTATTGTCCGGCAGCACGCCCGCGCTTCCCGAACGGCTGTCCCTGCTGCGGGACTTCGTACCCCTGCCGCTGCTGGAGGTTTCGCATCTGATGGGTAGCCTGGCCGGCCTGGGCCTCGTCATCCTGGCGCGGGCGCTGCATCGCCGGGTCGATGCCGCTTACCATCTGGCCTTCTGGCTGCTGGCGCTCGGCGCGCTGGCCTCCCTGGCCAAAGGCCTGGACTACGAGGAGGCGCTGATTTCCACGCTGGTCCTGGGCATGCTCTGGCTGGGGCGTGACGCCTTCAATCGGCCCGCTTCCCTCTTTGCCCGGCGTTTCTCGCCGGGCTGGGTGTTTTCGGTCGTGCTGCTGCTGGTCGCCACCGTTTGGTTGGGACTGTTCTCCTTCAAGCATGTCGATTATTCCCGCGAGTTGTGGTGGCAGTTCGCCCTGCAGGGCGATGCCCCCCGCTTCCTGCGCGCTTCCCTGTTGCTGGTTTTGACGGGGGGCGGCCTGGCGCTGCTGCATCTGCTGCGGCCGGCGCCGCCCGAACCCGGCAGGCCGAGCGAACAGGACATGGCACACGCTGCCCGCATCGTCGCCGCCGCCCCCCAGAGCGACGCCGCCCTCGCCCTGCTGGGCGACAAGTGCCTGCTGTTCGACCTAGCTGGAGAGGCTTTCATCATGTATCAGGTGCGCGGCCAGAGCTGGATCGCCATGGGCGATCCGGTCGGGCCGGAGCGCGCACGCGAAGCGCTGGTCTGGCAATTCCGCGAGATGGCGGATCGCCATGGCGGACGCACCGTCTTCTATCAGGTCGATGCGGAAAATCTGCCTCTCTATCTGGATCTGGGCCTGAGCGCCATGAAGCTGGGCGAGGAAGGCATGGTTTCCCTGGCCGGATTCTCGCTGGAGGGAGCAGCGCGCAAGGAACTGCGCCAGTCCCATCGCCGCGCCCAGCGGGACGGACTCAGCTTCGAGGTCGTGCCGCCTGCGGCGGTGCCGGCGCTCCTGGGCGAACTCAAGCGGATTTCGGATAGCTGGCTGGCAGAGAAGCACACCCGGGAAAAGGGGTTTGCCTTGGGCTATTTCCAGCCCGCGTATCTCGCCCATTTCCCCTGTGCGCTGGTGCGCCTGGACGGGCACGTCATGGCCTTCGCCAACGTCCTGGCATCCGCCGGACGGCAGGAACTGTCCATCGACCTCATGCGTCGTCTGCCCGAGGCGCCCAAGGGCGTCATGGACTATCTTTTTATCGAACTCATGCTGTGGGGCAGCCGCGAGGGCTACGCCCATTTCAATCTGGGCATGGCCCCCTTGTCCGGCCTGGAGTCCCATCCCCTTGCCCCGTTGTGGCACCGTCTGGGGACATTGATTTTCCGGCAAGGGGAGTACTTCTACAACTTCGAAGGCTTGCGTGCCTACAAGGAAAAATTCTCGCCCGCCTGGCGCCCGAAGTACCTGGCCGTACCCGGCGGGCTGGCCTTGCCGACCGTCCTGCTGGACGTGGCGGCCCTGATCTCCGGAGGCATCCGGGGCGTATTCGGCCGTTGACGGGAGCCTGAATGAACAGCCAGCCACAGCGCGCGTTTCGCCGGCTCATCCGAATCGCATTCCTGCTGGTCTTGTCCGGTTCCGGCTGGGGGGCGGGCAGCGTCGCCGAATCCACCCTGGCGTTCGGCCGCTTTGGCAAAGTCACGCTCTATTCTCCGTCCACGGAACCGGATCGGGTCGTGCTGTTCATCTCCGGCGACGGCGGCTGGAATCTGGGCGTGATCGACATGGCCCGCGAATTGGCCGGGCTCGATGCCCTGGTTGTGGGGGTCGATATCCGGCATTACCTGGCCTCCGTGGAAGCGGACCAGCAGAAGTGCGCCTATCCGGCAGGGGATTTCGAGGCCTTGGGTCAGTTCGCGCAGAAAAAACTGGGCTATCGGCAGTTCCATCGGCCCGTGCTGGTGGGCTATTCCTCGGGTGCCACCCTGGCCTATGCCACCTTGGTCCAGGCTCCGGCCGGCACCTTCTCGGGCGCGGTCAGCCTGGGGTTCTGCCCCGATCTGATGCTGCACAAGCCCATGTGCAAGGGAGCCGGCCTCAGCTACAAAGTCGATCCTGAGCTGGGGCAGGTGTTCGATCCCGTTGCCCGTCTGGCCGACCCGTGGGTGGTGCTCCACGGCGACCAAGATCAGGTCTGTGCGCCGGCAGCAACGGCGGCTTACGTGGGTAAAGTGGCGGGCGGCAGCCTAGTCCGCCTCCCCAGGGTGGGCCACGGTTTCTCCGCGCCGCGCAACTGGATGCCTCAGTTCAAGGCCGCGTTCGCGGCCTTCTCGCCGCCACTGCCCGCAGTGCCTTTCCGGGCAGCGAAAAAGGTGGATTATTTGCCGCTGGTGGAAGTCGCCGCCCGCCAGCCCGGCGACGTGCTGGCGATTCTGCTCAGCGGCGATGGCGGCTGGGCGGGCCTGGACCGGGGGCTCGCAGCCGCCCTGGCGGAAAGGGGTGTGGCGGTGATCGGCTGGGACTCTTTGCGGTATTACTGGACCCCTCGCACGCCGGATACGGCGGCCAGGGATCTGGCCGACGTGCTGGAATATTACCGGGCCACGCTGAAGCGGCAGCGGATTGTTCTTGTCGGCTATTCCTTCGGGGCGGAGGTGCTGCCGTTCCTGGCAAGCCGCTTGCCGGCGGAGCTGAAGGCGCATATCGAGAAAGTTGTCCTGCTGGGGCCGGGTGCCCGGGCGCATTTTGAATTCAAGCTCGCCGACTGGCTGGGCGGCGCAGCGGGCGGCCAGGAGGTCTACGGCGAAATTGCCCGACTTGGCGGCTTATCCGTGCTGTGCGTGCATGGCGCGGAAGAGCGTGACAGCCTGTGCACCCAACTCGATGCCGGGCTGGCCAGAAGCGTGACGCTGCCAGGCGGCCACCATTTTGATGGGGACTATGCAGGCCTGGCCAGGCTGATCCAGGAATGATGCTTCCGCTATCTTTGAGCGCGATTCAAGCCGTGGCTGCCGCCTGGCTGTGCCTCAGAACTCGGCCTTGATTTCCCGGTTCAGCAGGGCATCGACCGCCTGCGCGGCAGGCAGGCCGTCGAACAGCATCCGGCAGACGGCGCGGGTGATCGGCATGTCGACGCCGTGTTCGGTTGCGAGCGCGTCGGCCTCGCGGGCGGTGGTGACGCCCTCGGCGACGTGGCCGAGTTCGGCGAGGATGGCGGCGAGTGGCTGGCCGCGCGCGAGCTGCAGGCCGACCTGGCGGTTGCGCGAGAGGTCGCCGGTGGCGGTGAGGATGAGATCGCCGAGGCCGGACAGCCCCATGAAGGTTTCGAAGCGGCCGCCGAGTCTGACGCCGAGCCGGGTCATTTCGGCCAGCCCGCGGGTGATAAGGGCGGCGCGGGCGTTGTGCCCGAGCTGCAGGCCGTCGCAGATGCCGGCGGCAATCGCCATGACGTTTTTCAAGGCGCCGCCGATTTCGACGCCGATGACGTCGTCATGCGCATAGAGCCGCAGGCAATGGCTGGACAGCATTGCGGACAGGCGTTGCGCCAGCGCGGTGTCGTGGGCGGCCAGCGTCAGTGCGGTGGGATGACCTTGCGCGACTTCCTGGGCGAAGCTGGGGCCGGACAGCACGGCGGTTTGCGTGTGCCCGGGCAGCAGTTCGGCGATGAGCTGGTGCGGCAGCTTGCGGCTGCCGGGTTCGAATCCCTTGCATATCCAGACCAGCGGCGGCAGGCCGGGGTACCGGGCGAGCGCGCTCAGCGTGGGGCGCAGGCCGCCGCTGGGGACGGCGATGACGAGGAGTTCGGCGCTGCCGACGGCGGCGCTGAAATCCGGGCTGAAGCGCAGCGTGTCGGGCAGCGGACAGCCGGGCAGATAGCGCGCATTGACGCGACTCGCCTGCATGGCATCGAGTTCGGCCGCGTTGCGCCCCCACAGGGTGACGCTGTGGTGCGGTGCCCAACTGGCCGCCAGCGCAGTGCCCCAGGCGCCCGCACCGAGGACCGACAGCTTCATCGGCCCCATACCTCGTGCACGGGCAGCCAGCCGCTGAGTCCGTCGGCATGCTTCACCGGAAGCCAGCCGTAGCTGTCCATTTCGCCGGTGACTTCGAGCAGGACGCCGTGCGCGGCGCGAAACACGACCTCGGCGTCGGCGCGCGGCTGTTGCCGGACGATGCTGGATTCGGCCTTGACCATGACGGTTCTTGCACTGCCGAGGGCGGCTTTCTCGATCCACGCCAGCCGGCCAGTATGGTCGCGCACCTTGGCCCAGGCCTCGATGTCGACGATGACTTCAAGCGGCAGGCCGCTGCCGGCGATGGCGATTTTGCCGGCAGCAGTCGAAGGCGCGTCGTACAGCAGGGCGGCGCGCCCGGTGCTGCGGTATTCCAGTGCCGCGGCGGGATGCGCCAGGGCCAGCAGCAGGCCGGTTGCCGGCAGCCAGCCGGAGGGGCGCAGTCGCAATTTCAATGCGTCTGCGCGGGGGCAGCCGGTTGCTGTTGCTGTTGCTGCAGGTACAGCGCTTCGAAGTTGACCGGATTCAGCAGCAGTGGCGGGAAACCGGCGCGGATCACCACGTCGGACACGGTCTCGCGCAGATAGGGGAAGACGATGTTGGGGCAGCCGATGCCGAGCACCATCGGCAGCTGATCCTGAGGCACATTCTGGATGCGGAAGATGCCGCCCTGGCAACATTCGACCAGGAACATGGTCTTGTCGCCGATCTTGGCGGTGACGGTGACGGTGATGCCGGTGTGGTACAGGTCTTCGCCCAGCGCATGGCTTTCGGTCGACATGTTGATGTCGATCTGCGGCGCTTCGCGTTCCAGGTAAATGGCGGGGGCGTTGGGTACTTCCACCGACAGATCCTTGACGAAGAGCTTTTCGATATTGAATACGGGTTGTTGTTCGTCGGCCATGAAGTCTCCCTGGATAAGAAAACCGGAGCCTGCGCTCCGGGGATGCTGCGCATTTTACACGCGCTTATTGAATGCCTTGTGAAGCCAGCCAGCGTTTCAATGCGAACGCGTCCATCGCACCCGAGGTGCGCGCCGCCTCGGCGCCATTTCTGAACAGGATCAGGCTGGGAATGCCGCGGATGTGGTGGCGCATCGACACCTGCGGGTGGGCCTCGGTGTCGACCTTGGCAAAACGCACGCGTGTGCCCATCTCGGCCGCGACCTGCTGGAAGACCGGCGCCATCATCTTGCAGGGGCCGCACCAGTCGGCCCAGAAATCGACCAATACCGGCAGGCCGGCGCGGGCGATGAAGCGGTCGAAACTGTCGGTGGTCAGGTCGATCGGCTTGCCGGGCAGCAGCGGCGCGCCGCACTGGCCGCATTTGGGCGCGTCGGCCAAGCGGTCGTCCGGCACGCGGTTGACGGCGAGGCAGTGGGGGCAGGCGAGTTCCATCGGGATTCCTTGAAGCGAAGGGTCTTCGCTTCAAGGTGGGGGCGTGCGCTGGAAACTCAAGCGTGCGCGTCAGGCACGGGCGAGCAGGGGCGCCAGTTCGCCCGCCGCGTCCAGCGCCGAGGTGTCGTCGAAGCCGCCGACGTGGGTGTCGCCGATGAACACCTGCGGCACGGTGCGACGGCCGCCGGAGCGGGCGATCATTTCGTCCTGCCTGGCCGGATCGATGTCGATGCGGATCTTCTCGATTTCAGTCACGCCACGGCTTTTGAGCAGGCGCTCGGCGGCCACGCAATAGGGACAGACTGCGGTGCAATACATTACGACTTTGGCCATGAGGGCTCCTTACTTTTTGGTGACGGGCAGGTTGGCGCGTTCCCACGCGATGATGCCGCCCGCCAGGTTGTACACGGTCTCGAAGCCGGCTTTTTTCAGCATGCCGCAGGCGCGCGCCGAGCGTTGGCCGCTGCGGCAGGCGACCAGGATCGGCTTGCCCTTGAACTTGTCAAGTTCCTGCAGGCGGCCGGCCAGCTGGCCGAGCGGAATGTGTCTGGCTTTCGGAATGTGGCCGGCCGTATATTCCTTGTCCTCGCGCACGTCGAGCACCAGCGCGTCGTCGTTGTATAGCCGGGTGGCCTTCAGGGTGTCGGCCTGTTCCACGCCGGAGAGGGAGCCGCCGATGAAGTTCCAGGCCAGCATGGCGCCCGATGCCAGCGCCAGCGCCAGCAGCATCCAGTTGTCCTGCAGGAATTGCGTATCCATGGATGTCTCCGCTTACAGGCCGCAGCCCGGTTTGAGCCCGGCTTTTTTAAGCATGATGTCCATCGGGCAGAAACGGGTGAAGCCGGACTGGAACAGGTTGAAGCCGACGAAGGCGGTGAACCACAGCCACGACAGCCGGGTCATGTCGACGCTGCCGGAAAAATGGGCCAGCGCCAGCGACAGCATGATGAAAAATCCGGCAATGATGCGGACCATACGTTCAACGGTCATGGGATAACTCCTGGTTCGAAGAAGAAAGTTTGCGGTAATTGGCGGCGTAATACAGCACCGGAATCACCACCAGCGTAAGCAGGGTGGAGACGAAGATGCCGAAAATCAAGGACACCGCGAGGCCGCTGAAAATCGGGTCGTCGAGGATGAAGAAGGCCCCCATCATGGCCGCCAGCCCGGTCAGCACGATCGGCTTGGCACGGGTGGCACCGGCCTGGATGACTGCTTCCTGGAAATCCATTCCGCCCCGCACCTGCTCGTTGACGAAATCGACCAGCAGAATGGAGTTGCGCACGATGATGCCGGCCAGCGCGATCATACCGATCATCGAGGTGGCGGTGAACTGCGCGCCGAGCAGGGCGTGGCCGGGCATCACGCCGATGATCGTGAGCGGGATCGGTGCCATGATGACGAGCGGCGTCAGATAACTCTTGAACTGTGCCACCACCAGGATGTAGATCAGGATCAGTCCGACGGCGTAGGCGATGCCCATGTCGCGGAAGGTCTCGTACGTCACCTGCCATTCGCCGTCCCATTTCAGGCTGAATCCGGTGTAGGGGTCGGCCGGCTGGCGGATGAAATATTCGGCCAGTGTGCCGCCTGGCTCCAGCGGCCTGTCTTTCAGCGCGTCACGCATGCCGAACAGGCCGTACAGCGGCGAATCCAGTTTGCCGCCGGTGTCGCCGAACACGAATACCACCGGCAGCAGATCCTTGTGGTAGATGGTCTTTTCGCGCTCGCTCGGCATCACTTCCACCAGTTCGGACAGCGGGATCAACTGGCCGTCGTTGCCGCGCACGGTCAATTTCAACAGTTCGTCGATGCCGCTCAGGCGTTCCGGCGGCAGCGTGATGCGCACCGGGATCTCGTACTTGGCGCCGCTGCCGTGGATGGGGGTGACGTTCTCGCCCGCCAACCCCATCCGCATCGCCGCGACGATGTCCTTCTGCGCCACTCCCGCCATCGCCGCCTTGTTCTGCATGACACGCAGCACGAAGCGCTGGGCATCGTCCTCCACCGTGTCGTCGATCGCCACGATGCCTTCGGACTGCTCGAATACCCTGCGCACCTGCTTGGCGACCTGGATCTGCGCGTCGTAATCGGGGCCGTAGATTTCGGCGACGATCGGCGACATCACCGGCGGGCCGGGCGGCACTTCGACCACCTTGACATCGGCGCCGTGCTTTCTGGCGACCGCCTCGACCGCCGGACGGATCGCCTGCGCGATCTCGTGGCTCTTGCGGTCGCGCGCGTGCTTGTCGACCAGGTTGACCTGCAGGTCGCCGACCTCGGGGCCGGAGCGCAGGTAATACTGCCGCACCAGGCCGTTGAAGTTGATCGGCGCCGCGGCGCCGGCATAGGCCTGGTAGTCGGTGACTTCGGGCACCTGCGCGACGACCGTGCCCATCTCGCTCAGCACCTGCGCGGTTTTCTCCAGCGGCGTGCCGACCGGCATGTCGACGATGATCTGGAATTCCGATTTGTTGTCGAACGGCAGCATTTTCAGGATCACCAGCTGCACCGCCGGCAGCGCGACCGACAGCAGGATGGCGAGGCCGATGCCCAGCCACAGCTTGCGGCGCGCGCCACGGCCTTCGATGCCGCGCAGGAAGGGAGTCAGCCGGGAGCGGAACAGCCCGAGCAGCCTGGTTTCACCGCCGTGGCTGGCGTGCGCTTCCTGCCGGATGAGCTTGAGCGCCAGCCAGGGGGTGACGACGAAGGCGATCGCCAGCGAGATCAGCATGCCGATCGAGGCGTTGATCGGGATCGGACTCATGTACGGCCCCATCAGGCCGGAGACGAAGGCCATCGGCAGCAGTGCGGCGATGACGGTCAGGGTGGCGAGGATGGTGGGGCCACCCACCTCGTCGACGGCGCGCGGGATGATCGCCTCCATGCCGTCGTGGTCGAGCCCCATGCGGCGGTGGATGTTTTCCACCACCACGATGGCGTCGTCGACCAGGATGCCGATCGAGAAAATCAGCGCGAACAGCGACACCCGGTTGAGCGTGAAGCCCCATGCCCACGAGGCGAACAGCGTGGCGGCGAGGGTCAGCAGCACCGCTGCGCCGACGATCAGCGCCTCGCGGCGGCCGATGGCGAACAGTACCAGCAGCACCACCGAGGCGGTGGCGAAAATCAGCTTCTGGATCAGCTTCTTGGCCTTGTCGTCGGCGGTGGCGCCGTAGTTGCGGGTGATGCTGGTTTCGATACCTTCGGGCAGTACGCTGTTCTGCAGGGCGCCGACGCGGGCAATCACCTTTTCCGCGACGTCGACCGCGTTTTCGCCTGGCTTTTTGGAAATGGCGAGCGTCACCGCCGGATAGGTCTGGCCAAAGTCGGACTGGTGTGCGCCGCCCGCGCCGGAGCCGTGCCAGACGTAACGCGTCGGCTGATCGGGGCCGCCGACGACGCTGGCGATATCGTTCATGTAGACCGGGCGGCCCTGCGTGACGCCGACGACCAGTTGTTTGACGTCGTCGACACCGGTGAGAAAGGTGCCGGTCTGCACCAGGATTTCCTGGTTGTTGGCTACCAGGGTGCCCGACGGCTGCGCTGCGTTGGACACCTGCAGGGCGTCGCGGATGTCCTGCGCGGAGATATTGAATGCCGCCATGCGGTCGGGATCCATCATCACCCGTACCGCGCGGCCGGGGCCGCCGACGGTGGTGACTTCGCGGGTACCGACGATGCGTTTCAGCTCGATTTCCGCTGCGTGCGCCGCCTGCTCTAGTTCGTAGGCGCCGCGCGTCTCATCGCGTGTCCACAAGGTGACGGTGACGATCGGCACGTCGTCGATGCCGAGCGGCTTGATGATGGGCTCGCCGACGCCGAGTTCGGGCGAGACCCAGTCGCGGTTGGCCTGGACGGCGTCGTACAGCCGCACCAGCGCCTGGGTACGGTCCTGGCCGACCAGGTATTGCACGGTCAGCACCGCCATGCCGGGCTTCGAGACGGAATAGATGTGTTCGATGCCGGCGATCTGCGACAGCACCTGCTCGGCGGGCGTGGCGACCAGTGCCTCCACGTCCTTCGCCGAGGCGCCGGGGAAGGGGATGAACACGTTGGCCATGGTCACGTTGATCTGCGGCTCTTCCTCGCGCGGCGTGACCAGAATGGCGAACAGTCCCAGCAGGGCCGCGATCAACGCGATCAGCGGGGTGAGCTGGGACGTGAGGAAGAAACGGGCGACGCGTCCGGAGAGTCCCATGCGTATCCCCGCTTACTGGACGGACCGGTTGGCGGCGCTTTTGGCATAAATCCCGGCCTTGACCGGTTCGAGCGCAATGACGTCGCCCGGGTTGAGGCCGGCCAGCACCTCCACCTGTCCGCGCGCATTGGGGGTGCCCAGGCGAATCTGCCGCAGGCTCACCTTGTTCTGTTTCACCACATAGACCGCGGTGATTTCGGAACGGCGCACCACGGCGCTGACCGGGATGCTGAGCTTGCGCGCGCTGGCCACCGAAAAATGCGCCCGCGCGAACATGCCGGGGATGACGCCTTCTAGATTGGCCGGCAGGTCGATGCGCACCTTGACGGTGTGGGTGGCGGCATCCGCCGACGGCAGCACGGTGACGCCGGTGGCATCGATCCATTTGTCGAGCGAAGGAATTTCAATCGCGACACGCGGCGCGGTTTTCACCTCGGCCAGCTTGTATTGGGGAATGTTGGCGATCACCCGCATGTCCTTGGGGTCGAAACCGGTCATCAGGGGTTTTCCGGGCGTCACGGTTTCCCCCACCTCGACGTGACGGGCGGCGACCACCCCGGAAAATGGCGCGGTAATCACGGTGTAGCCGCTTACTGCTGCGGATTGCCCTGCCCCGGCACGGGCCGCGCGAGCGGCCGCTTCGGCCGCGCGGAATTCGGCGGTGGCGCGGTCGAGTGCGGCCTGGCTGATGAATTTCTGCTGGAACAGCTGCTGCTGGCGCTCGTAATGGGCACGTGCGTTGGCCAGCGTGGCGGTGGCCTGCGCCACCTGCGCCTGGCTGCCCGCCACGGCGGAGGACAGTTCCTGCGCCGACAGCCGCACGATCACCGAGCCCGCCTTGACGTAATCGCCGGCATCGAAATTGACCGTCGCCACGCGTCCCGATACCTGGGCGGCGACGGTCGATTGCTTGACGGCTTCAACCGTGGCTTCGGTGGAGTAGCCGCTGTCGGTCATCTGGTATTGCACCGGGGCAACGGCGAAAGGCAGGGCGGCCCAGGCGGAAGGAGAGGCAAGGATGACGCAGGCAAGTAGGCGGGCGGGGTTCAGCACAGATGCGACTCCGTAAAACGATCCATTAGAATAATCTAATTTATCATTTAATTCAATTATTTGGGATGTGTTTTCAACCCGGGTGCTAGCGTTGCGACAGTTTCAAGTATGCCCCACCTAGGGGTGCTGATCCACTGTACCCGCAGATGCGCGCGGAGAACCGTACGCAGCTATCGCACCGTAAAAACAAAGCCCGGCACGTTTGCGCGTGGCCGGGCCTGGGATGTCGCTGGCTTGTTACTTGGTGAAACCGCAGAAAACGTCGCGCATCATTCCCAGGAGCTTCAACGTGCGGGTGTCGCCGACACGATAAAACACGCGGTTGGCCTCCTTGCGGGTACGCAGCACGCCCTTGTCGCGCAGGATGGCCAGGTGTTGCGAGATATTGCTTTGCGACGTGCCGACATGGTCGACGATGTCCTGCACGCTGACTTCCTTGTCGCCCAGAACACAAAGGATTTTCAGCCGCAGCGGATGCGACATGGCTTTCATCGCACGCGAAGCCTGTTCGATGTGCTCGTCCTTGTCCATGAGGTCCACTTCATCCCAATCAGCTGCCATATTCATTACCTCGATCCTGTTCGTGTAGTACTCTACGCAGCGCGGTTTTTTGCCGTGATCCGCGTGATGCTGCATGTTTAAGCAACATGTTGCGTTATGTATAGATTAGCAATCATGCATATATTAAAATAATCCCATGAAAACGAGTCAGGTTATATAAATTTTTTCATGAAGACCTCGCCGGTTCTCCTTCTCATACTTGACGGTTTCGGTTGCCGTGCGGAGCACGCGGACAACGCGATCGCACAAGCCGAAAAACCCAACTGGGATCGTCTCTGGAAGCATAACCCACACACCCTGATCCACGCCTCCGAGTCCGAAGTGGGGCTGCCCAAGGGGCAAATGGGGAATTCCGAGGTGGGGCATCTCAACATCGGCGCGGGACGCGTGGTGTATCAGGAGTTCACCCGCATCGACCACGCCATCGAATCCGGTTATTTCTACAGCAATCCGGCGCTGCTGAATGCGGTGCATCGGGTGCGCGACCAGGACCGGACCCTGCATGTTCTGGGCCTGCTGTCGGACGGCGGTGTGCACAGCCACGAATCGCACTTCCATGCCTTGCTTGAACTGGCGGCACGCGAAGGGCTGCACAAAGTGTGTCTGCACGTGTTTCTGGATGGCCGCGACACGCCGCCGAAAAGCGCCGAGATCTACTTGCGCCGCCTGGCCGAAAAAATCGAACAGACTGGCGTCGGCCACATCGCGTCGATGATCGGCCGCTACTATGCGATGGACCGCGACCGCCGCTGGCAACGGGTCAAGTCGGCGTATGATTTGCTGACGCAGGGACGCGCCGAGTTCCGCGCGGACAACCCGTTGGCCGGGCTGGAGGCCGCTTATGCTCGCGGCGAGACCGATGAGTTCATCAAGGCCACCGCGATCCTGGCGCCGGACGCCAAGCCGGTAAGGATGGAAGACGGTGACGCGGTGATCTTTCTCAACTTCCGCTCCGACCGTGCACGGCAACTGTCGCGGCCGTTCATCGAACTCGATTTCAGCGAATTCGAACGCGAAGTCACGCCGCGACTGGCCACTTATTGCACGTTGACCGGCTACAGCGACGATTTTGACGTGTCGGTCGCGTTTCCGCCCGAGCGCATCAAGAATGGCCTTGGCGAATACGTCGCCAACCTCGGCTTGCGCCAGCTGCGCATTGCCGAAACCGAAAAGTATCCGCACGTCACTTTCTTTTTCAACGGTGGCGAGGAAATCTCCTTTCCTGGCGAAGATCGCGTGCTGGTGCCGTCGCCCGATGTCGCAACCTACGATCTCAAGCCCGAAATGAGCGCTTTCGAGGTCACCGACAAACTGCTCGCGGCAATCAACGGCAAACAGTACGACGTCATCGTCTGCAACTACGCCAACCCGGACATGGTGGGGCATACCGGTGATCTGCAGGCGGCGATCAAGGCAATCGAAACCGTCGACATCTGCCTGGGCCGAGTGGTGGAGGCGCAACTGGCGCGCGGTGGCGAAGTGCTGGTGACGGCCGACCACGGCAACGCCGAACTGATGCGCGACGCCGAAACCGGACAGCCATATACCGCGCATACCCTGAATCTGGTGCCGCTCATCTACATCGGCCGGCGTCACGCCACGCTGGCCAAAACCGGCGCGCTCGAAGATATCAGCCCGACCCTGCTGAAAATGATGGGATTGCCGCAACCCCCTGAAATGACCGGTGAAGCCCTGCTTCAATTTGAGTAAGCCCGTCCGCTTCGGGTAAGCTCGGCAGGGTGAACTTCAAACAATTTCTCCTCCTGCTGGCGCTGCTGGGACCTCTGGGGGTCGGCGCCAACCAGGTCGAACGCAGGCAATCCGAGCTCGACGCGCTCAAGCAGCGTCTGCAAACCCTGCAGACGGAGTTTCGCAACACGCAGGCGCACCGCCAGGAAGCGGCCGACGAACTGCGTCAATCCGAGCGCGCCATCAGCAGCGCAGTGCGTCAGCTGCGCGAGCTGGACGGCGAGCGCCAGCGCACCGATAGCGATCTGCAGACGCTGATGCAGCAGGCTGAAGCCGTTGCGGCACGTATTCGCCAGCAACAGGCGAGCCTGGGACAGGCACTCAAGGCCGCCTACCAGCGCGGGCAGGGCGATGCGTTCAAACTCATCCTCAATGGCAGCGATCCCAATCAGTCCGCGCGCGACCTGCGCTATCTGGCGCACCTGTCGCGTGCCCGGCATGCCCAGATCGAGACGCTGCGCGCCGATCTCGCCCACCTGGCGGCATTGCAGCAGCAGACCGCGCAAAAAACGACCGAGTTGACGCAGTTGCAGGCGGCGCACGAGGCCGAGCAAAAAAAGCTGCTGGCCGATAAGCGTGCCCGCGAGGCGGTACTGCAGAATCTGTCGGCGCAAATCCAGCAGCAGCGGCGTGAAATATCCAACCTGAAACGCGACGAGCGCAGCCTGACCCAATTGGTGGAGCGCCTCAGCCGCCTGATGGCGCAGCAGGCAGCACGCGAGGCGGCGCGCGCCCGTGCTGCACAGCAGGCGCAGAAATCCCCGAAGGCCGAGACGAACGTGGCCGGCCAGCCGCGCCGTGCAGTGGCCGTGAATACCGAAACGCCGGTGGCGTTTCGCTCGGAACGGCCTTTTTCGAAGCTGAAAGGTTTGCTGCGTTTGCCGGTTGCGGGGGAACTCATGAATCGTTTCGGGGCTCCGAGAGAGGAGGGCGGAGTGAGTTGGAAAGGCCTGTTCATCCGTGCTGCGCAAGGGTCGGCGGTGAAGGCGATCGCTGCCGGACAGGTGGTGTTTGCCGAGTGGCTGCGCGGCTTCGGCAACCTCATTATTGTCGACCACGGCGAGGGCTATATGAGCCTGTACAGCAATAATGAAAGTCTGTATAAGCAGGTTGGCGAGCGGGTTCAGCCCGGCGACGCGATCGCCGCGGTCGGCAACAGCGGTGGCCAGCCCGACTCCGGTCTGTATTTCGAAATGCGGCATCAAAGCCGCCCTGTTAATCCCCTCCTGTGGATGAAGTGAGATGACGCACAAGGCAAAATTCGTACTCGTCGGACTGGTCGGCGTACTGGCGGGCGCGGCGCTGACGGTCAACCTGTCGGCGATCGCCAACAAGGACGCGGAGACGGCGCTGCCGGTCGAGGAGCTGCGTGCCTTTACCGATGTGTTCGCCCGTATCAAGAGCGATTACGTCGAGCCGGTGGAAGACAAGAAACTGATCACGGAGGCGATCAACGGCATGCTGACCGGGCTGGATCCGCATTCCGCCTATCTGGACGCCGAAGGCTTCAAGGATCTGCAGGTGGGCACGCAGGGCGAATTCGGTGGCTTGGGCATCGAAGTCGGCATGGAAGACGGCTTCGTCAAGGTCGTTTCGCCGATCGAGGACACGCCCGCGTTCAAGGCCGGGGTCAAGCCCGGCGACCTGATCGTCAAGCTCGACGATACCCCGGTGAAGGGCATGACGCTCAACGATGCGGTCAAGCGCATGCGCGGCAAGCCGGGGGCGACCATCAAGCTCACCATCGCGCGCAAGGGCGTCGACAAGCCCATCGTGCTGACACTCACGCGAGCGGTCATCAAGATTCGCAGCGTCAAGTCCAAGCTGCTGGAAAACGGCTACGGCTATGTGCGCGTGACGCAGTTCCAGGAGCACACCGGCGAGTTGCTGGCCGAGGCCCTGGGCAAGCTGTACAAGGACAACAAGGCGCCGCTCAAGGGGCTGATTCTCGATCTGCGCAACGACCCGGGCGGTTTGCTCAATGGCGCGGTGGCGGTGACGGCGGCTTTCGTCAAGCCCGACAGCCTGGTGGTGTATACCGAGGGCCGCACCGACGACGCCAAAATGCGGCTGACCGCCAACCGTGAAAATTATCTGCGTCCGATGCAGGTCGATTATCTGAAAAACCTGCCGGACGGCGTGAAGCAGGTACCGATGGTGGTGCTGGTGAACAGCGGGTCAGCCTCGGCATCCGAAATCGTGGCGGGCGCCCTGCAGGACCACAAGCGCGCCGTCGTCATGGGCACCCGTACCTTCGGCAAGGGCTCGGTGCAGACCATCCTGCCGATCGGCAATGGCACCGCGATCAAGCTCACCACCGCGCGCTACTTCACGCCGAACGGGCGTTCCATCCAGGCCATGGGCATCGAGCCGGATATCGTGGTGGACGATCCGGCGATGCCGGAAGCGGACGACGGACTGGGAATTCGCGAGGCCGATCTCGACAGGCACCTGAGCAATCCAAACGGCGGGGAGACGGCCCCGGCGAGCAAGCCGGTCGACAGCATCAAGACGCCGCCGGCCGAGCAGCCGGGCAAGGATAAGAAACCGCTGACGCTGGAGCCGGGCGAGATCGTGTCGAAGAACGATTTTCAGGTGAATCAGGCGCTCAATCTGCTGAAAGGTCTGCAGATACTGCAGGGACGCTGAGCAAGAATGCGCTGGCGCTGCCCCGGCAGCTACAGCGCAGACGACGCGGTATATACTGTGCTTATCTAGCCTGTCGGGGGTGCCATGCGTCCGTGTGACCTCGAGAAAAACCGCGAAATCGTTTTCCATTCCTTGCCCGCGGGCCAAGTGGAACGCGCCCTTTCCTTGCTGGAAGGCCTGGAGGGCTTGCAGGTGACGCTGGGGGCGGAGGCCGACCGCCTGCTGGTGAGCTACCACATCTGCGAGTACACCCTGGAAGGGCTCGAAACCGCACTGGCGAGTCAAGGATTCCATCTCGACAACAGCCTGCTCAGCAAGCTCAAGCGCGCGCTGGCCTATTTCTGCGAGAGCGTGCAACGGCGCAATGTCGCGGCCGACGAACCGGACATCAAATCACAGCAGGCTTTCATGAAGGTCTACGAACGCCATCTGCATGGCGATTGCGACGAGACCCCCGAGGAATGGCGCGGCTATAAATAGCCGCACCGCCGTGTATGGACATGAATGACGACCAACTGCTGCGCTACAGCCGGCATATTCTGTTGCCGCAAGTCGGCGTGGACGGGCAGGCGCGCATCTCCGCAGCCGCGGTGCTGATCGTCGGTGCCGGGGGGTTGGGGTGCCCGGTGGCGCTCTATCTGGGCGCATCCGGTGTCGGCAGGTTGCTGCTGGCCGATGGCGACAGCGTCGATCTCACCAACCTGCAGCGCCAGATCGGCCACGTTAGCGCAGCAATCGGGCAGAACAAGGCCGATTCGCTCGCCCGCAGCGTGCGGGCCATCAATCCCGAAATCGAAGTGCAGCCGATTCGTCAAACGCTCGTCGGCAATGCCCTGCACGAGGCGGTGGCGGCGGTGGATCTGGTGGTCGACGCATCGGACAACTTTGCTACCCGGCATGCCGTCAACCGTGCCTGTGTGCTGCTCGGCAAGCCGTTGGTGTCGGGCGCCGCGATCGGATTCTCGGGACAACTGGCCACCTTCGATCCGCGCCATGCCAGCAGCCCCTGTTATCACTGCCTGTTTCCCGATCAGGCGGGTGAGCCCGAATTACGCTGTGCCGAGGCAGGGGTGTTTTCGCCGCTGGTCGGCGTGATCGGGGCGATGCAGGCGCTGGAGGCGCTGAAATATCTGGCCCGGGTGGGCGAGCTGCTGGTGGGCAGGCTGCTGTTGTGGGACGGCCTGCGCACCGACGCCCGCGTGATGAAGGTACCGCGCGACCCGGCCTGCCCGGTGTGCGGTCCCGACAGCAGTTCAGGCAGGGTGAGCGTCGAGCAGGCGTGACAGCAGCAGGTCGATGTCGCTGTCCGGCGCGCGGGTAAACCCGCTCTTGGCAAACTGGTGCCAGCGCCCCACCACCACGCATTGCAACAGATTGGCCAGCGGCGCGCTGAGTTCGGCCTGATTGTCGCCGGCAAAACGCAGGCATTGCCGCAACTGGGCTTCAATACGATCATGCAGTTGATTGATGCGTTTTTGCAGGCGCTCGTTTTCGTGCACCAGTGCTTCACCGATCAGTACCCGCGTCATGCCGGGATTTTTCGCCGCAAAATTCAGCAGCATGCCGAGGATGGCCCTGATCTGCGCGGACGGCGAGGGGGTGTCGGCAGTGATGCGCGCGATCAGCCCGAACAGGGTCTGTTCGATGAACTCGATCAGACCTTCGTACATCTGCGCCTTGCTGGAGAAGTGGCGGTATAGCGCCGCCTCCGACACGCCGACGCGTGCGGCGAGAGCGGCCGTGGTGATTTTCTCGGGCTGCGGTTCCTGCAGCATCGCGGCCAGCGTTTGCAGAATCTGCACGCGGCGCTCGCCGGGTTTTCTGACTTCCCCTTCCATCAGGCACTCCGCTGTTTTTATTAGGGGGTGATTATCGCTGATGTTGGGTTGAATGGTGGGTCTGCACGGACTTGAACCGTGGACCAAGGGATTATGAGTCCCCTGCTCTAACCAGCTGAGCTACAGACCCGAAAACGTAAATCCACGCACGGACGGGGCAGGGCTCACTGTTCACCGCTGCCGACGAAGCTTTTCAGCTTTTCGGAACGGGTCGGATGGCGCAGCTTGCGCAATGCCTTGGCCTCGATCTGGCGAATCCGCTCGCGCGTCACGTCGAACTGCTTGCCGACTTCTTCCAGCGTGTGGTCGGTATTCATCTCGATGCCGAAGCGCATACGCAATACCTTGGCTTCGCGCGAGGTCAGGCTGTCCAGCACTTCGCGGGTGGCGTCGCGCAAGTTGGCGTAGATCGCGGAATCGTCGGGCGAAAGCGTGCTGGAATCCTCGATGAAGTCGCCCAGATGGGAGTCTTCGTCGTCGCCGATCGGCGTCTCCATGGAAATCGGCTCCTTGGCGATTTTCATGATCTTGCGGATCTTGTCTTCCGGCATTTCCATCTTGATCGCCAGTGTCGCCGGATCGGGCTCGATGCCGGTTTCCTGCAGGATCTGGCGGCTGATGCGGTTCATCTTGTTGATGGTCTCGATCATGTGCACCGGGATACGGATGGTGCGCGCCTGGTCGGCGATCGAGCGGGTGATCGCCTGGCGGATCCACCAGGTGGCGTAGGTCGAGAACTTGTAGCCGCGGCGGTATTCGAACTTGTCGACCGCCTTCATCAGGCCGATATTGCCCTCCTGGATCAGGTCGAGGAACTGCAGGCCGCGGTTGGTGTATTTCTTGGCGATCGAGATCACCAGGCGCAGGTTGGCCTCGATCATCTCTCGCTTGGCGCGGCGCGCCTTGGCTTCGCCGGTGGACATCTGCTTGTTGACGTCCTTCAGGTTCTTGATCGGCAGGCCGACGCGATCCTGCATCGCGATGAGCGCTTCCTGGTGCGCCTTGATTTCGTACTGTACCTTGGAAAGGGTCGAGCAATAGGCCTTCTTGGCGGCGATTTCCTTGTCCAGCCAGGCCGGGTTGGTCTCGTTGCCGGGAAAGGTCTTGATGAAGTGGGGGCGCGGCATGCCCGAGCGGGCGACGCAGAATTCCATGATCTTGCGCTCGTGCGAACGCACTTCTTCCACCGCATTGCGGATCTGTTCGCATAGGCCGTCGACCTGGCGCACCGAAAAGCGGATCGCCATCAGCAGTTCGGTTACTTCGGTCTGGGCCTTCATGTGCTGCGGGCTGCCGAGGCCGAATTTGGCATGGGCGGCCTGCGCTTTCTTGTAGGCCTTGCGGATGAAGTCGAACTGTGCCAGCGCCTCGGCTTTCAGCTGCGCCAGGTTGGCGGCGGCGACCGCTGCGCTGGCGTCTTCGTCGTCCTCGTCAGTATCGTCGTTTTCGTTTTCCGCCGCTTCCTCGGTTGCTACGGCTTCGGTTTCCACTTCGACAAAACCGTCGATCAGTTCGTCGATGCGCATCTCGTCCTTTTCGACCTGCGCCGCCATGTCCAGAATCTGCTGGATGGTGAGGGGGCACGACGAAATTGCCTGCACCATGTGGCGCAGACCTTCTTCGATGCGCTTGGCGATCTCGATTTCGCCCTCGCGGGTAAGCAGGTCGACCGAGCCCATTTCACGCATGTACATGCGCACCGGGTCGGTGGTGCGGCCGAATTCGGAATCGACCGTAGTCAGTGCCTGTTCGGCCTCGGCTACCACGTCTTCGTCGGCGACGGCGGGCGCGGCTTCCTGCATCAGCAGGGTTTCGGTATCGGGCGCCTCATCGTAGACCTGGATGCCCATATCGTTGATCATGCTGATCACGCCTTCGATCTGGTCGGCGTCCAGCACTTCGTCGGGCAGGTGGTCGTTGATTTCGGCGTAGGTCAGGAAACCCCGTTCCTTGCCCAGGATAATAAGGTTCTTCAGTTGGGTGCGACGCGCCTCGGCTTCTACCGGCGTCAGCTCTTTCAAGGGGAGCAGCGCTTCGGTTTTTTTGGCGCTACCGCCTGGTTTTCTTCCACGTACAGCCACAGGCTTGTCTCCGCTCAGGTTCTGCCCGCGCAAAACGCGCACGCAGAAAAAAATCGTTTAAAAAACCGGCAATTATACCGTAAACCGGGACCTTGTCTTGACGTTTTTGTCAAGCTAGTATCGTGCCAGTTCGGTCAGTTCCTGCCGTTCTCCGGCGCTTAAACTGCTCAATGGCCGCGCGGCAAGCTCCTGCCAGCGGCGGCGACGCCAGTCATCACGCAGCTGTTTGACCGCGCCGTCGAACTCCGCGTTCCAGTCCCAGCTATCATCTTTGTCGAGCAAATCCGTCATCAGTTCATCGACGAGAGGTTCCAGCGCGCTGCCTTTAGCGGTTTCGCAGAGCGTCTGCGGTTTGAGTGGGCCGACCTCGTGGAGCCACGCCATCAATTCGCTCATGCGGCTGCTTAGCGGGTCGTTCGCATCCAGCCAGCAGGGGTCGACTTCGGCCGCACGCTGCGGGTTCATCAGCAGCGTACGAGCCAGGCTGCGTACACGCGAGGGTGCCGGGCGGCGTTGCGGGCGCTGCAAGATACGCTGGGGAACGCCGGGTCTGATCCCCATGAGGCCGAGGTCGTCGGCCTGCAAATGCGCCAGTTCGGCAATTTGTCGCCGAATCAGGCTGGCCAGCAGGGGCGCGGCAATTTTATCCAGTAGCGGCTTGGCGTCCTTGATGAGTGCGGCCCGGCCTTCCTGGCTGTCGAGCTTGCGGTCACGCGAAAGTTCGCGCACCAGAAACGCCGAGAGCGGCAGGGTGTCGGCGTCGAGTAATTGCAGAAAGGCGGCCTGGCCGCGGGTGCGGATATAGCTGTCGGGGTCTTCGCCTTCGGACAGGAACAGGAAGCTGACTTCCTTGCCGTCCTGCAGCGCTTCCAGCGAGTTTTCCAGTGCACGCCAGGCGGCCTTGCGCCCGGCCTTGTCGCCATCGAAGGCATAGATCAGGCGATCGGTATGGCGTAGCAGGGTGCGCACATGAATCGGCGTGGTGGCGGTGCCCAGCGCGGCCACGGCGTACTCCACGCCGTGTTGCGCCAGCGCGACGACGTCCATGTAGCCTTCGACGACGATGGCGCGGCCGGCAGCCTTGATTGCGGCGCGCGCTTCGAACAGTCCGTAAAGCTCGGAGCCTTTATGGAACAGCGGGGTTTCCGGCGAATTGAGGTATTTCGGCTCCCCCTGGCCGAGTACCCGGCCGCCGAAGCCGACGATCTGGCCCTTGATGTTCTTGATGGGGAACATGATGCGATCGCGGAAGCGATCGTAGCGTCGATTGTCGCCATCAATAACCAGGCCGGAGGCCGCGAGGGCGTTCGCCGTGTAATCGGCGAAAACCTGCTTCAGCGGGGACCATCCATCCGGCGCGTAACCGATGCCGTAGCGGGCGGCGATACTGCCGGTCAGCCCGCGTTGTTTCAGATAGTCGATGGCATGCGGCGTCTGCTTCAGCTGTTTTTTATAGAACTGCGCGGCTTGCTCCAGCGCGTCCCACAGCGCCGGCGGCGGCTTGGGCCGGTCGGGTTCGCCGGATTCGGGCACCGGCAGGCCCACGTCCTGGGCCAGCGCCCCGACGGCGTCGGGAAAGCTCATGTGCTCGTATTCCATCAGGAAGCCGAGCGCGGTGCCGTGTGCGCCGCAGCCGAAGCAGTGGTAGAACTGCTTGGTTGGGCTGACCGTGAAAGACGGGGTCTTTTCGCTGTGAAAGGGACAGCAGGCCTGGTAGTTCTGTCCGGCTTTCTTCAGCGGCACGCGCCGATCGATGACGTCGACGATGTCGACGCGGGCAAGCAGGGTGTCGATGAAATCGCGCGGGATCATGGTTGCCGCATGATAGACCCGGACGGGCGCCGGGGGCGCTCAGCCAGCGAGGCGGGCCTTGATCAGCGCGGAAACCCGCCCCATGTCGGCACGGCCGGCGAGGCGGGATTTCAGCAGGCCCATGACCTTGCCCATATCCTTGGCGCTGGCTGCGCCGGATTCGGCAATGGCGGCCGCAACTTCGGCCTCGACCTCGGCGGCCGAGAGCTGCTCGGGCAAGTAGTCTTGCAGGACAACGAGTTCGGCCTGTTCAGCCGCCACCAGGTCGTCCCGGCCGGCAGCCTGAAACTGGGCGATCGAATCCTTGCGCTGCTTGATGAGTTTTTCGACGATGCTGCTGACCTGCGCATCGTCCAGTTCGATGCGTTCGTCGACTTCTTTCTGCTTGATCGCAGCGAGCAGCAGGCGAATCGTACCGAGGCGCGCCGCTTCCCGGGCGCGCATGGCTGCTTTCATGTCGTCAGTAATGCGTGCCTTGAGCGACATGGCGGGACGTGATTCTGCGTGAACGCAGAATCAGTACATCTTGGGGGGAAGTTGCTGGCCGCGCAGGCGCTTGCTCTGGCGTTTGACGGCAGCGGCGAGCTTGCGCTTGCGCTCGGCGGTGGGCTTCTCGTAGAACTCGCGAGCGCGCAGTTCGGTCAACAGACCGACTTTTTCGATGGAACGCTTGAAGCGGCGCAGGGCGACATCAAACGGCTCGTTTTCTTTGACTTTGACGTGGGGCATCTGAAGTGGGCTTCCGGAGAAGCTTCCTGTGAACGGGAAAAACGAGAATAATAACAAGCCCACGAGCTTTTTTCCAGTCCCCCGCTTTACTCCCCTCATGCTGGTGCTTGGCGTCGAATCCTCCTGCGATGAAACCGGTGTTGCGCTCTACGACAGCGCGCGCGGCCTGCTTGCACATGCGTTGTATTCGCAGATCGCGATGCACAACGAATACGGCGGGGTGGTGCCTGAGCTGGCGTCGCGCGACCATATCCGGCGCGTGCTGCCGCTGACCCGCCAGGTGCTGGCGGAGAGCGGATGTACGCTGACCGACCTCGATGGCATTGCCTACACTCAGGGGCCTGGACTGGCGGGCGCCTTGCTAGTGGGTGCGGGGATGGCACGCGCGCTGGCATTCGCGCTGGATATTCCCGCGGTCGGCGTACACCATCTGGAAGGCCACATGCTGTCGCCGCTGATCTCCGATACCCCGCCCGAATTCCCGTTCGTCGCGTTGCTGGTGTCGGGCGGACACACGCAGCTGATGCGGGTATCCGGCGTCGGGTGCTATACCCTGCTGGGCGAAACGCTGGACGATGCGGCGGGCGAGGCCTTCGACAAGACGGCCCAACTGCTCGGCCTGGGCTATCCCGGCGGGCCGGCACTGTCGAAGCTGGCGGCAACGGGCGATGCCGGCCATTTCAGCCTGCCGCGACCGATGCTCAATTCGGGTGATTTCGATTTCAGTTTTTCCGGCCTGAAGACGGCGGTGCTGACGCTGGTGCGCAGGCAGGGACTGGAACAGGCGGCGGATATCGCGGCTGCATTCCAGGCCGCGGCGGTGGAGGTGCTGGTCAGCAAGAGCCTGGCCGCCTGCGCGCACAGTGGCGTGACGCGGTTGGTGGTGGCGGGGGGCGTGGGCGCCAACACGCGCCTGCGCGAACGGCTCACGCGCGAGGCGGCCGCACGCGGCATCGTCGTGTTCTACCCGAAACTGGAGTTCTGTACCGACAACGGCGCGATGATCGCCTTCGCCGGTGCGCAGCGGCTGGCGCACGCAAGTAGCGCCGATCTGACGTTTGCGGTCAAGCCGCGCTGGGATCTAGCGACGCTCGACGCGGTGTGAGCTATTGCTGGAACATGGGATAGGCCTCACGCAGGGTCTTCAGCCATTGTTCGCTGCCGGTGAGCTGCGCGATCTGCTCGGGAAACAGTAAAAAGCCCACCAGCGCCGCCATCAGGCACACCAGAATCACTGTGCCGAAAATGCTTTCCGGCCGCAATACGCCCCAGTAGCGACTGACCAGGAACAGCGTGTCTTTTCTGTGTTCCGACATCGACACCCAGCGGCGCAGCAACTTGATCGCGAGATAGGCCGCATAGCCCCCGGCCAGCGAGGCAAACACGATGCGGAACAGGGCGAACACGTCGAGCCCGCCGCCGAGATACTGGTGATACAGCCAGGACACAAAGCCCAGCGACAGCGAGGCCAGAATCGCGATGGCGACGTTAATGAACAAGCGTCGCCGCTCGCGTGCAAGGTCGCGCTGCCGCTCGATGAAGAAGCCGTCGACCTCGTGCTTGAAGTATTCGACTTTTTCCTGCACCAGTGCGGAGATTTCTGTTTTGGCGCGGATGATGCGCTCGTCCATCAGCGTGCCGAGCTTTTCGCCGGCATAGTCGACCAGTTCGCGCACATCGTCCTTGGTGAACTGCCGCTGCTCGTGGAGTTCGTCGGAAATCTTGTCGAGCTTGGCGTCGATTTCCTGGCTGGCCTGCCAGATGACATCCTTGAGTTCGGTGCCGGCCTGCGAGACGCCGACTTTCACCACATCGGCCAGGCGCTCGCCGGCGTGGTCGATCGCCTCGCGCGACACTTCGGCGAGGCTCTCCTTTGCGTGGTCGATGGTTTTGTCGAACAGGGCCATGTCGGGTGAGATGGGTCTATTTGCCGGCGCCGATGCGGGCTTCCCGGCCGGTCATCAGCTTGACGAGGTTGCTCTTGTGACGATAGACCAGCAGCAGCGCGATCACCAGCACGGTCATGGCCACGTCGCCCCAGCCCATCAGCAGACCCGCATAGACTGGAGCGAGCACGGCGGTGGTCAGCGCGGCGAGCGAGGAAATGCGAAACACTCCAGCCATGAACAGCCAGGTGGCAAGGCATGCCAGCCCGAGCCAGGGATTGAGCCCGATGAGTACGCCGAGCGCGGTGGCCACGCCCTTGCCGCCCCGAAAACGGAAAAACACCGGAAACAGGTGGCCGCTGAACACCGCCAACGCGCACAGCAGGGCAATGTCCTCGCCGAGGCCGAACTGCGGCGCCAGCATTCGCGCCAGCACCACCGCCACCCAGCCTTTCAGCGCGTCGCCAAGCAATGTCAGCACTGCAGCGGTTTTGCGTCCGGTTCGCAGCACGTTGGTGGCGCCGGGGTTGCCCGATCCGAAGCTGCGCGGGTCGGGCAGGCCCATGGCGCGACTGACGATCACTGCAAATGACAGTGAACCCAGCAGATAGGCAGCGGCAATAAACAACAGCGTGGTCATAAACAAGTCAGTAAAATGGCAAGCTTTAGGCGAGTCCGTTGGCGGGCGCGCCGCGGACAATCAAGGCAATGGATATTCTATTTTTGCGGGACTTCCGTCTCGAACTGATTATCGGCATATACGAGTGGGAACGCAAAGTGCCGCAGCCGGTGCGGCTCGATCTGGAGATCGGTCTGCCCCACAGCAAGGCTGGCGGTACCGACAACGTGGCCGACACCATCGATTACGGCGCGGTAGCCAAGCGGGTGAAGGAATTCCTACACAACGCGTCGCAGCCCATCACCCTGGTCGAATCGATCGCCGAGCACGTCGCCGCCATCGTGCGCGATGAATTCGGTGCGCCGTGGGTGAAGGTGTCGGTGACCAAGCTTGCCGTCGTGCCGGGGATCAAGGAACTCGGCATCACCATCGAGCGCGGTACGCGTCTGTGAGCTTGGAGCACATGGCCGCGATGGCGGCCATCCTGCTGATGGCGTACCTTGTCCGTGGCATCACCGGCTTTGGCTCGGGGCTGATTTCGGTGCCCTTGCTGGCGTTGTTTCTGCCGCTGCAATTCGTCGTGCCGCTGATCCTGTTGCTGGACTTCACTGCGTCGATCCTTATCGGGGGCCTGCATTTCAAGCGTGTGCAGTGGGATGAAATCGGCATTTTGATTCCGTTCGGCATCGTTGGCGTGGTGCTGGGTACCAGCCTGCTGGTCAAGCTGCCGACGGAACCCATGCTGCTGGCTCTGGCCGCGTTCATCCTGGTGTTCGCGGTGCGCAGCATGCTCAATCTCCACGGCGACAAACCGGCTTCGCGCGGGTGGGCCATTCCGGCCTCGCTCACCGGCGGCACCGTGGGCGCGCTGTTCGGCACAGGCGGGCCGCCGTATGTGATGTACCTGACCCACCGTATCCGCGATAAAAGCGATTTGCGCGCGACTTTTTCGGCACTGTTCTTTACCGAAGGACTGACGCGCATCGTCAGCTTTCTGGTTGCCGGACTATTGATGACGGCCAAGGTATGGACCGCGTATTTGACCGCGCTGCCGCTGGTGCTGGGTGCATTGTATATGGGGGGACGCGTGCATGTGGGCCAGGCGCAGATGGCGCGACTGGTCGGCGTGCTGTTGCTGGCGTCGAGCGTATCGCTGTTATTCAAGGCCCTGCATGCATGAGTGGAACTGAATTGCTGCACTTTCAATCCGTTTCGTTCACCGGTCTGGCGCCGGGCGTGCGCCTCATCGTGCTGGGCGCGGTGCACGGCAACGAAACCTGCGGCACGCAGGCGGTCCGCCGGGTGATCGCGGAGATCGAGTCCGGCCGGCTGGGTATTGCCAATGGCAGCGTGACGTTCGTGCCGGTCACCAATCCGCTGGCCTATGCCCGCCATCAGCGCATGGGCGACCGCAATCTCAACCGCAATCTTGCGCCCACCGCTACGCCGCTTGAGTTCGAGGACCACATCGCCAACTGGCTGTGCCCCCTGCTGGCGCAGCACGACGCGCTGCTCGACCTGCATTCGTTCCACACGGCGGGCGAGCCCTTCGTCATGCTGGGGCCGCAAGACAACAACGGCACGCTGGAACCGTTTGCGCGCGCGGCCGAGGAAACGGCCCTGGCGTTGCGTCTGGGGGTGCGCCGCTTCGTCGATGGCTGGCTCGATACCTACGCGGCAGGTGTCGCGCGCCGTCTGGCGGCGGGGGTGTCGGCGCGTGAAGCCGACGTGCATTACGGCGTCGGAACCACCGAATACATGCGGGCCCAGGGCGGCATCGCGCTCACGCTCGAGTGCGGCCAGCACGACGATCCCGCTGCGCCCGCGGTGGCCTATCGTGCGCTGCACAACACGCTGGCGCACCTGGGCCTGACGGCGGTGGAGGATCCGGCGCCAGTGATGGCCACCGAGGCGTTGCGCCTGTATCAGGTCATCGACCGCAGCCATCCCGACGACACCTTTGCGCGTGGCTGGTCGAGTTTCGACCACGTGCATGCCGGCGAAATGATCGGCACGCGCCACGATGGCACGCCGGTGACGGCGGATCGCGACGGTTGCATCGTGTTTCCCAACCCCGGCGCGCTGCCGGGGCAGGAGTGGTTTTATCTGGCGAGCCCGAGCACGCGGGTGTAAGGGTCAGCCGCGCGGATGATGCTGCGCATGCAGCTGTTTCAGCCGCTCGCGCGCCACGTGAGTGTAGATCTGCGTGGTGGAAATGTCGCTGTGTCCGAGCAGCATCTGCACTATCCGCAGGTCGGCGCCGTGGTTCAGCAGATGGGTGGCAAATGCATGGCGCAGCGTGTGCGGCGACAGCGGGCGCGTGATTCCGGCAAGGCGGGCGCGGCGCTTGATGAGGTACCAGAATGCCTGCCGCGTCATGCCGCCACCACGCGCGGTGATGAACATCGCATCGCTCGGCTGTTTCCCCTGCAAGAGCGGGCGGGCCTCAGACAGATAGCGCCGCAGCCACAGTACCGCTTCTTCGCCCAGCGGCACCAGCCGGTCCTTGTTGCCCTTGCCGGTCACGCGCAGTACGCCGTCGCCGAGATTGACCGCGGCCAGTTTCAGCCCCACCAGCTCCGACACCCGCAAGCCGGTGGCATACAGGGTTTCCAGCATCGCACGGTCGCGCAGTCCCAGTGGCGTGTCGGGAGCGGCGCTGTCGAGCAGGCGCTCCACATCGGCCTCGGTCAGCGTCTTGGGCAACGCGCGCGGCAGCTTGGGGCTGTCCAGATTGAGCGTGGGGTCGGCGACGATCAGGCGCTCGCGCAACAGGTAACGATAAAATCGCTTCAGCGTCGAGGTGTAACGTGCCGCGCTGCGCGGCTGGGTGCGGCGGGCGAAACGCCACGCCAGATAGGCTTCGAGATCGCCTGTCGCGGCGGCATCGAGTCCACGGGCGCGCTCCTTCTCCAGCCAGGCGGAAAAGGTTTTCAGATCGCGCCGGTAGGCTGACAGCGTCAGGTTCGCCAGCCCGTCTTCCAGCCACAGATGATCGCAAAAGCGGTCAATCAGCACGTCGCTCATGCGCCAGCAGCCAGGTTTTCACGTCCAGCGGCGCGCCGCTGGACGAATGCATGAAGCCCCCCAGCCCGTGTGCCGCCACCACGCGATGGCAAGGGATGAGGATGGGCAATGGATTGGAGCCGCACGCCTGACCCACCGCGCGAGCGGCGGTGCCGAGCTGTTTCGCCAGTGTCCCATAGGTGGCCGGCTGCCCGGCCGGAATCCTCATCAGCGCGTGCCACACCCGCAGCTGGAACGGCGTGCCCTGCGGCACGAAGAGCAGATCGAAAGCGTGGGCGGGGTCGTTCCAGTAGGCATCCAGTTCGCGGGCCAGCCGCCGGGCGCGGCTGTCCTGTTGCGCAGAGGCGTGCGTATCCGCCGGCAAAAAATCCAGCCGCGTCAGCGCGTCACCGGTGAAACCGGCGCCAAGGCGACACATCGGTGCGGCAAGGATGACATCGTAGGCAGGCATGACCGCATTCTAAGCCGAGGTCACGCGACCTGTCAGAGCGGCGCAACGTTTAGCGCTATTCGCACGCACCGCTGCGCGAGGGGCAGGTAGCGGCAAGATCGACCAGGCTGCAGCGGGTCTTGCGGATTGCCAGGCAGTCTGCCGTGTCCGGTGTGGGTTCAAACGCGCACGCAGGTGCCTGAAGCAGGCCTCGGTCAGCCCCGGGACAGGCGCGGGACGGCAAATTGGGCGGGTAGTACACGCAGTTGGAACAAGGGTCTTCGGTTGTCCCGTTAGGGGGGATGACATGGGTCTTCACATGCGTGCGGAGTGCCGCGCAGCTTAAACCGCCGGGACAGCAAAGCAAAACGCCCGCATCATGCGGGCGTTTTGTGCTGCGCCAGGGAGACGACGGCTTATTCGGCGGCCGTGGCTGCGGCCTTGCGGCTGGGCAGCTTTTCCTTGATGCGTGCGGATTTGCCGGAACGCTCGCGCAGGTAGTACAACTTGGCACGTCGCACGTCGCCGCGGCGCTTGACTTCGATATTGGCGACCAAGGGCGAATAGGTCTGGAAGGTGCGCTCGACGCCTTCGCCCGCAGAGATCTTGCGCACGGTGAAGGCGGAGTTGAGGCCGCGGTTGCGTTTGGCGATGACCACGCCTTCGTAGGCCTGTAGACGCTCGCGGTTGCCTTCCTTCACTTTCACCTGGACGACGACGGTGTCGCCGGGGGCAAAGTCGGGAAGGGTTTTGCCCAGACGGGCGATTTCTTCCTGTTCGAGTTGCTCGATGATGTTCATGATGTTTCCTTACTCTGGCGGAGAGGTGCGCCACCGGGTCGGGTCAGACTCGGGGCGAACGTCACGCCGTTTTACATGGGCCCCATGCGGAACCCGCTCGTTTCCGGCCTGCCTGTTGTCAGGCAGGCCGGATTAATCTATTCGTCCCGTCGCGAAGGCAACAGGTCGGGCCGCAGGGCCGCGGTGAGCCGCACGCTTTCTTCGTGTCGCCACCTGGCAATCGCCGCGTGATTGCCGCTTTTCAGTACTTCGGGCACTGCCATGCCTCGCCATACCTCGGGCCGCGTGTAATGCGGGCAGTCGAGCAGCCCGTGGCTGAACGAGTCCTGCGCGGCCGATTCGGCGTCGTTCAGCGCGCCCGGCAGTTGCCGGATGATCGCGTCCATCAATGCCAGCGCAGGCAGTTCGCCGCCCGACAGCACGAAGTCGCCGAGCGATATTTCCTCGTCCACGCGGTGCGCGAGCAGCCGCTCGTCGATGCCTTCGTAGCGCCCACACAGCAACACCAGCGCGGGCTTGTCTTTCAGTTCCATCACCCGCGGGTGACTTAGTGGACGGCCGCGGGGGGAAAAATGCACCACCCAGGGCGTCAGGTTCTCGCTGGTCAGATCCTGCTGCACCGCATCCAGTGCCCGGTCCAGTGGCTCGGCCAGCATCAGCATTCCCGGACCGCCGCCGTAAGGCCGGTCGTCCACCGTGCGGTGCGGATCATCGGTGAAATCGCGCGGATTCCACGCCCTGAACCGGTACAGACCGCGATCCAGCGCCCGTCGGGTGATGCCGTAATCCAGTACGGCATCGAACATCTCGGGGAAGAGCGTGACCGCATCGAAGCGCATCAGTAGTCTTCGCCCCAGTCCACCTCTATCGTTCCGCCTGCTAGATCCACCTTGCCGACAAACGCCGCAACGAACGGAATCAGATGCTCGCGCGCGCCTTTGACGACCAGCAGGTCATTCGCCCCGCTTTCCATCAGGCTGTCGACCTTGCCCAGCTCGATGCCTTCGCGGTTGACCACGGTCAGGCCGATCAGGTCGGACCAGTAGAACTCGTTTTCTTCCGGTGGCGGAAGATCGCGTTTCGCCACCGAGATTTCCTGTCCGCGCAGGGCATACGCCGCGTCGCGGTCGTCGATGCCGTCCAGTTTGGCGACCAGGGCCTTGCCGTGGTCCTGGATGGCTTCGACGCTGTATCGCGTCTGCTGCTCGCCGCGGCCGACGCGCCAGGATTCAAAATCCATCAGCGCGCCCGGGTCTTCACTGTAGGGCTGGACCTTGACCCAGCCCTTGACGCCGAACGGGGCGGCGATGCGCCCCATAACGACCCAGTCGTTATTCAATGCGGACAGCCGACCCAGGCTTGTCGTTCAGCCAGATCAGGCAGCGGCAGCGGGCTTGTTCTGCTTGACCAGGCGGGCGACGGTGTCGGACATCTGAGCGCCGTTGCTCACCCAGTAGCCGATGCGTTCCTGGTCCAGGCGAACGGCCTCGGCGCCCGCGGCGGCCACCGGGTTGTAGAAACCGACGCGCTCGATGAAGCGGCCATCACGGCGGCAGCGCGAATCGGCCACCACCACGTTGTAGAAAGGACGGTTTTTGGCGCCGCCGCGCGAAAGACGAATAACGACCATGATTCAACCCACCGGGTAAACGGAGAAAACCGCGAATTATACTCAAAAACTCCGGGCTTGCCAGTGGGCAGGCTCTACCGCATTCCGGGCAGCATGCCCTTCATGCCGCGCATCATCTTGGACAGGCCGCCCTTGCCCATCATTTTCATCATTTTCTGCGCCTGCTCGAACTGGTTCAGCAGCTTGTTGACGTCCTGCACCTGCACCCCAGCGCCCGCTGCGATGCGGCGCTTGCGGCTGGCCTTGATGATGTCGGGCTTGCGGCGCTCCAGCGGGGTCATGCTGTTGATGATGCCTTCGACCCGGTTGACGGCCTTGTCGTCGGCGCCGGCGGGGACCGACATCTGTCCGGCACCGGGCAGCTTGTCCATCAGAGCAGACAGTCCGCCCATCTTGCGCATCTGCTGGATTTGCGCCTTGAAGTCCTCGAGATCGAAATCCTTGCCCTTCTTGACCTTATCGGCGAGTTTTTTGGCTTCGGCCAGATCGACAGAGCCTTGCGCCTGTTCGATCAGCGAGAGGACGTCGCCCATGCCGAGGATGCGCTGCGCCATGCGTTCGGGGTGGAAGGCTTCCAGCCCGGTGGGCTTTTCGCCGACGCCGATGAACTTGAGCGGCTTGCCGGTGATCTGCCGCACCGACAGCGCCGCGCCACCGCGGGCGTCGCCGTCGAGCTTGGTGAGCACCACGCCGGTGAGCGGCAATGCTTCGTTGAAGGCCTTGGCGACGTTGACCGCGTCCTGGCCCTGCATGGCGTCGACCACGAACAGCGTTTCGACCGGCTTGACCGCGGCGTGCAGGGCCTTGATTTCGGCCATCATCGCTTCGTCGATCGCCAGGCGGCCGGCGGTGTCGACGATCAGCACGTCATAGAATTGCTTGCGCGCATGATCCTGTGCGGCCTGTGCGATTCTCAGCGGATCGCGTTCGTCGCCGGCCTCGAAAAAGCTGACGTCGAGTTGGGTGGCGAGCTGGCGCAACTGGTCGATGGCGGCGGGGCGGTAGACGTCGGCGGAGGCGAGCAGCACCTTTTTCTTGCGGTTTTTCAGCAGCAGCGCGAGCTTGCCGCTGGTGGTGGTCTTGCCCGAGCCCTGCAGGCCGGCCATCAGAATCACCGCGGGTGGTGCCGCGGCCAGATTCAGCTCGGCGTTTTCACCGCCCATCAGGCGGGTGAGTTCTTCGTGGACGATGCCGATCAGCGCCTGGCCCGGCGACAGGCTGGCAAGCACTTCCTGGCCCAGGGCGCGGGTTTTGACCGCTTCGATGAAGTCCTTGACCACCGGCAGCGCGACGTCGGCCTCGAGCAGGGCCAGGCGCACCTGGCGCAGCGTATCCTGCACGTTGGCTTCGGTGATGCGCGCCTGTCCACGCAGGTTTTTGACGACGCCGGCGAGGCGTCCGCTGAGATTTTCTAACATGGCTTCCTTGTTGCCGTTATGGACGGCATGGATAATGGGGCTGGCTGAATCATATTCATTTTAACGAATGTCCCCGCTATTGCTGGTTACCTTATGTGTGAGCGCGCTGTACGGCTGGGTCGCCTGGCGCCTGCAGCGCACGCCGCGCGCCGCATCGGTGCGCTGGCTGCTGCCGCTGGCCCTGCTGGCTCACGGTGCGCTGATTTATCATTCGGTGCTGGGGCAGGGCGATATCCGGCTGGGGTTCGGCAACTCCCTGTCGACGATTTTGTGGCTGACTGCGCTGGCCTACTGGCTGGCTAGCCAGGGTGCGCCGCTGGCGCGCCTGCAGTCCTGGGTCAGCGGGCTGGCGGCGGCGTCTGTGCTGATTATGGCGCTTTTCACCGCCACCCACGCCATTCCCAACTCGCAGACGCTGGCTTTGCGCGCACACCTGGTGGTGTCTTTCCTCGCCTATGGCTTGCTGGCCGTGGCCGCATTGCATGCGGTGCTGATGACCATGCTGGAAAAGCAGCTGCATCGCGGCTCGCTGCAAAACGGCGCGCCGCCCCTGCTGACGCTGGAAGCCATGTTGTTCAGAACCATCGGCGCCGGGTTTGTGCTGCTGACCCTGGCGCTGTTCAGTGGGGTGTTTTTTTCGGAAGAGCTGTTTGGCACGGCTTTGCAGTTTTCGCACAAGACCGTGTTCGCCATCCTGTCGTGGCTGGTGTTCGGCGGCCTGCTGCTGGGGCGGCATTTCCGCGGTTGGCGCGGGCGTACCGCCCTGGTCTGGACGATCACCGGTTTCACCCTGTTGCTGCTGGCCTACCTGGGCACCCAGTTCGTGCTGGAAGTGGTGCTCCGGCGTTGAGGCGAGGTTGATTGGATAGTATTTCCACCGGCACGCTTTTTGTCGTGCTTGCCGTTCTGCTGCTCACCTCGGCATTTTTTTCCACGTCCGAGACGGCGATGATGGCGATCAACCGCTATCGCCTGCGCCACGCTGCCGAATCCGGCGTCCGCGGCGCGATGCGGGCACAGGCGCTGCTGGACCAGACCGACAAGCTCCTGGGCGTGATCCTGCTGGGTAACAATCTGGTCAATTCCGCTTCGGGCACGCTGTCTGCCGTGCTGGCCATTCGCCTGTTCGGCGACGGCGAAATGGTGCTGTTCGTGGCGACACTGCTGCTCACCTTCCTGATTCTGGTGTTCAGCGAAGTCACGCCGAAGGTCATCGGCGCGTCCTTCCCCGAACGCGTCGCCTATCCGGCGACGCTGCTGCTCACGCCGCTGTTGACGCTGGCGTATCCAGTGGTGTGGTTCGTCAACCTGTTCGTGCAGGGCATCCTGAAGCTGTTGCATATCAAGCAACCCGACCCGGGGCAGGGTAACAGCCTGGGGCTGCAGGAACTGCGCACCATCGTGCTGGAGTCGTCCGGCAGATTGCCGCGCGAGCACCACCGGATCCTGATGAACCTGCTGGAGCTGGAAGACATCACGGTGGATGACGTGATGACGCCGCGCAGCCAGATCGAGGCGATCGACATCGAAGACGACCCCGAGCGGCTGCGCCAGCAGATTTCCACCAGCCATCACACGCGGCTGGTGGTGCAGCAGGGTTCGCCCGACAATCTGCTCGGCGTGCTGCATGTGCGCCGGGTACTGCATGCGCTGACCGGCGCCGAGCTTGATCCCGATACGCTGAAGGAAAACCTGGAAGCGCCTTACTTCGTTCCGGCGGGCACCCCCCTGTTCACCCAGTTGCGCAATTTCCAGAGCGGGCGTCGCCGGCTGGCGCTGGTAGTCGACGAATACGGCGAACTGCAGGGGCTGGTAACGCTGGAAGACCTGCTGGAGGAAATGGTCGGCGAATTCACCACGCAGGCGCCATCGGATATGGGGTATCTGCGACAGGAGGGAGACGGCTGCTGGCTGGCCGAAGGTAGCGTGCTGCTGCGCCATCTGAACCGCAAGCTGGGCTTGTCGTTGCCGCTGGACGGCCCGAAGACGCTGAACGGCCTGCTGCTAGAGCAGTTCGAGGACATTCCCGAGGCGGGGGTGAGCATCAAGCTGGGCGATGTGCCGGTGGAAATTGTCCAGACCCAGGACCGCGCGGTGAAAATGGCGCGTATCTACCTACCGGATTCGGGTGAGGTTTTGTCCGAAAATACCTCAACTTAGCTGAAAAATCGCCGTTAAGGCCTGTGATTCCCCATCCGCCGCCTGGCCGGCGCGTCGATGCGGGCAATATTTTGACGCTGGACTTGTCAGGAACCGAGCTATGGCAGCTGTGACAAACACCAACAATTTAACCGGGCTGGCGCGTGCCATGGTCAACCATGGCTGGCTGTCCGAGGACGACGCCGAGGGCGTGTGGAAACGCGCGAGCCAATCCGGCGAATCGTTCGTGACCGAACTCATCAAGGGGAGGCGTTTCAAAGCCGATCAGGTGGCCGAATTTGCCGCCGGCTCATTCGGCTTTCCTTATCTGGATTTGAATGCCATGGATGCCGACAGCTTGCCGCAGGGGCTGCTCGATCCCAAGCTGGTACAGAAACGGCGCGTGGTCGCGCTGTATCAGCGTGGCAACAAACTGTATGTGGCGACGTCCGACCCCACCCATCTGCAGGCACTGGACGAGGTGAAGTTCCAGACCGGGCAGGCGGTAGAGCCGGTGGTGGTGGATGACGACAAGCTCGGCAAGCTGATCGAGAAAGCGAGCGAAGCCGCCGACAACACGCTGGCCGTGCTGAATGCGGAAGACCTCAACCTCGACTTTGCCGATGAGGAAAGCGCTGCCGCCCAGCAGGACACCGGCGGCATCGAAATCGACGATGCGCCGGTGGTGCGCTACCTGCAGAAAATCATGCTCGATGCGATCAACCTGGGCGCATCCGACATCCATTTCGAGCCTTACGAAAAGTATTACCGCATTCGCTACCGGCGTGACGGCGTGCTGTCCGAGGTGGCGCAGCCGCCGATGGCGATCAAGGACAAGGTGGCGTCGCGCATCAAGGTGTTGTCGCGGCTGGATATTTCGGAAAAGCGCGTGCCGCAGGACGGGCGCATGAAAATGGTGCTGTCGAGAAACCGCGCCATCGATTTCCGGGTCAGCACCCTGCCGACGCTGTATGGCGAAAAAATCGTCATGCGTATTCTCGACCCCACCAGCGCCCAGCTGGGCGTGGATGCGCTGGGCTACGAACCGTGGCAGAAAGAAATCCTGCTGGACGCGGTGCAACGCCCCTACGGCATGGTGCTGGTGACCGGTCCGACCGGTTCAGGTAAGACCGTGTCGCTCTACACCTGCCTGAACATTCTCAACAAGCCCGACGTCAACATTTCGACCGCGGAAGATCCGGCGGAAATCCAGTTGCCCGGCATCAATCAGGTTAACGTCAACGACAAGGCCGGGCTGACTTTCTCGGCCGCGCTGAAATCCTTCCTGCGGCAGGATCCCGACGTCATCATGGTCGGTGAAATCCGCGATCTGGAAACGGCCGACATCGCCATCAAGGCTGCGCAAACCGGTCACATGGTGATGTCCACGCTGCACACCAATGACGCCCCCGGCACGCTGACCCGTTTGCTGAACATGGGGGTGGCGCCATTCAACGTCGCCTCCTCGGTGATCCTGATCACCGCCCAGCGGCTGGCACGACGTTTGTGCGCGTGCAAACAGCCCGTCGACATTCCGCAGGAAGCCATGCTGACAGCCGGGTTCACCGAAGAACAGCTGGACGGCAGCTGGAAACCCTACAAACCGGTGGGCTGCGATATCTGCGGTGGTACCGGTTACAAGGGGCGGCTGGGCATCTATCAGGTGATGCCGATCACCGACGCCATGACCCGCATCATTCTCAAGGGCGGTGATGAAACCGACATTGCCGACCAGGCCCGACGTGAAGGTGTGCTCGACCTGCGCCAGGCCGGGTTGTTGAAAGTGAAAGCCGGCCTCACCTCGCTGGAAGAGGTCGAGGCCGTCACCAATATCTAAGGAATCTCCTCTATGGCAACAGCGGCAAAGGCAATCAAGGACGCCACCTTCCTGTGGGAGGGCATGGACAAGCGCGGCAAAAAAGTCAAAGGCCAGTTGCAGGCCGGCGGTGAAGCCACGGTCAATTCCGTGCTGCGCAAGCAGGGAATCACCGTTACCAAGGTCAAGAAGCAGAGCAGCCTGTTTTCCAGCAGCAAGCGCATCACCGACAAAGATGTCACGCTGTTCACCCGCCAACTGGCGACCATGATGAAAGCCGGGGTGCCATTGCTGCAATCGTTCGAAATCGTGGCGCGCGGGCATTCCAATCCATCGATGCAGCGCCTGCTGCTGGAAATCAAGGCGGATATCGAAAAGGGCAGCAGTCTCACCCAGGCATTCGGCCGTCACCCGCTGTACTTCGATGCGCTGTTCTGCAACCTGGTGGGGGCCGGTGAATCGGCGGGTATTCTGGATGGGGTGCTCGAACGGCTGTCGGTCTACAAGGAAAAAATCCTCGCCATCAAGAGCAAGATCAAGTCGGCGCTGTTCTATCCCGTTTCCATTATCGTGGTGGCGTTTGTCATCACCGCCGTGATCATGGTTTTCGTGATTCCGGCGTTCAAGGACTTGTTCAGCAGCTTTGGTGCCGACCTGCCGGGGCCGACCCTGGTGGTGATGGCGATCTCGGATTTCTTCGTCCAGTGGTGGTGGGCGATTTTCGGTGTCATCGGCGGCGGCATCTATGCCTTGCTGCAGGCATGGAAACGCTCGCGCAAGGTGCAGATGTTCATGGACCGGGTGATGCTCAAATTGCCGATTTTTGGTGCGGTGATCGAAAAAGCCACCATCGCGCGCTGGACGCGCACCCTGGCCACCATGTTCGCCGCCGGTGTGCCGCTGGTCGAAGCGCTGGAATCGGTGGGTGGGGCGTCGGGCAACCAGGTCTTCGTCGAGGCGACCAATAAAATCCGTGGTGAAGTATCGACCGGTACGGCACTGACAATGGCGATGCAGAACTCCGGCCGGTTTCCCAATATGGTGCTGCAGATGGCCGCCATCGGCGAAGAGTCCGGAGCGCTCGATTCCATGCTGGGCAAGGTAGCCGACTTCTACGAGGCCGAAGTGGATGACGCGGTCGAAGCGCTGTCCAGCCTGATGGAGCCCATCATCATGGTGGTGCTGGGCACGCTGATCGGCGGTATGGTCATCGCCATGTACCTGCCGATCTTCAAGATGGGCTCGGTCGTCTGATGGCGTTGCTGCACGCCGAACCAGCCCTGTTCGCCGGGCTGGTTTTTTTATTCGGCCTGCTGGTCGGCAGCTTTCTCAACGTCGTCATCCATCGGCTGCCCAGAATGATGCAAGCGGACTGGCATGCGCAGTGCGCCGAACTGCGCGGCGAGGCCTTGCCCGATGCGCCGCGCTACAACTTGTGGCTGCCGCGTTCGGCCTGCCCGCAGTGCGGCCATCGGATCACGGCGCTGGAAAACATTCCGCTGCTGTCGTGGCTGTGGCTGCGCGGCCGCTGCTCGGCCTGCCGCGCGCCGATCGGCGCGCGCTACCCGCTGGTGGAACTGCTCACCGCGCTGCTGTCGGCGGCCGTCGCCTGGAAATGGGGCGTGAGCGTGCAAACCGCGGGTGCGCTGCTCATGGTTTGGACGCTGATCACGCTGGCTTTCATCGACCTCGATACGACCCTGCTGCCCGACAGCCTCACCCTGCCGCTGCTGTGGCTGGGGCTGCTGTTCAATCTGGGCGGGTATTTCAGCAGCCTGCCGGATGCGGTCGTCGGCGCCATGGCTGGCTATCTGGTGCTGTGGCTGGTGTACTGGCTGTTCAAGCTCGCCACCGGCAAGGACGGGATGGGCTACGGCGATTTCAAGCTGCTGGCGGCCATCGGCGCCTGGCTGGGGTGGCAGATGCTGCCGGTCACGCTGTTGCTGTCTTCCGTCGTCGGCGCGACGGTCGGCATCGCGATGATCGTGCTGGTGAAGCATGACCGGCGCGTGCCGATTCCGTTCGGCCCGTATCTGGCCGGAGGCGGGCTGGTGGCGCTGTTTTTCGGCGCAGACTTGACGCAGGCCTACCTCGGGCAATTCTGATGTTCACGGTTGGCCTCACCGGCGGCATCGGTTCGGGAAAATCGACCGTTGCCGATTGCTTCGCCGCTCATGGCGTGCCGGTGATCGATACGGACGTCATTGCACGCGATCTGACCGCGCCTGGCGGCGCGGCACTGGAGGCGATCCGTGCGGTTTTCGGCGAAACGGTGATGCGGGCGGACGGCACCCTGGATCGCGCTGCCCTGCGTCGACGCGTCTTCGCCGACACCGGCGAGCGGCGCCGGCTCGAAGCCATTCTGCACCCGCGCATTCGGCGGGCGGTGGAGCAGGCGCGTGCGGCACTCACCGCCTCCTACGTCCTGATCGTGATCCCCCTGCTGGTGGAAACCGACGGTTACCGCGACCTGCTGAACCGCGTGCTGGTGGTCGATTGTCCCGAAGAACTGCAGATTGCACGGGTGATGGCGCGCAGCGGGCTCGCCCGTGACGAGGTGGTGGCCATGCTCGCGGCGCAGGCAGGGCGCGTCCAGCGCCTGGCGGCGGCGGACGATGTGATCGTCAACACGGCCTCGCCCGAGGCATTGCGCAGCCCGGTGGCGGCGCTGCACCGGCGTTATCAAACGCTCGCAAGTGTGCCGTCGCCTTGATTTTCCGTCCGGATCGGCGACAATCGGCCGATTGAAACCAACGCGTGCGGCGTGATCCATTACGAATATCCCCTGAGCGAACGCATCCGCACCCTGCTGCGGCTGGAAGATTTGTTCGACCGCTTCGATGCCTATGCCGCATCGTCCGACCGGCACGCGCATCATGCGGCCCTGCTGACGCTGTTTGAAATGGCGGAAGTGGCGGCGCGCGCCGACCTCAAGTCCGACCTGTTGCAGGAGCTGGACCGGCAAAAAGCCGTGCTGACCGCGCTGCGCGGCAATCCCCGCGTCCAGGGCCGCACTCTGGAAACCGTGCTGGCGGCGATCGAGGCCACCCACCATGGCATGTATCAATTGCCTGGCAAGGTGGGCCAGCATTTGCGCGAAGACGACTGGCTGATGACCGTCAAGCAGCGTGCGGCCATCCCGGGCGGGATGTGCGAATTCGATCTGCCGTCCTACCATCACTGGCTGCACCAGCCGGCCGCGGAGCGGGCAGGTCATTTGCAACGCTGGCTGGCGCCGTTCTCGTCCATTCGCGCGGCGGTCGACATCGTGCTTGGTTTGCTGCGCGACAGCGGTCAGCCCGAGCTGCAGCACGTCGAGCACGGACATTATCAGCGCATGCTGGAATCGCGCAACCCGCAGCTGATCCGTGTCACCCTGATCGACACCCTGCCGTGCGTACCCGAGATTTCGGCCAACAAATACATGCTCAACATCCGCTTCGTGCATGCCGGGGCCGGGCAGATGCGCACCTGCACCGATCAGCCGATCGACTTCGACCTGACTTTCTGCACCCTGTGAAGCAGCCTTCCAAGACACCGGTCGTGACCTGTCCGACCTGCGGCGTCGCCGTCAGCTGGACGGCGGCGAGTCGCTGGAAACCATTCTGCAGCGAACGCTGCAAGCTGATCGACCTGGGGCAGTGGGCAACCGAAAAATACCGGGTGCCCGCCGAGGAGCAGGAACCGGAGGAAGGGACGTCGCCAACACAGTAACGGATCCTCCCGTTGCGATCATTTCTTGTAAGTCTTGACGCCGGATTCCGTTCCCAACAGCAGTACGTCCGCGCCGCGCCGCGCAAACAGGCCGTTGGTGACCACGCCGACGATGTGGTTGAGTGCCGCTTCCAGCGATACCGGATCGACGATCGACATGCCGTGCACGTCGAGAATGAGGTTGCCGTTGTCGGTCGTGAAGCCTTCGCGCAGGCGTGGCTGGCCGCCGAGTTTCACCAGCTCGCGTGCCACATACGAGCGCGCCATCGGGATCACTTCGACCGGCAGCGGGAACTTGCCGAGCACCCCGACCAGCTTGCTTTCGTCGGCGATGCAGATGAACTGCTTGCTGCAGGCGGCGACGATTTTTTCGCGCGTCAGCGCGCCGCCGCCGCCCTTGATCATGGCGAAATGCTCGGTGATTTCGTCGGCGCCGTCGACGTAGATTTCGAGTTCACCGACGCTGTTGAGGTCGAGCACCTGGATGCCGTGGCTTTTCAGGCGTGCGGCCGTCGCTTCCGAACTGGCCACCGCGCCGTCGATGCGGCCCTTGACGCTGGCCAGCGCGTCGATGAAATAGTTGGCGGTCGATCCGGTCCCCACCCCGATGATGCCGCCGCGGGCATACTCCACCGCGGCACGCGCCACGGCTTGCTTCATTTCGTCTTGTGTCATGATGTTTTCGTCATTTGGTCGCAGCCCGCTAAGATAGCGGCATCCCCCCATTTTTTCAAACCTCGCACCCGCCGCCATGAGCCAACCCGTCGATTACCTCGAACGCATCCTGACCTCGCGCGTCTACGACGTGTCGGTGGAGTCGCCGCTCGAGGTGGCCCACAACCTGTCGCACCGCCTCAACAACCAGATCCTGTTGAAGCGGGAAGACCTGCAGCCGGTGTTCTCTTTCAAGTGTCGCGGCGCCTACAACAAGATGGCGAAGCTTACGCAGGCCCAGCTGGTGCTCGGCGTGGTGGCGGCATCGGCCGGCAACCACGCGCAGGGGGTGGCGTTGGCGGCGCAAAAGCTTGGCGTGACGGCGACCATCGTGATGCCGGCGACCACGCCCAAGATCAAGGTCGATGCGGTGGCGGCGCGCGGCGCGCAGGTGATTCTGCACGGCGACAATTATGACGAGGCCTGCGATCACGCCATCCTCCTTGCCAAGGAGGCCAAGGCCACCTTTGTCCATCCCTACGACGATCCGGATGTGATCGCCGGGCAGGGCACGGTGGCGATGGAACTGCTGCGCCAGCATCCCGGCCCGATCCATTCGGTCTACATTCCGGTCGGCGGCGGTGGCCTGATTGCCGGCATGGCAGCGTACATCAAGCGGCTGCGGCCGGAAATCAGGATCGTCGGCGTCGAACCTGAAGACGCCGACGCGATGGCGCGCTCGCTGTGCAAGGGCAAGCGCATCACGCTGCCGCGCGTGGGTATTTTTGCCGACGGCGTGGCGGTAAAGAGGGTCGGCAAGGAAACCTTCCGGCTGTCGCAGCTGTATGTCGACGAAATCATCCGTGTCAACAACGACGCCATCTGTGCTGCGATCAAGGACGTCTTCGAAGACACCCGCTCGATTCTGGAACCGGCCGGCGCCCTGTCTGTTGCCGGGCTGAAAGCCGCGATTGCGGGCGATAAGCTCAAGGGCAAAACGCTGGTCGCGGTGGCCTCCGGCGCCAACATGAACTTCGATCGCCTGCGCCATATCGCCGAGCGCGCCGAATTGGGCGAAAAACGCGAGGCGGTGCTGGCGGTCACCATCCCCGAAACGCCGGGCAGCTTCAAGACGTTTTGCGGCCTGCTGGGCGCGCGCAACATCACCGAATTCAACTATCGTTATTCCGACCCCAGGACGGCGCGCGTATTCGTCGGGCTGTCGGTGCCGGGGGCGGGCGAGGGCGCGCGCGTGGTCGAACTGCTGCAGCGTCATGGACTGGAGGCGATCGACCTGACCGACAATGAAATGGCCAAGCTGCACATCCGCCACCTGGTCGGCGGGCGTGCCCCCGAGGCCGTCAACGAAGTGCTGTACCGCTTCGAATTCCCCGAGCGCCCCGGCGCGCTGATGCAGTTTCTGCAGAGCATGAGCCGCGGCTGGAACATCAGCCTGTTCCATTACCGCAACCACGGTGCCGACTACGGCCGCGTACTGGTCGGTATCCAGGTTCCGGAAAAGGAAAAACCCGGCTTCCAGAAGTTTCTGGACAGGCTGGGTTACCGCTACTGGGACGAGTCCCGCAACCCGGCCTACAAACTGTTTCTTGCCTGAAGCTTATTTCTTCAGGCCGCAGCTGTTGATGCCGAGCAGGCGGTAGGCCGGACAGAACCTGAAGAGTCCGGTCGCCAGCGGCAGCACGCCAATCCAGGCCCATACCGGGCCGCCCATGAGCGCCCAGGCGATGAGGGCGATGCCAACAAGAATGCGGATGATGCGGTCGATATTGCCGACGTTGGCTGTCATGGTGGTTTCCTTGGGAAGTGGATACGAGGCCTTCACTATAGCGCGCACTCAGCGTCGGGGGTAATGCAGCGCGCCGGGCCGCTCCATGGTGAATTCATCCCAGGCGATGCGCGGCGGCTGCATGTTACCCTCGCAGCATGATTCGGAACGGGGTTTTTCTGCTGCTGGCGTTGTCCGCGGTGTCCGCCTGGGCCGCGCCGGGCGACGCCGCCGTGCTGAAGGCGCAGCAGGCATTTGCCGCGCGCAAGCTGGCGAATCTGGAGCAGGCCGCGCGCGACGTGCCGGCCGATCATGTACTGGCGCCTTATGTCGAATACTGGCGCCTGATGCTGACGAGCCGTGCCGACGATGCGCGCATCGCCGATTTCCTGGCGCGCTATCCGGGCAGCCGCATGGCCGAAGCACTGCGTGCCGACTGGCTGAAATCGCTTGGCGCGCGCGCGGCGTGGCCGCTGTATCTCGCCGAATACCCGCGTCTCGTCAAGCCCGACATCGCGCATCAGTGTTATGCCTACCGTGCCGAAGGCGTGCAGGGTAATCGCAGTCACCCGCGCGAGGCGGTGACCCTGTGGTTCACCGGACGCGACATGCCGTCGGTGTGCACGCCCTTGTTCGAGCAACTGATCGAGGCCGGACTGATCCGCGAGGAAGACGTCTGGCGCCGCCTGCGGCTGGCGCTGGAAGCCGGCAACCCGAGCGTCGCCCGGGTTGTGGCCGACGCCTTGCCCGAAGCCCGGCGTCCGGCTGTCGCGCTGTTCGACCTGGCCAGCCGCGACCCCGCGCGTTTGCTCGATGCCGGCAAGCTCGATTTCAGCCGGCGGGGTGACCGCGAAATCGCGCTTTACGCGCTCGACCAGGTGGCCAAACGCAGTACCGGGCAGGCGGAACAGGCGTTGCGCAAGCTGGCGCCGCGCCTTGGCGAGGAGGCACAGCGCACCGCCTGGGCACGCCTCGCCACCTGGGCTGCGCGTCGCCACGAGACAAGCGCGCTGCCCTGGTTTCAGCAGGCGGGCGCCATGGCGGTCAACGATTTCCAGCGCGAATGGTGGGCACGTGCCGCATTGCGCGCGGCAGACTGGCAGGCCGTGCTGCGCGCGATCGACAGCATGGGCGAGGCCACCCGTACGCAGCCCATCTGGCGCTACTGGTACGCGCGCGCCTTGCAGGCCAGCGGTCAGCGCGCGGCGGCAACCCCGGTTTTCCTGGAGTTGTCGCGCGAATTTCACTACTACGGCCAACTGGCGCAGGAAGAGCTCGGGCCGGTGATGCAGGCGCGGGTCGTCAACAATGTCAAGACGAGCGGGGATGACGTTGCCACGGTTGGCCGTCAGCCTGGCATCGCGCGTGCGCTGGCCCTGAAGGAACTGGGTCTGCGCAGCGATGCCAGCCAGGAATGGAACTGGTCGATCCGCGAATTTTCCGACGCGCAGTTGCTGGCGGCGGCCGAGCTGGCGCGCCGCATGGAGTGGTACGACCAGGCGATCAACACAGCCGAGCGCACCCGCGAACTGCACGATTTCGAACTACGTTTTCTCGCGCCTTACCGTGAACTGGCACAGCAGGCCGCGCGCGAGAACCAGATCGACGAAGCCTGGGTATTCGGCCTGATGCGGCAGGAAAGCCGCTTCGTCAACGTCGCACGCTCCAGCGTCGGTGCTGCCGGCCTGATGCAGATCATGCCGGCCACGGCGCGCTGGATTGCTCAGCGTCTCGGGATCAGGCGCTTTCATCCGGACGAGATGCAGAACCCGGCGAAAAACATTCAGTTCGGCGCGTACTACCTGAAGCACGTGCAAACCAGCCTGGACGGTTCGCCAGTGCTCGCCACCGCGGCCTACAATGCCGGCCCGAGCCGCGCGCAGCGCTGGCGCGACTCCCGGCCGATGGAAGCTGCGGTCTATATCGAATCCATCCCGTTTGCCGAAACCCGCGATTACGTCAAAAAAGTGATGAGCAACGCCATCTATTATGCGGAACGTTTCGGCCAGCCTTCGGTGCTGCTGAAAGAACGGCTGGGCACGGTGCCGCCGCGCAAGATCCCGGTGACCGCCGCCGATCCGGACGCCCTGCTGGAAGTCGAACAGACGGGCGATTAGAATCAGCGTCGACTTATATACTGAAACGGTTCTCATCATGAAGATTGAACGCATCTGCATCCTCGGCGGGTCCGGCTTTGTCGGCACCCATCTCGTCAGTCAGCTCGCCGCGCGCGGCCTGACGGTGCGCGTGCTGAGTCGTCGCCGCGAAATGGCCAAGGATCTGATTCTGCTGCCGACGGTGGAGGTGGTCGAAGCCGACGTGCACGATCAGCAGGAGCTCATCCGCCACTTCCGCGGCATGGATGCCGTCATCAACCTGGTCGGCATCCTGCACGAAAACAAGGTTGGCCGCGTCGATCTGCCGAGCGCGCGCCGCGGCGATTTCCAGCGCGTCCACATCGAGCTGCCGCGCAAGGTCATCCACGCCTGCGGCGCATCGGGCGTGCGCCGCCTGCTGCACATGAGCGCGCTCGGCGCCAACCCGAACTCGCGCTCGGCCTACCAGCGTTCCAAGGGCATTGCCGAAGCGCTGGTGCGCGAGGCCGGGCGACACCATGTTGAACACGAAAACTGGTATTTGAACGGCCCCAAGTTCATCCACGGCCACGGCCTCGACGTCACGATTTTCCGGCCATCGGTGATCTTCGGCCGCGGCGATTCCTTCCTGTCGATGTTTGCCGGGCTGTTGAAGGCATTTCCGCTGCTGCCACTCGCCAACGCGGAGGCACGCTTCGCCCCGGTCCATGTCGAGGACGTCGCGCGCGCCTATGCCGACAGCCTCGACAATCCGGCGACCTACGGCCAGACCTACGATTTGTGCGGCCCCAGGGTCTACACCCTGCAGGAGCTGGTGAATTATGTCGGCGAAGTGATCGGCAAACGGCGCAGCATCATTCCACTGGGTAAATGGGCGTCGTATTTCCAGGCCTGGGCACTCGAATTCAAACCCGGCAAAAAGCTGATGACGCGCGACAATTACTACGCCATGACCACGGACAACGTCTGCAGCGGCGGCTGGCCATCCGTCTTCGCGTTCCCACCGGCGGCGCTCGAAGCCATTGCCCCCGAATACCTGCGGGCCGACACGCCGCGCGCGCGCTACGATGGGTACCGCGAAAACGCCCGCCGCTAGGCCCGACGCGCCGCCATGAAAGCCTACATCGTCGGCGGCGCAGTGCGTGACCGGTTGCTGGGCCTGCCGCTGGCCGACCGTGACTACGTCGTCGTCGGCGCCACGCCCGACGACATGATCGCGCTGGGCTACCAGCCGGTCGGCAAGGATTTCCCCGTCTTCCTGCATCCGCAAACGCACGAGGAATACGCCCTGGCGCGCACCGAGCGCAAATCCGGGCGTGGCTACAAGGGATTCAAGGTGTACGCCGCACCGGATGTCACCCTGGAAGAGGATCTGCGCCGCCGCGACCTCACCATCAACGCGATGGCCGAGGACGCGGCCGGCACGCTGGTCGATCCCTATGGCGGGCAGGACGATCTGGCCGCGCGCGTCTTTCGCCATGTGAGCGGGACGTTTGCCGAAGATCCGGTGCGCATCCTGCGGGTGGCGCGCTTCGCCGCCCGTTTCACCGACTTTGCCGTAGCGCCGGAAACCAACGTGTTGATGCGGCAGATGGTGGACAACGGCGAAGTCGATGCGCTGGTGCCCGAGCGGGTGTGGCAGGAAGTCGCGCGCGGCCTGATGGAAGCACAGCCGTCGCGCATGTTCCAGGTGCTGCGCGACTGCGGCGCGCTGGTCCGACTCTTCCCCGAAATCGACCGCCTGTTCGGGGTGCCGCAGCCGCCCGAACATCATCCCGAAGTGGATACCGGCGTGCACGTCATGCGGGTGGTCGACTGGGCGGCGCGGCAGGGCTTCAGTCTGCCGGTGCGCTTCGCGGCATTGACCCACGATCTCGGCAAGGGCACGACGCCGCCCGAGCAGTGGCCCAGGCATCATGGCCATGAAGCCCGAAGCGCAGACCTGGTGCGTGCGTTGAGCGAGCGCATCCGTGTGCCGGCCGACTGCCGCGAACTCGCCGTCGCGGTGGCGCGCGAACACGGCAATGTCCAGCGTGCGCTGGAATTGCGTGCCGGCACGGTCGTCGAACTGCTGGAGCGCGTCGATGCCTTCCGCCGTCCGGAGCGCTTCGAGGAATTTCTGCGCGCCTGCGAATGCGATTTCCGTGGCCGGCCCGGCTACGAGGACAAAGCGTTTCCCGCACCGGAGTATCTGCGGCAGGCGCTGCAGGCGGCGCAGACCATCGATGCCGCCGGGGTGGCGCGCCAGGCCGACCCTGCGCGGATCCGGGACGCGATCTTTCAGGCACGAACCCAGGCGGTGGCAGCCTGGCGCGCGCGCGCGAAAGACTAGGTCGGCAACATTTTCCGTACCTGGCCGGTACGGGAGGCGCGGCGTCGCTCCTGCCCCGGCCGACAGGCTTGACGCCGACCCGTCACCGCGGGATCGGCAGCCTCACCCCCGAACCTGCGTTCGTCATTCACCACCCCTAGCCGGCACCCTTGCCCGACGGATTTCAGAAACCGTCGCGGGGCGCTTGGTGGCTGCCGGTCTGCTCCTGTAGCTCGGTCTGGGTCGAAGCGGGGATGCCGGGCGTTCGCTGTGACGGCGGAAGCTGTTCTTCGTCGCGATACAGGCCATGGCGGAACACGTACGCCGCATGCTGGTAGAACGCGGTCGCCTCCTGCTGCAGCGCCGGGTCGGCACGCGGCGCCAGCGGCAGGTTCTGCGCATCGACGGCGAAGACTTCCGCTTCGTGCCGGGGCCGCAACACGGCCAGGCGGCCGTTTTTCAGATAGCCCAGCGTCTGGTAGTTGGCGACGAAGGCGCGGTCGCCCGATGGCGGGGCGTGCAGGATATCCCGCCCGAAGAACTTGCTGTAGTAGCGCATCCCGAGCATGCCCAGCAGCGTGGGCGCAATGTCGATCTGCGACATGAGTCGGTCCACCCGCTGCGGCTTGAGGTGCTTGGGCGCATAGAAAAACAGCGGAATCCGGTACTTGTCCACCGGGATGTTCACCGTGCCGCGCGCATTGGCGCCATGGTCTGCGGTGACGATGAATAGGGTGTCGTCGAACCAGTCCTGCTTGCGTGCCTCGGCGAGCAGGTGGCCGATGGCGTAGTCGGCATACTTCACCGCGCCCTCGCGCCCGCTGCCGGAGGGGATGTCGATACGGCCCGCCGGGTAGGTGTAGGGACGATGATTGCTGGTGGTCATGATGTGCACGAAAAACGGCCGCGAGCCCTCGCCGCGCTGTGCCGAACGATGGATATGGCCGAGGCTGTCGAGCACGTGGTCGAATAGGAACTCGTCCGCCACGCCCCAGATATTGGCGAAGCCGATGCGTTCGGTGGGAATGTCGGTGCGATCGATGGTGCGGTAGTCGTTACGGTCGAAGAAGGCATTCATGTTGTCGAAGTAGCCGAAGCCGCCGTAGGCGAAGCGCACGTCGTAGTTGAAATCCTCGAGCACGCTGCCGAGCGAGAACAGTTCCTCATTCCTTGGGCGCCGCACGATCGACTGGCCGGGCGTCGGCGGCAGCGCCAGCGCCAGCGCCTCCAGGCCGCGCACGGTGCGGTTGCCGGTGGCGTAAACGTTCGAGAACCACAGGCCTTCCCGCGCCAGCCGGTCCAGGTTCGGCGTCAGGCCGCGCCGGTCGCCATAGGCGCCGAGAAATTCCGCCCCCATGCTTTCGATGCTGATCAGCACGACGTTGAGGCGCTGCGGCGCCGTGGCCGACGGGATCAGCCGTTCCACTCCACCGACAGGCTGCTTCTCCAGCCACGTGCCGCCGTCCTGCGCCAGCGTGCGGTGCACGATGGAGAAAGCCTGCTGCGGCGGCAGCGCGGTATAGAAGCGTTCGAAATCCAGCTCGTTGCGGCGGTTGGCGGCGAAGAAGGAATAAATGCCATTGCCGGCCAGTTCGTTGACATGATCGCTGCTGCTGCGGTTCTTGAGATCGCCATCGAGGCCAGCGGCCAGCCCCGCCACGACGGCCGCCCAGGCGCCGAGCCAGAGCAGACGGGAACGCCAGGGCCAGGGCGCGCGGGCTGCGGCATAGATGCGGCGCATGAAGGGCAGCCACCACAACATCGCCAGGATCGCGAGTCCGGCAAGCACTTTCCCGACCGGATAGCTCTCGCGGATGTTGCCGATGACCTCATGCGAATAGAGCAGATAATCGACGGCGATGAAATTGAAACGGGCGCCGAATTCTTCCCAGAAGAACCATTCCGCCACTGCGGTCAGCAGCAACACGAACGTCAGCGCGATCAGCAGCACCATGCCGGCTGCGCGTATCACATGCCAGCGCGCGAAGCGGTCCGGCATCAGCGCCAGCAGCAGGACCACCGGTGCCGTGAAATACACGGCCGCCGCCAGATCGAACAGCAGACCGAAGCCGAAAATCTGTACATAGGAAGCGATGCCCGGTGGAATGTTCACTTCCGGCCGCGTCATCAGGACAAGACGGGTCGCCATGGCAAACACGATCAGGGTCAGGGCGAGGGCGAAAGCAGGAAGCAGGCGCTGCGGGGGGGATGCGTTCGACATGGGCGTGGGCCGGTTCCTGCCAGGATGAGGCGTCGGGGCAGTGATGGTATGCCAAGTCGGCACGGCGCTCCAGCCGGACATACGGAATGGGAACCGGGCTGCGGAAAACGGTTCACTGCCGCCCATAAGCCATCGCATGGCGGCAAAGCCCCGCTGCCCTGCGGTTTGAAAAACCCGCACGCCTTGTCACAATGGCCCGAACACGGGAGGGAACCCCATGCGTATCTGGATCGGGCTGGCGGGAGGCATGTGGACGGCGCTGGCGCTGGCTGCCCAGGTGGCGGATTTTTCGCCGCAGGGCAGCGTCAAGGACGTGCGACAGGCAGCGGCAAGATTCGACCAGCCGGTGGTGGCGCTGGGCGACCCGCGCGCAGCCGATCCGTTCGAGGTGGATTGCCCAGTGGCGGGCAGCGGCAAGTGGCTCGACGACCGCACTTGGATCTACGACTTCGAGCGCGGCCTGCCGGGCGCTGTGCGCTGCGCGTTCACGGTTCGCGCGGGGCTGAAGGATGCGGCCGGGCAACCGGTGAAAGCGGAAAATTTCCGCTTCGACACCGGCGGCCCGCAGGTGATGGCCTTACGCCCCGTCGATGGCAGCAGTGATATCGACGAGCGGCAGACCTTCGTGCTGACATTCGATACGCGGGTAAAGCCCGGCACCCTGGCGAGCCGGGCGTCGTGCCAGGTAACGGGACTGGCCGAGCGCATCGAGGTGGAGGTGCTGCAGGGGGCGGCGCGTGAGGCGGCCCTGCGGCCATTGAAAGACGGCAACGACCCGTTGTTCCGCCGGCGCTTTGCGCCCAATGCCGAGACCACCGAGGTGCTCCGCTGCCGGCGCCCGTTGCCGAACGAGAGCCGGGTCAGCCTGGTGCTGGACGTCGGTGTCGAAGCGGGCAACGGGCTGGCGAGCCGGGGCGCGCAGACGTTTGCGTTCCGTGTGCGCCCGGGGTTTTATGCACGCGCGACGTGCGGCAAGGTCAACCCGCGCGCGGCGTGCAATCCGCTCACGCCGATCCGGGTCGACTTCGGTGGCGCGATCAGGCGCGAAGACGCACGCCGGGTGCGCCTCAGCGACGCCGCAGGGCGCAGCTGGACGGCGCTGCCGGATGACGGCGCGGCGGCTTCCCCGTGGCTGGAGCAGCTGCGTTTTGCCGGCCCCTTTCCGGAAAAGACGGTGCTCACGCTGAGTCTGCCCGCCGCGCTGCGTGACGAGGATGGCCGCGCGCTGGCCAATGCCGCGCAGTTTCCGCTGGCGCTCCGCACCGATGCCTACCCGCCGCTGGCCAAATTCCCCGACGCATTCGGCGTGCTCGAAGCGGCGCATCCGGTGTTGCCGGTCACGCTGCGCAACCTGGAAACCGCTGCCGGCGGCCGCACCCTGGCGCTGCCGGGCAAGCTGGCAGCGGTACGCGATGGCGCCGACAGCATGGTGATCAACTGGTTGCGGCATCTGGAAAGCGTGCGCTACGGCCGTCCGACACCCGGAGCCCGTCCGGAGAAGCCACCCGTGCGTCAGCCCGCGGGCAGCTTTTCGGTGCTGGAAAAGGTCAGCCCGGTGGCCGGGTTGAGCGTACCCAAGCCGGGCGGCGGCCAGGCTTTCGAGGTCGTCGGCATTCCGCTGCCGGGACCGGGGTTTTATGTGGTCGAACTCGCCAGTCCGAAACTTGGCGCGGCCTATCTCGACGGCCAGGGCGCGTATCACACCCACACCGCAGCGCTGGTCACCAATCTGGTCGCGCATTTCAAGGTCGGGCGCGAGTCCTCGCTGGCGTGGGTGACGGCGCTGGATTCCGGCCAGCCGGTGGCCGGCGCGCAGGTGGCAGTGAGCGACTGCAAGGGCACGCTGAAATGGCAGGGGGCGACCGACGCACAGGGACGCGCCCGCATCGCACAGGCTCTGGGCGAGGCCCCGCGCTGCCGGAACTGGCCAGGCGGCTGGTTCGTTTCGGCGCGGGTCGGCCAGGATCGCAGCTTCACCCTGTCGTCATGGGACAACGGCATCGAATCGTGGCGCTTCAACCTGCCCGCGAGCGAGGTGTGGACGCCGGAGATCGCGCACAGCGTGCTCGACCGCAGCCTGTTCCGGGCGGGCGATACGGTGGCGATGAAACATTTCATCCGGCTGCGCTCGGGCAGCGGTTTCGCACGGGTGGCGCAAAAGAATCTGCCGAAAAAACTCACCCTCACCCATGCCGGCAGCGGGCAGGCCTATACCCTGCCGGTGAAATTCGACCCGCAGGGCATCGCCGAAACGCAGTGGGCCATTCCGCGCGAGGCCCGGCTGGGCGCGTACGACATTACTCTGGGCGAGGGCGAGCGGGCGCGGCAGTCGGGCCGGTTCACCGTGGCGGCGTTCCGCTTGCCGACGATGCGCGCGCAGATCGGCCTGCCGCAAGCCGCGCTGGTGGGTGCGCCGGCCGTCAGCGTCGATGTCGGAGTGCAGTACCTGTCGGGTGGCGGCGCCAGCCTGCAGCCGGTCAAGCTGCGCAGCCTCGTCGAACCGGCCGCTTATGCCAGTGCGGCGTTCCCCGGCACCCTCTTTGCCAACGGCAACGTCAGGGAAGGGATCAGTCGCGAGACGGCGGTGGACGACAGCTTTTATGAACTGGAAGACGGCGCCGATCCGGCCGCCCCGGCCGCGCGGCAGCCCCTGGCACGCACGCAGGCAGCCACGCTTGATGCGGCGGGTGCGGCGCGGCTGACGGTGGGCGGCTTGCCGCAAGCCGAAACGCTGCAGGCGCTGCGTCTGGAACTCGACTATCGGGACGCCAGCGGGGCCACCCAGACCGTGTCGCGCCGCACGCTGCTGTGGCCGGGGCAGCGCATTCCGGGTATCGCCATTGCCGACTGGAACGCGCGCGACACGCTGCGCTACACGCTGGCGGTGATCGACCCCGATGGCAAGGCGGTGGCGGGAGCGCGCGTCGAATCGGACATTTTTTCGGTGCGCACCTACAGTCACCGCAAGCGCCTGATCGGCGGCTTCTATGCGTACGAAAACACGCGCGAGGTGAAACGCGTGGCGGCGGGCTGTGCCGGCGTGACCGATGCCGGCGGCCAGCTCGCCTGCGATATCAGGCCGCCGATGCGCGGCAATCTGAGCGTGCGCGTCAAGACCACCGATGCGGCCGGCCGCAGCGTCCACGCCCACCGCGAAATGTGGGTGGCAGGCAGCGACGACGCCTGGTTTCCCGGCCATGATTCCGACCGCATGGACGTACTGCCCGAACGGCCGCAATACGAGCCGGGACAGCTTGCCGAACTGCAGGTGAAGCTGCCGTTCCGCTCCGCCACCGCGCTGGTCACGGTGGAACGCGAAGGCGTGCTCGACAGCTTCGTCGTGCCGCTTTCCGCGCAATCGCCTACGGTGCGGCTGCCGGTCAAGCCGAGCTACGCGCCCAACGTGGTCGTCTCGGTGCTGGCGGTGCGCGGCCGGGTGGGCGAGCCTGCCCCCACCGCGCTGGTCGATCTCGGCAAGCCCGCCTACAAGCTGGGGGCGGCGAGCCTGCGCGTCGGCGAACGCGGCCATGCGTTGAATGTCAGCGTCACTACGCCGCGGCCGGTTTACCGGGTGCGCGAGCACGTGCCGGTGACGCTCAGGGTGACGCGCGCCGACGGCGGCAAGCTGCCGGCGGGTGCCGAAGTCGCGCTGGCGGTGGTGGACGAGGGCTTGCTGGAGCTGGCGCCCAACCCGAGCTGGAAGCTGCTCGACGCCATGATGGCGACGCGCCCGTGGGAAGTCGCCACCGCCACCGCGCAGATGCAGGTGGTCGGCAAGCGCCACTATGGCCGCAAGAGCCTGCCGCCGGGCGGTGGCGGCGGCAAGCTGCCGACGCGCGAACTGTTCGACACGCGCGTGCTGTGGCAGGCGCGGGTGAAGCTCGACCGCAGCGGTCGCGCGCAGGTGAAGGTGCCGCTGAACGACAGCCTGACCAGCTTCCGCATCGCTGCGGTGGCGCATGCGGGCACCGGCTTCTTCGGCGATGGCGGCACCCGCATCCAGACGCGCCAGGACGTGATGCTGCTGGCCGGCCTGCCGCCGGTGGTGCGTGAAGGCGATGCGTTCGCGGCGGGATTCACCGTGCGCAACGGCAGCGACAAGCCGCAAACGGTGGCACTGACCCCCACCCTCACGGCAGATGACGGGCTGCTCGCGGTGTCGCCGCAGACGGTCGAGCTGGCGCCGGGCGAGGCGCGCAGCGTGAGCTGGCCAGTGACCGTGCCGGCGCATGCGGGAACGCTGAACTGGCGGCTCGAAGCCCGCAGCGCAGGCGGCAGCGATGTGCTCAGCGCGAGCCAGCTGGTGCTGCCCGCCGTGCCGGTGCGGGTGATGCAGGCGACGCTGCTGCAGCTCGACGGCAGCCATAGCCTGAACGTCGCGCGTCCCGCCGGGGCGCTGGCCGGGCACGGCGGCGTGGCAGTCAGCGCCGCCCCCACGCTGGCGGGCAATCTTGCCGCCATGCGCGACTACATGCGCGCCTATCCCTACACCTGCATCGAGCAGCGCGTGTCGCGCGCACTGGCGCTCGACGACGCCGCCATGTGGGCGGATACGATGAGCCGCCTGCCGGCACATCTCGACGGCAATGGTCTGCTGAGGGCGTTTGCCAGCGAGGCCCTGTCTGGCGATGCCGTGCTCACCGCGTACGTGCTCGCCACTGCGCATGCCGCGCGGCAGGCGCTGCCGGATGCGGCGCGCGATGCCATGCTGAATGGCCTGCAGGCATTTGTCGCCGGCCGGCTGCCGGACGAGGGTATCGGCTTTGCCGATGGCCATCTGCGCAAGCTCGCCGCCATCGAAGCGCTGGCGCGCTACGACCAGGCCACGCCGGACATGCTGGAGGCACTGCCGCTGGGGGCGGACCAGATGGTGCCGGATCGATGGCCGACCTCCGCGCTGATCGATTACCTGTCGATCCTGCAGCAGCTCGCTAGCGTGCCCGGACGTGAGGCCCGACTGAAACAGACCGTGGCGCTGCTGCGCGCGCGCATGGACTTGCGCGGCACCACGTTCAACTGGGCGGGCGGCACCCGCGACGATCTGTGGTGGCTGATGGTGTCGCCCGACCTCAACGCCGCGCGTGCGCTGGCGGTACTGCAGACGGTGCCCGAGATGCAGGCCGAGCTTCCGCGGCTCGCGCGCGGCCTGATGGCACGGCAAAAACAGGGGCGCTGGGATCTGACCACGGCAAATGCCTGGGCGCGCATCGCGCTGGATCGCTTTTCGCGGCAGTTCGAAGCTGCGCCGGTGAGCGGCCAGACGCGCGTCGAACTCGCCGCGGCGAGCCGCACAATGAACTGGCCGAAACCGCAGGACATCGCATTGCCGTGGCCGGCCGCTGGCGGCGAGCTGCGCCTGATGCACCACGGCAGCGGCAAGCCATGGGTCACGGTGATGAGCCACGCGGCGGTGCCGTTGAAAACGGCGATGAACGCCGGCTACGCCATCAGGCAGAGCGTGGTGCCGCTGCAGCAGGCAGTCGCCGGCAAATGGTCGCGTGGCGACCTCGCGCGGGTGACGCTGACGATCGAGGCCCAGGCCGACATGAGCTGGGTGGTGGTCGACGCGCCGGTGCCTGCCGGGGCGAGCGTGCTGGGCAGCGGTCTCGCGGGCGAATCGGCGCTGCTGGATCGCGGCAACCGCAGCACGGGCACCGCCTGGCTGGCGTTCGAGGAGCGCCCGTTCGAGCGCTATCGCGCGTATTACGCCTGGGTCCCCAGGGGCAGCTTCACGCTCGGCTACACGCTGCGACTGGACAATCCAGGCCGCTTCAAGCTGCCGCCGACGCGGGTCGAGGCCATGTACCAGCCTGGGCAGTTCGGCGAACTGCCCAACGCCGATTGGGACGTGATGCCGTGAGGCTGCGCACCTGGACGGCTGCGGGCGCCTGTGCGGTTCTGACTGCCTGCGGTACGGCGCCGGACCTGGCGCAGATTCAGCGCCAGCATCCGCCGTCGTCGGCCTGGCTGCTGGATCGCCATGGCGCGGTGATGCAGGAGGTGCGCGTCGATTTCCATCGCCGGCAGGGTGAGTGGCAGGCACTGGCCGCCATCTCGCCAGCCTTGCAGCAGGCCGTGGTGAAATTCGAGGACAAGCGGTTCGCCGACCATAGCGGCGTGGATCTGCGCGCGCTGGCCCATGCGTTGTGGCAAAACCTCAAAGGCGAAAAGCGACGCGGCGCCAGCACGCTGACGATGCAGCTGGCGGGATTCCTGCAGCCCGGGCTCGCCTCGGGCGCGCGTAAGGGCGTGGTGGGCAAACTCCGGCAGATGGCGGCGGCGTGGCGACTCGAACGCCGCCTCAGCAAGCCGCAGATTCTGGAGGCGTATCTCAATCTGGCGCCGTTCCGCGGCGAGGCGCGCGGGGCAGCGGCGGCGTCGGCGATGCTGTTCGGCAAGGGCGCGTCGGCGCTGACTCGGGATGAAGCCCTGCTGCTGGCCGCGTTGTTGCCGGCGCCGCGCGCGCTGCCGGCGCAGCTGGCCGCGCGCGCATGCCGCTATGCCGGGCAGCCGGCGGATAGCGCGGAGTGCGTGCGTCTGCGCCGCCTGGCGCAACAAGTGGTGCAGCCTGGGCAAGCCACTGGGGCACAGGCCGGTGCGGCGCCGCATCTGGCGCTCCGGCTGGAACTGGTGCCGGGGGCGCGCATTCGCACCACGCTCGATCTGGATCTGCAGCGCTATGCGGCAGCTGCGCTCGAATCGCAGTTGTCCCAATTGACCGATCAGGAGGTGGAAGACGGTGCGGTGCTGGTGCTCGACAATGCCAGCGGCGAAACGCTGGCCTATGTCGGCAGCCGCCGTGGCGTGCCCCTGCAGCAGATCGACGGCGTGCGTGCGCAACGCCAGGCGGGCTCGACGCTGAAACCCTTCCTGTATGCGCTGGCGATCGAGCGGCAGATCCTGACCGCGGCCTCGCCTCTGGACGACAGCCCGGTGGCGATTACCACGCCGGCCGGACAATATGTGCCGCAAAACTACGACCGGCAGTTCAGGGGACGGGTGAGCGTGCGCACTGCGCTGGCTGGCAGCCTCAATGTGCCGGCAGTGCGCAGCTTGCTGCTGACGGGGATCGAACCGTTTCACCAGCGCCTGCTGCAACTCGGCCTGCCGCTGGCGCAGGAGGCCGATTTTTACGGCTATGCGCTGGCGCTGGGCGCGCCCGAAGTGGATTTATGGTCGCTCACCAATGCCTATCGTGCGCTGGCCAATGGCGGCCGCGTCAGTGCCGCGCGGCTGCTGCCGGGGCCGGACGCAGCATCGAGACCGGCGATCGAACCCGCCGCGGCCTTCATCGTGGCCGACATTCTTGCCGACCGCACCGCGCGCAGCGTCACTTTCGGCTTTGAGAATCCGCTCGCCACGCCGTTCTGGAGTGCCGTCAAAACCGGTACCAGCAAGGACATGCGAGACAACTGGTGCATCGGGTTTTCGCAGCGTTTCACGGTCGGCGTGTGGGTGGGCAATTTCGACGGCCAGCCGATGCGCGGCGTATCCGGCGTCACCGGCGCGGCGCCGGTGTGGCTGGAACTGATGCAGGCGCTGCACGCCACGCCGGGGGCGCCGCCTGCCGCGCCGCCCGGTGTGATGCGGCGGCAGGGCGAGTGGTTCATCGCAGGTACGGCTCCGTCAGGGAAGCAGACGGCAGTCAGCGCGGTGATCGAGGCGCGTATCGAATATCCCGGCGCAGGCACCATTCTGGCGCTTGACCCCGACATGCCGCCATCCATGCAGCGGGTGTTTCTTGCGGCGACCGGCGCGGCCGATGCTGCGTGGGTGCTGGATGGGGAACATCTGGGCAAGGCGGATGGCGCGCTGGCCTGGGTACCCGTTGCGGGCAGGCATACCCTGCAATTGGTGGGGGATGCGGGAGACCGGGTGCTCGACAGTGTGCAGTTCCAGGTGCGCGGGCCAGGGCCTGCGCCCACACACTAAAACCGGGTCCAGCGAAGCCTGGACCCGGTCACGATTCAGCTGCGGCCGTGGCGGCGGTGCTCGCGATGGTCGCGGCGTCCATCGCGGTCATGGCGCCGGTCATCGTGGCGCCAGTCATTGTGGTGATGATTCCAGTCGCGGCGCCCATCCCAGCGATGCCCGTAATCACGGTAGTGGTGGACATGCTGGACGCGATGGCGCGGGGGCAGCACGATGGTGCGGCCGGGCCGGTAGGACGTGTGCGTCCAGTAGCGGCTGCCGCCGGACTCGTACAACACGCGGAAGCCGTCGTGATGGTGGCTGCCAAACGAGATGACGAACTGGGGTTCGACCGTTATCACACGGCCGTAGCCACCGTTGCCGCCATGGGCGAAGCTGGCGCTGGAGGCGGTCAGGAGGGCGGTTGCAATCAGCAGGGTGCGTAGCATGGTTCTACTCCTTTCAAGGTTGGAATGCAGCGGTTGTACGGGGTGCGTGCATCAATCGTTCCAGTCGTCGCGGCGGTCGTTCCAGCGCTCGTCGCGCCGGTCCTCGGCCACGGAAAAGTTCCCGTTCAGGGTCAGCCATTTGCCCGGGTCGTAAGGCAGACGGGTGCTGTATTCGCGGCCCTGGAATCGGTAGCGCACGTCGTAGCCGCTGATCACCTGACGGTAGTCGTCGTGGGTGCGGCAGCGCTCTACCTGGCGCGGGTGCGATTCGTAACGGCGATCGCCGTCGTTCCAGCGGTCGCCCACCACTGCGCCGGTGGCTGCGCCGACTGCGGCGGCAGCGACCCTGCCGTTGCCCTTGCCGACCGTTGAGCCGAGCAGGCCGCCGGCGATGGCGCCGAGCATGGCCCCTCCCGTATTGCTGCCATCGCGGATGCTGCGCGTGTCATAGCCGACGGTTTCGGTCCAGCATTCGCGGCGCGGCTCGTTGATGGTGTCGTAGACCGGGGTGCTGGCCAGGACCTTGACGCGTGTGGTGAAGCCGTCGTCGCGGCCGTGACCGGCCTGCGCGGCGGCGCTGACGGCAAGCAGTGCGGCAAGCAGAATGCGCTGATGTCCTTGGCTGCGCTTCAGGGAATGTGCATTCATCGTGACTCTCCTCGTTCAACAGTGCGTTCAGTGCAAATTCAGCGACGGCCGCGGGGATGGCTGTCCGGCTCGGGCCGTTCCTGCTGGCGGCGCTCGTAGCCGTAACCGTAACCTGGCGGTTCGTTGTGTTCGGCCTCGCGTCGTGTCGCGCGGCGCTGATCGGGCTTGTTGGCGTCGCGCCGGTCCTGGCGGGCTTCGTCGCCGCGGTCGCGCTTGGCCACGATGAAAGCGCCATCCATGTAATCCGGTGCCGCGTGAACCGGACTGGCCAGGGCCAGTCCCAGTGCTGCCAGTCCGATAATCCAGGTTTGCCGTGTGTCCATCGTGATCTCCATATCCGTGGTCGCGTTGTTTCGCTTCCACGCTTCGCAGTTTGGTTGGGGAAGGTAAGCGCACTGTTTCACGCCAGGGCGATTTTGTAACAGTGTGTAACCGGGATGGGAATAGCCCGCCATCCCCGCTGCTATAGTTGCCGCATGCAAAAAGACACCATTTATGTCACCGACGACGATCCCGGCATACGCGAACTGGTGGCCGAATACCTGAGCAGCCAGGGCTACGCGGTCGAGACGGCGGAGGACGCCGTTTCGCTCGACCGCCTGTTGAACGCCCGGCTGCCGGCGCTGCTGGTGCTCGACTGGATGATGCCGGGCGAGGATGGCCTGTCGGTGGCGCGACGGCTGCGCGCGCAGCCGGGGTTTCCGCCCATCATCATGCTGTCGGCCAAGGGCGAGGACATCGACCGCATCATCGGTCTCGAGGTCGGCGCCGACGATTACCTGCCCAAGCCGTTCAACCCACGCGAACTGCTGGCGCGTATCCGCGCGGTGTTGCGGCGGCAGGGCGGCGCGACTGCGCCCGCACCGGCTGAAGCGGCCAGGCTGGAGCGCTTCGGCCCGTTCAGCATCAACCTCGACGCCCGCACCCTCAGCCGCGACGGCGTCGAAATCACGTTGACCGGCGGCGAGTACGCACTGCTGGAAATCTTCGTCACCCATGCCAACCGCGCGCTGTCGCGCGACTGGCTGATGGACCAGCTGCGCGGTTTCGAGCGCGACCCGTTCGACCGCAGCATCGACGTGCGGGTGAACCGCCTGCGCAAGAAGATCGAGGACGATCCCGCCAACCCGGCCTATATCCGTACCCAGCGCGGGCAGGGCTATCTGTTCGTGCCGCAGGGGAAAGGGTGAAGCGCATTGCCCGCTCGTTGTACGCCCGCACCGCGCTGACGCTGGCGCTCGCCTTCATCGTGTTCCAGGCGGCGGCGTTCTGGGTGGTGTATCGCACCCTGATCGTCCCGGTGGCGGAACGCTCGGCGGACGACCTGGCCGGATTGATCGTGCTGTCGGCGCAGACCTGGGTGGAGCTGCCGCCGCCGACGCGTGCCGCGTTCGAACGCGAGCTGGCGCGACGTCATGGCCTGCGCCTGACCACCGGCGTCACCGGCGCCACCGCGGATGCCCCGCAATTCGCCTTTCGCGCGCAGATCGAAACTGCATTGAGCCGCCGGTTAGGCGAATCCATCGTGTTGCGCGGGGTGCCGGAGACGGCGGCGGCATGGCTGGATATTCCGGTGGCCGGGCATGACCTGCACGCCGGATTCTTCCCCGATCGCTATGCCGTCAAGCCGCCGCTGGCGGCAATCGCGGTGATTGCGTTGGGTGCGTTCCTCAGTCTGCTGACCGCCCTGTTTCTGGTGCGCCGCATCACCGTGCCGCTGGCGCGCGCGGCGCAGGCGGCCAGCCAGGTTGGCGCGGGCGAGCTGCCCGAGCCCTTGCCGGAAACCGGCCCGGCCGAGCTGGCCGAGCTGGCTCGTCGTTTCAACCGGATGGCGGCCGAGGTGCGCGACTTGCTGGATAACCGCACCACCTTGCTGGCGGGGATTTCGCACGACCTGCGCACCCCGATGACGCGGCTGCAGCTCAACCTGGAAATGCTGCGCGATGCCCCCAGCGCGGCACGCATTGACCGGGCGGTGGCCGATCTGGCCGACATGAACAGGCTGATTACGGGCTACCTGGAGCTGGCACGCACCACGCAGGCCGAAATGAAAATGCGTTTCGACCTTGCGGGTTTGCTGGAAGAGGTCGCGGCCGATACCGGCCTGTCATGGCAGGGTGCGGTGCCGTGCGAGATCGAGGCCGGCCGGCTTGCACTGCGGCAAATCGTCACCAACCTGGTCCAGAATGCGCAGCGTTATGGCGGCGGCACGCCGGTCGAGCTGGCGCTGGAGTGCACCGGCAAACAGGCACGGGTGATCGTGCGCGATGCCGGCGCGGGGATTCCCGACGATCAGCTGGAAAAGGTGTTCAGGCCGTTTTACCGGCTCGATGCGTCGCGTTCGCAGGCTACCGGCGGAACCGGGCTGGGGCTGGCGATCGTGCGGCAGCTGGCGGAAACCAATGGATGGGCCGTGTCGCTCAAAAACCGTGCGACGGGCGGTCTGGAAGCGACGCTGGAAATCCGCCGCTAGGGCGTCAGATGCAGGATGCGGCGGCGCGCCGCAGCATGCGGAATTCGATGAACAGCAGTGTCAGGCTGAACATCGACATGCGGCGGGTGCTGCCGCTGAAAAATCCCAGCGGCGAGCATGACAGGCTGATGCTCACGCGGGTGCTTCTGCCCAGTTGCATCAGGCGGCCGGCTGGCGGGCAAACAGGGAAAACTGTACGAACAGCAGCGACAGGCTGGTGAGGCTCATGCGTTCGGTCTGGCCGTGGAACCAGGAAAAAGGCGTGGAGCTGAGTTCGAGAACCAGTTGTTTTTTGCCGAATTGCAGTTTCATGATGCACTCCTTGGTGAGAGATTTGCCTTAATACGTGCAATGCCTGTGCCACCTGGGTCTGCTGCGGTGAGAGGTTGAAAACTGTAGATAAAACAATATTTTGCAAGCCGTTTCCCGCAAACCCCGAGAGGCGGCAGGGCACGGGTTGACGGAAAGTCGTCAATCCGTGTCGAGACGGCAAACAGCCGACGCCCGCCAGGCGGATGGCGGCGTCAAGGTAGAATCCGGCTTTCGATTTGGGCGGCGCGTTTCAGGCGCGCCGCATCTTCTGCATGATCATCCTCAAGAATCTCAGCCTGCGGCGCAGCGCCAAGGTGCTGCTCGACAATGCCTCGGTGTCGATCAACCCCGGCGAAAAGGTCGGCCTGGTGGGGCGCAACGGCGCTGGCAAGTCCAGCCTGTTCGCGCTGCTGAATGGCACCCTGCACGAGGACCGCGGCGATTTTTCCATGCCGACGCAGTGGCGCATGGCGCAGGTGGCGCAGGACATGCCGGAAACGGCCGAGTCCGCGACCGGCTTCGTCATCGCCGGCGACACCCAGTTGGCCGAGGCGCAGGCAGAAGTGGCCGCCGCCGAGGCCAGCGACGACGGTGAGCGCATGGCGCACGCCTACATGGCGCTGCACGACGCCGGTGCGCACGATGCACAGTCGCGCGCGCAGGCCCTGATTCTCGGCCTGGGATTCCAGGTGCGCGAGCTGGATCAGCCGGTCAACAGTTTCTCCGGCGGCTGGCGCATGCGATTACAGTTGGCGCGCGCACTGATGTGTCCGTCGGAACTGTTGCTGCTCGACGAACCCACCAACCACCTCGACCTGGACGCCCTGGTGTGGCTGGAAGCCTGGCTCAAGAAGTACCCCGGCACCCTGCTGGTGATCAGCCACGACCGCGAATTTCTCGACGCGGTGACCAACGTCACCATCCATATCGAAAACGGCCAGCTCACCCGCTACGGCGGCAACTACAGCACCTTCGAGGACATGCGTGCCGAGCAGATGGCGCTGCAGCAGGCGGCGTTCGCCCGCCAGCAGGACAAGATCGCCCATCTGCAGGCTTTTATCAACCGCTTCAAGGCCAAGGCCAGCAAGGCCAAACAGGCGCAAAGCCGGGTCAAGGCGCTCGACCGCATGGAGCGTCTGGCGCCGATGCTGGCGAGTGCGGATTTCACCTTCGAATTCAAGGAGCCACTCAACCTGCCCAACCCCATGCTGACGATCGACGACGCCAGCTTCGGCTATCCGCCGGCGGGCGGAGCAGGCGAGCCGACGGTGATCGTGCGGGGGGTCAGCAAGTCGGTCTTCGCCGGCCAGCGCATCGGCATCCTTGGCGCCAACGGCCAGGGCAAGTCGACGCTGGTGAAGACCATCGCGCGCACCCTGCCGGTCGTCGCCGGCGCCGTTACCGAGGGCAAGGGCCTCAACATCGGCTACTTCGCGCAGCAGGAACTCGATGTGCTGCGCCCGGCCGACACCCCGCTGGAGCACATGATCCGTCTCGCCCGCGACACCATCGCCAACGGCGGCGCCGGCCAGTTCAGCAGCCGCGAGCAGGATCTGCGCAATTTTCTCGGCACCTTCAATTTCAGCGGCGACATGGTCAAGCAGGCCGTCGGCACCATGAGCGGCGGCGAAAAGGCGCGGCTGGTGCTGTGCATGATCGTGTGGCAGCGCCCCAATCTCCTGCTGCTCGATGAGCCGACCAACCACCTCGACCTCGCCACGCGCGAGGCGCTGGCGATGGCATTGAACGAATTCGAAGGCACGGTGATGCTGGTCAGCCACGACCGTGCCCTGCTGCGTTCGGTGTGCGACGAGTTCTGGCTGGTCAGCCGTGGCGGGGTCGAGCCCTTCGATGGCGACCTGGACGACTACCAGCGCTATCTACTGGACGAGGGCAAGCGCCTGCGCGAAGAACTCAAACAGGCGGGCAAAAAGGTCGAAGCGCCGAAAGTAAAACCGGAGCCTGCACCAGTGGCGGCGAAAAAACCGCCGGTGTCATCGGGCAGGATCAAGGCGTTGAAGCAGAAGCTGGAAAAGCTCGACAAAAGCATGGCTGCACTTCAAGTCGAAAAAAATGCGCTTGAAGCACGCCTGGTCGGGACGATTTCCGTCGAAGCGATTGCCGAAACCGGCAGGCAGCTTCAGCACGTCATTGACGAACTGGCGATCGAAGAGGGGGAGTGGCTGGAGTTGTCGGAGGAAATCGAGGCGCTGGAGGCGTCGAGCACTTGCTAATAAGCCTGTAAATTGGACGGCATTTGGCCATCCGTGTTCCTGCCGCGGTTGAGTGGGCGCAGGCGAAGATATTGCGCTGCGCGTCGATGCCGAGCTGAACAATGAGCCGGGTCTTCCGGCTCATTTGCTGCGTGAACGCAGCGCATAATGGTTTCTCGCATCCGGTTTCTGACGACTCATCAAGGCGGCTGTTCCAGCGCCAGTGCGTAGCTCAACCGCCCTTCTACAATGCGCGCCGGCGAAGTGTAGGGATGCACCGTGCTGTGCGTGGCATCGACGATATGGATCACCTCGATGCCGCGCACGCGCAACACGTCGGCGATCAGCGCGCGATGGCAGCGCCACCACACCGCCTCGGCGCACATCAGGGCGGTACGTCGCTGCGCGGCCAGTGCCAGCAGTGCGTCGAGGCCTTCGGCAAACTCCGCGCTCGCGAGATGGTCGGCGTAGCCGCGGAACGAGGCGTTGCGCCAGCCGTCGTTCGGTGAATCGGGCCGCACCGGGCGGCGTCCGCCGAGCTTGGGCAACCACCGATACACGATGCCGTGCGACGGCAATGATTCACTCAGCGCATCCTTCGCGAAATGCGGATGACGGCGCGAGCCGGGAAAACGCCGGACATCGGCGACCGCCTCGATGCGATAGGCGGCCAGCACGTCGAGAAACGCCTCCAGCGTGCGGGTCGAATGGCCGATCGTCCAGATCGTTTCGATTCCAGCGGGCATTGCTCAGACTATCCGCTGCAACGCAGCGCCCTTGTGCATCGCGATGTGATCGGTCTTGTCGCTCTTGATCGCGTACTGCGGATCTTCCGGGCTGCAATGACGCGTGTGCCCCTTGTAGAGTGTGTCGCGCGTATGCACCCGGACGATCGTGCCGCTCACCAGGCCGGCCTCCGAGTTCCAGCGTACGTGGTCGCCGACCTTGAATGGATGGTTCATGCTCGTGTTCTCCGTTGATGACAGGTTGCGGGCCGCGCTGCCGTGGCCGTCTATCGGCGCGCCAGCAGCGCTCGCGCGCGCGCGGCCACGTGGTCGACGCTGAAGCCGTATTCGCGCAGCAGGACGCCGGCCGGGGCCGAGGCGCCGAAGCGTTCGACGCCGAGCATGTCGCCATGGGCGCCGACGTAGCGGCACCAGCCCTGGGACACCCCCAGCTCGACCACCAGGCGCGCCGGCACGTGCGGCGGCAGCACCTCGTCGCGGTAGCTTTGCGGCTGGGCGTCGAACAGTTCCCAGCTCGGCATCGACACGCAGCGCACCGCGATGCCTTCGTCCTGCAGGCGCTCGGCGGCGGCGAGGATGAGGGCGACTTCGGAGCCGCTGGCAATCAGGATCAGCTCGGGCCGGGTTTGTTTTGAATCGCTCAGCACATACGCGCCGCGGCGCAGCCCTTCGGCACCGGCATAGCGGCTGCGGTCGAGCGTGGGCACGTCCTGCCGGGTCAGCGCCAGCAGCACCGGGCGATCGCGGGTTTCCACCGCCACTTGCCACGCCACCGCGGTTTCGTTGGCGTCGGCAGGGCGGATCACGGTGACACCGGGGATCGCGCGCAGGCTGGCCAGGTGCTCCACCGGCTGGTGGGTGGGGCCGTCCTCGCCGACGGCGATGCTGTCGTGGGTGAACACGTGCACCACGTGCACGCCCATCAGCGCGGCCAGGCGGATTGCCGGGCGCAGGTAGTCGGAGAAGATCAGGAAGGTGGCGCCGTAGGGGATGAAGCCGCCATGTGCGGCGAGGCCATTGACGATCGCACCCATCGCATGTTCGCGCACGCCGAAATGCAGGTTGCGGCCGGCGTAACTCCAGCCGTCGCGGTCGGAATCTTCGCGGCCCGTGCCGGATGCCGGGGCCGGATTGAAGTCGCCCAGCCCCGTCAGCGCGGTATGGGTGGACGGGTCGAGATCGGCCGAGCCGCCGACCAGAGCAGGCAGCTTCGGCGCGAACGCATTCATGATCCTGCCGCTGGCGACGCGCGTAGCCATGCCTCTGGCGTCGGCGGAGAAGACCGGGATGTCGGCGTCCCACCCGGCCGGCAGCTCGCCGCGCAGACGGCTCTGCAGTTCGCTGGCCAGATCGGGGAATGCCCGGGCATAGGCATCCAGCCGCCCATTCCATTCGGCTTCCGCCCGGGCACCGCGTTGCAGCGCCGCGCGAAAATGCGCCAGCGCCGGTTGCGGCACTCGAAACGGCGGATCGACCGGCCAGCCAAGCTTTTCCTTGGTCTTTTTGACGCCCTCGACACCGAGCGGCGAACCGTGGGCCTTGTAGCTGTCCTGCTCGGGCGAGCCGAAGCCGATGTGGGTGCGTACCAGGATCAGCGATGGCCGCGCGGTGTCGGCACGGGCGGTGTCGAGCGCCGCATTGATCGCGGCGACGTCGTTGCCGTCGGCCACGTGGAGGATCTGCCAGCCATAGGCGTCGAAGCGTTGGGCGCAATCTTCCGAAAACGTGATGTCGGTAGCGGCCGACAGCGTGACGCTGTTGTCGTCGTAGAGGCAGATCAGCTTGCCGAGTTGCAGGTGCCCGGCCAGCGAGGCGGCCTCGGAGGCGATCCCTTCCATCAGGTCGCCGTCGCTGACGATGGCCCAGGTATGGTGGTCGATCACCGTGTGGCCGTCGCGGTTATAGCGCGCCGCCAGATGGGCTTCGCCGATCGCCAGGCCGACTGCATTCGCCAACCCTTGCCCGAGTGGGCCGGTGGTCACCTCGACGCCGGGCGTGTGGCCGCGCTCGGGGTGCCCCGGCGCCTTGCTTCCCCATTGGCGAAACTGCCGGATGTCATCCAGCGACAGGTCGTAGCCAGTCAGATGCAGCAGGCTGTAGAGGAGCGCGGAGCCGTGTCCGGCCGACAGCACGAAGCGGTCGCGGTCGGCCCAGAGCGGATTGGCCGGGTGGTGCTTGAGCTGGCGCGTCCACAGCGCGTAGGCCATCGGCGCGGCGCCGAGCGGCAGGCCCGGATGGCCGCTATTGGCGTGCTGCACCATGTCCACCGCGAGGAAGCGCAGCGTATCGATGCATAGCGAGTCGAGCTGATCGGACATGAAGACCCCTCTATTCAATCAAGGATGGATGGACGTCACGACCACGACGCCTGGCGTTTCTTCAGGATAGTTTGCATTTGGCCGATTTCGTTTCCCTCAAACCTGCCAGATCGTTCCGTTGTGGCGGGCTTTCATCGCCGGATTCGTTGCAATCCCGGCGGTATTTGAAACTCCGGACCCGTTCGAGAATCTTGTCGGCAAGGATTCGGGATGCGGATTAACCCGGGATTGGCGGTCTGGGAGGCGAGCCGGCTCCCGCCCATCGGGCACTGCCGAAACCCCCGCCAACCACGCTAAAATGCCGCTTTGCCGAAAAGCCGCTGACCCGCCGTGAACCCCACCTTCCAGGACATCATCCTCACCCTGCAACGCTACTGGGCCGAGCGCGGCTGTGCGCTGCTGCAGCCCTACGACATGGAAGTCGGTGCGGGCACCTCGCACACCGCGACCTTTCTGCGCTCGCTCGGTCCCGAGCCGTGGAAAGCGGCCTACGTGCAGCCGAGCCGCCGGCCGAAGGATGGCCGTTACGGCGACAACCCCAACCGGCTGCAGCACTACTATCAGTTTCAGGTGGTGTTGAAACCGGCGCCGGCCGACATTCTGGAGCTGTATCTCGGTTCACTCGAAGCGCTGGGGTTCGACCTCAAGAAGAACGACGTGCGCTTCGTCGAGGACGACTGGGAAAACCCGACGCTCGGCGCCTGGGGGCTGGGCTGGGAGGTGTGGCTGAACGGCATGGAAGTCACCCAGTTCACCTATTTCCAGCAGGTCGGCGGCATCGACTGCAAGCCGATTACCGGCGAGATCACCTACGGCCTGGAGCGGCTGGCCATGTATCTGCAGGGCGTCGAGAGCGTGTTCGACCTGGTGTGGACCGAGGGGCTCACCTACCGCGACGTCTACCACCAGAACGAAGTCGAGCAGAGCGCCTACAATTTCGAGCATAGCGACGTCGATTTTCTGCTCACCGCGTTTGCCGCGCACGAGAAGAAGGCGCAGGAACTGATGGCGGCGCAGCTCGCACTGCCGGCCTATGAACAGGTGCTGAAAGCCGCGCACACCTTCAACCTGCTCGACGCGCGCGGTGCGATCTCGGTGACCGAGCGCGCTGCCTACATCGGCCGCATCCGCAACCTGGCGCGGACGGTGGCCAGAAGCTACCTCGACAGCCGCGCGCGGCTCGGCTTTCCGATGGCGCCGAGGGCGTGGGCGGACGAAGTCATCGCACAATTCGACAAGAAGGCGGCAGCATGAGCGCGCGGAATCTGCTGGTTGAACTGTTCGTCGAAGAACTGCCGCCCAAGGCGCTGAAAAAACTGGGCGAGACGTTTGCCGCTGTGTTGGCCGAAAACCTGGTGACGCAAGGGCTGGTCGATGCGAATACTCTGAAGGACACACGTGCCACCGTCACGCATTTCGCTTCGCCGCGCCGACTTGGCGCGCATGTCGCAAATGTGCTGGCGTGTGCCGCCGACAAGCCGGTGTCGACCAAGCTCATGCCTGTCAATGTGGGTCTGGATGCGGCGGGTAACGCAACACCCGCGCTACTGAAGCGGCTGGCCGCGCTGGGTGCGGACGAGTCCGCGGTCAACCGGCTGCGCCGTGCCGCCGACGGCAAGAACGAAGTCCTGTTCCACGACAGCATCGCGCCCGGTACGCTCTTGGCTGATGGCCTGCAGCGTGCGCTCGAAGCCGCACTGGAAAAACTGCCCATTCCCAAGGTCATGACCTATCCCGATCCGTCAGGCGAAGGCTGGGAAACAGTCAATTTCGTGCGCCCCGCACATGGCTTGATTGCGCTGCACGGCGCGGAAGTCGTGCCGGTTTCGGTGCTCGGCCTTGAGGCCGGCCGGGAAACGCAGGGCCATCGCTTCGAGGCGCGCGTCAGTCCGGTGTCGATCACCAACGCCGACTGCTATGCCCCGCAGATGGCTGACGAGGGTGCGGTGATCGCGAGCTTCGCCGAGCGCCGCGTCGAGATCGCCCGCCAGTTGCAGGCCGCCGCCGCGCCGCTTGGCCTGAAGCCGATCGAGGATGATGCCCTGCTGGACGAAGTCACCGCGCTGGTCGAACGCCCCAATGTACTGGTCGGCATGTTCGAGGAGGCTTTCCTCGAAGTGCCGCAGGAATGCCTGATCCTCACCATGAAGGCGAACCAGAAATACTTCCCGTTGTTGGACACGGCGGGCAAGCTGACCAACCAGTTCCTCATCGTTTCCAACATCTCGCCCGACGATGCGTCTTCCGTGATCCAGGGCAATGAACGCGTGGTGCGTCCGCGGCTGGCCGATGCCAAGTTCTTCTTCGACCAGGATCGCAAGAAAAAACTGGCAGACCGTGTGCCGGGGTTGGCGAAGGTGGTGTATCACAATAAATTGGGTAGCCAGGGCGAGCGCAGTAACAAGGTCGAGCTGATTGCAGTCGGAATTGCAGCGATGCTCGGAATCGAGAAACTCGAATCATCGGTCAGCAACGCTGCGAAGCTGGCCAAAGCTGATCTACTTACTGACATGGTAGGTGAGTTTCCTGAACTGCAGGGCAGCATGGGGCGTTATTACGCGCAACACGATGGCCTGTCGGACGATATCGCCTTTGCCATCGAAGACCACTACAAGCCGCGTTTTGCCGGCGATGAATTGCCGCGCAGTGATGTTGGCGTGTGCGTGGCGCTGGCCGACAAACTCGAAACGCTGGTTGGACTGTTTGGCATCGGTGAAAAGCCGACTGGGGACAAGGATCCGTTCGCACTGCGTCGTCATGCGTTGGGTGTGATCCGTATGCTGATCGAGCGCGATCTGCCATTGAACCTTGATGCGCTGCTTTTCGTGGCGGCCGGTATTCGCGGCTTCTCCGAAGATGTCGCGGGCCAAGTCGAGACCTTTATGTTCGAGCGCCTGTCCGGGATGTTGCGTGAACAAGGTTACTCAGCACAGGAAGTCGATGCAGTCGTTGGCCTAAAACCTCAACGCCTGGGCGAAATACCCAAGCGACTCGCTGCGGTGCGGGCCTTTGCCGGGTTGCCCGAAGCCCCCGCGCTCGCCGCCGCCAACAAGCGCGTCGGCAACATCCTGAAGAAGGCCGAAGGCGGCGTCGGTGCCGTGGCCGACTCCGCCCACTTTGTCGAGGCGGCGGAAAAGGCGCTCTTCGCCGCTCTGGGCGAGATTGGGCCGCGTGCCGACGCCGCCTTCGCCGCCGGCGACTACACCGCCTCGCTGCAGGCGCTGGCTGCGCTCAAAATCCCGGTCGATGCCTTCTTCGATGGCGTGATGGTCAACGCCGACGATCCCGCACTCAAGGCCAACCGCCTGGCGCTGCTGAACCAGCTGCACCGGACCATGAACCGGGTTGCGGACTTGTCGCGTCTGGCGGCGTAATATAAGCCCGGTAAAGGTAGGGGTTGGACCATGAAGCTCATCATTCTCGACCGCGACGGCGTCATCAATTTCGGCTCCGCCCAGTTCATCAAGTCTCCGGAAGAGTGGAAGCCCATTCCCGGCAGCCTGGAAGCGATCGCGCGGCTGACGCGCGAGGGCTGGCGAGTGGTGGTGGCCACCAATCAATCCGGGCTGGCTCGCGGGCTATTCGAAATGGCCACGCTGAATGCCATCCATGCCAAGATGCACAAGGCAGTGGCGCAGGTGGGGGGACGCATCGAGGCGGTGTTTTACTGCCCGCATTCGGCTGACATGGAGTGCAGTTGCCGCAAGCCCAAGCCGGGGCTGTTCGACGAGATCGCCGCACGCTACGGCCAGGATCTGCAGGATGTGCCCGCCATCGGCGATTCGCTGCGCGACCTGCTGGCGGCGGCCAGCGTGGGCGCCCGTCCGTTGCTGGTGCGAACCGGCAAGGGCGAAAAAACCCTGGCGGCAGGCAACCTGCCCGAGAACACGCCGGTATTTGCCAACCTGAGCGAGGTCGTCGATTACCTGCTCAAGGTGGCGGCATGAATTTGCTCCGTTCGCTGATTTTCATGGTTCTGCAAACCGTGCTGACGGTTTTCTTCAGCCTGGTTGCCTTGCTCAGTTTTCCGTTTTCGGCGCATACGCGTTACCGGATGATTACCGGCTACAACCGCATCGTGATCTGGCTGGCGCGCTGGGTGCTCGGCATCCGCTATGTGGTGAAGGGGGCTGAAAACCTGCCGGAACAGCCTGCCGTCATTCTCGCCAAGCACCAGTCGGCGTGGGAAACCGTGGCGTTTCTGTTCCTGTTTCCGCCGGTCTCGCCGGTCATCAAGCAGGAGCTGCTGAACGTGCCGTTTTTTGGCTGGGCATTCCGGATGCTTTCTCCCATCGCCATCGACCGCGGTGCCGGGCGCGAAGCGCTCAAGCAGATCGTCGCCCGAGGCAAGGAAAAAATCGCGCAGGGATTCTGGGTGCTGGTGTTTCCCGAAGGCACGCGCGTCGCTCCCGGTGAAAAAGGCCGCTATGGCATAGGCGGCGGCTGGCTGGCGGCGGAAAGCGGCGCCCCCATCGTGCCGGTGGCGCACAACGCGGGCGAGGTGTGGCCAAAAAATGCCTTCATCAAATGTCCCGGCACCATCACCGTCAGCATCGGCCCGGCCATTGCCACGGCGGGCAAAAGTGCGGCCGAACTCACCCGCGCGGTCGAGGCCTGGATCGAGGCCGAAATGGCGAGGCTGCCCCCTGCTGCCGCACGCCAATAACGGGGTGTTGCAGCTCGGCGGCATCGCGGTGCCGTTTGCGCTCAAGCGCTCGCGCCGCCGCCGCACGCTCGGCCTGACGGTGACTTCGTGCGAAGTGCGCATTCATGCGCCGAGCTGGACGCCGCGCGCCGAGATCGAGCGTTATGTCACGCTGCAACACGGCTGGCTCGCCCGCGCCTGGGCACGGATGCAGGCGCGCGCATCGCAACCCGGGACGCTCGCCGCGAACGAAGTGCGTTACCTGGGGCGCGTCCTTGCACTCGATATCCGGCCTTCATTGTTCAGCGAGGTGCGCCGCCATGGTGGCACGCTGCGCATCCATGCGCCGTACGATGCCGACGCCGGAACCTTGATCCGCGACTGGCTGCAACTTCGCGCCGAGCGTCTGCTGGCCTGGCGGCTCGCGCGTATCGCCCGCAAACTGGGACGCGCACCCCGCCGTTTTGCCCTGTCCGACGCGCAAACCCAATGGGGCAGCTGCACCCGGAACGGCCACATCCGCCTCAACTGGCGACTGGTGCAGGCACCGCTCGCCCATATCGACTACGTTGCGGCGCATGAACTCGCCCACCTCGTCCACCTCGACCATTCGCCGCGCTTCTGGGCGCAGGTCGCGGCGCTCTGCCCGGACGCGCTTGCGCGGCGCGCCGAGTTGCGCACAATGGGAGCTTCTCTTTTTCGGGTCTGAAACCATGCGAATCCTGCACACCATGCTGCGCGTCGGCGACCTCGACCGTTCGATCGATTTCTACACCAGCGTGCTCGGCATGAAACTGCTGCGCCGCAAGGATTATCCGGGCGGAAAGTTCACGCTCGCCTTCGTCGGCTACGACACGGAAGACCGCACGGCAGTGCTTGAGCTGACCTACAACTGGGGCGTCGACAAATACGAAGCCGGCAGCGGCTACGGCCACATCGCCATCGAGGTCGACGACACCTACGCCGCGTGCGACGCCGTCGCAGCCAGGGGCGGCAAGGTGCTGCGCCCGGCCGGGCCGATGTCGCATGGCACCACGGTGATCGCGTTCATCGAAGATCCCGACGGCTACCCGATCGAATTCATCCAGAAGGGAACCGCCGGGTGGGTGAAGGAATGGGCGGAGTAACCGGCCCAGGCCGCAGCGCTTGCTAACCGATTGCCTTGGTGATCAGCGGTAACAGCGGCTCGGGCAGCTTGATTTTTCCGGACAGTGCGAAGGCCTGGGCGGCCTTCGACATCTTCTGCCATGTCTTGCGGATGATATCCAGCCATTTCGCCTCGTCGTAGTCGGGCTTGCTCTGGGCGAAGGCCAGTATGTAATGCTCGATGAAGACAAGATCGGCGATGTCTTCCAGCAGTTGCGTTTCCGGATTGCTCTTGATGCCGCGCTTGCTCACCGCCTTCTTGACGCGTTCGATCATTGCGTCGTCGTAGCCGGCCTGGCGCATCAGCTCGCCCGCCGTATCGGCGTGAAACGTGTAAAGCCCGGTGCGCCACGCGTGATAGCCCTCCTTGTTCATCGGATAACTGCTGCGCGGCACCTTCCAGCGCTGGATGTGCTGGGCGCGCACGGCCAGTTGCGCCACTTCGGAGGCTTCCGGTGCAAAGCGGGCGATCATGTCCGACATGCGACGGCCGTAAAGCAGTTCCTTGGGCTGGCCTTCATCCTGATTGGGGTCTTCCGCATTGGCGGCATCAAACAGTGCCACCGCTCGGCTGAAGCGTTCCTGATTCTCGATCATGATTCAATTCCTAGGTTTGGAGTAGGCTATTCCATGGCCCTTTCCTGGATGTGCCGGGATGGTTTCCGCAAGCAGCACGACCAGTATCGGGCTCCATTTCCAATTATCTCAAACATCCGCGCCATCGACCCTGCTATCCCATCGATCGACGCCAGCGAAGCTTGCATTTCCGGATCTGACCCCAAGGTACGTTGAATGTGTTTCATCAACCCTGCCTGCAACTAGACCCAGAGGAATCCCGACGTGACCGATCTCTTTTCACCTGCCCGCTTCGGCGCCATCGAGCTTGCCAACCGCGTGGTGATGTCGTCGCTGACGCGCAACCGCGCCGGCACGGGCAACGTGCCGACGCTGCGGGTGGCCGAATACTATCGCCAGCGCGCCTCGGCCGGGCTCATCCTGACCGAGGCTTCGCCGATCTGCGCGGCGGGCCACGGCTATCCCCGCACACCCGGCATCCATACGCCCGAACAGATCGCGGGCTGGAAGCAGGTAACCGATGCGGTGCATGGCGCCGGCGGGAAGATCGCGTTGCAACTGTGGCATGTGGGGCGGATTTCGCATCCCGATCTGCAGCCGGGCGGCGCGTTGCCGGTCGCACCGTCGGCGATCCGTCCGTCCGGCCAGGTGTTCACCGGGCAGGGGATGAAGGATTTCGTCACGCCGCGCGCGCTCGACCTTGCGGAAATCCCCGCCCTGGTCGCTGATTTCGGGCAGGCCGCGCGCAATGCCATCGACGCGGGTTTCGACGGCGTGGAAATCCACGCCGGCAATGGTTATCTACTGGATCAGTTCCTGCGCTCGTCCACCAACCGGCGCACCGATGCCTACGGCGGCAGCAAGGAAAACCGGGCGCGTCTGCTGCTGGAAGTGATGGATGCCGTGTGCAGGGAAATCGGCAGCGACCGCACCGGCCTGCGGCTGTCTCCCGTGACGCCATTCAACGACATCAGCGACGACGATCCGCAGGATACGTTCGATTACGTTGTCGGACAGCTCAATCCGCTGCAACTCGCTTTCCTGGACGTGTTGCAGGGAGCCGGTGGCGCGCCCCGGGGACAGTGGCCGCCATTCGATTACGACAGGCTGCGTGCGCTGTATTCGGGCAATCTGATCCTCAACAACGGCTACGACTTCGCAACCGCGCAGGCTGCAGTGACGTCGGGCGCCGCCGATGCGATTGCGTTCGGCCGCCTGCTGCTGGCCAACCCCGATCTGGTGGAACGGTTCCGCCGCGGCGTGGCCTTGAATCCGCCCGATTACGCAACGTTCTACACCGGGGAAGAGAAAGGGTATACCGACTACCCCTTTATGCCGGACTGAACTGCCCCCGCTTGTCGCGGTGGAGCGTACGGTTGCGGCTTCAGGCGGGACCCGATTCGCCGAACAATGGCTGGGGACGGTGGATGGCGTAGCCCTGGGCATAGTCGACGCCGATTTCGCGTAGCCGCCGCAGCGCCGCCTCGCTCTCGACGAACTCGGCGATCGTCTTCAGCCCGAGCGCAGCGCCGACGCGGTTGATGGCCTCGACCATGGCGAAATCGGCGGCATCCTCGACGATATGCCGCACCAGGGTGCCGTCGATCTTGAGATAGTCCACCGGCAGGTTCTTCAGGTAGCTGAACGAAGACATGCCGCTGCCAAAGTCATCCAGTGCGAACCGGCAGCCGAACTGCTTGATGGCGTGCATCACTTCGCGGGTGCGTCCGAAATGGGTCACCGCCACGGTCTCGGTGATTTCGAAACACAACCGATCTCCCGCCAGCGTTGTGCGGCGCAGCGCGTCTTCCAGGAAGGCCATGAACATGTCGTCATTGAGACTGGCGCCGGACAGGTTGATGGCGCAATGCGTGGCCGAGGTGCGCGCCATTTCCGCCTGCAGCCCCCCGTGTTGCTCGTCCAGCAGCAGATGCTGGACGACCCAGCGGTCGATGGCAGGCATCAGCCCGTAGCGTTCGGCCGCCGGGAAAAACCGGTCTGGCGCGACGATCGCTCCGTCCTCGCCGATCAGGCGCAGCAGCATTTCGACATGCCCGGCGCCCTCCCCTGGAGCGCGTCTCAGGTCGAGAATCTGCTGCTGCCATATCTGAAAGCGGTTTTCGTCCAGCGCCTTCTGCAGGCGTGCCACCCATTGCATTTCCTGGCGCCTGCCGGTGCAGGCGGTACCGCCGAGATACAACTGGACGCGGTTGCGCCCCTGATCCTTGGCAACATAGCAGGCGGCATCGGCCGCGCTCAACGCGTCTTCCGCGGAAACCGTGTCGTCGCCGACGGCACACAGGCCGACGCTGGCCGTCACCTCGAAGCTGCGTCCATCCCAGGCGAAGCGATAGCCGGCCATGGCGGTGCGCAAGGCTTCTGCCACCCGCATGCCTTCTTCAATCGGCCGGTCGTATAGCAGTAGCCCGAATTCATCGCCTCCGAGGCGAGCGACCACGTCGCGCCGGTTCGTCAGCTGCTTCAGCTGCTGCCCCAGCAGGCGCAGCAGCTCGTCGCCGGCCAGGTGGCCGCAGGTGTCGTTGACCAGCTTGAACTGGTCGAGGTCGATATAGGCCAGGACATGCGATCCGCGGTTGGTTTTCACGCTGTCGACCAGCGCCTGCAGGCGTTGCTGGAATTCGCGCCGGTTGACCAGTCCAGTCAGATCGTCGTGGCTTACATGGTGCTGCAACGTGGTTTGCAGCATCCTGCGCTCGGTGACGTCGCGCAGGATGCCGATCACCAGTTCGCCGTTATTCAGGCGTACGCGGTTCATGCTGATTTCAACCCAGCGCGGTTCGCCGCGCGGCGGATTGATCTCCATTTCGAAACGCGTTGCCCGTCCCTCAAGCGCGGTGCGGAAATGTTCGCGGAACAGGGCCTCGGTCTCGGTCGGGCCCAGTAGCTCGGTGATCGGCATGCGCTGCCCATGCGCGGTCAGCTCGGTTTCGCTGATCCCGATCCAGGTGGCCATGAGCGGATTGGCGACATGGAATTTCATCTCGTCGCAGACGACAAAAATGCCGTCGTTGGCGCTGTCGATATAGGCGCGTAGCAACTCCCGCTCGATTTCGGGCTCCAGGCTCGGCGGAGAAGCTGAGAGTGGGTACGGGGTGTGGGTGTCCATAAGGTTCGGGCAGGCGACTACCTGAGTATCGGACTTCGGCTATCAAGCTTGAGCCGCCAGTCCGTTTCGCTCGTCTTGCCCTGCCTGGAGGTGGGGTTTTACGCCGCGCGGTCTTGTCCGGCCAGATGCCGGGTGATGGCTTCGTAGTCGGCGACGGCGAGATTTTCCGCACGCTTGCCGGCGTCGATTCCGAGCGCGGCCAAGTCGCCGGACTTGAGCAGGCTGCCGAGCGTGTTCTTCAGGGTCTTGCGCCGCTGCGAAAACGCGGCAGCGACGACGCGCGCAAACAGCGCCTCATCGAGCGGGACGATTTCAGCCGGTGTTTTGGGGATCAGGCGGACGACCGCGGAATCGACCTTGGGCGGCGGATTGAAGGCGGCAGGCGGGACGTCGAGCAGCCATTCCAGGTGAAAGCGGCGCTGCAGCATGATCGACAGGCGCCCGTAATCGGGGGTCGAAGGCGCGGCGACCATGCGTTCGACGACCTCCTTCTGCAGCATGAAGGTCATGTCGCGGATGTGCTCGGCGAACGCCATCAAGTGAAACAGCAGCGGCGTGGAAATGTTGTAGGGCAGGTTGCCGACGATGCGCAGATCATGGCCCAGCGCGCTGAAATCGAATTTCAGCGCGTCGCCGCCGTGCACGCTGAGCCGCTCGGCCGGCCAGGTTCTTTGCAGGCGCGCGACGATGTCGCGGTCGAGCTCGACGGCATGCAGATGCGGCAGGCGTTCGAGCAGGGGCCGCGTCAGCGCGCCGAGGCCGGGGCCGATCTCGACCACGATGTCGGACGCCTGCGGGTGGATGGCGTTGACGATGGCATGGACGATGCTGTCGTCGACGAGGAAATTCTGGCCGAAGCGTTTGCGGGGGGTATGCATGGCTAGGGGCTGGAGGCTGGGGGCTCGTTAAATTTCGCGGCCTTCGGTTGCTCATCCCCTAAATCCTGGTCCCCGCATCCTGTCCCCTTTGCCTTCAGCATCTCCAGCGCCACTTCGATCGCGGCGATCAGGCTGCCCACTTCCGCGCGTCCCGTGCCGGCGAGGTCGAGCGCGGTGCCGTGGTCGACCGAGGTGCGGATGAACGGCAGACCGAGCGTGATGTTCACGCCGGCGCCGAAGCTGGCGTATTTGAGCACCGGCAGGCCCTGGTCGTGATACATCGCCAGCACGGCGTCGCAGCGGTCGTGGCGGATGCGCGAGAACAGCGTGTCGGCGGGCAGCGGGCCGACGAGCGTCATGCCTTCGCCACGCAGGCGATCGAGCGTGGGCTCGATGACGTCGATCTCCTCGCGCCCGAGGTGGCCGGATTCGCCGGCATGCGGATTGAGCCCGGCCACCAGGATGTGCGGCCGGGCGATGCCGAACTTGCTTTGCAGGTCGGCGTGCAGGATGCGGATCACCGCATCGAGCAGCGCAGGGGTAATGGCGTCGGCCACCTCGCGCAAAGGCAGATGGGTGGTGGCGAGCGCGACGCGCAGGCCGCCGCCGGCAAGCATCATCACGACTTTTTCGGTGCCGCTGCGGTCGGCCAGGTATTCGGTGTGGCCGGTGAAGGCAAAGCCGGCATCGTTGATGATGCCCTTGTGTACCGGCGCGGTGACGACGGCGCCATAGCTGCCGTTCATGCAGCCGGCGACGGCGGCGTCGAGCAGGGCGAGCACGTGGGCGCTGTTGGCGGGGTCGAGCACGCCTGCGGCGACCGGGGCCGCAACCGGAATGTGGCGCACATGCAGACGGCCCTGCCGGTGCGCGGGAACGGCGTCGCCGCTGACGAAATCGGGCGCGATGCCGAGCCGGGCGGCGCGCGCGCGCAGCACCCCGATATCGCCCAGCACCGAGAGGCGGCATGGCAGCGCCTGCTGCGACAGCGCGATGCAGAGGTCGGGCCCGATTCCGGCGGGTTCGCCGGCAGTGAGGGCGAGAACGGGCAGATTCGCGGCTTCGCTCACCCTCGGGATACCCGGATCAATTGAGCGGGCGCAGTTCGACGTAGGCCGAGTCGCGAATCTGCCGCACCCAGTCCTGGAAGGCTTCTTCCGCCTTGCGTTCGCGGATGGCCTGGCGCGCCAGCAGTTTCTGGCGTTCCTGCGTGACGTCCTGCTCGCGGCGCTCCAGCACCTGGATCAAGTGCCAGCCGAAGGGCGACTGGATCGGCGCGCTGACCTCACCGGGTTGCAGGGCGTTCATCGCTTTCTCGAAATCGGGCACGGTGTCGCCGGGATTGATCCAGCCGAGGTCGCCACCCTTGGAAGCGCTGGCGTCCTCGGAGTGCAGGCGTGCGAGCTCGTCGAATTTCACGCCGTTGTCGATACGCTCTTTCAGTTGCAGCAGGCGGTTGCGGGCATCCGATTCCGAGGTGAGCTCGTTGGTCTTGATGAGGATGTGGCGGGCGTGCGTCTGCGTGACGTTGAGTGCCACGTCCAGCCCGCGCTTGTCGTTGAGCTTGAGGATGTGAAAGCCGTTGCTGCTTTTCAGCAGCGGGGCGATCTGGCCCGGTTGCAGCGGTTTCAGCGCATCGGCGAACAGGGCCGGCATCTTGCCGCTGGCGCGCCAGCCGAAAGCGCCGCCCTGCAGCGCGTTGGGGGCGTCGGAATGGCTGGCCGACAGCTGGGCGAAGTCGGCGCCCCTGGCGAGCTGGGCGAGGATGTCCTCGGCGCGGTCGCGGCGCGCCTGGATTTGTTCGGGAGACGCGTTCTCCGGCACGGTAACGAGAATGTGGGCGAAGTTGTATTCCGTCTCCACGCCCTGCTGTGCCTGGGTTTGCAGATAGCCTTCGATCTCGGCGTCGCTGACGGCGATGCGGTTGTCGACGTCGCGTTCGCGGGCGCGTGCAATAAGGATTTCATTGCGGATGGTGGTGCGCATGTGGTCGAGGCTCTGGCCGTCCTTTTCCAGTGCGGCCTGCAATCCGGCCATGTCGAGCTTGTTCTGCGCGGCGATGCGCTGCAGGGCGCGCTCGACCTGCGTCGGGTCGACCCGCACGCCGGTGCTGCGGGCGTGCTGCTGCAAGGCGAGTTCGGTGACCATGCGCTCGAGCAGCTGTTTTTCCAGTATCTCGCGCGACGGCAGCGGGGTGTTCTGCCGCGACAGGTTGCGCACGACTTCGTCGTAACGCTTGACGAGCTCCTGATGGGTAATGACTTCGTCGTTGACGACGGCAACGATATGATCGAGCGGCTGAACCGCGGCGTGGGCCGGCAGCAGGGTCGAGGCGGCGATCAGCAGCACCAGTACCCAGTGCGGGCGGTGCCATTCAGGGCGTTTGAAGAATTTCATTGCTTGGCCTGTATCCGGGAACACTTTGTTTCAAAACGTCGAGCGGGTTGGCGCCCAGGCGCCCCATGCCGCTCAACTCGAGCTGGAAGAACAGTGCATCGGTGGACTGGTCTTCCTTGGTGGCCAGACGCTGGAACACCGCGCGCACCGCCCAGCAACCGCCATTGTATTCAAGCCCGGCCAGCCCTTCGACCAGCTTGTCGTCCTGGAACGAATAGTTGTAGCGGAACATGCCGTACCAGCGCCTGGCCAGCGGCCATTGCGCGGACAGATCGACCTGCTCGGTGGTTTGGTCGATGAAACGGTAGCCAAAGTTCAATGCGCGACCGGGGCCGGGACGATAGGAGGCGCCGAGGTTCTGGCGGATGGTGGTGCCATTCTGGGTATCGAACTGCCAGGCAGTATCGATGCGCCAGTCGCGCGTGATCTGCCCGCTGACGGCGGCGAGCAGGTCGGTGGCGCTGCTGGTGCGCGGGGGCACGCCGGGCAGGCGGACCTGCTGCGCGCTGAAGTAATAGCGCTGGCCAAGGGTGACCTGCAGCCGTTCCAGGCCGCTTTCGGCCTCGATGAAGCGGCTGGTGACGGCGAGCGTCAGCTGGTTGGCGTCGTTGACGCGGTCGCCGCCGATGAACTGGTTCTCGGTGAACATCTGTGCGTAGCTGAAATCGAGCAGCGCGGTGTCGAACACCGGGATTGCATCCTGATTGCGATACGGCGCGTATACGTAGTAGGCGCGCGGTTCCAGCGTCTGCTCGAAATCGTGGCCGGCAAAGCGGAACGGGCGGTCGAAGGTAACGCCGCTGTCGAGGCTGAGGATGGGCACATTGCGCGAGATGCGCTGTTTGTCCACGCTGTCGTCCAGGTCGTAATAGCTGCTGTGCCAGCCGATCTGCGGAGTAAAAAAGCCGAACGAGTTGGCCAGCGGCAAGCGCAGCGTCGGGTAGGCCAGCGCGCGGGTGCCTTCGGTCTGCGTGGGGTGGGCAAAGCGGGTGGCTTCGCTGTCCAGCCTGAACTCAAGCCCGTTCTCGAAGGTTTTCGTCATGCCCAGGCGGGCCTGTGGCAGCCGTGCGTAAGGTTCGAGAATGTGGATGGTCGAGGTGGAGTCCTGCAACGTCTGGTAGCTTTGCGCGCGCAATTCGGCACGCCAGTTGGCGTGTTGCGTGGTCAGCCAGGCCTCGCGATTGAGATGGGTAAGCGAGGTGATGGAAATGAGATTGGACAGGTCGCGGAAATAATCGTCGTCGGACACGCGATTGAACACCATGCCGGCCTGGGTGTTCGCGTTCAGGATGGTTTCGTTCTTCAGCGCCACGCTCCAGCGCGAGCGCTCGGCCTCGCTGTCGTTCGGCAGGTATTCGAGGCGATTCTCGCCGCGGGCGCCTGCCAGCAGGTAGCGGAATTCACCGCCCAGCTGCACCCCGCGCTTGGACAGCAGGCGCGGGTAGAGTGTGGCGTCGTAGTTGGGTGCGAGATTGAGGTAATACGGCAACAGGATATCGAGGCCGCTGCGCTCGGTGGTGCCGAAAGTGGGCGCCAGCATGCCGGTCTTGCGTGCATCGCTGAGCGGGAAATCCACCCACGGCGTGTACAGGATGGGCACACCGAGAAACTGCAGGGAAGCGTGGCGCGCCGTGCCCACGCTGCGGGTCCTGTCGATGTCGAGGTCGCCCACCTTGAGGAACCAGTCGTCGTTGTCCACCGAACAGGTGGTATAGGTGGCGTCCTGCAGCTTGAAATGGTTTTCGTCGATGAACTCGATGCGGTCGGCGTTGCCGCGCCCCTGCTGCGCCGGGAACCGGTATACCGGCTGGGTGAGCTCGCCGCTGTAGTCATCGAGGTTGAATTTGAGGGTGTCTCCGGCTACCTGCAGCGTGGTCTGCTCCAGCCGTACCTGGCCGCGTGCTTCCACCTGGCTCAGCGTGGTGTCGTAGCGCAGCCAGTTGGCGAAGAAGTTCTGCCCGGCCTGGCGGGCTTCCACATGGCCGCTGGCTTCGATGACGTTGGCGGTGGTCGATTCGATGCGATCGGCCGTCACGAACAGCGGCCCCGCCTTGCCTGCCGCAGCCGAGCCGGCGAGCTCGACGTCTTTTTTCAGTGCGAGCCCGTTCGCCGCCGCCGGAACAGCGGTCAGCAACAACACGACAAGCGCAAAGCCGGGCAGGGTGGACAAGCGATGTAAAATCCGGAAGTTCGTTATTCGGAGCAGTGTGGCTGTGGAACGTTTGCAAGCATTACAAGGCTGGGCCGCCCGTCAATTGGGGGGGGATGCGCTGGACATCGCCCCGGCGTCGGCGGACGCCAGCTTTCGCCGTTATTTTCGCGTGACTGCCAAAGGCCGCGATTATATCGTGATGGACGCGCCGCCGGCGCACGAGGATTGCCGCCCGTTCGTCGCGGTGGCGCGGCTGTTCGGCGATGCCGGCGTGCACGTGCCGCAGGTGCTGGCGCAGGATCTGGAACAGGGTTTTCTGCTGCTGACCGATCTGGGCAACGTCACCTACCTGTCGGCGCTCGACGAAGCCGCACTCGATCGGGATGTGGCGCGCGAGCTGTATCTGGCGTCGAACGATGCGCTGATCCGCATCCAGCATGCGAGCCGCCCGGGGGTGCTGCCGGAATACGACCGCGCGCTGCTGATCCGCGAGCTGATGCTGTTCCCCGAGTGGTATGTGGCGAAACATCTCGGCGTCGCCATGAAGGGCGAACAGAAAACCATCCTCGACACCGTGTTCGAGCGCCTGCTCGCCAACAACCTGGCGCAGCCGCAGGTGTACGTGCACCGCGACTGGCATTCGCGCAACCTGATGGTGAGCGACCCCAACCCCGGCATCCTCGACTTCCAGGACGCGGTGTACGGCCCCATCACCTACGACCTCGCCTCGATCTACCGCGATGCCTACATCCAGTGGGACGAGGAGCAGCAGCTCGACTGGGTGATCCGCTACTGGGAAAAGGCGCGCGCGGCCCGCCTGCCGGTGCGCGAGGACTTCGGCGAATTCTGGCGCGATTTCGAATGGATGGGCGCGCAGCGCCAGATCAAGGTACTCGGCATTTTTGCCCGCCTGTACCACCGCGACGGCAAGGACGGTTATCTGAAGGACATGCCGCGGGTGATGCATTACCTGCGCAAGACCTGCGAGCGCTACGACGAGCTGAAGCCGCTGCTGTTCCTGCTCGATGCGCTGCAGGACAGGGCGCCGCAGGTGGGGTATACGTTTTAGGTTCAAGGTTCAAGGTTCAAGGTTCAAGGTTCAAGGTTCAAGGTTCAAGGTTCAAGGTTCAAGGTTCAAGGTTCAAGGTTCAAGGTTCAAGGTTCAAGGTTCAAGGAGCAAGCGGGTGGGCAAGGGGTGAATACGAGTACGGCGATGATCCTGGCGGCCGGCCGCGGCGAGCGCATGCGCCCGCTTACCGACCACACACCGAAGCCCTTGCTGCCGGTTGGCGGCAAGCCGCTCGTCATATGGCACATCGAGCGCCTGCGTGCGGCGGGGTTCGGCCGCATCGTCATCAATCACGCCCATCTCGGCCAGCAGATCGAGGCCGCGCTGGGGAACGGCGCGGCGCTCGGCGTGGTGATCGAGTATTCGCGCGAGGCCAGCGCGCTGGAGACCGCGGGCGGCATCGCCACCGCGCTGCCTTTGATCGAAAGCGAGGTCTTCCCGGTGGTGAATGGCGACATCTACTGCGAATACGATTTTTCCCGCCTGGCCGAACCGCTGGCGCGGCTCGCCGCCGGCCACGACCGGGCGCACCTGGTGCTGGTCGATAATCCGCCGCATCATCCGCAGGGTGATTTCGTGCTCGACGACGGGCGGGTGCAGAACGCTGATTCCCCGCACGCCTTGCGCCTCACTTTCTGCGGCATCGGCGTCTATCACCGTGCGCTGTTCGCCCGCACGCCCGCCGGCGAGAAAGCGCCGCTGGCGCCGCTGCTGCGGCAGGCGATCGACGCCCGACGCGTCTCCGGTGAACATTTCGTCGGCCGCTGGGTCGATGTGGGAACACCCGAACGCTTGCACCAACTCGACCAAAGCCTGCACACCCATGTTTGACGCCTCCATTTACGCCAACCGCCGCGCGCGGCTGGCCGCCGCCCTCGGCGACGGCATCGCCATCGCCACCACCGCCCCCGAGGTGGCGCGCAACCGCGACACCCACTATCCCTACCGGCATGACAGCTATTTCTACTGGCTGACCGGCTTCGCCGAGCCCGAGGCAGTGGTGGTGCTGGTCGGCGGCGCGGAGCCGCAATCGATCCTGTTCTGCCGCGACAAGGACGAGACACGCGAGATCTGGGACGGCTTCCGCCACGGCCCGGCGGCGGCGCGGGAACAGTTCGGTTTCGATGCAGCCTGGTCGGTCACTGAACTCGATGCCAGGCTGCCCGAGCTGATGGGCAACCGCGCGCGCCTCGCCTACGCGGTGGGGCAGGATCCGGCATGGGATGCGCGCGTGATCGGCTGGCTCAACGCGGTGCGCGCAAAGACGCGGCAGGGCATCGTCGCACCGGGCGAGATCGTCGACGTGCGGCATGCGCTCGACGAGATGCGCCTCATCAAGGATGCCCACGAACTGGCCCTGATGCGCCGTGCCGCCGAGATATCCACCCGTGCACATGGCATCGCCATGCGCGCGACCCGGCCGGGCCGCCACGAATACGAGATCGAGGCCGAGCTGCTCTGCGCCTTCCGCAGCGGCGGCGCCGAGGCGCCGGCCTATACCTCCATCGTCGCCAGCGGCGCCAACGCCTGCGTGCTGCACTACGTCTTCAACAACCAGCCGCTCGCCGATGGCGATCTGCTGCTGATCGACGCCGCAGCCGAGTTCGGTAGCTATGCCGCCGACATCACCCGAACCTTCCCGGTCAATGGCCGCTTCTCGGCGGCGCAGAAGGACGCCTACGAACTGGTTCTGGCGGCGCAAGCGGCGGCCATCGGCGAGGTCCGTCCGGGCAGCCCCTGGAACGCCCCACACGAGGCGGCGGTGCGCGTGCTGACGCAGGGAATGGTCGATCTCGGCCTGCTCGCCGGCAGCGTCGACGGCCTGATCGAGTCGAATGCCTACAACCGCTTCTACATGCACCGCACCGGCCATTGGCTGGGCATGGACGTGCACGATGCCGGCGAATACAAGCTGCATGGCGAATGGCGGCCGCTGGTGCCGGGCATGACCCTGACCGTCGAACCGGGCCTGTATATCCGCCCGGCGGACGACGTGCCCGAAGCCTTCTGGAACATCGGCATCCGCATCGAGGACGATGTGGCGGTGACCACGAGCGGCTGCGAGGTGATGACTTCGCCGCCGAAGACGATCGCGGAGATCGAGGCATGGATGAAGGCTTGAACGACATCCTCATCGTCGGCGCCGGTCCGGTCGGCGCGGTGTGCGCACTGGCGCTGCAGCAGCAGGGCGTCGTCGCCCGGGTGCTCGAAGCGCAGGGTGCGGATGTCCGTGCCGACACCCGCACCCTGGCGCTGTCGCATGGCGCGCGGCAGATCCTCGACCGCCTTGGCGTGTGGGCGCGGCTCGATGGCGTCACCCCGATCACCCGCATCCATATCTCGCAGCGCGGCGCACTCGGCGTGGCGCGGCTGTCGGCCGACGAACTCGGCGTGCCGGCGCTGGGCTATGTGCTGCCCTACGCCGTGCTGACCGCCGTGCTGCAGCAGGCACTGGCTGAATCGTGCATCGACGTCGAATACGGCGCGGCGGTGGCGCGTATCGAGCCCGGCGTTGCGTGCGCCACCGTGCATACGGCGGGGGGCCGTGCATTGACCGCACCGCTGGTGGTGGTGGCCGACGGCGGACGTGGCGACACGGCCCCTGTACCCAGATTCGAGCGCGACTACGACCAGACGGCGGTGGTGTGCGAGGTACAGACCGAACTGCCGCACGCCAACCAGGCATTCGAGCGTTTCACGCCGGAAGGCCCCGCCGCGCTGCTGCCGAAAGGCGGCCGTTATGCCCCACAAGGGGACTCCGACTTTCTACGGGCTGAAGCCCGTGAAAGATCGTATGCCCTGGTATGGACTGCGCGCAACGTCGACGCCCAGCGCATTGCCGCGTTGCCCGACGACGCATTCCTCGCGGCCTTGTACCGTCACTTCGGCGGGCGCCAGGGGCTGTTTCTGCACGCCGGCCCGCGCAAGACCTTCCCGCTGAAACTCGCCTGGACCGGCAGCGAGGCCGCCGCCCGCGTGGTGCGCATCGGCAACGCGGCGCAGACGCTGCACCCGGTCGCGGGCCAGGGCTTCAATATCGGCCTGCGCGACGCCTGGGAGCTGGCAAGCCTGTGCGGCGACACCCTCGCGGACGAGATTGGCGATACAGCGATGCTGGCCGCCTACGCGCGCGGGCGGCGTCTGGACGTGCTGGGCGGAGCCGGGTTCACCGATTTCCTGGTGCGCGTGTTCTCCAACGACAGCGCACCGCTGCGCCAAGCGCGCGGACTGGGGCTGCTGGCGCTGGAAGCCTTGCCGCCGCTGAAAGCCTTCGTCGCCCGGCGGATGATGTTCGGGGCACGCGGATGAGCGGTGAGCGCTACCAGGTCGTCATCGTTGGCGCCGGCCTGGTGGGCGCCGCCGCCGCGCTGGCGCTCGGCCGGCAGGGGATGCGGGTGGCGCTGGTCGAGCGCCAGCCGCCGTCGCCGCCGGACGATGCCTGGGATGCCCGCATCTACGCCGTCAGCCCTGCCAGCCAGCGTTTCCTCGAACGTATCGGCGCCTGGCACCGCCTCGATGACGGACGCCTCCAGCCGGTTTTCCGCATGGATGTGGCCGGCGACGGCAGCGGCGCGATCCGCCTCGACGCTTACGAGGCGGGTGTCTCGCGCCTCGCGACCATCCTCGAAAGCGGGCGTCTGCAATCCGCCTTGTGGCAGGCGATCGAGGCCGACGGCAATGTGGCGCTGCACTGCCCGGCGACGATCGAATCTCTCGTCAGGAACGGCACCTCCACGCAGCTGACGCTGGCCGACGGCACGGCCCTTGAGGCCGAGCTCATCGTCGGCGCCGACGGCGCCGCCTCGCGTATCCGCGATTGGGCGGGGCTCGCCGCGACGCGGGTGCCCTACGGCCAGAGCGGAGTGGTGGCGAATTTCGAATGCGAACGCGCGCATCGCGGAACGGCGTTCCAGTGGTTTTTCGACAGCGACATCCTGGCCTGGCTGCCGTTGAGCGGGAACTGCATGTCGATGGTCTGGTCAACCCGGTCGGCGCATGCCGACGCGTTGCTCATGCTGGAGCCCGCAGCACTCGCCGGGAAGGTACGGGCGGCCGGCCACGACCGGCTGGGGGAATTGCGCCTGCTGACGCCCGCGGCCGCGTTTCCGCTGCGTCTGATCCGGGTGGCGGCTGCCGTTGCCCCCGGCGTGGCGCTGATCGGCGATGCCGCCCATGGCGTGCATCCGCTGGCGGGACAGGGTGTCAATCTGGGATTCGGCGATGCCGAAACGCTGGCCACCGTGCTGGCGCAGCAGCGCCGGGGCAATTGCGGCGATGTGCGCGTATTGCAGCGCTATGCGCGTGAGCGCGCCGAGCCGGTGCAGCGCATGCAGGCTGTCACACATGGCCTGCATCATCTGTTTTCCGACGACCGCGCAGCCTGGCTGCGCAACAGCGGGATGAAACTCGTCGACCGCCTGCCGCCGCTGAAAGCGATGCTGGTGCGCGAGGCGATGTCCTGACTTTTTTTATTTTTGGAGCAACGTATGAAATTCACTTCCCTGGCGCTGGCCGCAGCCCTGTTGTTCGCGGGGTCCGCGCAGGCAAACGAGTCGCTCATCCGCAAGACGCTGACGCAGCAGTTTCCGGGCGCGTCCATCAGCTCGGTGCAAAAAACGCCCTACAGCGGGCTGTTCGAGGTCTATCTCGACGGCCAGCTGATTTACGTGGATGCCAAGGCGCAGTATGTGTTTGCCGGCAAGGTGATCGAGCTGAAGAGCGGCAGCAACCTGACCCAGGCACGGCTGAATCAGTTGCAGGCCGTGAAATGGGACAGCCTGCCGCTCGGCAACGCGCTCAAGACGGTGAAGGGTAACGGCGCGCGCAAACTGGCGGTGTTCTCCGACGTCGATTGCCCCTACTGCCGCAAGTTCGAGGCCGAACTCGCCAAGGTCGACAACATCACCGTCTACACGTTTCTCTACCCGATCGAAGGCCTCCACCCCAAGGCGGTGCAGATCTCGAAGCAGATCTGGTGCGCATCCGACCGCAACAAGGCGTGGGATGAATACATCGCCAATGGCAGCGTGCCCAAGAATGACGGCAAGTGCAGCAATCCGGTGGATGCCACCATTGCGCTGGGCAGCAAGCTGAGAGTGGAAGGCACGCCCACGATCTTCTTCGAAAACGGCCAGCGGGTGCCCGGAATGGTGCCGGCGGCGCAACTGGAACGCCTGTTCGCCGCCAACGCCAAATAGTCAGGGCACCCGTTTCTGGAGCGGGCGCCGCGCCAGCCGGGACTGCGGTTATCCGTCGCGACACCCGGAACCGGGCCCTGAATGACGTTCAGTCCGGGGTGCGGCGACTACTCTTCGCGCGCAAGGGTGCGCAAACCTTCGAGGGCGGTTTTGAGCGTGGCACTCTCGCTGTCGCGCGGAAACACCATGTAGGCCGTCAATTTGAACTGCGGGCTCTGCGGGACGCGCCATAGCTGTCCGGCTTCGAGGTGATGCCGTACCAGCCGCAGCGGGAAATATCCGCTGCCGCCATAAGTGAGCAGTTGTTGCACGCCTAGCCAGCCGATGTTGGCAACCAGTGTGGGGGCGCCCATCTCGGGATAGTGCTCGCTGAACAAGGCGTGGAATTCCGACCCCCAGTCGATGTGGATATAGTCGGGGTTCGGCCAGGGGCGCGTGGGGTCGTTGGTCACCAGCAGCAGGGTTTCATCGAACAGCGGCTCCACCACCAGCCCGGGGCGCGAGGTTGGCGTGTACATTACGCCGATATCCACCGTGCCCTCGATCAGTCCCTGCATGATGTCGGGCTCGAAGCCGATTTCCAGGCGCAGCGACACGTCCGGTGCCGCTGCGCGCATCCACGCCACCCAGTGCGGCAGAAACCCCTCCCATACTGCGATCCGTCCGCTCAGCGTGAGTACATCGTGAAAACCTTCGGGCAATCCCACATCGTGGCGCGCCTGTTCCACCGTGCGTACCAGATGCTTGGCATGGCGCAGGAAACGCTTGCCTGCGGGCGTCAATTCCGCACCGTTGCGCCCGCGCTGGAACAGGCGCACGCCGAGTGCGGTTTCCAGTGTGTGGATGCGTGCGCTCACGGTCGACTGGGTGATGTGCAGGCGGCTGGCGGCGGCGACGAAGTTGCCGTTGGCGGCAACCATGAGAAAAGTACGGGCGAGTTCGGTGTCCATTTTTCAGATATCGGTTTTTTCGATATTAGATACCAAAATTTATCGTTAGATGGATATATAAGAGATCTCTAAACTAGGCCCCTCTTAAACCGGGAGCCTGCAATGAACAGTCGTGCCGACCTTGCCGTCCTGATGCCCGAACGCGACAACGAGGGCTTTTTGCTGAACCCCGCCGAGTGGAGCCGGGCACTTGCGCCGTTGCTGGCGGCCGAGGATGGCCTGACGTTGAGCGCAGCCCATTGGCAGGTGCTCGATTTCATCCGCGCCTGGTACGTCGAGAACGAGAGCGTGCCCGAGGCGCGCCGGGTAATTCAGCATCTGGCTGCGCGGGGCAGCGACAAACGCGCCGCCAAGCAGGCCTTGTACGAACTGTTTCCGCATGGCTATGGGCAGCAGGCCTGCCGCATCGCCGGCATGCGCAAGCCGTTGAAACTGATGCTCGATGTGTAAAGCGGAGAGATCGACACGATGAAGACGGCTTACAGGATGTCGGAGCGCGCGCTCAGAAGAAAGGTCAGCCTCATGCGGGGCTGGAGCGGACTGAAGATCGCCTACACGGTTTCGGAGCGCGAGCATTGGGTGTCGGCTGCCGGCGGTTTGCTGGGCCTGCTCGCGGTGCTGTGGGCCGGCAACTACTGGGTGGCCGAGCATGGCAATGCGGGCGTGCTGACCATTGCGTCGATGGGGGCCTCGGCCGTACTGCTGTTCGCCGCCCCGCACGGTGCGATGTCGCAGCCATGGTCGGTGTTCGGCGGCCATCTGGTGTCGGCGCTGATCGGCGTCACCTGCGCACGCTGGTTGTCCGACCCCATGCTGGCCGCATCGCTGGCGGTGGCCTTGTCGATCGCGGCCATGTACAGCCTGCGCTGCCTGCATCCCCCGGGCGGGGCCACCGCGCTGAATGCCGTGCTGGGAGGCGAAGCCATGCATGCACTGGGCTACGGTTACGTGCTCAGCCCGGTGCTGCTGAACGTTGTCGTACTGCTGATCGTGGCGGTGGCGTTCAACTACCCGTTTGCCTGGCGGCGTTATCCGCAGGCGTGGTGGCGCCAGCCGGCGGTGTGCGCGCCAGCGGCGGCGAATTCTGCCGGTTCGGAGGAAAAATGCATGATCCCGCACAGCGATCTGGTTTACGCGTTGAGCCAGATCGATACGTTCGTCGACGTCAGCGAAGAGGATTTGCAGAAGATTTATGCGCTGGCGCTGGGGCACCAGCATCTGGCGCCCGAGACACCGGCACCGGCCGCGGTGCCGGCCGTCGAATCGACATGATCCCGCTGCCCGGCGCCCCCGGGCGGCACTGCGGTGGAGGATATTTGCAGTAAAGTGAAGGTGTCGTCATGACGCCGCCACGAAGGGGCCGGAATGGATACGTCCTGGATTTCTCCCCCACCTGCCGCAGCCGGGCATGCCCCTGGCGCGCCCGGGATCGCACCCAGCTGGACCTCGTCCGCCAAGGATTTGGTCGGCACCGCGATCGGCTCGTCGCGGCTGTGGTTTACCCTGGGCCATGGCATCGTCAACGAGGTCTATTGCCCGCGCATCGACATTCCGCAGATTCGCGACCTCGGCTTCATCGTCGCAGACGATGCCGGTTTCTGGGTCGAGGTCAAGCGCAGCGCCGATTACACGCTGGCCGTGCCCGCGCCGGGACTGCCGCTGCCGACCGTCGTGCACCGCCACCCACGCTTCACCCTCAGCCTGCGCTTCTGTCCGGATGCGGCACGCGATGTGCTCCTGATCGATCTGGCGCTCGACGGTGAGGCGGGCTTGCGTGTCTATGCCCTGCTCGCGCCGCACCTGGGCGGCACCGGCAGGAACAATTGCGCATGGGCGGCGACCCACCTGGGGCAAGGGGTGCTGTGGGCGGAGCAGGGGCCGTTCGGGGTGGCGCTGCTGGCGCGCATGGCGGATGGCGAGGATGCGCTGGGCGCGGCGTCGGCGGGCTACGTCGGCGTTTCCGACGGCTGGCAGGATTTCGCCGCCAATGGCCGCATGGCCTGGCATTACGCCGCAGCCGGGCCGGGCAATGTGGCGCTGATGGCGGAAGTCGCGCCGCGCGCAACGCTGGCGCTGGGATTGGCGACATCGAGGCAGGCCGCCGCCGCACTGGCACGCGCGGCGTTGATGCAACCTTTTTCCCGCATGCTGGAGTTGCAGCAAGCGGCCTGGACGGTATGGCACCAGGGGTGCCATACCGCAGCCCTGGCGGCCGGCTTGCCGGATGAACTGCAGGCGCAGCTCGCCTGTTCGGCGCAGGTGCTCAAAACTCACAGCGACAAGACCTTTCTCGGAGCGATGGTGGCGAGCCTGTCGGTGCCGTGGGGCAATCATGGCGAAGAGCGCGGCGGCTACCATCTGGTATGGCCGCGCGATCTGGTCGAGTCGGCGCAGGCGCTGCTGGCGCTCGGCAGCGTGGGCGAAGCGCAGGCGGTGCTGGGCTATCTACTGGCAACGCAGAATGCCGACGGCCACTGGAACCAGAATCAGTGGCTCGGCGGCAAGCCATACTGGGCGGGGATCCAGCTCGACGAGACGGCCTTCCCCGTGCTGCTCGCCGCGAGCCTGGCCGAACGCGATGCGCTGGGCGACATGATGGTGGCGGCCAGCGTGCGCCGCGCGTTGGCATTCCTGGTGCAGGCAGGGCCCGCCAGTCCGCAGGATCGCTGGGAGGAGGACGCCGGCGTCAGCCCGTTTACGCTCGCGGTGTGCATTGCCGCGCTGGTGGCCGGTGCCGATTTGCTGCCCGAGGCCGAACGCGGTTTGCCGCTGGCGGTCGCTGATTTCTGGAATGCACGGCTGGAAGACTGGTGTGTGGCACGCGGTACCGCCTTGGGCGCGCACCACGGCGTGCCTGCGTATTACGTGCGCGAAGCGCCGCCGGACATTCTGTGCGACGACTATGCCATGCAGCGTGTATTGCCGATCAAGAATCAGGGTGACGACCTGCGGCTTGCAGCCGACGCGCAGATCGCCACCGATTTCCTGCAATTGGTGCGGCTGGGCCTGCGCTGTGCCGATGACGCCTTGATCGTCGATACCCTGGCGCTCGCCGATGCGCTGCTGAAAACCGGGACACCGCTGGGGCCGGTATGGCACCGTTACAACGGCGACGGCTACGGCGAACATGGCGATGGCCGCGCATTCGACGGCGCTGGACGCGGGCGTGGCTGGCCGCTGCTCAGCGGCGAGCGCGGCCACTACGAGCTCGCCGCCGGCCGCGACGCGTTGCCGTATCTGGCGGCGATGAATGCCATGGCCAGCCATGGCCTGATACCCGAACAGGTATGGGATGCCCCGGCACTCGGCCGGTTCCGGCCGGGGCGGCCGACTGGCAGCGCCATGCCGCTGGCGTGGGCGCACGCCGAGTTCATTAAGCTTGCCGCCTCGCGCGTCCAGGGATACCCCTTCGATCGCCCGGCTGCGGTGTGGCGGCGCTACGGTGGCGAGCGACCCAGTGCGGCGGCCGCCATCTGGACCCCCGGCGCCCCGCTGCGCCGGGTAGCGCAAGGCCAGGCGCTGTGGATCGTGCTGCCGGAGGCGGCGGCGGTCCGGCTGTGGCTGGATGAGGCAAGCACGCCGGCCGATCAGGCAACCGTTCCTTGCGGCCTAGGCCTGCACGGGGTATGGCTGGACGCAGCCCGGCTGGCGGGGCGCACCCGCCTGCAATTCGACTGGCAGGGGCAGCGCGGCAAGGCGATGCAGGAAGTGGCCCGCATCGCCTTGCCGGGTTGATCCTGCGCAGCTCAGCGGTTGAGGTCTTCCAGCAGGCTCGACAAATCGTTGGCGTGCTCCTCTTCCATCGCCAGGATGGTCTCCAGCATCCGTCCGGTGGTGATGTCCTTGTTGCCGATGTAACGGATCATCTCGCCGTAGCTCTCGATCGCGATGCGTTCGGCGACCAGGTCTTCCTTGATCATCTCGATCAGGCTGCCGCCTTCGACGTACTCGGCGTGCGAGCGCATTGCCAGCCCGTCGGGGCTGAAGTCGGGCTCGCCGTTCAGCTGCACGATGCGCGTGGCGATCAGGTCGGCATGGCCCTGTTCTTCGGTGGCATGCTGGAGGAATTCCTGCGCCACCGTGTCGGCATTGATGCCGCCGGCCATGAAGTAATGCCGCTTGTAACGCAGGATGCAGATCAGCTCGGTGGCCAGCGCCTCGTTCAGCAGCTTGATCACGACGGCGCGGTCGGCCTGGTAGCCGGTGGTGACCGCGCCGTCCTCGATATGCTTGCGCGCGCGGGCGCGCAGGGCCTTGATGTCGGTCAGGAACGGTTGTTGGGTTGCGGATGAGGTCTTGGCCATGGTGGATTCCTTTCGGTTCGTTGAGTACTTACCCCAGAGTAGTGTCGAGCAGCATCATGACAACGAAGCCGCCGATGATTCCCAGCGTGGCGGCCTGCTCGTGCCCCTTGCGATGGGTTTCCGGAATGATTTCGTGCGATACCACCCAGATCATCGCGCCGGCGGCAAAACCCAGGCCAGCCGGATAAAGCGGGGCGAAGCCGGAGGTCAAAGCGACGCCGACGATGGCGCCGAGCGGTTCGGCCAGCCCGGTCAACGCGGCCGCGCCGGCGGCCTTCCAGGGCGTATATGCCACGGTGCGCAGCGCTACCGCCACCACCAGGCCTTCCGGAATATCCTGAATGGCAATCGCCGCGGTCAGCGGGATGCCCACCGAGGCGTCGCCTCCGGCGAAGCCGACGCCGATCGCCATCCCCTCGGGGAAGTTGTGCAGGGCAATGGCGAACACCATCAGCCAGACGCGACGCAACTGCACCCAGTCGGGGCCGTGGCGGCCGGCGCCGGGATGTTCGTGCGGCACCGCCTTGTCGGTCAGCAGCAGGAACAGCGCGCCCAGAACCAGCCCCGCGGCAACGATCGCCGCGCCGGCCGGCTTGCTGCCGAAAATGCCGGCACCGGCGGCGACCCCCGGAAGGATCAGCGAGAAACACGAGGCGGCCGCCATCACGCCCGCCCCGAAGCCGAGCATGATGTCTTCCCAGCGTGCCGAGATGTGGCGAATGAACAGGGCGGGCATGGCGCCCACGGCGGTGGCGAGCGCCGCTATTGCCGAGCCGGCCAGCGCCTGGCCCATTGGGGTGCCGATGCGGGTGCCGCCCTGCACCACGGCCACCCACGCCAGCCCGCCCAACAGGGCAATAGCCAGCATGCCGCTGCTGCGCCGCGCCGCGCGGGCATGGCGCGGGTCGGCGAGGAAAGCCTGCAGGCTGCGGGCGGCGGAATTCATGCGTTCACGCCTGGCCGCGCGGGTGCGGGCAGGCCCATGTCCTGCGTTTCGTCATCATCGATCATGGCCATGCCGCCTGATGCAGGGATTCGGGCGACAGACTGCGGAAATCCCACTGCTGGTACTGTCGCGCATGCCGCTGCGCGGGTCGCGCGGCGCCGGCGCTGCCACGTTCGCCCGCCACCGTCGAGAAACGGGCAATCCTGCATCAGTACCGGGCCGCGCAGATCTGCCGTCATCGAGTTCTGGTTGTCGGCAACCGTGTTACGGTGGCGGGGGGCATATAAAGGCATTGCGACATGGGTGACTCCTTCGCTTGATTGGCACTTGGACAGCAGGTGGATTGCATTTAAGACCATAAAAGCCAAGTTGTCCCCTGAATAGTCTAGAATGACTCGATTGATAAAATCGAATGATCAGCATGACCCTGCAGGAGCTCAGGTATCTGGTAGCGCTGGCCGATCACGGCCACTTCGGACGTGCGGCCGAGTCCTGTTTCATTACCCAGTCGACGTTGTCGACCCAGATCAAGAAGCTGGAAGACTTTCTCGGCGTGACCCTGTTCGACCGCAGCCTCAAGCGCGTCACGCCGACGCCGATCGGCCGCGAGATCCTGCAGGCGGCGCGCAACATCGTCGAGGAGTCGGAGCGGATCAAGGAACTGGCCAGACACGCGCAGGATCCGATGGCGCGCACCCTCCATCTTGGCGTGATCCCCACTTTGGGGCCGTATTACCTGCCGCATGCGCTGACCCTGGTGCACAGGAAATACCCCGGCCTGCGGCTGCTGCTGCGCGAGGAAATGACGCAGCACATCCTGGAGCGCCTCAACGTGGGCACGCTCGACGCAGGCTTGCTGGCGCTACCGGTCGCCGACGACGGCCTGCGCGTCGAGCCGCTGTTTTACGAGCCTTTTTTTGCCGCCCTGCCGGCGGGCCACCCGCTGGCCAAACGCGATGTCCTGAAAGTGAACGACATCATGGCCGAGAAACTGCTGCTGCTGGATGAGGGCCACTGCCTGCGCGACCAGGCGCTCGATGTCTGCGGCGGCGGGTCGCGCGGCCGCGAGGAAGTGCGCGCCACCAGCCTGGAAACCCTGCGTCAGATGGTGGGCATGGGGCTGGGCTTGACGCTGCTGCCGGCACTGGCGGTGGACGCCGCGCCGCGCGCAAGCAAAAAGGCGGTCGAGATCCGCCCGTTCAGGGCGCCGCCGCCTGGCCGCACGATTGGCCTGGTGTGGCGCCGCCGCGCGCCGTTTCCCGAAACCTTCGAACGTCTGGCCCTGCTGCTGAAAAGCGCACTGCCCGGCGGCGTGGAGTCCGTCTGAGCATGTCCGGCCCCGGCGATCCGCGCGTATTCTTTGCCGCCGAGCGCACGCTGCTGGCGTGGAACCGCACCGGCCTCACGCTGATGGCATTCGGCTTCGTGCTTGAGCGCTTCGGCCTGTTCCTGCACATGCTGCGCCACGATCCCGGCCATGCCGGACGCGACCTGTCGTTCTGGATCGGCATCGCCTTCATCAGCCTGGCCTTGCTGGCGATCGGCTTTTCCATCGTGCAGTTCTGGCGCGTTCTGCAGGCGCTGAAGCCGATCGATATCCCCGTGCGCTACCGCATCTGGTCGGGCATTGCGATGAACCTGGCGGTGGTAGTGCTGGGGGTCGCGCTGCTGGCATACCTCTTTTCCGAGCTGTAGGCGCGCGGCTGGTCAGGCCACGGCCACGCTTTTCACCTGGGCCACCACCGGCGTACCCGGCTGCAGGCCCAGAAGCTGTGCCGATTTCCGGGTGATGCGTGCGAGCAGCACGGTATCGTCCAGTGCCAGCCGTACCAGCACCTGGCCCGGCGCATCGTCGGCCAGCTCAGCCACCCTGGCGGGCAGCAGGTTGAGGATGCTGGTCTGCTGCGGCATGGCCAGCGCCAGGCTGACGTCGCGCGCGGCGACGCGCACCCTGAGCGGCGCGCCGGGCAAACCGTGCAGACCGGGCAATTCCAGCGCGACGGCGCCGCGGACGACGTGGGTGAGCTGGAGCGCCTCGTCGTGCGTCGCCACCGTGGCGTCGATGATGGTGGCGGCAGTGTCGCGGTGTGCCAGGGGCAGGTCGAGGCGGGTCAGGCCTGCAGCCAGGGGGCCCTGGTAGACGATACGGCCGGCCTCGATCAGCAGCAGGGTGTCGGCCAGGCGCGCCACTTCGTCAAGCGCGTGGCTGACGTAGAGCAGGGGCAGTTCGAGTTCCCGATGCAGGCGTTCCAGGTATGGCAGGATGTCGGCGCGCGCGCCGGCATCGAGTGCGGCCATCGGTTCGTCCATCAGCAACAGGCGCGGGCACGACAGCAGGGCGCGGCCGATCGCCACGCGCTGGCGCTGCCCGCCCGACAGCTGGTGCGGCTGCAATGCGATCAGCGGCGCCAGTTCCAGCCAGTCGATCACTTCGTCACGGCGGATGGTGCGTTCCCCGGGCGGCACGCGCTGCCAGCCGTATTCCAGGTTGGCGCGTACCGACAGGTGCGGAAACAGGCTGGCCTCCTGGAAGACGTAGCCGAGCGCGCGCCGCTGCGTGGGAACGAAGACGGTGTCGTCCTGCCAGACCTCGCCGCCGACGACGAGGCGTCCGGGTGCGCGGGAGAGTCCGGCGATCAGCCGCAGCAGCGTCGTCTTGCCCGAGCCGGACTGGCCGAACAGGGCCGTCACGCCGTGCGACGGCAGGCTGAAATCCGCGTCGAGCGAAAAATCGCCAAGCGTGGTGCGGAACCACCCCTCGATCCGGCTCATGTCGGGGTCCGCTGCCAATGCCCGCTGTAACGGCCCAGCATCAACAGCACCAGGAATGAAAAAGCGACCAGCCCGGCCGCCAACAGGTGCGCGTCGGCGTATTCGAGCGCCTCGACATGGTCGTAGATCGCCACCGACAAGACCCGCGTCTGGCCCGGAATATTGCCGCCCAGCATCAGCACCACGCCGAACTCGCCCACGGTATGGGCGAATGTGAGTACCGCCGCAGTGATGAAGCCGGGGCGGGCCAGGGGGACGGCGACGCTGGCGAAACGGTCCCATGGCGAGGCACGCAAGGTCGCGGCCACTTCGAGCGGCCGCATGCCGATGGCGGCAAAAGCATTGGCGATCGGCTGCACCGCGAACGGCAGCGAGAAAATGACCGATCCCACCACCAGTCCGCCAAAAGTGAAGGGCAGGGTCGACAACCCGAGCTGCTGCATCCATTGGCCGACGGCGCCCTGTGGCCCCAGCAGCACCAGCAGGTAAAAACCCAGTACGGTCGGCGGCAGCACCAGCGGCAGCGATACCAGTGCGGTGACCGCCGCACGCAGGCGAACGTGGGTGTGGGTCAACCACCATGCCAGCGGCGTGGCGATCAGCATCAATAGCACGGTCGTGACCGACGCCAGCTTCAGCGTCAGCACGATGGCCGAAGTGTCGGCTGGCGTCAGTGGCATGGCTTACAAGTCGTAGCCGTAGCTGCGGATGACGGCCTGCGCGTCAGGTGTCCCCAGGAAGTCCAGCAGCGCGCGTGCCGCAGCATTGCCGACGCCGCGCTTCAGCAGGGCGGCATCCTGGCGGATCGGCGAGTAAAAGCGGGCGGGAACCTGCCACATCGAGCCTGCGCTCAGCTTGCCTTCCTGCATGATCTGCGACAGCGCCACGAAACCGAGTTCGGCATTGCCGCTGGCGGCGAATTGATAGGTTTGCCCGATATTCTCGCCGATCACGAGCTTGCTCGAGACCGCGTCGAAAAGCCCCATCCGGGTCAGGGCTTCCTGGGCAGCCGTGCCATAGGGCGCGAGTTTCGGGTTGGCGATGGCGAGTTTGCCGAAGCGGCTCTGCTTCAGCACGGCATCGGTGCCGTCGATCAGCGTGGGGTTGGCGCTCCACAGCGCGAGCTTGCCGATGGCGTAATTCCGGGTGGCGACGGCATCGCCTTCCTGCACGAGACGGGCCGGAGTTTTATCGTCGGCGGCCAGCAGCACATCGAAGGGCGCGCCATTCTTGACTTGTGCATAGAACTTGCCGGTCGAGCCGGACGACAAGGTGAGCGTGTGACCGCTCGCCTGTTCGAAACGGGCAGCCAGCACCTTCATCGGCGTGATGAAGTTGGCGGCAACGGCGACATGGGCCGTGTCTGCAGCGGCTGGCAGGCTGGCGAATGCGGACAGCATCAGGATGGCTGTCCGCTTCTTGAATACGCGTGTCATGACGTTCTCCCTGGAAAAACGTACGTTTCGTTATATTCAGTGTGTCATATCGAATGGAAAGATAACAAGGGGTGTCCTGTCCGCGGGATTTCAGGTTCGTCATGCCCGGGGTGGCGGTGCTCGGCGTTCGCGTGCCGTCCATATCGCCGCCAGGGGCCCTGCTGCAGCTGAGCCTGCTGCGCGTCGGCCTGCGACACAGCGGAGGGCTCAGGCATCCGGCCGAAGATGCCGGGTGAGGGCGGTCATGTCCGTCTGGGTGGCCGTGCGGGCGCGGGCTTCGAGCTGGCGGTACAGGGCGATCACCTCGCCGGCCAGCGGGGTCAGATGTGCGCCGCCGCCGTGCGCGCCACCCTTGCTGGTTTCGACCAGCGGGCTAGCGAAGCAGCGGTTCATGGTGTCGACCAGATGCCAGGCGCGTTTGTAGCTCATGCCCATGGCGCGCCCGGCGGCGGCGATGGAGCCGGTGTCCTGGATGGTTTCGAGCAGCTGCACCTTGCCGGGACCGAGTGCGATGTCGTCGCCGAGGATGAGGCGGAAGACGAGACGTGGCTTCATGGTGCGATGATAGCCGGGCGGATGCCTGGCAGGCGGGCAAAACTGTCGTGCTTCACGGTTTCGATGAAATCGGCGACATAGGCGCGTGCAGCGTCGGCTGCGCGCACCGCGGCGTAAAGCTCGGCCCACAAGCCGTGTTTGCCGATGCGGCGCGCGGCGACGTAGCCGCGCTCGAGATAGGGCGCGACCGCCCAGGCGGGCAGCGCGGCCAGTCCGCGGCGGCTGGCGACCAGTTGCAATATCGCCACCGTCAGCTGCGCCTCGCGCCGTGGTGGCTTGATCCCGGCGGGGGCGAGCACGCGGCGGATCAGGTCGAGCCGGTCTTCCGGCACCGGATAGGTGATCAGGGTGTGGCCGGCGAAGTCGCCCGGGAGCAGCCATTTCCTGGTGGCCAGCGGATGGGCCGGCGGCAGCAGCGCCAGCATCTCGAAGCCGAACAGCGGCGCATGGAAAATACCCGGGCGCGGCGTGGCTTCGGAGGTGATGACGAGGTCGGCACGGCCGTCCAGCAGCAGCCCCACCGGGTCGGCCTGAAAGCCGCCCAGGAGGTCGAGTTCCACCCCCGGCCAGACGTCGCGGTAACGGTCCATCGCCGGCATCAGCCAGTCGTAGCAGGTATGGCATTCCACCGCGATGCGCAGTTCGCCGGCGTCGCCGTCTTTCAGCTTGGCGAGGTCGCGCAGCGCTGCGTCCGTCTGCGGCAGCACGGCATGCGCCAGTGCCAGCAGACGCCGCCCGGCGGCGGTGAGCTGCAGCGGTCGCATGGCACGTTCGACCAGCGGCAGTCCCAGCGCATCTTCCAGCGCTTTCAGCTGGTGCGACACCGCCGATTGCGTGAGATAGAGGCGCTCGGCGGCGGCAGTCAGCCCGCCGGCTTCCGCCACTGCCTGCAGCAGCCGCAGGTGGCGCAGTTCAATATGATATTTGTTCATGAATACAATGAAAAACATTCGTTTGTCTCATGTTATCCGCGCCGGCATCATGGCGTCCAGCATTCATTGGGAGAACACACATGGCACTGGCACACGTACTGGGGGTTCCGCGCATCGGTGCAAACCGGGAACTGAAATTTTCACAGGAAGCCTTCTGGCGCGGTGAAATCGACGCAGCTGCGCTCAAAGCGGTGGGCAGCGGGATCCGCCAGGCCAACTGGCAGCGGCAGCATGCGGCTGGGCTGGATTTCGTCACGGTGGGGGATTTTGCGTTTTACGACCAGATGCTGAACCACGTCGCCCTGCTGGGCTGCGCGCCGGCGCGCTTCGGTTTCGGCGAGACGCTCGAACTGGCGCAATATTTCCAGCTGGCGCGCGGCAATGCCGCCTGCCATGCGATGGAGATGACCAAGTGGTTCGACACCAACTACCACTACCTGGTGCCCGAGCTCAAACCGGACTCCCGATTCTCGCTGGGCGCCCAGTGGCTGTTCGACGAAGTGGCGGAAGCGCAGACCGCCGGGTTCAACGTCAAGCCCGTGCTGATCGGGCCGCTCAGTTTCCTGTGGCTGGCCAAGGAAAAGGCCGCCGGCTTCGATCGCCTCGACCTGCTCGACCGGTTGTTGCCAGTCTATGCGCAGATTCTGGCGCGGTTGAAGACACAAGGGGTGGAATGGGTGCAGATCGACGAGCCGATTCTGAGCCTGGATTTGCCGTCCGGCTGGCGCGCCGCGTTCGAGCGCGCTTACCACCATCTGAACGCGGCGGGCGTGAAGCTACTGCTCGCCAGCTATTTCGGGCCGCTGCGCGAGAACCTGCTGACGGCGCTGAAACTGCCGGTGGCGGGGGTGCACGTTGATTGCGTGCGCGGCGGCGACGAACTGGCCCAGGTGATCGACTGGCTGCCCGCCACCAAGGTGCTGTCGGCGGGCGTGATCGACGGCCGCAATATCTGGAAGAGCGATCTGAATGCCGTGTTCGAGCGCCTTGAAGGCCTGCATCTGCGGCTCGCCGACCGGCTCTGGCTTGCCCCCTCATGCTCGCTGCTGCACGTGCCGGCGAGCCTGGCAGGGGAAGCCGGGCTGGATGCGGAACTGAAGAGCTGGCTGGCATTCGCCGATGAAAAAATCGCCGCGCTGGCCACGCTTAAAACCGGATTCAACGAGGGCCGTCCGGCGGTGGCCGCGGCGCTGTCCGACAATGCCCGGGCGCTGGCTTCGCGCCATGCCTCGCAGCGGGTGCACGATGAAGCGGTGGCGGCGCGGCTGGCGGCGCTGACGTCCCTGCACGACGCGCGCAACAAGCCGTTCACGGCGCGCCAGGCGCTGCAGCGCGAGCGTTTCAGGCTGCCACTCTTTCCCACCACGACCATCGGCTCGTTCCCGCAGACGGCGGCGATCCGCAGCGCCCGCGCGCGCTTCAAGAAGGGCGAAATTGGCGCCGCCGGCTACGCGGCCGCGATGCAGCGCGAGATCCGCCACGCCGTCGAAAAGCAGGAGGCCCTGGGGCTCGACGTCCTGGTGCACGGCGAAGCCGAGCGCAACGACATGGTCGAATATTTCGGCGAACAGCTGACCGGCTTTGCATTTTCGCAGAACGGCTGGGTGCAGTCCTACGGCAGCCGCTGCGTGAAACCGCCGATCGTCTACGGCGACGTGTCGCGTCCGCAGCCGATGACGGTGGACTGGGCGCGCTATGCCCAGTCGCTTACCGGGAAACCGATGAAGGGCATGCTGACCGGCCCGGTGACGATGCTGCAATGGTCGTTCGTGCGCGACGACCAGCCGCGCGCGGCCACCGCTCTGCAGATTGCGCTGGCGATCCGCGACGAGGCGGTCGATCTCGAGGCGGCCGGCATCGGCATCATCCAGATCGACGAGCCCGCCTACCGCGAAGGCCTGCCGCTTCGGCGCGCCGACTGGCCGCCCTATCTCGAGTGGGCGAGTCGCGCATTCCGCATCAGCGCATCCGGGGTGAACGACGCCACCCAGATCCACACCCACATGTGCTATTCGGAGTTCAATGACATCCTGCCGGCGATTGCGGCGATGGATGCGGACGTCATCACCATCGAAACCAGCCGTTCGGACATGGAACTGTTGCGCGGCTTCGGCGATTTCGACTATCCCAACGAAATCGGCCCCGGCGTCTACGACATTCACAGCCCGCGCATTCCCGATGCTGAGGAAATGGTCCGACTGCTGGAGAAGGCCGCGCAGGTGATCGCGCCCGAGAAGCTCTGGGTCAACCCCGACTGCGGCCTGAAAACGCGCGGCTGGGCCGAAACCGAGGCGGCGCTTTCGCAGATGGTGGCGGCGGCCCGAAGCTTGCGGCAGGCGTGCCAGAGGGCGGTGGCGCGATAAAAAGCCCCCGGGCTTGCGCCTGCGGGGCTGCTCCAGCAGCCACCGGACGGCTCATTCAGACCTTGCGTGGCCTTTGTCGGGGCCACGGCGAGTTGCGCTTCCCTTGATCGTCGAATAAAGGTGTACCGGCACTGGTCTGATGCGGCACGCTGGTGCCTGGAGCGCTCGATCCGTCGCCTGAAACCTGCGCCCGCTCGATGCAGCCTCCGGGCATCCTGTTGAACCGGTGTGTCATGCCTGTTTCTCCGGCCCGCGCGGCGCGGAACTTGTGTCACCCTTTCGCAGTCCGGGTCGAGACTCGTTTAGAATCGTGCCACCTTGAAACCCGTTGCGTATTGCCTCTTGCTGTGCGCGTCGCTTGCGCTGCTGCCGTCGTGGGGCCATGCCGCCGAACTCGATTTGCCCGCGCGCGCCGGCGCCTTCTGGCGGCAGCCCGGCGCGCTGCCCGCTCCGGTTCCGGCCGCGCAAACCGATACCGTGCGCTTTGCCAGCCTGGCCGCGCTGACCGAGTATGCGCTGCGTGAGCGCACGGAGTCGCGCGCCGCCTGGTTCGGCATCCAGGCCGAAGCGGCGCGGCTGGATGCCGCCGCGGCCGCCAACTGGCCTGCGCTCACCGGCCAATTCAATTTCACCCAGAGCCGCGCGCTGTCCAGTTCGGGGGCGTCGGTGCCCACGCTCCATCGCTACGGCCCCAGCCTCAGTCTGGCTTACGTGCTGTATGACTTTGGCGCGCGCGCCGCCGGCATCGACGCCCAGCGTTACCAGCTCATCGCCAGCCTGCTGAACAGCAACCGCACCTTGCAGGACACCGTCGCCGAGGTCGAGGCCGCCTATTTTGCGGTGCTTGCCGCGCGCGCGCAGGAGGCCGCACAGGCACAGCAGGAGGCCGCCCTGCGCGCCAGTCTCGATGCGGTCGAGATCAGATTGCGCGGCGGCCTGGCGGCACGTGCCGACCAGTTGCGTGCGCGTGCCGCCCTGAGCGAGGCGCAACTCGCGCGCCAGACGGCCGAGCGCGATCACGCCAAGGCCATGGCCGTATTGAAGCAGGCCGCCGGCATTGCGCAGACGCAAACGCTGGAACTGGACTGGGAAACCGCGCTGCCCGATACGCTGGCCGCCGGCATCCTGCTGGCCGATCTGCTGCACGAGGCGCAGCGCAATCGCCCCGATCTGCAAGCTCTGCAGGCCGCCGCGGCCAGTGCGCGTGCCGAGGCCGAACGTGCGCGCGCGGCGCGCTGGCCGAGCCTGTCGCTGGCCGCCAGCAGCGGGCGCACCTTTTTCCTCGAAGACGAGCGGACGCCGTCGACCACCTATAGCGTCGGCCTGAATCTGTCCGTGCCCCTGTTCGACGGCGGACGGCTGGCGGCGCAGGCGCGTGCCGCCGAGCGCGATGCCGAGCGGCTGCAGGCCGAGGCCGACGGCCAGCGCAATCAGGTGGCGCTGAGCGTGACCGAGGCGTACCACGATGTGCGTCACGCGCAGGGCCGGCGCGACGGCGTGGCGGTGCAGTTCGACAGCGCCAGCGAATCGGCGCGTGCCGCCGAGGCGCGCTACAGCGCCGGGGTCGGCAGCCTGCTCGAACTGCTGACCGCGCAGGCCGACCTGGCGCGCGCCCGGCAAGGTGCCGCCCAGGCCGACGCCGACTGGCTGGCGGCCTTTTCCCGTTTGAACCATGCCCTGGGCCGCCTGCCCGGCGCCTCTACTGCGAACCCGCCATGAAGCTCCGTATTCTTGTCATCCTTGTCGTGCTGGCGCTGATTGCGGGCGTGGCGTACCGCATCCAGAACCAGGCGGGCAGCGACCGCCAGGCCGGCGGGGATCGCGCGCTCAGCGTGAAAACCGTGCCGGTGGCGGTGCGCGATTTCCCCCGCGTGATCGACCTGCCCGGCACGCTGGAAGCTGCCCATCAGGTGGCCATCGTTGCCCAGGCCAGCGGCAGTGTGCTGCGGCAGCATGTACAGGAAGGCGACAGCGTGCGTGCCGGACAGGTTCTGTTCAGCCTGGATGCGCGGCCGGCGCAGGCGCGCATTGCGCAGAGCCAGGCGACGCTGACGGGGGCGCGCGCCGAAACCGCCGAGGCGGAAAAAAAGCGCGAGCGCTTGAGCCCCTTGCTGCAGTCGGGCTACATCAGCCGCCAGGAGTTCGACGATGCGCAGCTGGCGCTGGACGCCGCCCGCGCCCGCGCCGGCAGCGCCCGCGCCGAACTGGAATCGGCGCGGCTGGACGTCGCATATGCGCAGATCCGCGCGCCGATTGCCGGGCGTGTCGGCCGCATCATGGTGCGGCCGGGCAGCCTGGTGCAGGCGGGGGGCGAGCCGCTCACCACACTTCTGGCCCCGGGAATGCTCGACGTGCGTGCCAGCGTCGCGCAGCAGGACTGGCCCGAACTGGCGGCGGCGCGCGCGCAGGGCAAGGTGATGGCCAGGATCGCGCTCGCCGCGGACGCGTCGGTGCAGGCGCAGGGCGAGCTCGTCTTCGTCGATGCACAGGTCGACGCCGCCACCGGTGCAGTGCCAGTCAAGGTGCGGCTGGCCACGACGCCGCCCGCGCTGCTGTCGGGGCAGGGAGTGCGGGTGCGCCTGCTGCTGGGTGTTGAGCCGAACGCCAAGGTGGTGCCGGAGGCGGCGCTGCAGCATGCGCAGGAAGGCAGCTATGTCTATGTGGTGCGCGGCGGCAAGGCGGTGGTGCAGCCGGTGAAGCTGATCCGCAGCCTGGATGGCGAACATGTGGTGGCGGGCGAACTCGCCGCCGGCGAGCCGGTGCTGACCGAGATTCCGCAGCGGCTCAAGGCGGGCGGCATGGTCAGGCTCGAAGGCGCCGGCGGATGAACCTGTCGCGGCTGTTCATCGAACGTCCGGTCGCCACCCTGATGCTGGTGCTGGCGCTGGCGCTGTTCGGCGCGCTTGCCTACAGGATGCTGCCGGTGAACGACCTGCCGCAGGTCGACTTTCCGACGTTGCGCATCACGGCGTCGCTGCCGGGTGCCAATCCGGAGACCATGGCCAACACCGTCGCGATGCCGCTGGAGCGGCAACTGGCAACGGTGGCGGGAATCGAATCGATGAGCTCGCAGTCGAGCCAGGGGTCGACCAGAATCACCCTGCAGTTCGAACTCAATCGCGACATCGACGCCGCCGCGCAGGACGTGCAGACCGCGATCGCGCAGGCGGCACGCAATCTGCCGCAGGGCATGGATCCGCCGCAGCTGCGCAAGATCAACCCGGCCGATTCGCCGATTCTGTATCTGGCGCTGTCGGCCGAACGGCTGCCGCTGACCGAGCTCGATGCCATCGCCGATTCGCGGGTGGCGCAGCGCTTGTCCAGTCTGAGCGGCGTGGCGCAGGTGCTGGTATTCGGTTCGCAGAAATACGCGCTATGGCTGTATCTCGATCCCGCCAAGCTGCTGCAGCGCGGTCTGACATTTGCCGATGTTATCGCCGCCGTGCAGGGCGCCAATGCCAACCTGCCGTCCGGCACCCTCGATGGCGCCACCCGCGCCTACACGGTGAAGGCACCGGTGGCGCTTGCCAATGCGGCGGACTTCGGGGACATCGTGGTGGCCTATCACGACGGCACCGCGCTGCGGGTGAAAGACCTTGGGCGCGCGGTCGACAGCGTGGAAAACGACAAGGCGCGCACCTGGTACAACGGCACCCGCGCCATCGTGCTGGCGGTACAGCGCCAGCCGGGGGCGAACACGGTCGAGGTCGCCGACCGCATCCGCGCGATGCTGCCGCAGATCGAGGCCGAGTTGCCCGACGGCGTGCGCCTGCAGGTGCATTTCGACCGCTCGCGCTTCGTCAACGACTCGCTGCACGAGGTCAACTTCACCCTGATTCTCGCGCTGGTGCTGGTGATCCTGGTCATCTTCGCCTTCCTGCACAATCTGCGCGCCACCCTGATCGCCGCGCTGGTGCTGCCGAGTTCGCTGCTCGGTACCTTCGCTTTCATGCATCTGCTTGGCTACAGCCTCAACAACCTCTCCCTGATGGCGATCACGCTGGCGATCGGTTTCGTGGTCGACGACGCGGTGGTGGTGATCGAGAATATCGCGCGCCATCTGGAGATGGGGAAATCGCGCATGCAGGCCGCGCTCGACGGCGCGCAGGAGATCGGCTTCACCGTGCTGTCGATGACGATCTCGCTCGCCGCGGTGTTCCTGCCGATCCTGTTCATGGGCGGCATGATCGGCCGGCTGTTCCAGGAATTCGCGGTCAGCATCGGCGTCGCCGTGCTGCTGTCCGGCGTGGTGGCGCTGACGCTCACACCGATGCTGTGCGCGCGCGGGCTGGTGCACGCGCCGCTCAGCAATCCGTTGTCGCGCATGTTCGATGCCGGCTTCAACCGCTTCCGCGATTTTTACGGCGCCACCCTGCGCGCCAGCATGCGCCATCGCGGCGCGATGCTGCTGTTGTCGCTGGCGGTGCTGGGCGCGATGCTGTGGCTGGCCGGGCAGGTCAAGCAGGGTTTCATTCCACGGGTCGACTCGGGAATGATTTTCGCCAGCATCCAGTACCCCGAGGGCATCCCGTTCGAGGAGCTGAGCGCACGCCAGCAGGCCATCGCCGCCATCGTGCAGCAGCACCCGGCGGTCGAAGGCATGATGTCCTCGGCCGGGCAGGCCGGCGGCGGCGTGACCGGCGGCAACGTCGGACGGCTGGTGATCCGGCTGACGCCGCGCGGCGGCCGTGCCGGCGCGGATCAGGTGATCGAGGAACTGCGCGCGCAGACCCGCAAGGTGAGCGGCGTCAACGTCACGCTGCAAAACCCGGCCTCGATCAACGTCGGCGCGCTGGCGTCGAGCAGCGATTATCAGCTGACCCTGACCTCGGGCGATTTCGAGGCGCTGAAAACCGCCTCCGCCGCGGTCGAAAAGCGGCTGGATGCGCTGCCGCAGATCGAGGATGTCAACAGCGATCTGGAGCTGCGCAACCCGGAGCTGCGCGTCAGCCTCGATCAGATCGAGGCCGCGCGCCTCGGCGTGACCACGCAACAGGTCCAGCAAACCCTGTACGACGCACTGGGGGGGCGTCGCATCAGCGAAATCTACGGCACCAGCGACCAGTACGTGGTGAGCGTCAAGGCGCTGCCGGAAGCCCAGCTGAATCCGGCGATCATCGGCCAGCTGCCGCTGAAAACCGCGGCAGGCACGCTCACCCGGCTCGATGCGGTGGCGCGGGTGGAAGCCGGGGTCGGGCCGATCGCAGTACATCACTACGGCCAGCAGCCCGCGGTCACGCTGTCGTTCAACCTCGCGCCGGGCGTCTCGCTGGACGCTGCGCTGGCGGCCGCATACGAGGCGGCAAGGGACGCCGTGCCGGCCGAGGTGGCGCTGGAATTCACCGGTGCCGCGCAGAAATTCCAGGAATCGACGGTGCAGCTGCCGCTGCTGCTGCTGTTCACCGTCGTCGTCATCTACATGGTGCTGGCGGTACTGTATGAACACCTCGGGCATCCGCTTACCATCCTCACCGCGCTGCCGCTCGCCGGTTTCGGTGCGCTCCTGGTGCTGCTGCTGATGGACGAGGAACTCAACATCTTCAGCTTCGTCGGCATCATCCTGCTGGTCGGCCTGGTGAAGAAGAACGGCATCATGATGATCGACTTCGCGCTGATGCGTCAGCGTGCCGGCATGAGTGCGGAAGATGCCATCGTCGAGGCCTGCCTGGTACGTTTGCGGCCGATCATGATGACCACCTTCGCCGCCATCTTCGCCACGCTGCCGATCGCGATCGGTTTCGGCGCCGGCGGCGAGGCGCGCCGCCCGCTCGGCATCGCGGTGGTCGGCGGACTGGTGTTCTCGCAGTTCCTCACGCTCTACATCACCCCCACCTTCTACGTCAGCATGGCGCGGCTGCAGGCGGCCTTGACCCGCTGGCGCGCCCGCTTCGCCTGATCACATCAACCAGGCCAGCGCGGCATAGCGCGTCAGCTTGCCCAGCGCCATCAGCAACAGAAAACTGCCCACCCCGACACGCAATATCCCGGCGACCAGGCACAGCGGGTCGCCGATCAGAGGCAGCCACGCCAGCAGCAGGCTGGGCCGGCCGTAGCGAAGGAACCAGCGTTCGGCCCGGGCCATGCGGCGTACGGTTTTTTCGCTGCCGTGCGGCACGATGCGCCGGCCAAAACGTCCCATGCCGTAGGTAACGAGGCTGCCGAGCACATTGCCGGCAGTGGCGGCCGCCACGCTGGCAAGCGGGTCGGCTCCCTGGTGCAGGCGATACAGCAGCAGCGCTTCGGAACCCCCGGGGAACAGGGTGGACGACAGCAGCGCCGAACCGAACAGCGTCCAGTCCATCAGCGGCCGACCGCCTGACGCGCAGGTGCGGCAGTGGATTGGATCGGGAGCGGCGGATGATGCATGGCGGGTTACGCTGAATGGCGGAGCGACAAGTGTGGCACAGCCGATGCATGGAAAGATAACAACGATTGATGTTTTCAATCGTTGTTATCCAGATTATCCGTTGGATCGATTTATCGATAACCCCTAACATCGTTCCTGTCTTGATTGACAACGCAAATCAACCAAACAGGAGCGCATCATGCAGAACACGAAGTCCCCGACCATCCAGAACCTCGAAGCCGCCTTCGCCGGCGAGTCGATGGCCCACATCAAGTACCTGTGGTTCGCGCGCCAGTGCCGCAAGGCCGGCGACGAAGCGACCGCCAGAGTGTTCGAGGACACCGCCGCGCAGGAAATGCTGCACGCTTTCGGCCACGCCGAGCTGCTGTTCGCCGACGAGACGATGACCCCGGCCAAGTGCCTGCAGTACGCGATCGAGGGCGAGACCTACGAATACGCCGAGATGTACCCGAAGTTCCGCCACGAGGCGATGGTCGAGGGCAATACCGCTGCGGTGGCCGAGATGGACGAGCAGATCGTCGAGTCGAAAGAGCATGCCGAGATGTTCAAGCGCGTACTGGACAAGGCCGCCAAGCGTTTCGCCGCGCTGGCCAGGGTGGAAGAGAAGCACGCGAAGCACTACCAGGCGCAAAAGGACGCGATCACGGCCTGAGTGGATGACTGAAGACTATTTATAAATTGAAAGGACACATCATGAAAACCTGGCAATGCATTGTTTGCGGTTATGTTTACGAGGAATCCAATGGCGATCCGGAGCACGGCATCGCTCCCGGCACGCGCTGGGAGGATGTACCCGAGGACTGGGAATGTCCGGACTGCGGGGTCGCCAAGGCCGATTTCGAGATGATCGAAGTCGCCGTCGCCTGAGCATCGCCACCCTCTCAGGGGCCGCACTGGATGCGGCCCCGTTATCCCAGGAGAATCCCATGCCCCCTATTGTTATCGCCGGTTCCGGCCTGGCCGGCTACACCCTGCTGAAGGAAATCCGCAAACGCGATGCGACCGTGCCGGTCACCCTCGTCACGGCGGACGACGGCACCTTCTATGCCAAGCCCAACCTGTCGAATGCGCTCGCCGCGGGCAGGACGGCGGCGGCGCTGGCCGGCGCCAGCGCGCAGGAAATGGCGGCCGGGCAGAACGCGACGGTGCTGCCGTACACCCGCATCACGGCAATCGACACGCAAAGGCAGCGCATCCACAGTGACGGCGGCGAACTGGAATATCGCCAGCTGGTTCTTGCCCTCGGTGCCGACCCGATTCCGCACGGGCTTGCCGGCAGCGGCGCGGCGGACGTGCTGACGGTGAACGACCTCGCCGATTATGCGGCTTTTCGCGGCGCCATCGATGGCAAGAAGCGCATCACCGTTTTGGGCGGCGGCCTGATCGGCTGCGAGTTCGCCAACGATCTGGCCCATGCCGGCTTTGCGGTCGACGTGGTGCATCTGGGCGGCTGGCCGCTGGAGCGCCTGCTGCCGGTTGAAGCCGGCCAACGGCTGGCCGACAGCCTGACCGTGCTGGGGGTGCGCTGGCATTTCGGGCGCACCGGGAAAAGCGTCGATGCGGTCGCGGACGGCTATCGGGTCGTGCTCGACAACGGTGAAGTCATCGAAGCCGATGTCGTGCTGTCGGCGATCGGCCTGCGGCCGCGCATCCGGCTGGCGCAGGCGGCAGGCATTCCGGTGGGGCGCGGCATCCAGACCGATCGCCTGTTGCAAACCGGTGCGGCCAACGTGTACGCAATGGGCGACTGCGCCGACATCGAAGGGCTCAATCTGCCCTATGTGCAGCCGCTGATGATGCAGGCGCGTGCGCTCGCCGCCACGCTGACGGGTACCCCGACCCCGGTGGTGTACCCGGCGATGCCGGTGATGGTGAAAACCCCGGTGCATCCGGTCGCCGTGCTGCCCCCCAGGATCGACGCGCCAGGCGGTTGGAAGGTCGAATGCAGCGACACGGGCGTGTGCGCACTGCACACGGACGCCACCGGCCGCCTGCAGGGCTTCGTGCTCACCGGCAGCGAAACCGGCCGCCGCAATGCGCTGGTGAAAGAACTGGCAGTCTGAGTGTGCCCGGCCGGCTACGCCTGCTCAGGCGCAGCCGGTGGTTGCAGTGCGGCGATCAGGGGGCAGCTCAGCTTGCCCCGCCGCGTGGCGCAGCGGTCGACGAGCTGTGCCAGTTCGGACTCGATACGCTGCAGGTCGCCCAGCCGCCTGCGGACATCGGCGAGCTTGCGCTCGGCGATGTCCGGGCTTCCGAACACCGCGTGCCGTCGTCCAGTTGCAATAATTGCGCAACCTCGTCCAGCGTGAATCCGATGCGCTGCGCCGCCTTGATGAACAGCACGCGCGCCACGTCCGCCCGGTCGTAGCGACGGATGCCGCGCGGCGGTTTATCCGGCTCGGCCAGGAGGCCGCGGCGCTGATAGAAACGGATGGTCTCGACATTGACGCCCGCCGCCAGCGCCAGTTTTGAAATGGGTAGGAGCTGCATCTTGACTCCGTACATGGGTACGGACTTTATCCTACGTCCAGCCGGTTTTTTGGCAAAGAAAGGCACGCGGGCATCCCCGCCACGCCAGCCCGCACAGCGATGGTCCTCTGAAAGGGGCGCTCGATGCATGACGTGATTCTTGAATCCAGCCTGACGTGCCCCGCATGCGGCCATGTCAAAACCGAGACCATGGCCACCGACGCCTGCCAGTGGTTCTATGAATGCGCGGCGTGTCACACGATATTGAAACCGAAGCCGGGAGACTGCTGCGTCTTCTGCTCGTACGGCAGCGTGCCCTGTCCGCCCATCCAGGCGCAGCGCGGGCAGACTGCAACTGGCCCTGTGCGAAGCGATCCGCCGGGGGAGCCGCCCGCAGGGACAGCGTAGCCAGTACGGGTCACATGGGCGAAAATGCCGCATGGACATTTTCCGCATCTTTCATCTGCAATGCGCGCGCCGTCTTCCCGCGCTGCCCGGGTCCCACCCCTGTTCCCGCTTGCACGGGCATTCGTTCAAGGTCGAACTCGTCGTCACCGGAGACCTTGATCCCGTGCTCGGCTGGGTGCTCGATTTCGCCGATGTCGAGGCGGCCTGGCAGCCCATCCACGCTGCGCTGGATCATCGTTGCCTCAACGACATCGACGGGCTGGACAATCCCACCAGCGAAAATCTGGCGGTGTGGCTGTGGCGCGAGCTCAAGCCGGCGCTGTCCGGCCTGAGTGCCGTCACGGTCATGGAAGCCCATGATTCGGGCTGTACCTATCGCGGCTAGCCGGATTCACGGCTGGCGGACCTCACGCGTCTGGCGGCCATTGTGCAGGCCGCCCACGGCTTGGCTACCACACGAAAAACTGCGTACCCCAGGCGGCAAGCGGAACGGCCGTCGCCGCCAATATCCCCAATGCGGCCGCGGCGCGGTTACGCCCGGCCAGACGCCATGCAAGCGTCGTGCTCCAGAGGGCGGCGAGCGCCAGCAGCGCGATGCGTGCATCGTTGGCCCACGGCAGGACGAGCCTTTCGCCCGCCAGCTGGGAAGTCGTAAGCAGGCTCAGGCCGACGAAAACGCTGATTCCGGCGAAAGGAATGAGGGTCTGGGACAGACGCCGCCAGGGCAGCCCGGTCAGCATGCCGGCCAGCCGCAGCCAGCCCCATATCCACCCGCCGACGACGAGCGTTTCGGCGGCGATGTAGGCGAGCAGCAATCCGCCGTCCAGCCAGGTGAAGACGTCGTTCACCTCCGGATAATACGTAAACAGCCACCAGTGACCTGTCTCGTTGAGCGGCCACCAGATATCGCGGTCCACCAGCCATCCTGCCGCAGCCTGTTTCGCGGCCACGAGCCAGGGCGAGGCGCTCCATTGGAACGCCCCGAGCGCCACGCCCAGCATGCCGAAGACCAGCAGGCGGGCAGGCCAGGCGTTCGTTTCTTCGGCCGCGTTTTCAGGCGCGCCAGACGGGCGGAGTATCTCGGCATCGGGTGAACGCAGGGCGAGCTGCACGGCGTTCCGTTCTCCGGCGCAGCGTCCGCAGGCGTGGCAGGCCGAGGCGCTCTCCATGCGCCGGATGTTGATCAGGGGGGCGCAGTTGATGCCGTGCTCCCGGCTGGTGCGATGTCCGGCGGGCGCCGCGTCCCAGGCGGATCGGTCGACCCTGAAATGCACGGGAGCGACCTTGGCGAGGAGGCCGAACACGCCGGAGACCGGGCACAGATGCTTGCACCAGACCCGTTTTTCGCGTCCCCAGACCAGCCCCACGGCAATCGCCGCGACGGTCGATCCGCCGAGGATGAGCAAGGCAGGTTTCGGGTAGTCGTACACGCTGGTCATCTGCCCGAACACGGTGGTCATGACGAAGGCCACGAACGGCCATCCCCCCCACGTCATCCAGCGCGGAATGCCGCGCCCCAGGCCGAATCGCGAAACCCATTCGGTGAGCGCGCCTTCCGGGCACAATACGCCGCACCACACCCGACCCAGTACCATGATGGAAAGGATGACGAAGGGCCACCAGATGCCCCAGAACGCGAACTGGGCAAAACGGGTGAGGTTGCTCCATAGGTGTGCCTGGTCGGGCGGAAGGGGCAGAAAGGCCGGCACCGCCACCAGCACGAGGTAGCTCGCCACGACCAGCCATTGTGCGGCGATGATGGCGTTGCGATGGCGTCGCATGGCGAGCCCCAGGCGGGCGAGCCGGCTGGTGTCGGGAGGTGACGCCGTGATCTGCCCTGTCGCGGTATTCATCCCTTGCGCCTCATGGGTTTCAGTTTGAGCAGCACGCCAAGGGCAAGCGTCCAGTAGACCGCGAGCAGCGTGTAGGCCATGCCCGATGGCGCCGCCCGATAACCGGTGAAGGCGGCGACGAGCCCGCCCGTCCGCGTGCTGTCGTCGAGCAGGAATCCCATGTTCCACAACGGGTCCGCCAGCGGCGGCAGCGCTTCCAGGCCGACGAGTTTTTCCGCACCGTCCACCAGCAGTGCCCCGCCCAGCAGCAGGAGCATCACTTCCGTGACACGGAAAAAGGCGCGCCATGAAACAAACCGGGTGCCGCGGGAAAGCAGCCAGTAGGCGGCCAGCGCGAGCAGGAAACCGGCCGCGCTGCCGAGGGCGATATCGCCATTCGCGCTGCCCTTGACCGAGCCGTAGAGGAACACCACCGTCTCGGCGCCTTCCCGTCCCACCGCCACTGCCGCCAGGACTGCAATGGCCAGCCAGTTTGCCCGATCGGCGGCGCTCGCCATGCCGGCTTCCAGTTCCTTTTTAAGACCGGCACCGTGGCGGCGCATCCACCAGACCATCTGAAAAATCAGCGCGCAGGCCGCCAGCGGCATGATGGCCTGGAACCATTCCAGCGCACTCGCCGAAACCCATGTCTGGACATTCATGATCGTCACGGCGAGGAACACGGCCAGCCCGAGGCCTGCCGCGATCCCGCCCCAAAGCCAGGGGAAGCCGGCGCGGGCGTCGGGGCGGGCACTGAGCCAGCCGTGCAGAATGCCGATCACCAGCATCGCTTCGATGGTTTCCCGCCAGACAATGAAGAGCGCGTTGCCCATGTGTCATCCTTTTTTATTTCACGACGATGCGGGTGCGTCCGGTGTTCGGGTGAAATTCGTCGAAGAACTCGTATTCGCCGGGCTTGAGCGGGGCGATCACTATGAATGACGCCGCACCCGGTGCGAGCACCTTCTCTTTGCGGAGCTGCAGGCTTTCGAATTCGATGGCGTCGCGCCCCTCGTTGCGTATCACGATCTTGAAACGTACGCCGGCCGGCACGTTCAGCGTGTCGGGGATGAACCGTCCGGCCCTCGCCACCACGCTGTAGGTGAGCAGGTCGGCGCCCTGCGCGACAGTGGGCAGGAGAAATACCGCCGCCGCGAAGACAGCGGCGAGCTGGTCGAGGATGAACCTGTTCGTGTTCATGGCAACCTCAATAGTGCAATTGCGCGCGCAGCCCGAGCACGCTGACATTTTTGGCGCCGGGGTTGCCACCCATTCTCCAGATATGCTGGAAGTCGGGGGACAACTCGAATTGCGGGCTGATGCGATAGCGATAGTAGAGTTCCGCCACTTTCTCCGCGCCGTCGGGCATGAAAGTGAAATCGGGCGTGCCGTCGCTGTCCAGGTCGCCCGAGCCGCCGGCCGCGCGGTAATCGCCGCTCGCCTGCAGCCAGCCGCCCGCCAGGCCGATGGCGTCCGCACCCCGGTTCCAGTAGGCGCCATTGAACTCGGCGCCAAGAGTGAGCGCGCGATCGAAAGGCACCTTGCCCTTGGCCATCTGGCCATAGCGGCCGAACAGGGTCACGCCGTCGCCTACCCGCTGGTCTGCGGAAATGCCCCAGCCCACTTGCTTGGCGCTGGAACCGTCGAGCTGGGTGCCTTGCCCCTGGTTCCACGCGTAGAACCGGTAATTGCCGGCGAGGCCGTAAAACCTGAGCGAGGTCTCGGCCTGGGCCATGACCAGGGGGGCCGAGAAGAAACGCTGGTAATTGGCACCCTCGCCGGTGCCGAACACGCCGAGAGAAAGCCGCCAGGTTTCCGGTTTGCGGGTTTCGTTGAGATAGGAGGCCACGAAGCCCGGCTGGAATCCGTTGGCATCCACCCCGATCTGGCCGCCGGCGTCAAGAAGCGGGCTGTGCGTGAAGATGGAATTGAGGAACTGGACGGACTCATCCCCCGCGGCGGCGTTCTGGTCGAAGAAGCCGAAGATGTCCATCTTGCCGAAGGTAAGCTCCAGGGTTTCGCGCGAGCGGGGCTTGAAGCCGCCGAAGGGCAGGGGAATGGAAGCCTGGTACCAGGCCTGCCCCAGGATCGCCACCGAGTCGTCGGGGCTTGCGCCACTGGCTCGGAAGGCCACGGCATTGGGGGCGCTGGCGAACGCGCCCAGGTTGGCGAAGGGACTGTTCAGCCCCAGGCCCTGGCCCATCCGGAAATGCGCGAAGAGCTTGTGATCGACGTTGCCGATCGGCTCCAGCGGAAGCTCGGCCGTGACATCGGCACGGTAGTTGAGCTGGCTGTTGCCGTCGGCGGTGCGCTTGGGCAGCCCGGAGGGCATCTGCGCCACCGTGGTCAGACTGATCCCGGCTTTCAGCCCTTCCAGGCTGTCGATTGTCTTTGCCGATTTCTTCATGTCCAGCACGTCGGTTTCCACCGCCTTCAGGCGCGAGGTGAGCTCGGGTTCGTACTGGCTGACGTTGTCGCTCTCCAGGCCTTTCGTCACATCCGTCTGCGCCTGCTCGAGGGAGGCGACGCGCTTTTCGAGCTCGGCCGGCGACGATGCTGTCGCGCCGTTGCTCCGGATTTGCCGTTCCAGTTCGGTGTTGCGTTTTTCGAGCTGGTCCACGCGTTCGCTGAGCTTCCGGATCAGGTCCGTCAGTGCCGTTTCGGAGGCCGCCGCGGGGGCTGGCAGCGCGACCAGCAGGGCGGCGGCGAGTGCCAGCGGTCGCGTGGGAATTCGGGCCATGGCTCAATACCCGCCTTTCTTGCCGATGCCGACGTAGGTGAAATCGTATTCGACGGCAAAAGGCTTGAACCAGGGACGCACGCCGGTGAGGCGGTCGGTATGGCGGCCGAAGTGGGTCGCGGCGGAAGGCGGATGGATGGTGTACTTGACGTGGTACTTGCCGGGCCCCATGAGCGTCACGTTGTCGCCGTAGTGCGGGCCGTCGTTCGCCACCATGGCCATGAAGTCGCCGGCGATCTTTTCGCTGGCGCCCTGCTTGGTGACCTCGTATTTGATCGTCAGATAGGGTATCCAGGCGCCTTCGTCGAAGCCGTTGGGATTGTTGGCCAGCGCGTGGATGTCGGCTTCCATGTGCACGTCGGAATCCTTGGCCGCGCGCATCATGCCGGCCGGCTCCATCTCGACGGGCTGCAGGTAGACAGCGGCGATTTCCATGCCGTTGCGTTGCTGTGGCGAGCCGATTGGGTATTCGACGGCGAACGCTGTTGTGGCCAGGCTTGCCGACAATGCCGCCACGGCGACGGGGGGGATGAAATTGCGAAGAACCACGGGCCTCTCCTTGTTTGGGATCGATGACGATTGGCTGGCTATAAGAACGCAGAGGTCCGTTGGCTGGCTTGGAATTCGAGTTGTTCCGACAGCGTCGGCTTGCCGTTATGCCTGCCGCAATACGCTAGCGGTACCGCTCCATCACGTGACTTAGCCTCGTTTCCCGGCGTCGCACGGCCCGGGCTTGGCCGGACTTTGCCGTCGTCGGTCAAGTCGAGCGCCTGGCACGCAGCAATATTAATGATAATCAGAACTGTTAGCAATAACGTTTTTGTCCCATGCGGCTGGAAGGTGGGTGGTTGAAATATGCCTTGCATCATTCTAATAATCGCGAGAATATTGGTTCATGGACAAGCGCCACACCAAAGACCTTCTCTACGAAGCCGTCGCCCGCATCGGCAAGGCGGTTTCCAGCCCCAAGCGGCTGGAGTTGCTGGAATTGCTGGCGCAGGGCGAAAAAACCGTGGACGCCCTGGCTGCCGAAGCCGGAATAGGCATCAAGCTCGCCAGCGCGCATCTCAAGGTGCTGAAGGCTACGCGGCTGGTCGAAGCGCGGCGCGATGGACGCTTCATCGCCTATCGCCTGTCGGGCGAGGACGTCAGCGCGTTGTGGGTCAATCTGCGCACCGTCGCGGAAGAGCACCTGGTCGAACTCAAGGTGGAAATGGAGCGCATTTTTGCCGCGCCGGAAAAGCTCGACGCCGAAACGCGGCGCTCGCTGATGGAAAAAGCGCGGCGCGGCGACGTGGTGGTGATCGATGTGCGTCCGTCCGCCGAATATGCCAGTGGCCATCTGCCGTTCGCGCGCTCACTGCCGCTGTCCGAACTCAAACAGCGGCTGGCTGAACTGCCTGCCGACCGCGACATCGTCGCCTACTGCCGCGGGCCGTTCTGCATGATGTCCGCCGAAGCCGTCGCGTTGCTGAAGGAACACGGCTACCGCGCACGCAAGATCGCCGACGGCATCCCCGAATGGCAAGCAGCGGGTTTGCCGCTGGCTTGAGTTTGATGTGATCCCGCCCCGGCTTTCCGTTCGCTCCGAATACCCATCAAGGAGATAGCCATGTTTTTCCGCCAGTTGCTGGCCAAGGATGCCACCCTGTCCTATTTCTTCGGCTGCGGTTCCTGCCACGTCGGCGTCGCCGTCGACCCCGTGCTCGGCGACGAGCAGAGGTTCATCGACGAAGCCGCGAAACAGGACGTGAAGATCACGCATGTGATCGACACCCATGTCCATGCCGACCACTTTTCGGGCGGCCGCAGCCTGGCCGAGCTGGCCGGCGCGGCCTACTGCCTGCATGAATCCAATAAAAGCCGGGTGAAGTATCCGTTCGAAGCGCTCAAGGACGGCCAGCGCATCGACGTCGGCAACGTCGTCATCGACGTGCTGCACACCCCCGGCCACACGCCCGACTCGATCTGCCTGCTGGTCACCGACAAGCGCCGCGCCCCGGCTGGCGAAAATGCGACGCCGTGGTTCGTCCTCACCGGCGACACCCTGTTCGTCGGCAGCGCCGGGCGGCCCGATCTCGCCGGCAGGGAAGCCGAGATGGCAGGGCAGATTCATGACACCCTGCACCAGCGCCTGCTGACGCTGCCGGCCGAGGTCGAGCTGTATCCCGGCCACACCTCGGGCAGCGTCTGCGGCGCCGGCATGTCGGGCAAGCCGATGTCGACCATCGGCTTCGAGAAGCGCTGGAACCCGATGCTGGCGATGAGCCGGGACGAATTCGTCGCCACGCTGACGCAGTCGATCCCGCCGCGCCCCGCGGAAATGGACCGCATGGTCGGTTTCAACCTCGGCAACTGAATATGCCACTCGTTCACGACGTGGCGGAATACCGCTACGGTATCCGCCACAACGTCGCCCAGTTTTCGCACCAGCTGGTGCAGGTGTTCTTTGTCGGACTGACTATCGGCATGTTTCGCACCGTGGTGCCGGCGCTGGCCGAAACCGAGTTCGGCGTGGCCCGCGGCTCGTTCATGATGCTGATGGCCTTCGTCACCGCCTTCGGCTTCGTCAAGGGCACGCTCAACTTCGTCGCAGGGCGGCTGTCCGAGCGCATCGGCCGCAAGAAGGTGCTGTTCCTTGGCTGGCTCGCTGCCGTCCCGATGCCCTTCATGATCTTTTATGCGCCGAACTGGAACTGGATCGTGGCCGCGACGGTGCTGCTGGGGATCAACCAGGGCCTTGCCTGGTCGATGACGCAGACGTCCAAGCTCGATCTCACCACAGCCAACCAGCGCGGGCTGACCATCGGGCTGAACGAATTCTCCGGCTACTTCGGCGTCGCAGTGGCAGGCATCGTCACCGGCTACCTCGCCACCGCCTATGGGCCGCGCGAGGGGCTGATGCTGTTCGGTCTCAGCGTCATCCTGCTGGCCGGCTTCCTGACGCTGCTGTGGGTCAAGGACACCCTGCCATGGGCGCAGGCCGAAGGCAGGAAGCACGCCGCCGGCCAGATGACCGGGCCGAAACCGCGTTATCCCGTCAACATTTCGGACACGCCCGGCACCTGGGACGTGTTCACCCTGATGTCGTGGCGCGATGCGCGCATGGCGTCGATCAGCCAGGCCGGCCTCACGGAAAAATTCGTCGATGCGCTGGTGTGGGTGTTCTTTCCAGTCTACCTCTATCAGCGCGGCTTGAGCCTCGCCGGGGTCGGCTGGGTGGTGGGGGTGTACGGCTTCGTCTGGGGCATCTCGCAATTCTTCACCGGCCACTGGTCCGACCGCGTCGGCCGCAAGAAGCCCATCGTCGCGGGCATGTGGCTGTGCGGTGTCGGCGTCGCGCTGGTGCTGCTGGGCGAGGGCGAGCTGTGGTGGTCGTTTGCTGCCGCGGTGATGGGCTTCGGCATGGCGTTGTTGTACCCGACATTGTCCGCCGCCGTCTCCGACATCGCGCATCCCAACTGGCGCGGCTCGGCGATCGGCATATACCGCTTCTGGCGCGACCTCGGCTACGGCATCGGCGCGCTGCTGCTGGGCGCGGTGGCGGCGCTCGCTGGCGGCATCGAGGCGGGATTCTGGTTCACCGCTGGCGCCATGTTCGTTTCCGGCGCCATCGTGCTGCTGGCGTGCGAGGAAACCCACCCGCGCCTCAATCCGGATGCCAGCTGAAGAGAACCCTTTTGGAACGCATGCGGGAAGGGGCGTAAGCTCCGCCGATCATGCAGCCGAACCGGAACCCGCCGTGGACTTCGCCGAACCTGACGGACGCAGCCCGATGACCGCCTCGTCCCGCGGCAACATCCTGATCCTGGCGCTGAGCCAGGCCTTGACGCTTTCCGCGGTTGTCCTGTCCATGACGCTCGCCGCGATTCTCGGAAGCATGCTTGCGCCCGACCAGGGGTGGGCGACGCTGCCGGTGGCGGCCATGGTGATCGGCACCGCCATCGCCTCGCTACCGGCGGCCATGCTGATGCGCCGGCATGGCCGCAGGCCGGGGTTCCTGCTGGGCGCGCTGCTGGGCGTCGGCGGCAGCCTGCTGTGCGCGCTCGCGCTCCGGCAGGGCAGCTTTGCCGGTTTTGTCGTCGGCCATTTCCTGCTTGGCAGCTATCAGGGATTCGCCAATTACTACCGCTTCGCCGCCGTCGAGGCGGCCGGGCCGCAGCGTGCAGGCAAGGCCGTTTCCCTGGTGGTGGCCGGCGGCGTGGCCGCGGCCTTCCTTGGCCCCCAGCTCGGCCAATGGGGACGCGACTGGATCGGCGGGCACCTCTTCGTCGGTTCCTATCTGGCGCAGGGCGTCCTGAGCCTCGTCGCACTGGTGCTGCTTTCCCGCCTGCGGCTCCCCGGGATCGTCGTTGCCCATGTCAGCGCCGTCCGCCCGCTGCGCGAAATCCTGGGCCAGCCCGCGCTGCGCGTTGCGATCTTCGGCACGGCCATCGGCTATGCGGTCATGATCATGGTGATGACGGCGACGCCGTTGGCGATTTTGGGCTGCGGCCTGCCGGAAACGAGCGTGACGCCGGTGATCCAGTGGCACGTGGTGGGAATGTTCGCGCCTTCCTTCTTCACCGGCTCGCTGATCCAGCGCTACGGCGCGCCGCGCATCATGCAGGTCGGGTTTGCCCTGCTGCTGGGCCACGTCGTGCTGGCCCTGTCCGGCGTCGACTTCCTGCATTTCCTGTCGGCGCTGGTGTTGCTCGGCGTCGGCTGGAATTTCGCCTTCATCGGCGGCACCACGCTGCTGACCCAGACTTACCGGCCGGCCGAACAACTGAAAGTGCAGGCGGTGAACGAGTTCACCGTCTTCGGTCTGGTGGCGCTGACTACCCTGTCGGCGGGATGGCTCTACGACCGCTTCGGCTGGATCGCGCTGAATCTCGCGGTGGCGCCGCTGCTGGCCGCTGCGCTGATCGCGGTTATCGGCATCGAGCGCCGGTTGCGCCGGCCGGCGATGGCAGCGGTCGGCGAGAAGGTCTGATCGCTGCGGTTGCGAGGATGCCCGCCAGGCGTCAAGCCGGCTCGGCTGGCGTGTCGGGCGTGTCGGGCGACGTGTCTTGCGCGGGCGAAATCGGCGTGGCGAGGATCTTGTCGATGCGCTTGCCGTCGAGGTCGACCACTTCCAGCCGCCAGTTTTCCCAGACCAGGATGTCGCCGGTCTGCGGCAGCCGTCCGGACAGCCACATCACCAGTCCGCTCAGCGTGTGGTAGCGGCCGCGGTCTTCCTCCGGCACGCTTTTCAGTTCCAGCCTGTCCTTCAGTTCGGGGATCGGGATCAAGCCGTCGAGCAGCCAGGAGCCGTCCTCGCGCTGCACCGCCCACGCCTCGGCCTGATTGCGCGGCTTGAATTCGCCGGTCACCGCTTCCAGTACGTCCTGCATGGTGACCAGGCCATTGATCTCGCCGTATTCGTCGATCACCAGCACCATGTAGGTGTCCGACGCGCGGAACTGTTCCAGCAGATCCATGCCGGTCAGGCTTTCCGGCACGTACACCACCGGCATCAGCTGCGCGGCGAGGTCGGGGCGGCCGCCCCGTAGCGTCTGGTTGAGCAGCTGCTTGGCGCCGACGATGCCGAGCACCTCGTCGAGCCCGCCCCTGCAGACCGGAAAGCGCGAGTGTTCCGATTCGGTCAGGCGGCGCAGGTTTTCCTCCGGCGGCAGCGTGATATCGAGATAGATGATGTCGGCGCGCGGGATCATCAGCGAATGGATGTGGCGTTCGTCGAGGCGGAACACGTTGCGCACCATCTCGCGTTCCTGCTGCTCGATCACGCCGCTCTCCGAGCCTTCCTCCAGCAAGGCGTGGATTTCCTCCTCGATCACGCCTTCCTGACTGGACGGCTGCTTGCCCAGCAAGCGCAGGATCGCGTCGGTCGACCCCGCCAGCAGGCGCACGAAGGGGCGCGCCAGAATCGCCAGCAGATGCATCGGGCGCGCCACCCGGCGGGCGATGCCCTCGGGGTTGAACTGGCCGATGCGCTTCGGCACCAGTTCGCCGACGACGATCGAGACATAGGTGATGACGATGACCACCAATGCGGTCGCGGCGATGTGGCTGGTTTCCGTTTCCAGCCCGAGCGACTGCAGCCACTGCGCCAGCGGCTGCGCCAGCGCCGCTTCGCCGACGATCCCGCTGAGAATGCCGATCGAGGTGATGCCGATCTGCACCGTCGACAAAAAACGCGTCGGGTCGTCGTGCAGTTTCATCGCGACCGCTGCCGAGGCGTCGCCGTCCTCGGCCAGCCGTGCCAGGCGGGCGCGGCGCGCCGTCACCAGGGCGATTTCCGACATGGCGAACATGCCGTTGAGAATGATCAGAGCGGTCAAGAACAGGATTTCCATGGATGATCCAGTGGGGTTTGACGGGCCGGGCCGGCCGGAGCGGAAAAATCAGGCCGGGCTGCGCAGATGCGGTTCATTCAGGGGCGTCCAGATTTCTTCGGGTATCCGCTGTTGGTTCGGATTGGCGCCGTTGCGCCCATTTTAAATGAATTGACGTTAATCGGCCCCGGCTGCGCCGCCATGCCTCAGCGCGCACATTTCCTTTCATTGCCGGCCGGTTTTCCTGGCAATGGTCCGGCTGTCCTCGCGGGTTGAGCGCTGCACCAAATTGCAGCACCGCATCCCTCCCGTGCACCTAGGTTGCGCGCATCTCCGGCTTCGCGCGCCTCATCGCCCCGCCAACCGATTGAATTCATTACGTCGATACGCACTGGCACAGACCCTGCTGACAGACCAGGAAAGGAGCCATCATGTCCGATGTTTCATCTGTCTGCTGTTATTGCGGCACCGGCTGCGGGGTGCTGATCGAGGCCGGCGCCGGGAAGATCGCCGGCGTGCGCGGCGATCCGGCGCACCCGGCCAACCGCGGCAAGTTATGCACCAAGGGCGCGACGCTGGCGCTGTCGGCGCAGGCATCGGGACGCGCCCTGCATCCCGCGCTGCGTAGCGGCAAGGCCTTGCCGCGCCAGCGCGTGAGCTGGGATGTGGCGCTCGATCATGTCGCCGGGAAATTCGGCGCTGTCATGCGCGAACACGGTCCCGACGCGGTGGCGTTCTACCTGTCCGGCCAGCTCACCACCGAGGCCTATTACGTCTTCAACAAGCTGGCCCGGGGGCTGATCGGCACCAACAACATCGACACCAATTCGCGCCTCTGCATGTCGTCGGCGGTGGCTGGCTACAAGGCCACGTTGGGCGCCGATTCGCCGCCGGGCTGCTACGACGATATCGATCACGCCGGGACGATTTTCATCGCCGGCTCGAACACGGCGTATGCGCACCCGGTCCTGTTCCGCCGCATCGAGGCTGCGCGCCGCGCCAATCCGGATCTGAAGCTCGTCGTGGTCGATCCGCGCCGCACCGACACGGCGACGGATGCCGACCTGCATCTCGCCCTCCTGCCCGGCACCGACGTCGCGCTGTATCACGCCATGCTCAATGTGATGCTGTGGGAGGAACTGATCGACCGCGCGGCCATCGCCGCGCACACCGAAGGCTGGGAGGCGCTGCGCGACCTGGTGCGCGACTACACGCCGGAAAAGGTGGCGCCGATCTGCGGCGTGGCGGCGACCGACATCGTGCAGGCGGCGCGCTGGTTCGCCGCCGGGCCGACGCTGTCGCTGTATTGCCAGGGGCTGAATCAATCCACCTGCGGTGTCGACAAGAACACCGCGCTGATCAACCTGCATCTGGCCACGGGGCAGATCGGCAGGCCGGGTGCCGCGCCGCTGTCGCTTACCGGCCAGCCCAATGCGATGGGCGGGCGCGAGGTCGGCGGACTGGCGAATCTGCTGTCGGCGCACCGCGATCTGGCCAACTCCGAACACCGCGCCGAGGTGGCGCGGCTGTGGGGGGTGGACACCGTGCCGGCGACGCCAGGCAAGACCGCGGTGGAAATGTTCGAGGCGGTGCGGCGCGGCGAAATCAAGGCGATCTGGATCGCCTGCACCAACCCCGCGCAATCGCTGCCTGACCAGAACAAGGTTCAGGAAGCGCTGCTGGCGGCCGAATGCGTGGTCCTGCAAGAGGCCTTCGCCGACACCGAAACCGCGGCCTTCGCCGACGTGCTGCTGCCGGCCGCCAGCTGGGGCGAGACCGACGGCACGATGACCAACTCCGAGCGCCGCATTTCGCGCGTGCGCGCGGCGGTGCCGCCGCCAGGCGAGGCGCGCGCCGACTGGGATATCGTGTGCGACTTCGCCCGGCGGCTGCTGCCGGAGCCGGGTGCGCGCCTGTTTCCCTATGCCGGCGCCGAGGAAATATTCAACGAGCACCGCGAGACCACGCGCGGGCGCGATCTCGACATCACCGGCCTGAGCTACGCGCGGCTCGATGCCAGCCCGCAGCAATGGCCGTTTCCAGAGGGCGCGGCGACGGGCACTGCGCGCCTGTATGTCGACGGCATCTATCCCACCGCCAGCGGCCGCGCGCGCTTCCATGTCGCACCCTACCGCCCGCTGGCCGAGGCGATCGACGCGCGTTACCCGCTGCATCTCAACACCGGCCGCCTGCGTGACCAGTGGCACGCGATGAGCCGCAGCGGCCGCGTGGCGCGGCTGTTTGCGCACGCCGACACCCCGGCGCTGGCGATGAACGTACGCGATCTCGAATTGCGGCGACTGAAAGCCGGCGACCTGGTGCGCGTGAAAAGCCGCCGTGGCGAGGTGATCGTCGCGGCCGAGGCGAGCGACAGCGTGCGTCCCGGCCAGTGTTTCCTGCCAATGCACTGGGGCGCGCGCTTCATGGCGGGGCGCGGGATCAACGCGTTGACCCTGCCGCTGTTCGACGCGGTGTCGAAGCAGCCCGAGCTCAAGCATGCCGCGGTACAGGTGACCCGGGCCGAGCTGCCGTGGCGCATGGCCGTGCTGGCAACGGGCGACGGCACGCTGCTGCTCGATACGGTACAGCCCTTGCTGCGGGCGTGCGACTACGCCGCAGCCGGGCTGGCCGGGCGCGACCGCGATGTACTGACGCTGCGCCTGGCCCATGCGCAGGCGTTGCCCGAACCCTTGCTGGCGGCGCTCGACGCCGCGCTGGGGCTCGACGATCCGCTCGCGGTGATGCATTACCAGGACAGTCCGCGCGGCATCTCCAAGCGCGTGCGGGTCGATGCCGGCAAGGTGACCGCGGTGCGGCTTAGCGGTGAAACGGCAGCCTTCGAGTGGCTGCGCGACGCCATGGTCGAGGGCGTGGGGGTGGCCGCGCTGCGCAGCTGGATGCTGGCGCCGGTGACGCGCCCGCCGGCAGACGGGGCGGGGCGCGGCCGTATCGTGTGCAATTGCCTGAATGTGGCCGAGCCCGCCATCGTCGCCGCGATTGCATCGGGTGCCGGTCTGGCCGCGCTGCAATCGAACTTGAAGTGCGGCAGCGAATGCGGTTCCTGCATCCCGGAACTGAAGCGGTTGATCGCCGGGAGCCGGGCGGCGGCGTAGGTCTGGTGCGTCGCGGCACCGCAGTGGTGCGTACGCGCAGGGTGGCGTTCCGGGCGGAGGAATCAAAGGCAATGAAAACAGGGCGTTGCGGCGATCGGGCTGGATGGCATGGTGCTTGCTGAACCTGACAATGAGGACGCCGTCATTGCGGCGAAGCGTGGCACCGGGCAATAGCGGCCGGCACTTCGTTCCTCGCATTGGGTCTTTCGTTTGGAGTGGTGAGATGGATATGAGTACGCCCGTGGGCCGCGGCCCCAAGATGAAGCTCGTGATGATCGGCAACGGCATGGCCGGGGTGCGCACGCTGGAGGAACTGCTGAAACTCGCACCCGATCTCTACGACATCACCGTGTTCGGTGCCGAACCGCACCCCAATTACAACCGCATCCTGCTGTCGCCGGTGCTGGCCGGAGAGCAGACGGTCGACGATATCGTGCTGAATCCGCTCGACTGGTACGCGGACCACGGCATCACCTTGCACCTGGGCAAAAAGGTGGTGAAGATCGACCGCAGCGCACGCGAGGTGGAGGCCGAAGACGGCACCCGCGCCGGCTATGACCGCCTGCTGCTCGCCACCGGCTCGAATCCCTTCATCCTGCCGGTGCCGGGTGCCGACCTGCCCGGTGTCATCAGCTTTCGCGACATCGCCGACGTCGACGCGATGATCCGCGCGTCCAGCCAGTACCGCCACGCCGTCGTCGTCGGCGGCGGCCTGCTGGGCCTGGAGGCCGCCAACGGCCTGATGAAGCGCGGCATGGACGTGACCGTCGTGCACCTCGCGCCGTGGCTGATGGAGCGCCAACTCGACGAACCCGCTGCGCGCCTGCTGCAGCAGAGCCTCGAAGAAAAAGGCATGCGGTTCCTGCTGCAGAAGCAGACCGCAGAACTCATGCAGGGTGGCAGCGGGCGCGTCGCCGCGGTTAAGTTCGCCGATGGCGAAATCATCCCTGCCGACCTCGTCGTGATGGCGGTCGGCATCCGCCCCAACACCGAACTCGCCGAATCCACCGGGCTGCACTGCAAGCGCGGCATTGTCGTCAACGACACGATGCAGACCTTCGACCCGCGCATCTATTCCATCGGCGAATGCGCCGCGCACCGCGGCGTCGCCTATGGACTGGTCGCGCCCCTGTTCGAGCAGGCCCGCGTGTGCGCCAACCATCTGGCGCATTACGGCATCGGTCGCTACCTGGGGTCGGTGACCTCGACCAAGCTCAAGGTCACCGGCATTGACCTGTTTTCCGCCGGCGACTTCAGCGGCGGCGAGGGCAGCGAATCGATCCTCTATTCCGACCCCATCGGCGGCGTCTACAAGAGGCTCGTCATCAAGGACAACAAGCTGGTCGGCGGCGTGATGATCGGCGACACCGTCGACGGCGCCTGGTATTTCTCGCTGCTGCGCGACGGCAAGGACGTGTCCGAATTGCGCGACCACCTGATGTTCGGCCAGGACCACTGCGGCAACCTCGGCCACCAGGGACACAACCGCGCCACGACGATGACCGACGACATGGAGGTGTGCGGCTGCAACGGCGTGTGCAAGGGCGACATCGTCAAGGCGATCCGCGAGAAGGGCCTGTTCACGCTGGAGGATGTGCGCAGGCACACCAAGGCGTCCGCCTCGTGCGGCTCGTGCACCGGCCTGGTCGAACAGATTCTCGCGGTGACCGCGGGCGGCGATTACTCCGACGCGCCGAAGGCCCGATCGGTATGCGGCTGCACCGACTACACCCATGAAGCCGTGCGGGCGGCGATCCGGCAGAACAGGCTGCTGACGATTCCGCAGGTGATGGCCTTCATGGAATGGCGCACGCCCAATGGCTGCGCCTCCTGCCGCCCGGCGCTCAACTATTACCTGATCTCGACCTGGCCGGGCGAAGCGGAGGACGATCCGCAGTCGCGCTTCATCAACGAGCGCGCCCACGCCAACATCCAGAAGGACGGCAGCTATTCGGTGATCCCGCGCATGTGGGGCGGGCAGACCACGCCGGCCGAGCTGCGCCGCATCGCCGACGTTGCCGAGAAATACGCCATTCCCTCGGTGAAGGTCACCGGCGGCCAGCGCATCGACCTGCTGGGGGTGAAAAAAGACGATCTGCCGAAAGTGTGGGCCGACCTCGACATGCCGTCGGGGCACGCCTATGGCAAGGCGCTGCGCACGGTGAAGACCTGCGTCGGCTCCGAGTGGTGCCGCTTCGGCACCCAGGACTCGACGCAGATGGGCATCGACCTCGAGAAGGTGTTCTTCAAGATGTGGGCGCCGCACAAGGTCAAGCTCGCGGTATCGGGTTGCCCGCGCAACTGCGCCGAGGTCGCGATCAAGGACGTCGGCATCATCGGCGTCGATTCCGGCTGGGAGATCTATGTCGGCGGCAACGGCGGCATCAGGACCGAGGTCGCGCAGTTCCTGGTCAAGGTGAAAACCGCCGACGAAGTGCTCGAATACACGGGGGCGTTCCTGCAGCTGTATCGCGAGGAGGCGCGCTATCTCGACCGCACCGTGCACTACATCGAGCGCGTCGGCCTCGACACGGTGAAAAAGAAAATCCTCGATGACGCCGAAGGCCGGCGCGCGCTGTACGAACGCCTGCTGTTCGCACTGTCGGTCGAGCGCGACCCGTGGGTCGAGCGCGCCAGGGAAGGCAAGCTGAAGCATGAATTCGAAACCGTCGCTGCATAAGGAGCCGACATGAACCAATGGACCGACATCCTGGATGTGAACGACATCCCCAAACTCGGCGCGCGCGTGGTGCGCCATGGCAGCCTCGACATCGCGGTGTTCCGCACCGCCGACGATGAAGTCTTCGCGCTCGAAGACCGCTGCCCGCACAGGGGCGGGCCGCTGTCGCAGGGCATCGTGCACGGCAGGCGGGTGGCCTGCCCGATGCACGGCTGGAACGTCGAACTGGATTCCGGCTGTGCGGTAGCGCCGGATCAAGGCTGCGCGCGCGAGTTCCCGGTCAGGGTCGAGGGCGGCCGGGTGTGGCTGGAGCGGGCGGCCGTCGGCCTCGCCGCTGTCTGACCGCGCCTGCCGGCCTGGCGGCGCCCGCTTGCAGCGATGAAACGTCGCTCACCCGATCATGATGACGTCGCAAACGCTGTTGCGCAGGGCGTGCCGGGCCACGCTGCCCAGTCGGCCGCCGTTCTTTCCCATCACGATGAGATCGAAATGGAGCTTCTCCGTCCATCTTCGTATCATGGCCGGCGGGTAATCCATTTCGACCGCCCGCGAAATGCGGCCGTCTTTCCATTCGGCGACCAGCTTGTCGATTTCCCTGACGGCGTGGTCGTGAAAGTCTGAACGCAAACGCCTGATTTGTTCCTCAGGCACACCGAGTTGCCGGAGTCGATCGTGATCCGGCACCTGGAATGCATGCAACAGAAGGATCGTCGCATTGGGTGCCAGCGCGCTTGCCTCGCGAACCGTGGCGGCTGACCGCTCGGTCAAATCAACGGCGACACCGATCTTGCCATAGGGCGCGTCGGCTTTCTGCTTGACGATCAAAACCGGCCGCTTTCCCCTGGCGAGGACGTTTTCCGCCGTGGTGCCGACAAACAGTTCATCGGCAAAATGTTCGCCGTGGCTTCCGAGAACAATCAGATCCGCATCGTACGACTCCGCCGCTTCGATGATGCCGGCCTCGACTTCGGCGATCTGGACACGGGGCCGGATCGTGATGGACGGCGCCGGCTCCAGCCGATCGACAAAATCGTAAAGCTGCGAAAAAAAGGAATTGATGAGATTTTCTTCGACGACGGGCCGGGGATCGGGCAGGAGCGCGCAGAGTGCGTCCACTGATGCTGGGGTGATGACATGCAGGATATCGAGTGCCGCCTGATGTTCAGTGGCCAGCAGAACGGCCCGGTCGAGCGCCTGGGTCGCATATTGAGAGAAGTCTGTTGCCACCAAAATCTGTTTCATTTTCTGATGACCCATTTCCTCACGTCGAATGGCGGGCGGTCGCGGATGCGCCCGCCTGACGTACAAGGCGAGTATGGAATGATTGCGCAGATCCGGCAACCCGCAATGCGGCAAACCCACTGGCCAGGGTTGCAGCATCGTGATTGCCGATACACCATCGCGGCTTGACCGGGTTGCGGATTTTCGCGACTCGCAGAAATCACGGCGAACAGGTAACGAGCAGAATGGACAGCAGTTCCCGCTCCCCAGCCCCCGAGAAAAACACGGCCGATCTGGCCACCCGCGTCCAATCGTCTGAACCACCATGCAAAAGCCCATGCTCGGCGATCCATCGGGGCTGACCGACACGATGTGGGACATGATCGTCAATGCGCTGGGTGCCCTGACCCTCAGCGCGCTGGGCGGGTGGTATATGAAGCGGCGCGAGCGCTCTTTCATCGAAGCCTGGATTCGAAGGCTCATCGAACGCCCTCCGCGCCTGTTCCGCCATTGACTCCTTCACCGGCCTGGCCACCCTGCGCGACCCCGCGCAACACTTCGAAACCGCCGAGGAAATGCTGCTCGCGCTGGAGCGCGGCGAAGCCAGCCCGCTGCTGCGCCGCCGCGCGCCGCTGATTGAACGTTCTCCAGCCGGCGCCTGGCCGCTCCTCGCGGCGATCTCGATTGCGTTGAATCTGATGTTGCTGTTTCTGCTGCTGGCGAGCTGAGAGGGGCTGCTTGATGCGCCGTGCAAGCAATGCACGCGCGGTGGACGCGCAATGTTGCAGTGGTGGACGTGGAGTGGGGGGAGGCTCTGGGCTTTCCGGCGGTTGTCTCTTGTTCGGCCAATGCTGCCGGTGGCTATAGCTCAGTTGAGTGGCAGGAGTAGCGCAGGTTGCAGACGTTGGTGCGGAACGCGGTCTGAATGACCGCTTGCGCCATCGATGACAGATGGCACTCGACCCTGAAGAGACTGTCATGGTGCGTTGTCGAACGTCCATTCAGCGCCAAACAGCGGCCATCTGCAATCGGACGCCACCTGGTTTCAAGCTTTAGAATGTGGGGGCGCAGTCAGTTCAATTTTTGCCTAAACGGTGCAATATGGGCCCAGGAAAGATGCGTGGGGGTTTTTGGCGTCGTCGAGCTCTACCAGGCTGCTTTACGAATGGAGCCAAGCCAGTTTCGCTGCTAAATAAGGGGTGACAGGCATGGGCGTATCACGCAGGTTGGTATTGAAAGCCCTGGGACTGGGGGGGCTGATGACCTTGGCGGGAGGGATCGCGTGGAAATTCAGGCATAGGCTGACTCCCTTTTCAGAAAGGGATGAGAAAATCCTTTCGCGCTATATCGATCTTTTCATCCCGGCGGATGAGTCACCCGGGGCACTGGATTTGAAATTGGATGCAAGCATCATCAATAAGGCTCGCGGCAATTCCGAGTATGCGTGGCTCATGCGGCAGGGGTGTGCATGGTTGGAGCAAGAGGCGCAGTCTGTTTTCCGGGTCGCGTTCCTGGGGTTGCCCGAGGATCGGCAGATCATTTTGATCGAACGCCTTTCCTTGCAGAAACGCGGCAGTGCAGGCCTGAGGTTTTTCCAGACGCTCCGGGAAGACCTGTTTGGGGAATTTTACGCCCGGCCGGAAAGCTGGATTTCCCTGGGTTTTAACGGCCCCCCCCAGCCGCTGGGCTTCACGGATCAGGCCTTGCCTGTTCGACGGGACGGTCGGTTGTGAGCGATCAGAATCACGATGTAGTCATTATCGGAGCCGGGGCGGGTGGTGCTGCTGCGGCTTGGGCATTCGCCTCGAAAGGCATACGGGTGCTGGTGCTTGAAGCCGGTCCCGCGTTCAATCCCTTGACTGATTACAAGCTGAATGAGGCCACTTGGGAGTTGTCCCGCTTTCCCGAGGAAAAGGTCAGGCACAAGGCAGTCTATGGCTTTGGCGAAATGCAGCCACTTGAATCGCGCTGGGATACCCTGCGTTCCTGGAACCGCGTCCAAGGCAGGCTGAATGCGACCAACAGACGCCATGGCTGGAAATATCACCATGTGCGGGGTGTGGGGGGCAGCACCCTGCATTTCACCGGAGAGGCGCACCGACTCAATCCGCAGGCCATGAAAATGTATACCCGCTTCGACGTGGCAGCAGATTGGCCGCTCGATTACTCCGAGTTGGAGCCCTATTACGAAATCGCAGAACATATCGTCGGCGTCGCCGGTAGTCGGGCGAACTCCCTCGTTTCGCGTCGGGCGGATTTCCCCCTGCCCGCTCATCCCCTGAGTTATGCCAGCCAAGTGCTCGCCAGCAGCGGTGAAAAGCTGGGCTTGCACTGGGAGCCCAACGCTCGCGCGGCGCTGTCGCGGCCTTATGACGGCCGGCCTGCCTGCAACTATTGTGCAAACTGCAACCGCGGCTGCCCGCGCATGGACAAGGGCAGCGTTGACGTCACCTTCATGCGCAAGGCTTTGGAGACGGGAAAATGCACCCTCCTAACCAATGCCCCGGTCCAGCGGATCAACGCTGGATCCCATGGCCGGATACATTCCGTCGAATATACCCAGGGAGATGTGCGGCACAAGATCAACACCCGTGTCCTGGTGATGGCCTGCGGTGCCGTGGAAACGCCGAGGTTGCTCCTGCATTCCAGAAACAAGTTCGCTCCCGAAGGGTTGGCCAACGAAAATGGTCTCGTCGGGCGCCATTTCATGGAAACGGTTGCCTGGCATAGCAGTGGGCTCCATCCGGATAATCTGGGCAGTTTTCGGGGCTTGCCGGCGGATGTCATTTGCTGGAGCCATAATGCACCGGATGCCATCCCGGGGGTGATAGGCGGTTGCCGTTTTGCATCGGGGGTGGCCGAGGCGGATCTGGTGGGGCCCGTCAACTACGCCAGGCGCGTGGTATCCGGCTGGGGGCGAAGTCACAAGCAGGCCATGCGGCAGGACTTTGGGCGCGTGCTATCGGTGGGCGCCATTGGCGAGTCGCTGCCGAATGAACGCTCGTTTGTGGATCTCGATCCGGAGCTGAGCGACGAGTTTGGCAACCCGGCGGCGCGCATCCACAGCTTTTTGCCAGAGAGCGAGTTGCGGCGCATGGCGTTCATGGCCACGACATGCCGGAATATTCTTCAGGCGACAGGCGCTGAAGAATTGGTGGAGGAGTATGGAACCCACGATTTCTTCAGTGCCACCCATGTATTCGGGACTTGCCGCATGGGGCACGACGCCCGGAATTCGGTGGTTGATGCAACCGGGCGCGCTCATGGCTGGAAAAATTTGTATGTCGCCGATGCCAGCGTGTTTCCAAGCTCAGGCGGCGGGGAATCTCCCTCTCTTACCATCGAGGCCTTGGCCCTGCGCACCGCCGATCACATCCGGGCTGCGTTTGCGCAGCGGGATCTCTAGCAAAAAAGCCGCGGAATACCGCGGCTTTTTCTTGCAGGGAGTGGGCCTATTTCTTGCGGATGCGGGACAAGGCCAGCCCCAGCACACCGATGGCCAGCAAGGCCAAGGTTTCCGGCTCGGGAATGGGATTTGGTGCTGGTATATTTCCAGCGAAGGCTGTTAAGGTGAGTGCCCACAAAGCTACAGCAGATAATGCACGCATATCGGTCTCCTTTGATTCTGGCTACAGGAAAACATAACCTGCAAACTTTCCAAAGCAAGCAACGCGCCAATTTTATAGATTGTGTGGACTATCAATACGTTACGTTTTACTGGTGGATGGGGCTTCGCCCGGGCGGGGGGGGCTGTAAAAAAAACCGACATCATTTGCGTTTCAATATGGGTCAAGCGGTATGCAAAGAACCGCGAGCAACCACCGTACAGGACTGCATGACCTCTCCTGATCCTACCCACGTTTTGTGGGCAGTCTGGAGAGGGCATACTTGCTCTGAAGGGGTATGTCATGGAACGCAAGGAACGCAGGCACCACACGCGGGAATTCAAGCTTGAGGCAGTACGGCTGGTGGGTATGGGTGACAAGACCAAGGCGCAGGTAGCGCGGGAACTGGGGATTCGGGTCAACCAGTTGCGCCAGTGGCGTTTGGAATTCGAGGAAGCGGAACGCAACGGGACGATACGGCCTGAGTTGGCGACCGCCGAGCACGACGTCGAGAAGCTTCGCAAAGAGAATGCCCGACTCCGTGAGGAGATTCAGATTTTAAAAAAAGCGGCCATCTACTTCGCGAAGGCATCGGTGTGAAGTACGCCTTCATCGAAACACAGCGCAACGATCATTGTGTACGCACGCTGTGCAAGGCGTTGCGGGTCTCGGCAAGCGGGTACTATGCCGCCAGGAACCGGCCGCCCAGCGCGAGAACACAACGTCAGTCGGCGTTGGTCCTCAAGATTCAGGAAGCGCACGTCGCCAGCCGCCAGTCCTACGGGGCACCCCGGGTGCATGCCGAACTTGCCGCCCAGGGTGTGGCCTGTTGCCGCAACACCGTCGCCAAATTGATGCGCCAGGAGCAGATTGTCCCACGGACGATCCTGAAGTTCAGGGTTACGACCAACTCGGGTAATACAAAGGCGGTCTCGCCCAATCTCCTCCGGCGCCGCTTCAAGGTCAAACGCCCCAATGCCTGCTGGCTGAGCGACATCACGTACATTCCGACACGCGAAGGTTGGCTGTATCTGGCAGCGGTGATGGACTTGTATTCACGGGCCATTGTGGGTTGGGGAATGAGTCCATCCCTCGACAGCAAACTGGCAACGGATGCTTTGCAGATGGCGATTGCCCGGCGCGGCGTTCCCGAGATCGTCCACTCGGACCGGGGTTCGACCTACGCGACCTGGCTATACCGGGATCTCATCCGCAAGCACCTGATCCGACAGAGCATGAGCCGCAAAGCCAATTGCTGGGACAATGCGCCAATGGAAAGCTTCTTTCATTCCCTGAAGACCGACCTGGTCATGCACTGCGACTACCAAACCCGGGATGAAGCGCGTGCCAGTCTGTTTGAGTACATGGAAGTGTTTTATAACCGTCAGCGACACCACTCAACCATCAACTACGCAGCTCCGCTGGCTTTCAAGGAATTAACAATCGCCTGATCCGACTGTCCATCGTCTGTGGGTAAGATCACGACCGGCCGATCAACACATTGGACGCGAATGACGGAAACGAGCCGGTTTCTGCCGGCCAAGTTTGATCCAGTAAGCGGCTTCTCACCCAAATTGGCATAAGAAGCCGAGAGACGGCTTCGGCTGATCAAGAAACACCCACCGCAACCCATATTGACCTCCGATTCGGGTCGAACGCGTTCATAAACTCCGCTTTCAGCATGGCTCCGACCGCAAGGACCGGGGAACAGGGCTGGCTTCGCGCCCCCTTTTTGGACCCCGGTATTTATTTTCAGTCCGCATGTCGATTCCGGCGGGGCTGGCTCGTCGTGGAGACAGCCCCCGGAATTCCACGGCGGTTGCATCGTATATATAGATACAGGAGAAGCCCATGCGTTACATGATCATCGTCAAGGCCACGCCTGAAACGGAGGCCGAAACCATCCCGGTCAAGGCCGATCCGGGATTACTGGCCGAGATGGCCGACTACCATGAACAATTGATGAAGGCCGGCGTGCTGCTCGACGGCTCCGGCCTCAAGCCGAGTTCGCAGGGCTGGCGCATCCGCTATGACGGCGCTACGCGCACCGTCATCGACGGTCCTTTCGCCGAAACCAAGGAGCTGATTGCGGGCTATACCCTCATCCAGGTGAAATCGCGCGCGGAGGCGATGGAATGGGCACGCCGCTTTCCCAATCCCGCCGGTCGTGGAAAACCGGCTGAAATCGAGGTGCGGCCGCTGTATGAACTCGACGACTTCGGGCTGTCGCCGGAGATCGATCGCATGAAAAAAATGGCGCTGGACGGCGGGAATGCCGCCTGAGCCAGCTATTTCAAGGAGAAAAGACATGAACAATCCCGTCATCTGGTTCGAACTCTATGTCGACGACATGCCACGTGCGCGTGCCTTCTACGAGCGCATGCTGGGCGTGACGCTGGAAAAACTGAATAGCCCGGATAGCCTCGCCGGTATCGAGCTGTGGGCCTTTCCCATGGCCATGGATCGCGGCGGTGCCGGCGGCGCGTTGGTGAAGATGGCGGGCGTGCGCCCGGGCGGCGGCGGTACGCGCGTCTATTTCGCCTGCACGGATTGCGCGGTCGAGGCACAACGCGCCGTCGAAGCCGGCGGTACCCTGTTCCGCGCAAAAATGTCCATTAGCGAATACGGCCACATCGCGCTCGTCCACGACATCGAGGGCAACCTAGTCGGCCTGCACTCGATGCAATGAGCGCGCCATGTGGTGGAAATCCCTGTCGATGCGAAACGAGGACACTGCGATGCGTTACATGTTGATGATCGTCGAGCCACGCGGCCAGCGCGACACCCGCAGCGAGGACGAAGGCCGCGCGCTCTACGCCGAGATGGTCGAATTCGGTCAGGGGCTCGCTGCACGCGGCCAGCTCGTCGCCAGCGAATCGCTGCGCCCGGACAGCCACGGCGTGCGCGTGCAGCGGCGCGGCGAAGCGTCTGCGCTGGTCGACGGTCCTTTCGCCGAAGCGCGCGAAATGGTCGGCGGCTTCTATCTGATCGAATGCGCGAACCGCGACGAGGCCGTGCGGATCGCCGAGAACTGCCCCGCCGCGCGCTTCGCCACCGTCGAGGTGCGCGAGTGCGCGCCGTGCTACGTGAACTGAAACCCGTGAAACGAGGCAATGCCCCGGCTCCTGAAAGCGCTGCATGCCTTGGTCTCAAAGGAGAAATGCCATGACTGGGATCGCCAAGAACACGATTTGTCTCTGGTTCGATGGAACCGCCGAGGACGCGGCACGCTTTTACGCCGCCACCTTTCCGGACTCTTCGGTCGACGCGGTGTATCGCGCACCGGGGGATTTCCCCTCCGGGAAGCAGGGGGACGTGTTGACGGTCAGTTTCACCGTGCTGGGCATTCCCTGCCTCGGGCTCAACGGCGGTCCCGCGTTCAGCCACAGCGAGGCGTTCTCGTTTCAGGTCGCAACCGACGACCAGGCCGAAACGGACCGCTACTGGAACGCGATCGTCGGCAATGGCGGCGAGGAGAGTGCGTGCGGCTGGTGCAAGGACAAATGGGGAGTGTCCTGGCAAATTACGCCGCGGGCGCTGACGGACGCGATCGCCGACCCCGATCCTGCTGCCGCCAAGCGCGCGTTCGATTCGATGATGACGATGCGAAAGATCAACATCGCCACGATCGAGGCGGCGCGCCGCGGCTGAGATGTCCGGATTCGAGCCGAGCCGCGATCCCGGACGAAACGCCATCATCCCTGAGGAGCCCTTCATGAAAGTGACCGTTGAAACCACCGTGGCCGCGCCGGTCGATGCCGTCTGGCGCGCCTACACCACCCCCGAGGCCATCGTGCAGTGGAACGCTGCCTCGGACGACTGGCACACCACCGCTGCCAGCGTGGATCTGCGCGAAGGCGGCGCCTTCTCCTCGCGCATGGAAGCGAAGGACGGCAGCGAAGGATTCAATTTCGCCGGGACCTACACCCGCATCGTGCCCGGGCGCCTGATCGAGTATGCCTTCGGCGACCGCAACGCGCGGGTCGAGTTCGACGCGCTGGACGAGGGCGTGCGTGTGCGCGTCACCTTCGATGCCGAGACCACGCATCCGGTCGAGCAGCAGCGGGCCGGCTGGCAGGCCATCCTCGACAATTTCGCGCGCCACGTGATGGCGCGCTGACGCAACAAGGAGCGATTCATGAGCCGTATCCGTGTGCTGGTGGGGACGCGCAAGGGCGCGTTCATTCTGATGTCCGACGCGGCGCGTCGCGACTGGCAGGTGAGCGGGCCGTTCTTCGGCGGTTGGGAAATCTTCCACATCGCCGGTTCGCCGGCGAATCCGGACCGGCTCTACGCCTCGCAGACGTCAAGCTGGTTCGGCCAGGTGATCCAGCGTTCCGACGACGGCGGGCTCACCTGGAACCCGGTCGGCAACGACTTCGCCTACATCGGCGACCCGGGCACGCATCTCTATTACGACGGCACGCCGAAACCCTGGACGTTCAAGCGCGTGTGGCATCTGGAGCCTTCGCCGAGCGACCCGGACACGGTCTACGCCGGCGTCGAGGACGCCGCGCTGTTCCGCTCGACCGACGGCGGCCAGAGCTGGCAAGAGCTGCCCGGCCTGCGCGAACAGCAGGGCGCGAAATGGATGCCGGGCGCCGGCGGCATGTGCCTGCACACCATCCTGCTAGACCCTGTGAACCCTGCGCGCCTGGTTGTGGCGATCTCGGCGGCGGGCGCATTCCGCAGCGACGACGGCGGCGTGAGCTGGAAGCCGATCAACCGAGGCCTGCACTCGCAGTACATTCCCGACCCGGACGCCGAAGTCGGCCACTGCGTCCATCGCATCGCGCAACACCCGGCGCGCCCCGGGACGCTCTTCATGCAGAAGCACTGGGACGTGATGCGCAGCGACGACGCCGGCGAGTCGTGGTTCGAGGTGAGCGGCAACCTGCCGAGCGACTTCGGCTTCGCCATGGCGGTGCACGCGCACGATCCGGACACGGTCTACGTCGTGCCGATCCAGAGCGACTCCGAGCACTATCCGCCCGAGGGCAAGCTGCGCGTCTATCGAAGCAGGAAAGGCGGCAACGACTGGGATGCGCTGACCGACGGCCTGCCGCAGGAACACTGCTATGTGAACGTGCTGCGCGACGCGATGGCGGTCGACACGCTCGACTCCTGCGGCGTGTATTTCGGCACCACGGGAGGCCAGGTCTACGTCTCGGCCGATGCGGGGGACCACTGGCAGGCGATCGTGCGCGACCTGCCGGCCGTACTCTCGGTCAGCGTGCAGACGCTGCCCTGATCATGGCCACGGTGCGCGTCATCCTGCCGTATCACCTGTACACGCTGGCGCATAGCGATGCCGAGCTCGACCTCGACGTCGCTGGCCCGGTGACGCTTGCCGCCGTACTCGATGCACTCGAAGCGGCCTACCCCATGCTCGCCGGTGCCGTGCGCGACCGCGCGACGGGACAGCGCCGTCCGCTGGTGCGTTTCTATGCCTGCCAGGACGATTGCTCGAACCTGGCGATGAAGGCGCTGCTGCCCGAAGCCGTCGCCACAGGCAGAGAGCCGCTGGTCATCGTCGGCGCCATTGCGGGCGGATAAGACAGGGAACCTGCCTTGTTGCGTCGGGAAAGAAAGAAATGAAACCGCGATCCAACCCATCCGAAATGCTGCCGATCCAGCTTTTCGAGCAATAGAAAGACTGGGCCGATTGGCTGACTGAAAACCACGGAGCGAGCATGAAATTCATTTGCCTGATCTGCGCCGAGCAGATGATGGAAGACCTGGAGCCCGCCGACCGGGCGGCGCATTTCGGCGACTACCTGGCCTTCACCGAGGCGATCAAACGCGAGGGCCATTTCGTTTCCGGCAACCGCTTGCTGCCCGCCGCGACCGCGAAAACCGTGCGCGTGCGCGAAGGCCGCGTAAGCGTGACCGACGGCCCTTTCGCAGAAACCCGCGAGCTGCTGGGTGGCTACTACCTGATCGACGCGCCTGACATGGACGCCGCGCTCGCCATCGCCGCGCGCATCCCGGGTGCGCAGCGCGGCTGCGTCGAAGTCCGCCCCGTCGCGGACGATCCGCAGACGCAGGCGCTGGGGCTGGAGGCCTGACGGCCGGCGGCGGGCCGGAAATATTCCAGGTCGGGCCGGAGCGCCATGTCGATCTGCGGGCCCGCCAGCCGTCGTATAGTTGACGGGCTGTTCCGTCGCCTTCTTCAGGAGCCCCCATGCCAACCATCACGCCCTTTCTCTGGTTCGACGGCGCGGCCGAGGCAGCCGCCGAGCACTACGTTTCAATCTTCCCCAACTCGCGCATCGTCCAGATCACGCGCTACAGCGAAGCGGGCCGGGAACAGCACGGTCAACCCCCCGGGACGGCGATGACGGTCGAATTCGAACTCGACGGCCAGCGTTTCACCGCGCTCAACGGCGGGCTGCATTTCAAGTTCAGCCCGGCGGTGTCTTTCGTCGTACATTGCAAGACGCAGGCCGAGGTCGATCATTATTGGGAAGAATTCGGCGCAGACGGGCCGGTGGAAGCGCAGCAGTGCGGCTGGCTCACCGACCGCTACGGCCTGTCGTGGCAGATCGTGCCGGATCGGCTGATCGACCTCATCACCGATCCGGACCCCGGCCGTGCCGACCGCGCAATGGTGGCGATGATGGGCATGAAGAAACTCGACATCGCCGCGCTCGAACGCGCGGCGGCAGGCTGAGCACTGAGGCGCGCACATCATGGTCAAGCAAATCTTCGTCAACCTGCCTGTCGCCGATCTGAACGCATCCATCGCCTTCTTCACCCGGCTGGGCTTTACCTTCAATCCGGAATTCACCGACGACACCGCCACCTGCATGATCGTCGGCGAGAACATCTACGCCATGCTGCTCACGAATGAACGCTTTGCCGGCTTCGCCCCGAATCCGCCTGCCGACGCGCGTGCCGCCACCGAGGTGCTGCTGGCGCTGCAACTCGACAGCCGCGCGGCGGTGGATGCGATGGTCAAGGAAGCCGTGGCCGCCGGCGGCAACACCTACAGCGTGCCGCAGGATCACGGCTTCATGTACCAGCATGGCTTCCAGGACCGGGACGGACACGTCTGGGAGGTGTTTCAGATGAATTCCCCGCCGGAAGGCTGAGATGGCCGGGAGCGATGGCGATGACACCTCTCGGCTCAGGACGGACGGATTTCCGGCACATGCTTTGGCGAGCCGTTGACCCCATGGCGAGCGCGGCACGATGAGCGCACCCCGCAGCGCGGTCGGCGACACGCTCGCGGCGATCTGGCACATCGAATCGGCCAGGGTCGTCGCCGCCGTCGCGCGGATCACGCGCGACCTGGGGCTGGCGGAGGAATGCGCGCAGGATGCGCTGGTGGTGGCGCTGGAACACTGGCCGACTGGGGGCTTGCCCGACAATCCCGCGGCCTGGCTGACCACGGCGGCGAAACGGCGCGCGCTGGACGTGCTGCGCCATCGCGCGCAGGCCGCGCCCAAGCACGCGGAACTCGCCGTCGAAATCGACACGCAGCATGCGATCTGCGAAGCCGACTTCGCCGAAGCGGTGGACGCTGCGCTCGACGACGACATCGGCGATGGCCTGCTTGCACTCGTCTTCACTGCCTGCCATCCCCTGTTGTCGCCCGAGGCGCGCGCGGCGCTGACCCTGAAGGTGGTCGGCGGCCTGTCGGTGGAGGAGATCGCGCGCGCCTATCTCAAGCCACCCGCCACCATCGCGCAGCGCATCGTGCGCGCCAAGCGCACGCTGGCCGAAGCGCGCGTGCCCTTCGAGATGCCGCGCGGCACCGAACTGCACGCGCGGTTGCCGTCGGTGCTGGAGGTGCTCTACCTGATTTTCAACGAGGGCTACGCCGCCACGGCTGGCGACGACTGGACGCGCCCCGCGCTGTGCGAGGAGGCGCAGCGTCTGGCGCGTGCACTCGCGAGCCGGCTGCCCGGGGTCGCCGAGGTGCATGGCCTGCTCGCCCTGATGGAAATCCAGGCTTCGCGGCTCGCCGCGCGCGTCGACGCCCACGGCGATCCTGTCCTGCTGCTGGAGCAGGATCGCAGCCACTGGGACCGGCTGCTGATCCGGCGCGGGCTGGCGGCGCTGGATCACGCGCGGTCCTTGCCGGGGCCGCTGGGCGCCTACACCCTGCAGGCCGCCATCGCTGCCTGCCATGCCCAGGCCGGCACCGCCGCCGATACCGACTGGACACGCATCGCCGCGCTTTACGACGCCCTGGCGCAGGTCGCGCCTTCGCCTGTGGTGGCGCTCAACCGCGCCGTCGCCGTCGGCATGGCCTTCGGCCCGGCGGCGGGGCTGGAACTGGTCGAGATGCTCGTTGGCGAACCCGCGCTCAAGGACTATCACCTCCTGCCGGCGGTGCGCGGCGATTTGCTGGCGAAGCTGGATCGGATCGAGGAGGCGCGCGCCGAATTCGCGCGTGCCGCGCAGTTGGCGCAGAACGCGCGGGAGCGGGCGCTGCTGCTGGTCCGGGCGGCAGGGGGGAAGGGTAAGCAGTGAACAATATTTCCAGCAGCACGAACATGCGATCGTCCGCTTGCACGAAGGCGTGCATCCTGGAATGGGCTCTGGCGTGGCCGATGCCGGCGTTGGTGAGCGAGTCGGACGCGAAAACCAGTCCGCTGTCGGTCTTGTGGCGACGCAGTAAGCCATGGCATGGGGAATTTCCATGAGCCGGCCTTTATCCTGCCTGCATTCCGCTCCCGACTCGGGCGCCGCCGGAACGGGCGCCCCGCGAGGGCGCCCGGGTAGCGCGGGCTCAGTGTCCCTCGGGCAGCACGATGTTGACTTCCAGTACTTCGTAATTGCCCTGTTTCTCGAGCCCCACCTTGATGTCGTCGGGGTTGACCGGGAAGTATTTGGAAATCACCGCGACCAGATCCTTCTGCAGGTCGGGCAGGAAATCCGGTCCGGACAGGCTCGCGCGCTCGTGCGCGATGATGAGTTGTAGGCGCTCTTTGGCGACCGAGGCGGTGGCTTTCTTTTCGCCGAATATGAGGGAGAGCCAGGACATGTCACTTGCCTCCGAACAGACGTTTGATCAGGCCCGGCTTTTCGTACTCGACGAAACGCAGTGGGTGTTCCTCGCCGAGAAAACGGCCGATCGTATCCTGGTAGGCGTCGGCGACCGGCGTGTCTTTCTGATGGATGGCCGGGATGCCCTGGTTGGACGCCTGCAGCACCGCCTCGGATTCGGGGATCACGCCCAACAGCGGAATCCGCAGCAGTTCCTGGATGTCGGTGTAGGTCAGCATCTCGCCATCGTGCGCGCGCTTGGGCGAATAGCGCGTGACCAGCAGGTGTTCCTGCACCGGTTCGCGGCCTTCGATGGCGCGGCGGCTCTTCGACTGGATGATGCCGAGGATGCGGTCGGAGTCGCGCACCGACGAGACTTCCGGGTTGGTGACGACGATCGCCACGTCGGCGAAGGTCAGCGCCACCACCGCGCCGTGTTCGATGCCGGCGGGCGAGTCGCAGACGACGTAGTCGAATCCCTGATGCGCCAGTTCCTGCAGTACCTTTTCCACGCCCTCCTCGGTCAGGGCGTCCTTGTCGCGCGTCTGCGAGGCGGGCAGCACGAACAGGTTGTCGGCGTGCTTGTCCTTGATCAGCGCCTGGTGCAGGTTGGCGTCGCCCTGGATGACGTTGACGAAGTCGTACACCACGCGGCGCTCGCAGCCCATGATGAGGTCGAGATTCCTCAGGCCGACGTCGAAATCGATCACGGCCGTCTTGAAGCCGCGCAGGGCCAGGCCGCTGGCGATCGAGGCGCTGGTGGTGGTCTTGCCGACGCCGCCCTTGCCTGAGGTGACAGTGATGATGGTGGTCACGGAGCTTCCTTTTTTGCTGGGGGGTTAGAGAGGTTCGATGACGATCTGGCTGGCATCGGCCAGGCGGATTTGCGCGGGTTTGCACGCCACGGCGGCATCCGGCGCAGATTCAAAGGTGCGGTAGACGCCGGCGATCGAGACCAGTTCGGCCTCGAGATGGGTGGTGAAGATGCGCGCCGAGGTGTCGCCGCGCGCGCCGGCGAGGGCCCGGCCCTTGAGCGGCGCATAGACGTGGATGCTGCCGTCGGCGATCACTTCCGCGCCGGGGTTGACCGCGGCCAGCACCACGATGTCGCCGCCCGCCGCATACACCCGCTGGCCCGAGCGCAGCGGCTTGTCGATGATGCGGGTGGGGGCGGTGGCAGAAACGGCGGCGGGTTCCGGGGTGGCCTCGGGTTGCGGCGCGGACGGCGCGTCGACCGGCGCAGCCGCCGGCGTGGGCGCGACATCGTTGAGCACCAGCAACCCGGCCTGCGCGGCGGCGGCGGCCAGTTCGGGCGACGCATTCTGCACTGCGAACGGGTTCAGTCCCCGGTTTTTCAGTTCCTGCGCCAGCCAGGTCCAGTCGGGCGATGCCGCATCGGCCGGCAGACGGCCGCACTCGAATACCGCCGCCTCGCCACCGAAGAAATCCGGCGTCGCGGCGAACAGCGTGGTGAGGTGCGTGTTCAGCGCAGCATGTTCGGCGCTGTTGAGGATGACTTGTATCCCGGCAAGCCGCGTGGTTTTCAGTTCCAGCGCGGGCGCAGGGCGGGGCTCACGTCGGCGCGGCATGGCAGGCAGGGCGGGGAGAATTCACGAAACAGGCGGATAGAAAGCAACCCCGAGAGTCTAGCCGCACCTGCATGGCGGGGCAAGGCGCGCTGCCCCGCCCGCGTGTTCGGGCGGTTCGGCAAGCCGGCCGCCAGGCGATGGGAAACGCCTATTTGCCAGGGATCAGCAAAACAGGTTTGACGGCAAGACGTGCGGTCCCCTCGGCAACGCTGCCGAGTAACAGGCGCGTCAGTCCGCGGCGGCCATGGGTACCGATGACGATGAGATCGGCCGGCCAGGCTTCCGCATCGTTGGCAATCGCCTCGGATACCCGCTGATTCATGGTCTCGATCTGGATGAGATGCGTTTCAACCGCAACCCCGGCAGCCGTCGCGGCCGTTTCTGCCCGGCCCAGGATAGACTGCCCGTTTCTGGCGATGCCCTCCAGCATGGCGGGCTGGTCGATAAATTCGGCGCCAAAATTGTTGATGTTCGTGGCATCGATCACGTGCACGATCCGCAGGCTGGCGTGCTGTTCGGATGCAAGCCCGATGGCAGCCTGCAGCGCAAGATCGCTGGTTTCGCTCGCATCCACTGCCACCAGAATTCGATTGAACATGATGTCTCCTTGAAAAGATGCCACGCCGGGAAGCCGTGCCGGCAACCGGACGTCAATTGAAATATAGACGCTGGCGCCGGAGTGAGGCGGCAAGATGAACGCCATGCCGTTCATACGGCGCCGCCGGGGCAGTGCGGAATCGATCTGTTCACGACGCAGCGGGTAGCCGCGACGAGCGCAGGCGTACAGGGGTTCAGGCTGCTTCTTGCGGCCGCATCTGCCGGCGGTAGAGGAATTCCAGCACCTGGCTGCGCAGTGCGGAGTAGTGCGGGTCGTGCGCCAGCTGCAGGCGCTCGCGCGGCCGTGGCAGATCGACGCCGAGGATTTCGCCGATGGTGGCGGCCGGGCCGTTGGTCATCATCACGATGCGGTCGGACAGCAATACCGCCTCGTCGACATCGTGGGTCACCATGATGACGGTACTTTCTGTCGCCGCGACGATCTTCATCAGTTCGTCCTGCAGGTGGGCGCGGGTCAGCGCGTCGAGCGCGCCGAAGGGCTCGTCCATCAACAGCACTTTCGGTTCCATCGCCAGCGCGCGGGCAATGCCGACGCGCTGCTTCATGCCGCCGGAGATCTCGCCCGGCAGCTTGGCCGCGGCATGGCCCAGACCCACCAGATCGAGTGCGGCGCGGGTACGCGCCTTCAGTTGCGCGCGGGTTTCGCGGCCGCCGAACACTTTTTCCACCGCCAGATGGACGTTCTCGAATGCGGTGAGCCATGGCAGCAGCGAATGATTCTGGAATACCACCGCGCGTTCCGGTCCCGGCCCCTTGATCTCCTTGTTGGCGAGCAGCAGCACGCCGTCGCTGGCGTCGAGCAGGCCCGCCACCAGATTGAGTAGGGTCGACTTGCCGCAGCCGGAGTGGCCGATCAGTGTGATGAATTCGCCCTGCCCGACGTTGAGGTTGATGCCGGTCAGTGCGGTGAAGCGGCCTTTCCTGGTGCTGAACACCATGCCGGCGTTTTCGATCTGGACGTAGTTTTGCATGTTGAATTCTCCTTAGGATCTAGGGGCCAGGAGTTAGGGATTAAGGGGGGTGCGGCTACGCCGCGCCACATCCCCTGGCCCCTTACTCGTAGCTAAACCGCTTCGCGACCAGCATCAGCCCCTGCTCCAGCAGCAGCCCGACGATACCGACGACGAAGATGGCGATGATGATGTGAGCGACGTTGAGGTTGTTCCATTCGTCCCACACCCAGAAGCCGATGCCGACGCCGCCGGTGAGCATCTCGGCGGCGACGATGACCAGCCAGGCGACGCCGATCGACAGGCGCACGCCGGTCAGTACGTAGGGCAGCACGGCCGGGAACAGGATGCGGGTGAAGACCTTCAGCTCCGACAGGTTGAGCACACGCGCGACGTTCATGTAGTCCTGCGGGATGCGCTGCACCCCGGCGGCGGTGTTCAGGACCATCGGCCAGATACTGGAAATGAAAATCACCCAGATCGATGCCGGCTCGGCTTTCTGCAGAACCAGCAGGCCGATCGGCAGCCAGGCCAGCGGCGACACCGGCCGCAGGATGCCGATGATGGGCGAGAGCATCTGGTTGAGGAAGGCAAAGCGGCCGATCATGAAACCGAGCGGAATGCCGGCGGCGGCCGCAAGGCCGAAGCCGATGCCGACGCGGGTCAGCGAATTGAGGATGTTCCAGCCGATCCCCTGATCGTTGGGGCCGTTGTCGTAGAAGGGGTCGGAAAACAGCGCGATTGCCGCCCCCCAGGTTTCGGCCGGGCCGGGTATCTTGCCGCCGGTATTGGCGATCAGCGCCCACAATGCGACGAACAGCGCGATGCCGAGCACGGGCGGGATGGCGTTCCTGAACAGATTCAGCGTGCCTTCGAGGAAGCGCTTGCCCGATTCGGTTTCGAAATAGGGCGTGCGCCGGGTGGGTGCTGCCGGCGTGGGGATGACCTCGGTTTCCGGGGCATCCATCACCACGGATAGACTTCGGTCATTCAATGTGACTGTGTTCATGCAGGTTCTCCTTGTGCCCCGGCCATGCCGGGGTGCGCATACTGATTAGGCTTTGATCTTGAAACTGTCGGCGTAGGCCTTGGGATTCCTGCCGTCCCACACCACGCCGTCGATCAGCTTCGAGGTGCGCATGCCGGACTCCGGCAGCGGCGTCTTCGTCATCGCAGCGGCCTGCTTGTACACGTCGATGCGGTTGACCTTCTTCGCCACCGCCAGATAGTCAGGATGCGCCTTCAGCAGGCCCCAGCGCTTGTGCTGGGTGAGGAACCACATGCCGTCGGACAGGTAGGGGAAACCGACCTGACCGCCGTTGAAGAACTTCATGTGGTTCGGGTCGGCCCACTTCCTGCCGTTGCCGTTGTCGTAGCGGCCGAGCATGCGGTCCTCGATCGAGTCGAAATCGGTGTTGACGTAGGACTTGGCGGCGATCACCTTCGCGACTTCGGAGCGGTTCCTCATGTCGTCGATGTACTTCGACGCATCGAGGATCGCGGCGACCATCGCCCGCGCCGTGTTGGGGTATTTCTCGACGAAGTCGGCGGTGGTACCGAGCACCTTCTCCGGATGGTCTTTCCAGATGTCCTGCGTGGTGACCGCGGTGAAGCCGATGTTGTCGCGGATCGCGCGTGCACCCCAGGGCTCGCCGACGCAGAAACCGTCCATGTTGCCGACCCGCATGTTGGCGACCATCTGCGGCGGCGGCACGACGATGTTCCTGACGTCGCGGAACGGATCGATACCGTGGGCGGCCAGCCAGTAGTACAGCCACATCGCATGGGTGCCGGTAGGGAAGGTCTGGGCGAAGGTGTATTGGCGCGGCTCGACCTTCACCAGCCTGGCGAGCGAGGCGCCGTCGCTCACCCCCTTGTCCTTCAGTTGTTTCGACAGCGTGATCGCCTGGCCGTTGTGGTTGATCGTGGCGAGCACCGCCATGTCCTTCTTCGGCCCGCCGATGCCGAGCTGCACGCCGTAGATCAGGCCGTACAGCACATGGGAAGCGTCGAGTTCGCCGTTCACCAGCTTGTCGCGCACCGCTGCCCACGAGGCTTCCTTGCTGGGCGTGATGGTGAGGCCGTATTTCCGGTCGAAGCCCTTCACCGAGGCCATCACCACCGACGCGCAATCGGTCAGCGGGATGAAGCCGACGCTGAGCCTGGGTTTCTCCGGCGCGTCGGAGCCGGCGGCCCAGGCGCCGCTGCGCACGCCGGGCGGCAGCATGGCCATGAGAGCGGCGGCGACGGAAAGCCCGGTGGTTTTTTTCATGAAATCACGCCTGCCCGGGTCCTGTATGAGTGGCTTGTCCTGGGTGTCGCTCACGGTGCGTTCTCCAAATAAAAAAAGGCGTCGCCTTCGGGGCGGACGCCTTTGTCCAAGAATGAATACATCACGGTCACGTTGAAAGCCACATCGTTGCGACTGTTCAGTCGGGGTATAGCAACCGCTGTGCCAGAGCCACGGATGCCTTGCGTTTTCTGGCTGGGAGGGCTTTCCGTTGTCTGGCGGCCTGACCGGCACGTTGCGAGTGCGCACCTATGCAGTGCACATTCGCGCCGCCCTGCACCAAACAGGCCCTAGGTTTTTTGCAGGATCTGGCGCGCGATGTCTGCCAGCTTCATGCCGCGATCCATCGCCGCGCGCCGCATCTCGCGATACACCTCGGGTTCCGCTGCGCCGGTCTGCCTGATCAGCCGTGCCTTGGCCTGATCGATCAGCCTGCGTTCGGCCAGCTCGAGGCGGGTCTGCTCAAGTTCGCCGTGCAATGCCTGGAAGGCTTCGAAGCGCGATACCGCGACGTCGAGGATGGGACGGATGCGTGCCGGGTCGAGCCCGTCGACCACGTAGGAGGTCACCCCGGCCTGGGTTGCCGCGCGGATCGATTCCGCGCTGCCGTCGCCGGTGAACATCACGATCGGCCGTGGACAGTCCCGGTTCGCCACGCAGAGGTGCGCCAGCGTGTCGCGGCCGGGCGAGTCCTGCACGATGAGCACCACGTCCGGGCGCAGGCTCCGGATCTGCGCATCCAGGTTGTGCACCGAATCGAGGGTGGCCGCGACCACGCAGCCCGCCGCCTCGAGCGCCGGTACCAGCATCGCCAGTCGCTCGGACTGGTTTTCGATAATCAGTACACGCAGGGTCTTGATTTTCCGTCCCCTCAAAAAAAGGCGACCTCCGCAGAGGCCGCAATGCCGGAGGAGACTGCCTGGGTGTGGCTGTGGCCGGCAGGTCGGCTTGAGCGCGTGGTTGTTGCCGTATCCGCAGATTGACAACCATGGCCTGCTCTCTACGCGGAGAGCGCCCCGGTCTTGCGATCTGGATAGACAATCGGGATAGAGCAGGGGGCGTGCCAGTTGATGGAACGCTTGATAATCAGACGCCTGCCGGTTTTCCGGCCGCGTGGCGCCGGGCCGGGCGCCACACTTGTGGTGCATGGAACGGGAAATCGGGACCAAAACGGGGCGTCACCCCCTGGTGAATTTCCCCGGCAAGACAGGAAAAGTGACGGACCACCGGGCTCCTCCCGGCCAGCGGTCAGCCGTTCGGCAAAGGTTTAACCATCGGGCGTGTTTGTCGTCATGTGCCTCGCAACGACGGCAGGGTTCACTTGCACTCCATCTGCGGCGTCAGCTTCATCCACTGCGCCAGCCAGGTCTTCGCCCGTTCGCGCGCATGGCGCGTTGCAATCTTTTCCTCCGGCGTCTGGTCGGGGCGGAAGTCGAACGCGCGCCGCGCCATCGGGTATTCCTGCCATTCCACCGGCACGCCGCGCTCCCACAGCGCATAGAACGCGCGTCCGCCGTTCATGCGGCGCAGTTCGTAATCGTCGTCGCCGATCAGGAACAGCATGGGGGTGGTGAGCTGCGTGATCTCGGGCGCGATGCGGAACAGCTGGTCGGGTTCCGGTGCATTGGGGTTCTGCATATGGCCGTAGTAGCTGACGATGGCAGCGATGTCGGGACCGCGCCTGGCGGCGAGACGAATGGCATAGTAGGGGCCGCGCGACAGGCCGACGATGCCGACCGGCTGCTTGCAGGCGTTGGGCAGCGACTTCAGATAGTCGAGTCCCGCTTCCACATCCATTTCGGTTTCCGGGTTGTGTGCGGAGGGCCAGCGCTCGATGAAACGGCCGCTCTGCCAGTCGGGCGCGACGACCAGGAAGCCCTGCTCGGCGAGTTCGCGCACGTGCGCGCGCTCGTCGCCTTCGTAGCCGCGCTTGGCGTGGATGAACAGCACCGGCGGGAACGGGCCCTTGCCGGCGGGGGTGGCGATTTCGACCGGCACGTCGGAACCGTCGGCGGCCTGGATGGTGGTCTTACTCAGTTCGACGGCGTTGGCGAAGGCCGGCGCGCCCAGCGCCGATGCTAAGATGGCGCCCGCGATGACGAGTCTTTTCATGGTCTTCTCCTGGTGTTTTTCTGGCCACCATTCTAGGCCAGTGCCCCCGGTTTGCCGGGCGGTCAAAAAGTACCCGGGGGGGGGTGCACACCCCCCCGGGCATGAATACCCCGAAGGGCATGAATACCCTGGCAGGTTCCGATGCCGGTGAACGCTTCCTTCGACGAACCGGTGATCCCGCCCCGGCTGCAGCGGCCGCTGGTGGCGGTGTGGATTTCGCTGGGCCTGCATGCGGCGCTGATTGCGCTGGTACAGGTGGCGCCGCCGTCTGCGGTGAGCCTGGGCGAGCCGGTGATCGAGGCGCGGCTGGAGTCGCCGCACACCGCATTGCCTGCCGCGGAGGTGCCGCAACGCACGCCTGCAGCGGAAACGCCGGGCGACTCCGCGCCGGATGCGCCCCCGCTTGCGCCGGGCGAGACGGCGCAGGCGCTGCCGGTGGCCGAGCCGGCAGCGCCGCCTCCGGTGCCTCCCGCGCCGACTGCCGCCGAAGTGCCGCCGGCCGCGCCCGCCACGCTCCAGCCTGATCCGGCGTCGCCGGCCACTTCCGCGCCGCTGCCGGGCGTGACGATCACCAGTCCGGTCGATCTCACCTACTACGGCGCGCGCGACGTCGATGTGCCTCCGCGTGCCTTGCGCGAGATCGTGCCGGATTATCCTGACGCCGCCGACCGTCAGCGGCTGTCCGGCAAGGTGCGGCTGCAACTGAAGCTGGAAGCCGATGGCCGCGTCAGCGATGTCGATGTCGTGAGCGCCGTCCCGCCCGGCACATTCGAAGCGTCTGCGTTGAAGGCGTTCAGCGACGCCCGCTTTGCCCCGGCGCAAAAGGACGGCCGCCCGGTGCGCGCGCGGGTGCTGATCGAGGTGGAGTACGACTGGGAAGGGCGGCCGCGGTAATCAGCGGCACGGCGCGTTCAGGTGGCGTCGGCGATGCCCTGCAGAATGGGGCAGTCGGGGCGGTGGTCGCCATGGCAGGCCTGCGCGAGCGTGGTCAGGGTGGTGCGCATCTCGCTCAGCGCCGCGATGCGGGTGTCGAGATCGGCGATATGCGCTTCGGCCAGGCGCTTGACGTCGGCGCTGGCACGCCCGGGATCGTCCCATAGCGACAGCAGCTGACCGATCTGGTCGAGCGAAAACCCGAGATCGCGCGCGCGGCGGATGAAGCGCAGCAAGTGGACGTCGCGTTCGTGATATTGCCGGTAGCCCGCCTGGGTGCGGCTGCTGGTGCGGATGAGGCCGATGCGCTCGTAATGGCGGATCATCTTGGCCGACACGTCGCTGGCCCGGGCGGCGTCGCCTATGTTCATCGCGCGTCCCCGGCAGGGCGCCAGCGCCGCAGCAGCAGCGCGTTGCTCACTACGCTGACGCTGGAGAATGCCATCGCCGCGCCGGCGATGACCGGGTTCAGCAGGCCCGCCGCGGCGAGCGGAATGCCGACCACGTTGTAGACGAAGGCCCAGAACAGGTTCTGCCGGATCTTGCTGTAGGTGCGTCGGGAAATGTCGATGGCGTCGGACACCAGCGCCGGGTTGCCACGCATCAGGGTGATGCCGGCGGTATGCATGGCGACGTCGCTGCCGGAGGACATGGCGATGCCGACGTCGGCGGCGGCGAGCGCCGGGGCGTCGTTGATGCCGTCGCCGACCATCGCCACCGTCCTGCCCGCGGTCTTGAGCTGGCCGACGTGCGCGGCCTTGTCCGCCGGCAGCACTTCGGCCAGCACGCTGTCGATGCCGAGCGCATGGGCCGCCACCCCGGCGGCGCCGTGATTGTCGCCGCTGAGCATGACGGTGGCGATGCCTTGTGCCTTGAGGCGTGCCACGCCTGCGGCGGCAGTGGGCTTGATGGCGTCGCCGAAGGCCAGCACGCCCAGTGCGCGGCGGTCGCTGGCGCGCGCCAGCCACGACACGGTGCGGCCTGCGGCCTGCAGTTCGGCCGCGGCGGCATCGAGCGCTGCGGTGGCGACCTCGTTCTCGGTCATCAGGCGGCGATTGCCCAGCCAGTATTCCGTGCCGCCGACTTCGCCGGCAATGCCGCGCCCCGGCAGCGCCTGCTGTGCGCGCGCCAGCAGGGGTGTACCAGCGGAAGCGGCGTGCTTCGCCAGCACCGCGCGCGCCAGCGGGTGCTCGCTGCCTGCCTGCAGCCCGGCGGCGATGGCCAATACCTCGCTTTCGTCGTGGCCGTCCGCAGCCAGGCAGGCCACTACGTGCGGGGTGCCGTCGGTGAGGGTGCCGGTCTTGTCGAACACCACGGTGTTGACCTTGTGCGCCAGTTCCAGCGCTTCGGCGTCCTTGATCAGGATGCCGTGGCGCGCGGCGACGCCGGTGCCTGCCATGATGGCGGTGGGGGTGGCCAGGCCGAGCGCGCAGGGACAGGCGATCACCAGCACCGCGACGGCGTTGAGGATGGCCTGTTCGGCGTCGCCGCCCAGCGCCCACCAGCCGGCAAAGGTGAGCAATGCGATTCCCATCACCACCGGCACGAACACCGCGCTCACCTTGTCCACCAGGCGCTGGATCGGCGCCTTGGCGGCCTGCGCGTTTTCCACCATATGGATGATGCGCGCCAGCGTGGTCTCCGTTCCCACCGCCGTGGTGCGTGCGAGCAGCACGCCGTGCGCGTTGATGGCGCCGCCGGTCACCGTATCGCCCGGCTGCTTGTCGGCCGGCAGAGACTCGCCGGTGAGCATGGATTCGTCGATCTGGCTTTCGCCTTCGATCACCTCGCCGTCGACCGGCACCCGTTCGCCGGGGCGGATCACCACCAGATCGCCCACCCGGATCGCGTCGATCGGCATGTCGCGGTCGACGCCGTCGAGGCGCACCCGCGCGGTGGCCGGGCGCAGGGCCTGCAGGGCGCGGATGGCTTCGGTGGTCTGGCGTTTGGCGCGCGCCTCCAGCCATTTGCCCAGCAGCACCAGGCTGATCACCACCGCCGAGGCTTCGAAATACAGGTGCATGGCGTCGGCCTCGGTGAGCAGCAGGTACACGCTCAAGCCATAAGCCGCGCTGGTGCCGACGGCCACCAGCAGGTCCATGTTGCCGCTGCCGGCGCGCAGCGCCTTCCAGCCGGCGCGATAGAAACGCGCGCCAAGCCAGAACTGCACCGGCGTCGCCAGCGCCATCTGCAGCCAGCCCGGCAGCATCCAGTGCACGCCGAACAGGCTGCCGAGCATGGGCGCGGCCAGTGGCAGCGATAGCGCTATCGCCAGTGCCACCGGCCACCAGTCGGGCAGGGCGCGCGCCGGGGCGGCCGGACTGGCGCTTGCCGTCTGCGGCAGTTGCGCGCCATAGCCGGCGCGCTCCACCGCGGCGATCAGCGCGGCGGCTGAGGTGCCCTGCGCCACCTCGACCACCGCCTGCTCGGTAGCCAGGTTGACGCTGGCATCGAGTACGCCGGGTACTTTGCCAAGCGCCTTTTCCACCCGCGCCGAGCAACTCGCGCAGGTCATGCCGGTGATGTCGAAGGTCAGCGACTCGGTCGGCACGCTGAAGCCGGCTTGCTCGATGGCGCGCTGAACCGAAGTTGCATCGGTCGCACCCGTGATCGTCGCGGTTTCGGTCGCCAGATTCACCGTAGCGCCCGTCACGCCTGGCAGCTGCTTGAGCACTTTTTCAACGCGTGTCGCACAACTGGCACAGGTCATGCCCTGGATGCCGACGGCAAGTGGGGAGGCGTTGGAAGTGTTCATCATGGATTACCGATTGAGACAGATGCCGACAACATAAACCTTACCATCATGGGAGAGTCAAGTGAGGCATTCAAGTTCCCGCATGAAGCAGGAGGTTCCCGGATTTCCGCCCGAATCGACCGTGGGCCGGAGCGTGAGCCCTGCAGGGTGGACAGGCTGAATGGACCGCGGCGCTCAGATCAGGGGATGGGCGCGCAGCGGCCATGCGGGGTAGTCGGCCAGGCGTGCCATCGCAGCCGGATTCACCAGCTTCAACCGGCCCTCGGCCAGGGTAAAGAATCCGCTTTTTTGCAGACGTTTCAGCGTCTTGTTGGTATGCACCAGTGAAAGACCGAGGGCGTCGGCAATGTGCTGCTGGGTAAGCGGAAAGTCCAGGTCGTCCGACCCGGCCAGACCGACACGCTCGGCGCGCTTGTACAGGTGGATCAGCAGCATCGCGATACGCTCGGTCGCCGAGCGCCGGCCCACGGACAGCAGGTTTGCGTCGACGATCCGTTCCTCGTGGGCACACAGCCGGGTGAGGTCCAATCCCAGGGCAGGATGGGTGCGATACAGATCCCATACCCCATCGCGTGGAAAAACGCATAGCGTGAGGTCGGTCAGCGCTTCGACGCCGTGCTGCGAAGCTTCCTCAAGCTGATGCTGCAGGCCGATGAAGTCGCCCGGCAGGAGGAAATTGAAAATCTGGTGCCGCCCGTCGCTCAGCGACCCGTAGCGGAACGCCCAGCCCGACAGCACGGTGTAAAGCTGCTTGCCGTCGTCGCCTTCATGCAGAAAGATGGTGCCGGCCTTGACGTTGACTTGGTGAGCCAGTATTCCCTGGATGAAGTCGATTTCCTCGTCGGAATAGGGGGAAAACGCGTGCGTGCCGCGTAACGGACACTGTCTGCAGGATATCGGCAAATTCATGGCGGCTCGCAATCAGTCACATTTCCCATAGTAGCGAACAGGTTGTGACGTTTATGTCTTTTTGCATTGTGTCAATGAGAATTTAAGACTAATTTAGCGGGTCTCAACATGGCGGGAGGCGCCGATGCCTGTGCGGGAACGCTTCCAATTGCTCTACATCAGCCGCCTTTCCCCCGCGACCACACCGGCCTGCGTGGCCGAAATTGTCCGTACTGCGCGTCAGCGCAACCAGGCGCGCGGAATTGGCAGCCTGCTTGTGTTCGACGGGTTGCGGTTCTGCCAGTATCTTGAAGGCGACGCCGTGGCAGTGGGCGCCCTGGTCGAGCGGATCCACGCAGACCCCAGGCACGACGATTTCAGTTTGCTGCATCAGGGCCCTTTGAGCGGCCCGTCGCTGCTCAAAGGGCGGAATTTCATTTACGCCCTGTGCTACGACGATAGCCTGGATAGCGTCGAGCAGACCCGCGGCACGCATGCGCTCGACCTGCTTGCCGGCTTGCTGAAGACATTCGACCAGGATCCCGCGCTCCCGGGCGAATAACGCCTGTCCCACGCTGTTTCGGATTATTCCTACGCGAATCCGCCGCTGGCTCCGACTGTAGGGTCGCTGCCGCTCACTCACAATGCTTCCCTCAGGCCCGGTCTTCGACTGCTTGGCCACCCGTCTGATCGCGGCGGATGGTGTGCCTGCCACGCAAGGCATCCGTCTCGCGTGCACCAGATAGACAGGAGCGAACCAGATGACATCCAGTACCTCTAAATCCAGGGTCCAGGGCGAAGGCGATTACGCTTCGGCCAAAAAATACAACCAGCATGTCCGTGAGTTCGCGCAATCCGGCAAGGTCGAACAGGCGGCCCGGGACGCAGCCCCGCGCAATGCTCAGGAGAAGGACGAAATGCGCAAGGCCGAGGCCGAGGGACGCGCACATGCCAGGGGCCAGAGCAAGGTCGAGCAGGACAAAGGCTCGCCCGGCCGAACCAAACCGGTCAAGAAAGCCCCCGGCAAGTACCCCCAGGGACACAACCCGATCCCGGAAAAGCTTCCGGGACGTTGAGTCTGCGTGTCCGCATGCCTTCGCGGAGGTGTCCCATCCACAGGTCCTAACAGAACCAGGAGAATCTCATGAATCCCACTACCGCCAGCCCCGTCCTCTCCTCCAGCACGATTTCAGGCGATAAGGTCGTCAATCGTAACGGGGATGATCTGGGTGATATCAAAGACTTGATGATAGACGTCGATAACGGCCGCGTCGCCTATGCCGTGCTGGAATTCGGCGGCCTGTTCGGCCTGGGCAGCAAGCTGTTTGCGGTCCCGTTGTCGGCGATGGAGCTAGACGCAGAGAACCACCGCTTCATTTTCGATCAGAGCAAGGAGAGCCTCGAAAACGCGCCGGGCTTCGACAAGGATCACTGGCCGAACTTCTCCGATCGCGCCTGGGGGTCCTCCGTACATTCCCATTACGACGTGCGTCCCTATTGGGAATGAAGCGGGCGCCGGGCGAGTGTGCGCCCTTCTCGATCAATGTGATTGATTGACGAAAGAGAGGACGATGGGCAGCAGGATGTCCAGCTGGGGCCTGTGCATCAACTGCACGTGGTGGCAGATCGAACCGGCGGCCACCCTGGCCAGCACCACCCATGGGCGCTGTATCGAGCAAAGCCTGCAACCCTGTCTGCTTCGTGTTTCCGGCGGCAGCGGGTGCGGGCTGTTTGTCGGGGGCGAGCCGGCCCGGGTGGAAGGGGCCGCGGCCTGCCCTCCAGCCGCTAAACCCACGCGTTGACATCGTGGCAGGCGGGAAATGGGTGGCGCCACGCAGGCGCCAAATGAATCCGCTCATCAAATGTTCGTATGTGACCAGGCCGGAAGCGGGCTGGCACGACAGCAGGCGCCGCTGATCGACCCTGCAGTCGCCGGTAGTGTTCAATTTTCCGGAGAATCCATCATGCCAAGAGGAGACAAATCGTCCTACACCGACAAGCAGAAGCGTCAGGCCAAGCATATCGAGGAGGGCTATCGGGAGCGTGGCGTTGCCCCGGATGAGGCCGAGGCGCGTGCCTGGGCCACCGTCAACAAGATGACGGGAGGCGGCAAAAAAAGCGGTTCCGGCCGGGACAAGGCGGTGAACAAGGCGCCTGCAAAAAAAGGCGGCAGGGCGGGCGGAGCGGCCGCAGCCTCGCGCACGGCCGCGGAGCGGAGCGCCTCCGCCAAAAAGGCGGCGGCGACACGCGCTAGGAAGGCGGCGAAGAAGAAGCTGGGCTCGCCGGACTGAAGGCCGAAACGCTGTGCGGGATTGGGTGCTGAAAAGAAGCCTGCCGCGCGCCACCCTGCCTGGGCGTCCTCTTCCATGCGCTCGAGCTGGCACAGAAAAAATCCGTTATGCCGTCACTGGTCGTGACCGAGAGAGGGGCTGATAGACGCACGCATCGTCGATGCCCTCTGCCAGTCGGAAAAAGCGGGCAGGGTATTGCCTTGCCAGGCGTGCCCGGCCGGCGAGCAGGCAGCCCATCAGCCGCCGCCGGTGTTACAGGGCGGATCGGGCGTGACCGGATGGTGTGCGGGATTCACTGGATCGTAAGCTGGTTGTCCACGCGCACCACGCCTTCGACACCCTGGGCAAGCTGCGTGGCGAGCGCCTTCGCGGCATCGCTTTGCACCGAACCGGTCAGCACCACCACGCCCTGGTCGGTGTCGACGGAGATCTGCAATCCCTTGAGCGTATCGTCCAACAGATACTTGCCTTTGATCGCGGCAGTGATGGTGGCGTCATCGATGGCCTGCCCTGCCTGATCAGCTTTGTTTTCCAGCGTGTCGCCCATCTGTTTGGCCTCGTTTCAGGCGTCTGTCGTGGCCTGGTCGATGGTTTCACCGGCCGTTCTGTTTTCTTCCGCGGCGCGGTCGCAACCGGTGGCGAACAGGGTCAGGCTGGATACGAGGGTGATTGCGGCAATACCGGATCGGGATACGGTTTTCATGGAATTCTCCTTGCTTATGCAGGTGGGGGGCTAGAAAAAATGCAGCTTCACAAGTGCCAAACATGCCGAACATTTCGCGTCGCCGGAAGGGTGTCTCCGAACCTGCACGCTGAAGGCTGCGTAGCAGGTACGAATTTATTCGCGTAAAGGGGGCGCTCGTATAGGCGAAGTACGCGCGGTCTTGTAGGACAACCGCAACAAATCCCGTCCGTCGTCAGAAAAAGGCGCCGCACCGGCTTGCCTGCCCCATGCCTGCATGGATTGCCGATGCCGCCGCCCGGCGCAGTGAGCGGCGCGCAGGGGGCACTGTTGTCCAATAGGCACCCGGATTGTCCGGGCCGGTCCCGCAGCCCTGCCCGTTTCCGCGATGCGGGAAGGCTGCGTCAAGCGGATTGGCGTCAGCATTGACCTACAGTTCCTGTCGTCAAAACCTACATGTTTCTCAGTGACGGCGGATATCGACCCTGGAGCCGGAGCGCTAAATTACGCACATGCTGATTGGGTCAGCGTAAGTCGTGATTTCATCCAACTCCAAGGAGAGACAAATGAAACTTCGTACAGCCCTATTTTTTGCACTGGGTCTTGCTGTCATGGGCCCCACCTACGCCGCAGACGTGAAGGATTCGATGGAAGACCGTGCTGAAGCGCGCTACGACGCCGCGAAGGACATGGCCAAACAAAACTACGAGGCGGCCAAGGAAAACTGCAAGAACATGTCCGGTAACGCAAAGGACACATGCATGAAAGACGCCAAGGCGGAATACGTCAAATCCAAGTCCCAGGCCAAGGTGGATAAGAAAACCGGCGAGGAGCAGGCGGAGGCCACCGACGACCAGCTGAAGGCTTACTACAAGGCGGCGAAAGAGAGATGCGACGCGCTTTCGGGCAACGCCAAGGACATGTGTATCAACGATGCAAAAATGAAATATCGCCAGTAATCACGCTGGCATTGAACGATGGCCATCCGCTCCAGCTCCGGCCGGGGCGAGGCTTCTCCCTTGTATCGTCTGGAGGAGCCGTTCAGCGTGACATCGACAAGTGTCATACCGGCACGATGTTCAGCAGGTCGTGCAAGGAGAAATAGCCCATGGCTAGGCAGAAGAAGAAACCCTCCCGCGCAACGGGGCATGCATTCCACGCAGGCAATGCGGGCGAGCTTCACCAGACGACGGATGAGCGGGACAACGCGTTGACGACGAATCAGGGCGTTGTGATTGCCGACAACCAGAATTCCCTGCGCAGCGGGGAGCGCGGACCGACGCTGCTCGAGGATTTCATCCTGCGGGAAAAGATCACCCACTTCGATCATGAGCGGATACCCGAGCGCATCGTGCATGCACGCGGCTCGGGCGCGCATGGCTATTTCGAGGCGTATGGCAACCTGAGTGAGCTTACGCGCGCGGCATTCCTGTGAGACCCCGGTGTCCAGACGCCTGTGTTTGCCCGCTTTTCGACGGTGGCGGGCGGCGCCGGCTCGGTCGATTTGCCGCGCGACGTGCGCGGTTTCGCCGTCAAGTTCTACACGCAGGAAGGCACATTCGACCTGGTCGGCAACAACATTCCGGTGTTCTTCATCCAGGACGCGATCAAGTTCCCCGATCTCGTCCATGCCGTCAAGATGGAGCCCGACCGCGGTTATCCGCAGGCGGCGAGCGCCCACGATACGTTCTGGGATTTCGTGTCGCTGATGCCGGAGAGCTGGCACATGATTCTGTGGGTCATGTCCGACCGTGCCATCCCGCGCTCGCTGCGCATGATGGAAGGATTCGGCGTTCACACGTTCCGACTCGTCAACGCGGAAGGGGTGTCGACTTTCGTGAAATTCCATTGGCGGCCGCGTATCGGCAGTGCATCAGTATTGTGGGACGAGGCGGTCAAGATCAGCGGGGCCGACCCCGATTTCCACCGCCGCGACTTGTTCCAGGCCATCGAACGCGGCGACTTCCCGGAATGGGAATTGTCGATCCAGGCTTTCGACCAGGCCACCGCCGACTCGTTTCCGTTCGACGTGCTGGACCCGACCAAGCTGATTCCGGAAGAAAGGGTGCCGCTGCAGCCGATCGGAAAAATGGTGCTGAATCGCAATCCGGACAACTTTTTCGCCGAAACCGAACAGGTCGCCTTCCATCCCGGACACATCGTGCCGGGGATCGATTTCAGCGACGATCCCTTGCTGCAGGGCCGGCTGTTTTCCTACACCGACACCCAGCTGTCGCGCCTGGGCGGGCCCAATTTCCACCAACTACCGATCAACCGGCCGCGCTGCCCGATGCACAACTTCCAGCGCGATGCCCTGATGCAGATGGAGGTTCCCGGTAGCCGTGTGAACTATGAACCGAATTCGCTCGACCCTGCTTCGCCGAGGGAAAACACCTCTGCCGGTTTCGCCACGCATCCCGTCACGCAGAGCGGTGACAAGCTGCGGGTGAGATCGGAAACCTTCATGGACCACTACAGCCAGGCCCGATTGTTTTACCGTTCGATGACCGTCCCTGAACAGGACCACATCGTCAGCGCATTCGCCTTCGAACTCGGCAAGGTGGAAACGCCGGAAGTGCGCTGCCGGGTGCTCGGACACATCAAGAACGTGGATGCCGGGCTCTGCGATCGGGTGGAGCAGGCATTGGGGATGCAGGGCCAGGTGGACAGCATTCCTCCAGCTGTCGAGCCGATCGACATGCAGCCTTCTCCGGCACTGAGCCTGCTGGCGAAAGCTCAACCCACGCTCGAAGGCCGCAAGATCGGCGTGCTGGTCAGCGAAGGCTGCGAACTGTCCATCGTGGATCAATTGCAGGCGTCCGCGGAAGCGGAGGGCGCAGTGCTCGAACTGATCGGCCCGCATATCGGCGCAGTCGGATCGAACAGTCACATCGCGATCAAACCCCATCATGCGATTGCCGGCGCACCGTCCGTGTTCTTCGATGCCGTGGTGGTGGCGGTTTCTGCCGAGGGGGCCGAGGCCCTCAAGCAGCAAGCGGCGGCGCTGAATTTCATACACGATGCCTTCGCCCACCTCAAAATCATCGGCTTTACCGCGGCGTCGATGCCGCTGCTGGACCGCGCCGGAATCGATATCGACGACGGCGTCGTCGAGATGGAAACCAGCCAGGACATGGCCGCCTACATCGAAGCCGCCAAAAACGGCAGGTTCTGGCCGCGTGCGGCGACCATCAAAGCGTAAACAGGCACAAGCCTGATGCTTTCACATGGAGACCCGAATGAATTCCTTGCCCGCCAGACATCCACTGCAACGGGGGGCTCGCGGCAAGCAATCGTGCCTGAATGATTTCCCTTCGACAAACCTGTCCCAATCAATCTGTGAGGAACCCGCATGAACAACAGCGAAAGCGTGATTCACGACGGTGAAATCCCGATTTACGACGCAGTCAGGTATCTGACCCGAGAAGAGGTGGAAGAAACGGTCAGCAGAAATGCGGCCGCCATGAACTTCGCCGTCAACGATGAACACATGAGCGTGATCCATTCCCTGATCGAGCACTACAAGCAGGATTGCACGTCGCGCGATTGCCTGGCCGCGCACGAGCATATGCGTTTCCTGGAAGAGACCTATGAATTCAAGGGCGGCAGCAAGTACCTGTACATGCTGTTCGATGCCGTTCCGGATACGCGCGGCGTATTGGTGCCGATCCACAAGCTCGCCAGCTTGCCTTCCCTGCGGCTGGATACGGACAAGGGCTTCGGTACGGCGTTCTGAACGAAGCCTGCCGTGATGCCCGCTGTGTTCCTGCTGAATCATGCGCGCACCTCTCACGCTGCCACGCCAGCTGAAATGGGTCGGAGTCGCACTGGGGCTCGTCACCATTCTCGGCGTGATCCTCGCCAGCCTGCCGAACTGGAATGCGCTGCGGGGCCCTCTCGCTCGCGTCGTTGGCGACAAGACGGGCCGTGAGCTGAACATCGGCGGAGACCTGAAGATCAGTCCCGGATGGCCGATCCTGCACGTTCATGCGTCGGATGTTACATTTTCAAACCCGGCCTGGGCGCGGGAAAAAAACATGATCGAAGTGAGGGAGGTGACGCTGGGCGTGGCCATCCCATCCCTGTTCCACCGCAGGCTGGCATTTGACGAGGTTCACCTCGATCGTGCCGGGGTCTATCTGGAAAAAAGCCCGGACGGCAGGAAAAACTGGCTGCTGGACCGGAATCAGCGCGATGACAAGGCGCGTGTCGTCATCCGACGGTTGGCGGTCCGCGACGGCCGGATTGACTATCGCGATCCGGCGCAGCGGACCCATCTGATCGCCCGGGTCTCGACGCCGGGCAGAATGGTGGGCAAGTCGGTCCTCCCTTTGCAGTTCAGGGTCGAAGGGCATTACAAGGGACAGCCGCTTACTGCCGCGGGCGCAGGCGATAGCGTGCTGGCCCTGCGCGATGACGGGAAACGCTATCGACTGAGCCTCGGCGGCCGGATCGGACCTACAGCGGTGCGTGCCTACGGCCATGTCACCGACCTGCTCAAGCTGTCTGCGGTCGACCTGCAGATTGCGCTGCGTGGAGGCAGCCTCGCGCAACTCTATCCGGTACTGGGGATCGTCTTCCCCGATACGCCACCCTATGCGACCCGAGGCCGCCTGGTGCGCAGCGGCAAGCTGTGGCGTTATGAAAAATTCCAGGGCCGGATTGGCAGAAGCGACATTGCCGGCACGCTGCAGGTCGATACCGGCGCACCCCGCCCTTTTCTGACGGCGACCCTCGATTCAACCCGACTGACTTTTTCCGACCTCGGCCCATTGGTCGGCACCCGGGACACGCAGCAAGCGGCGACGCGCGATGCCTCGACGCGGAATCGCGTGCTGCCAGCCGTCGCGTTTCGCACCGGACGCTGGCCGCGGATGGACGCCGATGTCACGCTGAATGCACAGTCGATCGAACGCCCGGATGCACTGCCCATCGACCATCTGTCCACCCGCTTGCGCCTGAACGACGCCGTGTTGCGGCTGGATCCGCTGAAATTCGACGTCGCCGGCGGCACGCTGGCCGGAACGGTGAAACTGGATGGACGCCAGGACCCGATCAAGGCGGCGGTCGACCTGAAGGCGCGCAGCCTGAGAATTGCCCGCCTATTCCCGACCGCCGATCTCAATCAAACGAGCATCGGCGAATTCAACGGGAACATCGAGCTGGCGGGCGAGGGAGACAGCGTGGCAGCCATGCTGGGCAATGCCGACGGGCAGGTGGCCATGGTGGTGGATGGCGGCATCATCAGCAAACTGATGATGGAGACGGTCAGCCTGCATCTGCTTGAAATGCTGCAGCTCAAGCTTGCCGGCGACGAAGTCATCCGCATCCGCTGCGGTGTCGCGGATTTCGGCGTGAAGGAGGGAATCATGCAGGCGCGTGCACTGATACTCGACACCGACATTGTCCGCATCGATGGCAGTGGCCGCATCGATCTGCGGCAGGAAAAACTCGACCTCCGCATTGTGCCCCGGTCCAAGAAATTGAGCCTGGTGGCGTTGCGCACCCCCATCCATCTCGAAGGCCGATTCTCCGGGCCGGAGGTGAGTCTGGACAAAGGCAAGCTGGCGATGCGCGGTCTGGCTGCGGTGGCGCTGGGTGCGGTCAATCCCGCATTGGGCCTCATCCCGTTGATTGAAACCCGCACCGGGGTGGACAGCGAATGCAGACGATTGATTGCTGAAACGGACGCGCGGACCTGACGTGTCCCGGCTTGACGAGCAGGTCTCTGGCATGCGGAAGCGGACCTGCGGCAGGCAAGCCCGGAGTTCGAGGCGCCTGAAATCATACACAGCGGAGGTGATGCATGGAAAACGGGAGCGAGAGGATAGCCGGTCCCGGCAAGGCCGTGGAAAAACCATTCGATCAAGGTGCACCAGATTTGGCCAGGATTCCGACCGAAGCCCATAACGTCCCCCTGATTCTACTGACCGTGTTTGCGGGCATTTTCATTCTGGATTGGGCCCAAACGGTATTCATTCCCCTGATGCTGGGCGTGATCCTGAGCTATGCGCTGTCTCCGCTGGTCAGCCTGATGAGCAAGTGGCACATCCCGCGTGCGGTAGGTGCCGCGTCATTGCTGCTGCTGATCGTGGGGGGCGTGGGGTCGATGGCTTATTCGCTGCAGGACGAAACCGCGAGCATGATTCAAACCCTGCCCGACGCAGCCCGGAAATTCCGGCAGACCCTGCGCACGGAATGGGGAAGTTCGAAGGGTGCCATCGAGAACGTGCAGAAGGCTGCAGACCAGATCGAGCATGCGGCGAGCGAGACGGCGGCCATTCCGAAGCCGGTGCCGCGTGGAGTGACGCGGGTCCAGATCGAGGAGCCGAAGTTCAACATCCGGGATTATCTGTGGAATGGCACGATCGGTGCACTGTCCTTCATCAGTCTGGCAGTGATGGTGTTGTTCCTCGCCTATTTTCTGATGGTGTCGGGCGATACGTTCCGGCGCAAGCTGGTCAGACTGTCCGGCCCGACCCTCGGCAAGAAGAAAATAACCGTGCAGATGCTGAATGAAATCAGCACCCAGATTCAGCATTACTTGCTGGTCCAGGTGTTGACCAGCGTGCTCGTGGGAGTCGCAACCTGGCTTGCATTCATCTGGGTCGGCCTGGAACACGCTGCAGTGTGGGGCGTGGCGGCGGCGGTACTCAATCTCATCCCCTATCTGGGTGCGATCATCATCACCGTCGGATCGGCATTGGTGGCCTTTCTTCAATTCGGCAGCACAGGCATGGCGCTCACGGTGGGCACGCTTTCGCTGGTCATCAACAGCCTGGAAGGCTACCTGCTGTCGCCCTGGCTCATCGGACGGGCAGGCCGCATGAATGCAGTGGTGGTGTTTGCTGGAATCTTGTTCTGGGGATGGCTGTGGGGGGCGTGGGGACTCCTGCTCGGCATGCCGATCATGATGGGAATCAAGTCCGTGTGCGACCGTGTCGAAGAGTTCAAACCCGTCGGCGAATTCATGGGTGACTGAGCCCTCGGCGGAGCATTGGCTCCGCTGCAAGGCCACGCGCCGGCTTTTCAGGTCACGCCACTGCCCAGCGGGCTTCATCAAATCCTACACGCAGAAGCGCAGCTTGCTTATACAAGTGCCAGCCCGCATCCCTTACAGTGATTTCATGGCTGGGCACGACGCATCAGGCTGCTTACACAGCAGTGTGGTGTTTCCCCGTTCCTGTCTCGTTGTTGAAGCAGACGCTGGTCCAGAAGTTAAACCCCGAAGTCAGATCAGAAAGGACTCCAAAATGAATACGACCCGGTTTTTAGGCGCAAGCCTCCTGACGGCAAGTCTCCTGGCGATGGGAGGGTGCACGGTCATGCGCGAGCAATCCACGGTTGGGCAAGCTGTCGACGATACGGCCATCACGACGCAGGTGAAAGCCCGTTTTGCAGAAAGCCCTGCCGTCAGTGCGCTGGCGATCAATGTTGAAACGCTCCATGGCACTGTCCAGTTATCCGGCTTTGCCAAGAGCGAAAGCGAGCGGAGTGCGGCCGAATCAATCGCCCGCAAGGTGCCGAACGTGAAGGCCGTCAAGAACGACATTGTCGTCCGCCCGTAATCGTCGCGCATGCCGGGCGGCCTGCCTGGATGTGCGTTTTTCCGTAGTGCTGCACGAGTGAAAAGGAGAGAAACATGAACTGGGACATCATCGCAGGCAACTGGAAGCAAGCCAAAGGTAAGGTCAAGGCGCAATGGGGCAAGCTTACCGACGACGATTTCGACGTGATCAACGGCCGCCGCGAACAGCTCAGCGGGAAAATCCAGGAACGCTACGGGCTGTCCAGGGACGACGTGGAGAAGCAGATCAACGACTGGCAAAACAAGGCCAGTAACGACTGGTTCCATTAAGCCTGAAGCCAGGCAACCCGCATGACGCGGGTTGCGGATCTCCGGCCGGCCAGGGGCCGGCTTGCTGCGAGCTCGCCATGCCGGTACGAACCCTCCACGACTGCGCTCGCAAGACGAATGGAGCGAAAAATGACAGACGTCCGCACGGGTCAGGCGCCGGCGATGCTGACACGCGAAGAGTTCGGGAAGCGATTTCGCATGTCGTTCATCGATCCCCTGTTCGAATCCGCGTCGGATGCCATCGACCGGATCGAGGACATTGCGTGGCAGGCATACAGCAAGGGCCGCAAGTCTCCGCTCAGCCGGCAGGCGGGTGCGGGGTTTGCCGATCCGGCTTTCGAGTTGTCGAGCGAATGGCTGGACACCCGGCAGCGTCTGATCCGGGCACAGGATGCGTGGGCCCGGCCCGAAACTCCGACACGCGTTTTACTGATCTGTGGCGCCGCCCGGAACGATGGCACCTGTCCGGGCGAGATGTCGAAGACTTTCCGGCTTCTCGAACAGATTCGCGGGGTGTTCGCGACGACAGGCATGCACGCCGATGTTCTCGACCTCAGCTTGCTGGCATCCGAATACGGGCGCCGCATCCATCCGTGCAAGGGTTGCGTGTCGACCGCGATGCCGCTGTGCAACTGGCCCTGCTCCTGTTATCCCAACCATGCCCTGGGCCAGACCAGCGACTGGATGGCTGAAATCTACGAGCGCTGGACGGCCGCCCATGCGGTGGTCATTGTGGCGCCGGTTTACTGGTACCAGAGTCCGAGCCCGCTGAAATTGATGATCGACCGCCTGGTCTGCGCCGACGGTGGCAATCCCGATCCCACCCGCACATCCGGAAAAAACCCGGTCAAGGCCAAGGCCCTGGAAATGGCGGGGTGGGATTATCCCAAGCATCTGGCGGGGCGCGTGTATGGCCTCATGGTGCATGGCGATGTGGCCGGCGTGGAAAATTCGCGCCGGGCGCTATCCGACTGGCTCGACTGGATGGGGCTGATCGATGCCGGGCCGCAGGCTCGCCTGGACCGCTATATCGGTTATTACGAGCCCTATGCCACCAGCCATGAAGCCCTGGATCGAGACGATGCCGTCCAGGAAGAGGCTCGCAACGTCGGTCGCGCGGTCGCACAGACGGTGAGCGCATTGCGTAGCGGACGATGGCAGCCTGATCATCCGGACCTGCGCAATCCCAGACCCAAATAAGCGGCAGGCTGCCGGAATGGGAGGCATGCCGTCCGGCATGGAGTCTTCCCGCTAAGGGCGAGCCAGTGAGATGGAAAGGAGTGGCGATGAGAATCAAGAGGCTCATCTTCGGCGAACGATCGCTGACCAAGGTGGCCGGGCTCTTTTCTAGCAAGAGCCTGGCAGAAAGCGTTGCCCGGCAGGTAAAAGAGACGGCCGGCCTGGATGACCCCCAGGTCTATCTGGTGGGACCGCCCGATGGAACAGCCTTCAATAGCGTTGCGTTTTCCCGCAAACTGGAACCGGAGTCGGCAGGTATCTGGCGTACCCTGACCCGGGCGCACGTGTTTGCCGGCACGGTCGGCGTGATCGCCGGCATCCTGATTTATGTCGGCTTCATCGCGGCGGACAACGCCGCCGTCAAGAGCACACCCGGCATGAGTCTGGTGGCCATGGTCTTCTTCGGCGGTTTGATCGGACTGCTGCTGGGCGGCTTGCTGACCGCTCGCCCCGATCACGCACGCGTCATCACCATCGTGCGACGTGCCATCCGGCAGGGACGCTGGGCGGTAGTCATCCACCCCCTGACGCAGCGGCAGCTCGACGTGTCCATGCGCGAGTTGCGTGAACGTAGCGATCGTGTGGTACGCAGCCTGTAGATACGCAGGTAGGCGCGTGCCGCGCATGAGGTCTCCGGCTGACCGGAGAAAGGCGTGAGATGGGTGTTCCGATCGACTGGAGTGCGCTCCTTGTACCGTCCATGCATCTCGGCGAAGTCATGCTGCGTGGCACGGCTGTTTACCTCTTCCTGTTTGTCCTGCTGCGCATACTGCGGCGCGAGGCAGGACAGGTCGGCATTTCCGATTTGCTGGTGGTCGTGCTTATCGCCGATGCGGCCCAGAACGCCATGGCCAGTGAATACCGTTCCATCACCGAAGGCGCCATCCTGGTTGCGACGATTGCCTTCTGGGATTACTTTCTGGACTGGCTCAGCTTCAGGGTGCCAGTCCTGCAGCGCCTGCTTCGCCCGGCGCCCCTGCTGCTGATCAAGAACGGACGCCTGCAGCGGGAGAACATGAAGCGGGAAATGCTTCAGGAGGACGAATTGCTGGCGCAATTGCGTGAAAACGGGGTGCGCAGCGTGGGCGAAGTGAAGACGTGCTACCTGGAAGGGGATGGCCGCATCAGTGTCATTGCCAGGACCTCGAAGGGAAAGAAGACTTGAGTTGCGGGTGAGCCTGCGGTCCGGCATTGAGCAGACCGCAGGCGTTTTTCTGTCTTGCAGTGGCCATGGTGTTTCCTTTCGCATATCGGATTTAACAAGCGGTCAGGGATATCCAACCCAGGGCTTCAAGCGTTCGGGCTGTCCCGTCATTTGACGGCCACCCGGTATCCGCCACAATAAAACCTGTCCCGAATTGCTGTCAGACGATGCCCATGATTCGCCTCTTCTTCCGCGCCCCGGGCGCTGCTGCCTAGCGGATCGAAATCGATCCAGTCTCCGTCCTGCAGCGTTCCTTCCGTTTCTTCCAATACCTGTGCGCGCCCACCGAGAATCTTGGTTGCGTCTTCGCGTTCTGCGGGTGTCTCCACAGCGACGGCCAGCACGAGGCTCGCCTTGGGGAGCTCGTCAGCAGGAGGCGCGCTGCTTTCGTGAACGGGATCGGCCTTGGGGCCGGGTTCATCCATGTTGCTCAGCGCACCGACCAGTGACCCGGTATAAGCGCCTACGGCGGCACCCAGCAGCGGACTGGCAGAGGACCCAGGACAGGCATCGTGGCCACGCCGATCAGGGCTCCCGCACCCATGCCGCCCGCAGCCCCTCGCATCGCACCGAATTTGGCGTCGTGGGTTCCCGGTGACTCGTCTTCATCTCCGCCCACCGGGTAAATGGCATGCTGGCCTCCCGGATTGACATAAAACATGCTCACTTCGGCCGCCGGGAATCCTGCGTGCAACAATTCCCGCCTGGCGCTTTCTGCCTCACCCTGCTGGCTGAAACGACCGACAATGATTGTTTTCATAAGCAACGCTCCTGTGGTGGGTGGAAAAACAGTCTGCCCAATGCGGTATTCCTAGAGCCAGTATTCGAAGCGCCGCGCCAGCCATTCCTGCACTCGCAGGAACAGGGAACGTTGCTTCCACTGTTCGTAATCGATGAGGCTGGAGGCAGCCTGGTCCCTGGCGAACATGGCCTCCATCTGGCGAGCAAAGTCCGCGCCGAGAATCACCGCATTCAGTTCGTCGTTGTGCAGAAAACTCCGCCAGTCCAGATTGGTTGATCCGATGGTGGACCAGACACCGTCGATCGTCGCCGTTTTGGAGTGCAGCACCGCGTCGCGCCGTTCATACAATACGACCCCTGCGCGCAGCAGTTCGTCATAGTGCGCACGCCCGGCTTGAAACACCGCCCAGGAATCCGTTTTGCCTGGCAGGATGATCCGTACGTCGACACCACGCTGCGCGGCATCGGTGAGCGCCTTGCGCAATTGAGGGTCGGGCACGAAATACGCGTTGGTGAGATGGATTTTTCGTTCCGCGTGACTCACGGCCGAGAGCAGGGTGAGATAGATCGGATGATCTTCCGAGTCGGATTCGCTGCCGATCGCACGCACGATCGCGTCGCCCTGGGCCTGGAGTTTGGGGAAATACTGCCTGCTGGCCAGGGAGGGCCCATGCTGCCGTGCCCAGGTATCGAGAAAATATTTCTGGAATTCGGCCACTACGGGGCCATCGATTTGCAGGTGGGTGTCACGCCACCCGGCCTCTGGCGCTTTTCCCTTGTTTTTTCTGGAACGGGAAAAGGGGCCGCTCGAATAGGACTCGCTGATGTTGATTCCGCCCAGAAACGCGGTTTTCCCATCGACCACCAGCAGCTTCCGATGGTCGCGGTTGTTCAGTATCCATTCCGGTTTTTTGACGTTGACCGGATTGATCGGGTTGAATTCAAGCGTCTGGATGCCGGCGTTCCGCAAGCGGTCGAAAAATTCTTTCGGCGTGTCGATGCAGCCGACACTGTCATAGATGATGTTGACCTGCACCCCCGCCGCCTGTTTTTCAAGCAGTAGCCGGGCGAACCGGTCTCCGATTTCGCCCTCTTCGAAAATGTAGGTCTCAAGATTGATGTGGTCACGCGCGCCGTGTATGGCCGCAAACATGGCTTTATAGGTGGCCGGCCCGTCCTCCAGCAAGACCAGCCGGTTGCCCAGTACCAGCGGGCTGTCGCGATAGATCGCCTCTTCCAGCGCCAGATGTCTGCGGAGAATGTCGCTGGGGCTGGCTTCTTTCCTGAGCTCGTTGAGGATGGCGGCATTCCTGCCCGGCGAAACCGGACCTCGGGCCGTTTCGAATTCCACGGGAGGACGTGGCCTTTTATCGGGTGTGACCTGTGACTTCTCTGGCGGCATGACATGTGAGGCATCCGGCAGTGTGGCGCAGGCTGATAACGAAAGGATTCCGCACAGCGCCATGTATCTGAGCGCTGCATACGGCCTCATCCGGAATCCCGGATTGACACCCGCAGGCACGAAAGGATTCTGCATCGCCCATCTCCCGGATCTTCGTGGACTATGCCTGGCGGTGCGTACCCGGCTTTTCATCGGTGGCAGACCAGCGGCTGAGCCACCTGCTGCCCGACGACAGCGAAAGAGACAGCGCACGATGGGCAAGCAATCCGCCCAGAATGGATCCGCCAAGTGCCCGCCAGGGTTTCCTGCGGACCAGCCAGACACCGGCGAGGGCGGCGGCGGCCAGGCTGGCGTAGGGATGCTCGCGTACCGTTTGCCGGGCAAGCGGTCCCGCCATGCGGGCGATGCGTGCAAGCGTATCGTTATTCTCCCGTTCCAGCCTCTGGCACAGTGTCTCGCGATGCATTTCAAGCCGGCTTTCGGCGTCGGCGAGCGCCGCTGCCGCTGGCCCGAGGCTCATCGGGCGGTCGTCAAGTCCTGAGTTCATCGTTCTGTTCCTTAATGTCGAATAACTGCCTGTCCTGCGCGACCTGCGCGCGCACGCGCGGAAAAGCAGATAAGGCCGGGAGTGTGTGGCGTGCCTTCCAGCTGGCCGCAATCGCTACTGTCAGCGGCAGGACGGGGACCACCCACAACAGCCAGTGCCCGCTGCCTGTGGCCGCGGCGAGCGTCAGAGCGAAGCCGGCGAACAGGATCGCCAGCACGATGCTGACGACAGCGGCCAGCAGATGGCCAAGCCGTCGCATTTGCTGCGCTTTCCACCCGGCGACATCCACCTTCAGTAGAGCGGCATAGGCACTGGCGTATTCGATGGCCAGGCGAGGCTCGCCGAGCAATACGCGTAGCAGCGGTGGCAACATGGGCGTGGGCGCGCCGTGCGGTTCGGTCAGGAACGCATATCAGCGGTGATGCCTGCCGAGCACGCCGGCCAGCAAGGCAATAGCAGCACCCGCAGCGACGGCCATCGTCATGGATTTCAGGGGCTGTGCCTGAACGTATTGAGCGACCTGGTCGGTGGTGTGGCTCAGGGTCTCGCGTGTTCGTGCGGCACCGCTGCGGATAGCGTCGCTGCCGCGCGTCGCGATTTCCTTGGTGCTTGCGCGTGCTTCGTCGAGAGAACGACGCGCATGCTCGGCAGCTGCAGAATCACCGGGGGAACCGGTCTGGGGTTGTGCGTTCGGAAATGTTTCCATCGGGCGTCTCCTTGAAAATCTGTGGAAAAAACAGCTGAGCCAGCAGCAGTATTGCAAGCACGGACTTGAAGCTTAGACAGACCATGGGGTGGGCTGTAGGGGAGAAGGTCGCATCCGGCTGTCCGCCGATATGGCGGCCGAATGTAGGTGGCCGCTGACACAATTCGACGACCCTCATCGGAGAATGCTTACATGTCATCGTGCTGGCCGCCGAGCCGAATCGAGGCATCGTCCGACAGATAAACCTGGATGGCTGGGCCATGATGCATTATCCGCTGCACACCGGTGATGCAAGCAAAACAGGGACATATTGCTGCCGGTATGGCCGACGCGATCGGAGCGCCGGGTGTTGCGACGGACCGGGGCCGCAAGCCCGATGCGATGGGAGTTCTGTACGGGAAGTCCTCGCGCCTTTTTAACTTCGAATGCAAGGAGACGATGTCATGCTTAAGTGGGCATTGGTTTTTTTCATCGTATCGCTGATTGCCGGCGTGTTTGGGTTCACCGGGATTGCTGCAGGCGCGGCCGTCGTCGCCAGGCTCCTGTTCTACATTGCCGTCGTCCTGTTCCTGCTGTTCCTCGTGCTCGGCGTATTCGCAGTGAAAGCCGTCAAGTAGGTACAGTTTCCCAATGGGCTTTCTGTCAGCCCCGTCTTACAAAAACGTAGGCGATCGCTGATGGCTTTGTCACCTTGTCCGTTTAGGCTATATGTCCAATGAGGCAAGTCCGGCTTGCCTGGCTGTAAAGGAGAAACTCATGCTGCATTACGCTATCGTATTTTTCATCATTGCCATCATTGCTGCGGTGCTCGGGTTTTCCGGACTTGCGGCGGGCGCAGCCGAGATTGCAAAGATTCTTTTTGTCGTGTTTCTGGTAATCGCGATTGCCACCTTCGTGGTCAATTTGCTGCGCGGCCGCTAGCAGGCCGCTGCTAGAATCCGGATGCTCATCTACTCAAGCAGGAGCTGACATGATTCAGGTTGCCATCGTGGATGACCATCAGATCGTCCGGACTGGCTTTCGCGAGTTGTTGAGTGAGGATTCCGGAATCAGCATCAGCTTCGAAGCTGCCAATGGCGACGAAGTACTCGAGAAGTTGCGTACTGAGCAGTGCGATGTCCTGTTGCTCGATATTTCCTTGCCGGGCAAGAGCGGTGTGGATGTGCTGCGTGCAGTGCGCCAGCGCCATCCGGAAATCAGGGTGTTGATCCTGAGCGGCTTTCCCGAGGAAAGCTATGCACTCGCCATGATCAAGAACGGTGCGAGCGGCTATCTATGCAAGGACTGCGAGCGCGATGAACTGCTGCGGGCGATCCACATGGTATTTGCCGGACGCCGCTATGTATCGGCGCGCACCGCGGAATTGCTGGCCGATGAAATGAGTGGCGAACGCAGCGGCGTGCTGCACGAAGCCTTGTCGGACCGGGAACTCCAGGTGTTCCTGCGACTGGCGCGCGGCGAATCCGTATCGGATATTGCCGGACATCTGCATCTGAGTGTCAAGACCATCAGTACCTATCGTTCGCGCGTGACCGAGAAACTCAATGTTTCAAGCAACGCCGAATTGGCTACTTATGCATTACGACACGGACTCATTACGGAATAAGCTTCGCTCTCATGAGGCACGGGCAAACCAGATGGTGCACAATGCCTCATCGTTGAAAGTTTTTTTGATCGAAGATTCCGCTCTTCTTCAGGAATTGCTCGCCGGCATACTGGGTGAGCTGGACGGCGTGCAGTTCTGCGGGAGTGCGGAAGGCGAGGCCGAGGCACTGCGGAAACTGGCGGAAAACCCGGTGGATCTGGTCATCATCGACATCGAGCTCAGGCAGGGAAGCGGTATCGGGGTGCTGGATGCGCTACAGACCGATTCGGATCTCTACGGCAATCCGCGCAAAGCGGTGCTGACCAACTATGCGCATGCCTCCATGCGGCAGCGCTGCGAGCGATTCGGAATGGACGCCTTCTTTGACAAGTCCCTGCATCTCAATCAACTGATCGACTACGTGATCGACACGGAGCGGCAGAAATCCGGATCCTGAAGTGCTGCATTGAAACACGCGCTGTTCGGGCTTCAGGCCGGCAGGATTGCGCGTAGCTTGACGCCGGCGCCTGGCGCAGTGTGGATATCGAGTTTCCCTCCATGGGTAAAAACCCGATGCTTGATTCCTGCAAGCCCGTGCCGCGCGATCTTGGGCGAGTTGATGTCGAAGCCGACCCCATCATCCTCGATCGATAGCTCGAGGGCTGTCGGCGTGGCGCGGAGCGATACGCGGACATGGCGAGCCTGGGCATATTTGCGGATATTGGTGAGACCTTCCTGAACGATACGGAACAGGCTGAGCGAAACCCCCTCAGGGAGTTCGGGCTCAGTCTCGGGAAGTTCGACCTGGATCTCGATCGCCTCCTCCCCTTGCCGGAATTCCTCGATCAGCGCCCTGAGCGCTTCGATCAGTCCCAGGTCGTATAGCAGCGCCGGCCGCAGGTTGTTGGCGATCCGGCGCTTGAGCGTGATTCCCCCAACCAGGCTCTGGCGCAGGCGCGACAGGCGTTGGGCAATCAGTGAGCGCGATTCAGGCGGCAGCGTGCGCTCGATCCAGTCGGCGTCGAGCTTGGCGGCCGTCAGCAGCGCGCCAAGTTCGTCGTGCATCTCGCGGGCCAGATCGAGTTTTTCGGTTTCGCGTATTTCGGTCAGATAGGTCGCGAGACTCGTCAACTCTTCCGTACGATGGCGCACTTCGAGCTCGAGCCGTTCATTTTTGGCTTCCAGCATTTCGTGCATCTTGTCCTGCAGTTCCTGTTTCTTCTGCTTCTGGGAAACGGCCGTCACCAGCAGCAGCAGTGAAGCGATGGTCAGCAGGACCGAGGTGATGCGAGCGCTCTTGAAACCGTCTATCGAGTCGACGATGTGGTTCATGTTTCGCGACAGCATTTCGCTCTTCATTCGATCGTGCTGGCGCTTGAAATCCTCCATCTCCAGCGAACCCTGTTCAAACCATGCATTGTCCGGCGGTTCTCCGCGTTCCAGGTGCCCGATCATGATGTCCATGCGGGCCGCCATGCCATGCGCCATCTTGATGAGCTCCTTCGCTTCGGGGCGTAATTCATCCTGGTAGTCCTGTTCGACGACCTGCAGGCTGTCATGGATTTTCACCACAGCCTCCCGGTAGGAATCGAGATAGGCCGGCTCGCGTGTCAGCGCGTAGCCGCGAACCGTGGACTGCATTTCCAGGAACAGCAGATGGAGCTGGTCCAGATGGGACGTGTGCTGACTCGAAATCCCGAATCGCTTCATGGCGTCGAGACCGGACGAAGCCTGCATGTAGCTGGCCACCAGTATGCTGATCAGGATCGCCATGCCGGCTGCAAGGAAAAGATGGGTGCTGCGGTGCCAGCTTTCATGCCATTGCGGGGAGGCACGATTCGAAGTGGAAGAGGGTCCGTTCGGCATGTCGGCTCCGTCAGGGAGGGGGCTGGAACAGGTTATTGCAGGAATTCTCCGACAGGTCAATCCGCGACAGCTGACAGACTGAGCGCCAACCCCGTCCTACGATGCGTTTACGATCCGGCAATATCCGATGGCCGCGCCGGATCGTGATTCGTCCAATTTTTGGGCATCAGGAGATCCCATGAAAACGCTACTCGCACTTGTCATGTCTTCATTTTTTGTCGTGGTGGTCGGTTGCAATACGGTGGCTGGAGCCGGCAAGGATATCGAACAGGGCGGCGAAAAAATCCAGGACACGGCCAAGGACGTCCAGCAGAAGATGTAAGCGTCTGTCTCCGGCGACTACCGGTTGAACGCGGAAGCGGCAGCCAGGATTTTGAATGATGCGTTCGCGCCCAAGCTGGTTTGCCCCTGCGCTGCCGTCACCCTGCCTTCATCGCCCGCGGGAGCCATTCCGGACCGATCGCGCAGGAATTTCTTGCGCACCCGAACGGTCGGATCCGTTGCAGTGGAAGCGATGCGTCTGGCCGGCTCACCAGGCAGCGTCGATCTGCTAGTTTTTCGGGTTCTTGCCGTTGGGCGTCGAGGCCATCTCCGGCCATGTCCTGGGCAGCAGCACCCACATGCGGCCGCGCTGTTTCATGCGGCCGGCGAGTTCCCCCGCGGTGTTGCCGAAGCCCCAGAAGAAATCGGCGCGCACGCCGCCGCGGATGGCGCCGCCAGTATCCTGCGCCATCACCAGTTTGTTCAGCGGCAGCGGTGAATTGGGCTGGGTGGTGGCGAGAAAGACCGGTGCACCGAGCGGTATGAAGCGCGGGTCGACGGCAATCGAGCGGCCGTCGGTGAGCGGCACACCGAGCGCGCCGAGCGGGCCGGGCAGGCCGTTGGGCAGTTCGCGGAAAAATACGAAACTGGGGTTGCTGGCGAGCAGTTCCGGCAGCTTGTCGGGATTCTTTGCCCCCCAGTCCTTGATGCCTTGCATCGAGGCCTGTTCGAGCTTTAGTTCGCCGCGCTCGACCAGCAGCTTGCCGATCGATTGATAGGGGTGGCCATTCTGGTCCGCGTAGCCGACGCGCAAATGCGAACCGTCCGGCAGCTCGATGCGGCCCGAGCCCTGGATCTGCAGGAAAAAGAGCTCCACCGGGTCTTCCGCCCAGGCAATCGGCCTGCCCTTGAAGCCGTTGCCGTTGACCGTCTCGATTTCCTTGCGGGTGGGGTAGGGGACCAGCTTGTTGCCGGCCAGCCGCCCGCGCAGGCGCAGGTTTTTCAATTCAGGGTAGACACTGGCGAGATCCACCGTGATGAGATCGTCGGGGGCGGCATAGAGCGGGAAGCGTGCCCGTGCGGTACGCGCCCGGTCGCCTTTCAACAGGGGCTCGTAGTAGCCGGTGATCATGCCTTCGGTGCTGCCGTCTTCCTGGCTGGCCTGATAGGGCTGGAAACGCTGCTCGAAAAATGTCCGCACGGCCGCGTTGTCGGGAGACGGCATCGCAGCCGCATCGGCGCAGACCGCTTGCCATGCGGTGCGCTTGCCGAGCGTGGCGCAGCTGCGCAGAAAGGCGGTCCAGGCTTCGCCGGCGCTGTCGTCCTGCCAGAAGGCCACGGCTGCCCAGTCCACCGGTCTGAGCAGGGGATAGGCTACGGACGGAGTGGGGATGAGCGCGGGGGGCGCGGGTTCAAGTTGCGGAACGGGAGGCGGAACCGGCACCGGCACCGCTACCGGCGCCGGTGGAACGGGCGGCTTTCCTGGCGGCTGCACCGCACAGGCCGACAACAGCAGGGCGAACAGCCACGGACTTGCGCGTAACAGCATCACGGGTGAAGATGGCCCCATCGAAAACATGCGCCGAGTATAACAATGGAGAGACGGGTTTAATGGAGACACAGGGGCTGGGCTGGCTGCTGCTGGAGGCAGGAGTCGCGCTCGGACTGCTGCTGTTCATCGTGTGGTGGACGATGAAAAAATAAAACCCGGGCGCAGGGCCAAGGATTCATGGGGACGGCCTGGCTGCGCCCCCGTCTTTTTAGTGAAGCACCCTCGGCATCGACAGCGTGAACCGGGGGATTTCGGCGTCGAACTTGTTGCCGTCCTCAGCCACCATCTGATAGCTGCCGCGCATGGTGCCGACCGGCGTCGCCAGCGCGGTGCCGCTGGTGTACTCGAAACTTTCGCCCGGCCGCAGCAAGGGCTGTTCGCCGACCACGCCGAGTCCCCTGACTTCCTGGATGACGTTTTCGGCGTCGGTGATGATCCAGTGGCGCGAAATCAGTTGCGCGGCTTCGGTACCGGTGTTGGCGATGGTGACGGTGTAGGCGAACACGTAACGATCGGCCGAGGGATCGCTCTGTTCGGCCAGATAGGTCGTGTTGACGTTGACGCTGATACGGTATTTCTTGCCTTCGGCCACGGGCATGCTCGACGGGTACGGGATGCCTGGAGTGTAACGCAATGACGTGGCAGGCTGCTAAAATGGCCGGGTTTTCCCAAAAAATCCCGGAGCTTCCCATGACGTACCGCATCGCCCCGTCCATCCTGTCCGCCAACTTTGCCCGGCTCGGCGAGGAAGTCGACAACGTGCTCGCCTCCGGCGCCGACATCGTCCACTTCGACGTAATGGACAACCACTACGTGCCCAACCTCACCATCGGCCCGCTGGTGTGCGAAGCGCTGCGCAAGCACGGCGTCACCGCGCCGATCGACGTCCACCTGATGGTGAAGCCGGTCGACCGCATCATCCCCGATTTCGCCAAGGCCGGCGCCACCTATATCACCTTCCACCCGGAAGCGTCCGAGCATGTCGACCGCACCATCGGCCTGATCAAGGAGAGCGGCTGCAAGGCCGGCCTGGTGTTCAACCCCGCCACCCCGCTCGACGTGCTGGAATACACCCTGGACAAGCTCGACATGGTGCTGCTGATGAGCGTCAACCCCGGCTTCGGCGGCCAGAAATTCATTCCCTACGTGCTCGACAAGGCGCGTGCCGTGCGCAAGATGATCGACGATCGCGGTCTCAGCGTGAACATCGAAATCGACGGTGGTGTCGGCCCCGCCAACATCGCCGAGGTTGCCAGGGCTGGCGTCGACACCTTCGTCGCCGGTTCGGCCGTGTTCGGTGCCGCCAAGGACAGCGATCCTCAGCGCTACAACAGCGTCATTGCCGCGATGCGCGCGGAACTGGCTAAAGTCTAACAACAGATACAAGGTTCAGGTTGCAAGAGACAAGGTGTTCTCTTGCAACTTGAATCTTGCAACTTGAACCTATGAATTTTCCTCTTCCCATCAAGGCCGTCGTCATCGATCTCGACGGTACCCTGCTCGACACCGCACCGGATCTGGCGCATGCCGCCGAACTGATGATGGCCGACCTCGGCCGTCCCTGCCCGTCGCCGGAAACGATTGCCACCTACATCGGCAACGGCGTGTCGCGGCTGGTCAAGCGCGTGCTCACCGGCGACATGGATGCCGAGCCCGATGCGGCGCTGTTCGAACAGGCCATCGCCTCCTATCAGAAGCATTACGGTGAGCACGTGTCGCTGCATTCGCGCCCGTTCGACGGCGTGGTCGCAGGCCTCGACGCCTTCAAGGCGATGGGTGTGCACATCGCCTGCATCACCAACAAGGCCGAAGCGTTCACCCATCCGCTGCTGAAGGACACCGGCCTGTTCGATTATTTCGAGCTGATCCTGTCCGGCGACACGCTGCCGAAGCGCAAGCCCGATCCGCTGCCGCTGCTGCATGCCTGCGAGGTGTTCAAGGTGAAGCCGGCCGAGCAGCTCCTGATCGGCGACTCGCTCAACGACACCCAGGCTGCGCGCGCTGCAGGCAGTCCGGTGTTCTGCGTGCCCTACGGCTACAACCGCGGCCGCCCGGTCGCCGAGCTCGATCTCGACGCGGTGGTGCCGAGCCTCGCCGAAGCGGCGAAGATGGTGGTTAAGGCGTGAGCTTAGGGGCTAGGGGCTGGGGTCTGGGATCTGGGGCGCGTGCCAGCGGCGCGCGATGGTGACGCTGCGCGTCGTTCATTCCCTGGCCCCTAGATCCTAACCCCTAGCCCCTACTGACATGACTGAACAAGACTTCTTCGACCTCGCCCGCCAGGGCTACAACCGCATCCCGCTGGTGCGCGAACTGCCCGGCGACCTGGAGACACCGCTCTCGGTCTACCTCAAGCTCGCCAACGCGCCCTACACCTATCTGCTCGAATCGGTGGTGGGCGGCGAGCGTTTCGGGCGCTACTCCTTCATCGGCCTGCCGGCGCGCACGGTGCTCAGGGTTCGCGCCCACTTGCTGACAGTGGAAACCGACGGCCAGGTGGTCGAGGAGTACAGCCTGCCCGACCCGCTGGCCTTCATCGCCGACTTCCAGGCGCGCTTCAAGGCCGCGCCGGTGGCCGGGCTGCCGCGCTTCACCGGCGGGCTGGCCGGCTACTTCGGCTATGACACCATCCGCTACATCGAGAAGCGGCTCGCGCCCGAGTTCAATAAAAATCAGCCGCGCAAGGACGACACGCTGCGCACGCCCGACATCCTGCTGATGCTGACCGAGGAACTGGCCGTGTTCGACAACCTCGCCGGCAAGCTCTATCTCATCGCCCATGCCGATCCGATGCAGCCGGATGCCTATGCGCAAGGCCATTTGCGTCTCGCCGAACTGGCCGGGAAGCTGCATGTGCCGGTGCATCTGCCGGCCGAATCGGTGGTCGGGGAAGACGAGCCGACTTCCGAGTTCGGCGAGGCCGAGTTCAAGGCGGCGGTGCAGAAAGCCAAGGATTACATCGCCGCCGGCGATGTCATGCAGGTGGTGTTGTCGCAGCGCATGGCGCGGCCGTTCGCCGCTTCGCCACTGTCGCTCTACCGCGCGCTCAGGAGCCTCAATCCGTCGCCTTACATGTTCTATTACGATTTCGGCGGCTTCCACGTCGTTGGCTCGTCGCCGGAAATCCTGGTGCGGCTCGAAGGCGACAGCGTCACCCTGCGCCCCATCGCCGGCACCCGTCCGCGCGGCCTCACGCGCGAGGACGACCAGCGTCTGGCCGAGGAACTGCTGAGTGACCCCAAGGAACGCGCCGAGCACCTGCAGCTGCTGGATCTGGGGCGCAACGACACCGGGCGCGTCGCCGTCACCGGCAGCGTCAAGGTCACCGAGAACATGCAGATCGAGCGCTACTCGCACGTGATGCACATCGTCTCCAACGTCGAGGGCAAGCTCAGACCGGGCCTTTCCGCGCTCGACGTGCTGCGCGCCAGTTTCCCGGCAGGCACCGTGTCGGGCGCGCCCAAGGTGCGGGCGATGGAAATCATCGACGAACTGGAACCCAGCAAGCGTGGCATCTATGCCGGCGCGGTCGGCTATCTGGGGTTCAACGGCGACATGGATCTGGCGATCGCCATCCGCACTGCAGTGGTCAAGGACGGCATGCTGTACGCGCAGGCGGGCGCGGGCATCGTCGCCGATTCGGTGCCCGACAACGAATGGATGGAGACGCTCAACAAGGCGCGCGCCGTCGTGCGTGCGGCCGAACTGGCGTATACGACGCCACATGGACGCTAGCCCATAGTGGATCGGAATCCTTTAGGGCAGGCCCGCTTCACCAGCCTGGCCGGCTGATCCGGCCCCGACATCACGGCACAGCTAGCCCAGGCCGTATCGCTTGAGCTTGCGGTACAGCGTGCGTTCGGTGACGCCGAGCGCGGTCGCGACCCGGCTGCGATGGCCGGCATGCGAATCGAGCAGGGCGCGGATGTGGCTGCGCTCGATCTCGGCCAGCGGCTGCGTGCCCGCGCCCGGCTGCTGCGGCAGTGCCGCCACAGGCAGATGCAGGTCGGCGGCGCGGATCACGCCGTCCTGGCAGGTCAGCACCGCGCGCTGCAGCAGGTTGCGCAGTTCGCGCACATTTCCGGGGAATTCGTATGCCTGCAGCGTGGCCAGCGCGGCCGCATCCAGCCGGCAGGCACGGCGGCTGCCGGCCAGGCGCTGGAGCAGGAACGCCGCCAGCGCAGAGAGGTCCTCGCGCCGTTCGCGCAGCGCAGGCAGGGTCACGTCGATGCCTGCCAGCCGGTAATACAGATCGAGCCGGAACCGCTTCTCGTCCACCTCGTCCAGCAGCCGGCGATTGGTGGCCGATACCAGCCGCACGTCGGCGTTCAGCGTATGGGTGCCGCCGACGCGGCGGAATTCGCCGGTTTCCAGCACCCGCAGCAGCTTGGCCTGCAAGCCCAGCGGAATCTCGGCCACTTCGTCCAGGAACAGCGTGCCGCCGTCCGCCAGTTCGAACAGCCCTTTCTTCAGGCCGTTGCTGCCCGAGAAGGCGCCGCGCTCATGGCCGAACAGCTCGCTTTCGAACAGGGTTTCCGGCACGGCGGCGCAGTTGATCACGATGAAGGGGCCGCCGGCTCGCGTCGAACGGGCATGAATGAAGCGCGCGGCGAGATCCTTGCCCACACCGCTCTCTCCATACAGCAGGATCGAGGCCTCGCTGTCGGCCACCCGTGCGAGATTGTCCACGCAGGCCAGGAACGCAGGGGACTGTCCCACCATCTGCATGGCATCGCAGTCGGTGCCGACGCTGGCTTCCAGCGGAAAGAGCTGTTCGCCCAGATAGCGCTCGCCATTCACGCCGCGCAGGGCATGCCCGCGTATGCGGGTGCGCTCGGGCTGGTCGCCGGCATGGAAATGGGTGTGCAGCACCTCGACTGCTTCACCGTGGTCGAACAAGGTCTGATGCGGGCACTGTTCGCCGTTTTCATGGCAGGGGCGCGATGCGTGGTGCGACACGGCATAGCAGTGACGGCCGACGATGGCGTCGGGCGTCACGCCGTAGGCTTCGCCATAGCGCTGATTCGCCGCTACGATGCGGTATTCGCGATCGATCACTACAAAGGGCTGGTCGTTCGCGTCGATGAGATCCTGCAGTTCGATATGGGGCATGGCGGTGACCGGGTCATGACTTTCGCGGAGCGTGGCATGACATAATGGTCATGTCAAATGATGCATGCGCCGCCCATGCACGAATCCGGGCGCATTGAATGCCGGCACGGTATTTGCATTCCAGTTGCTAGACTACAAGAGAACCCTCAACAGGAGAGAGTAATGGCACAGATCGTGATTTTGGGTGCGGGCGTGGGCGGCATGACGATGGCCTATGAAATGCGTGAACAGGCGCGGACTGAAGACAAGGTCACCGTGATTTCCAACCAGCCCTATTTCCAGTTCACTCCATCCAACCCCTGGGTTGCGGTCAACTGGCGCAAGCGCGACGACATCACCCTGCCGGCCGCGCCCTATCTCAACAAAAAAGGCATCGATTTCATCCCGGTCGGCGCCGCGCGCGTGCACCCCGAACGCAACCAGATCGAACTCACCGATGGCCGGGTGGTGGACTACGATTTTCTCGTCATCGCGACCGGTCCCAAGCTGGCGTTCGACGAAGTCCCGGGACTGGGCCCGGAAGGGCATACCCAGTCGGTGTGCCAGGTCGAGCACGCCGTCGTCGCAGGCCAGGCTTGGGAGCGCTTCGTGCAGGAGCCCGGGCCGATCGTGGTCGGCGCCGTGCAGGGGGCGTCGTGCTACGGGCCGGCGTATGAATTCGCCATGATCATGGACACCGACCTCAGGCGGCGCAAAATCCGCGACCGCGTGCCCATGACCTACGTCACCGCCGAGCCCTACATCGGCCATCTGGGTCTGGGCGGCGTCGGCGACTCCAAGGGCATGATGGAATCCGTGATGCGCGACCGCCACATCAAGTGGATCTGCAACGCCAAGGTCAGCAAGGTCGAAGCCGGCAAGATGTTCGTCGCCGAACACAACGAAAAAGGCGAGATCATCAAGGAACACGAATTGCCGTTCGGCTACTCGATGATGCTGCCCGCATTCAAGGGCATCGACGCCGTGTTCGGCATCGAGGGGCTGACCAATCCGCGCGGTTTCATCACAGTCGACGCCTTCCAGCGCAATGCCAAATTCAAGAATGTGTATTCGGTGGGCGTCTGCGTCGCCATTCCGCCGGTCGAGGCCACGCCGGTGCCGACCGGAACGCCGAAAACCGGCTACATGATCGAATCCATGGTCACCGCGACGGCGCACAACATCCGTGCCGTGCTGGACGGCCGCGAACCGACCGAGAAAGCCACCTGGAATGCCATCTGCCTGGCTGACTTCGGCGACACCGGGGCGGCCTTCGTTGCGTTGCCGCAGATTCCGCCGCGCAATGTCAACTGGTTCAAGGAAGGCAAATGGGTGCACCTGGCCAAGGTTGCGTTCGAAAAATACTTCATGCGCAAAATGAAGAAAGGCTCGACCGAACCGCTGTACGAGAAATACGTGCTCGGTCTGATGGGCATCAAGAAGCTCAAATGATTCTCCCCGGACGCCTCCTCTAAAGCGCCTTCGGGCGCTTTTTTTCGCGCCCGGGGCGACGCCCTAGAGCAGGCTTTCGATCGCCGGGAAGAGCGCGCGTTCCTCGAACCGCACATGGGCGGCGAGACGTTCGCCGAAACGCGCCAGGGCCCCGGCATCGTTGCGCTGCAGACCGTCGAGCAGCCCGCGCAGCAGGCGATGGTCTTCGAGTGTGCGCTGCACGAGCGGCTGGGTGTCGGCGCTGTGCAGCAGCGGCAGCAGCGCGTGCTCCTCGGTGTGGAAGTGCGGATCCAGTTCCAGCCGGAATGCGTGGACGGCCCGCTCGCAGGCTGCGTCGACCTGCGCCGCGTCGCCCGACCGTGCGGCCCGCTCGCAGAATCTGGCCAGCGTCAGAGCGGCGTGGTGTTCGCGCGAGAGGGGTTGCAGAAACGGGCTGCGCTTCATGCGGCGTGCGGGTCAGGGCCGGTGGCGTGCTGCGCCGGAACGCGGTGCCTGGGGATCTGGAGCGGATGTCGCGCGTTCGGGTCGCGGCCGTTCGCCAGCCCGCCCTGCGCGCGCGCCGCGAATGACGCTGGCGAGCGTACCCAGAATGAACAGCACCAGCGCGGCAGCATTCAGCAGCCCGCCGAGGCTGCGCAGGTCGGGCTGGGCGAGGCCGTCGCCGGCGAGGCGCAGCAGCAACGAGGCGTGCAGCACCAGCAGGGGCAGGTAGAACGTCCAGTGGTACGGCATCTTCACCCGCACGACGGCCGGAAAGATCACCGGCGCGTGGCCGAACACCATCGAGAACACGAAGCCGATCAGGATGGCATGCAGCACGGCGTCGTAGGCGAGGCCGGCGAGGCTGCCGGCGGCGAGCAGCGTGACGCTGCCGACGGCGAGCCAGGCGTAGCCGGAGAGCAGGCATACCGCGATGAAGCGGGTCAGCCCCTGCGTCTTGACCGTTCGCCGCGCGATGTCCTGGCGCAGCAGCCACAGTGCCAGCGCGAGCAATCCTGCGGCATACAGCATGACGCCCGCAGGGTGTCCGGTGAGGAATCCGCCCGCCAGGAGCGCCACCAGGATTCCTGCAAACGTCCGTTTGGCCGTGGGGGAGGGAGGCAGGAAGCGGGACAGTTCGAGGCGTTCGCCCGCGATGGTCAGCACCAGGAAATTGATCCACAGCGCCACCACGCCCTGCAGCGGGGTGCCGGCGAGCCACAGCAGATTGCCGGCCAGCCAGCTGAGGGCGCCGAGCGTCATGGTCGCCATGAAGAGCGCGCGCTGGCGCAGCATGAGCAGCGCCGTGCCGGCGAAGAGCACGGCACTGCCGAGCGTGATCGCCGCAGCGCCGATGGCAGGGGGGTAGCCGGCCAGAATGGCCAGGCTGCCGAGGCCGGTCAGCAGCGGGCCGGCATATGCCCAGCGGCGTCCCATGGCAACGGCGCGCTCCAGCCCGATGACGGTGCCGAGGAATCCGGACACCATCAGCGGGCCGTGCAGCGGTGCCAGTTCGGCCATGGACAGCGGCACGTTCCAGCCGAGCCGGGCGAGGCCGGCCAGCACCCCCGACGCCAGCGCGGTGAAGCCGAGCATCAGGAGCGGCAGGCGGAATGGGACGCCGAGGTCGCCGGTACGCATGGCCTTCCCGTCTCAGGCGCAGCAGGACGCGATGCGGTCGATGCGCACCCGCCATACGTCCGGGCCGCTTTCCAGATACTCCCACCTGAACTCGCCACCGTATTGCGCCAGGAACTGGTCGTAGAGCGGCTTGGGGTCGTGGTCGTTGAGCAGCAGCAATGCCTCGCCGGGCAGCAGCCTGGAAAAGGTGCCGAAAATCAGGGGGTGGCGGTCGCGCGGCGCGATGGTGCGGACATCGACAGTGGTTTGCGGGGTGGTCGTCATGGGCGTTCTCCTGCGGTTGCGGGTGGGCTCAACTCCAGCCGAAATGGTCGCGCGCGTACGTGCTCATCCGGTCCGGGCTCCAGGGCGGGTCCCATACCAGGGCGAGTTCGATTTCGATGCCGGCCGGCGCCAACGCCTCCAGCGCGTGCTGGGCATCCTCGAGGATCATCTCCCCCATCGGGCAGGCCGGGGAGGTCATGGTGAGGTCGACGTGCAGCCGGGTCGGCGTGACCTCCACGCCATACACCAGCCCGAGGTCGACGATGTTCATGCCGACTTCCGGGTCGTCGACCCCGCGCAGTGCGGCGCGAACGTCTTCGGTAGTGATTACGGCAGAATGCTGCGGCATCGCACGCTCCATTAAGTGGTATTTAAAATACATGTTTAATTTAGCACCCGGGAGCAGCGAAAACAATTTATGAAATTACCGCTTCCGGGAATCCTCGCATTTGCGAGCGGCAGGGTGGACGGCGGGTCGCGGCGACGTGTCCTCCAAGGGTTTATAGCGTGCCCGATCTGGGCGACAATGGCGGTTTTCGCGCCTTCCGCCCAGCGACCCCGGTTTCGATGGACATCCCCCATCGTTGTCCGGAGCGTGCGCCGTACGGAATTTTAAGGATAGCCGCAGCATGCTGCTGATGATCGATAACTACGACAGTTTCACCTACAACCTGGTGCAGTATTTCGGCGAACTGGGCGAGGACGTCAGGGTGATCCGCAACGACGAAATCGACCTCGCCGGCATCGCCGCCATGCATCCAGACCATATCGTCGTCTCGCCCGGCCCCTGCACGCCCAACGAGGCGGGTGTGTCGGTGCCGCTGATCAGGGAATTCGCCGGCGCGATTCCCATTCTCGGCGTCTGCCTCGGCCATCAGAGCATCGGACAGGCGTTCGGCGGCAGGATTGTGCGGGCAAAGGAACTTATGCATGGCAAGACATCGATGGTTCAGCACCTCGATGTCGGCGTGTTCAAGGGGCTGCCCAATCCCTTTCGCGCCACCCGTTACCACTCGCTGGTGATCGAGCGTGAAACCCTGCCGGACTGCCTGGACATCACTGCGTGGACCGACGACGGCGAAATCATGGGGGTGCGCCACAAGACGCTGGCGGTCGAGGGAGTGCAGTTCCATCCCGAATCCATCCTTACCGAACACGGCCATGCCATGCTGGCGAATTTCCTGAAAGGCGCCCGATGATCACGCCGCAACAGGCGCTCGCCCGGCTGGTCGAGCAGCGCGAAATCTTCCACGACGAAATGCTGTCGCTGATGCGCCAGATCATGAGCGGGGAACTCACGCCGGTGCAGATCGCCGGCATCCTCACCGGCCTTCGGGTGAAGAAGGAAACCGTGGGCGAGATCGCCGCGGCGGCGCAGGTGATGCGCGAGTTCGCCTCCAAGGTGCCGGCGCAGAACAACGCGCATCTGGTCGACACCTGCGGAACCGGCGGCGACGCCGCGCATACCTTCAACATTTCCACCACCGCCGCTTTCGTCGCGGCGGCGGCCGGCGCACGCGTGGCCAAGCACGGCGGGCGCTCGGTGTCGTCGACCAGCGGCAGCGCCGACGTGCTGGAAGCGCTGGGGGTGAATCTCAACCTGACCCCCGAGCAGGTGGGTGCGAGCATCGACGCCATCGGCATCGGTTTCATGTTCGCGCCCAATTTCCACGGCGCCATGAAGCATGCCGCGCCGGCGCGGCGCGAACTGGGGGTGCGCACCCTGTTCAACATTCTCGGCCCGCTGACCAATCCGGCGGGCGCGCCGCACCAGTTGCTGGGGGTGTTCCACCCGGACCTGGTCGGTATTCTGGTGCGCGTGCTGCAGCGCCTCGGCAGCCGTCACGTCATGGTGGTGCACGGCTCCGACGGCATGGACGAGATCACCCTCTCCGGCGAAACCCTGATCGGCGAACTGAAGGACGGCGAGGTCACGGAATACGCGATCCATCCGCGCGAGTTCGGCTTCGAACCGTGCAGCAGCGACGTGCTCAAGGTGTGGGACGCGACGCAGGCGAAAGACATGCTGCTCGGCGTGCTCGACGACCTGCCGGGACCGGCGCGCGACATCGTGCTGCTCAATGCCGGCGCCGCCATCTACGTCGCCGATCGCGCGGCGACGCTGGGCGAGGGGATCGAACGGGCGCGCGAGGCGATCACGAGCGGCGCGGCGCGCGAGCGGCTGCGGCAGCTGGTCGAGTTTTCCTGCCGCAGCGGGGAAGCGTGAGCGCCATGTCCGACATCCTCGAAAAAATCCTCGCCACCAAGCGCGTCGAAATTGCCGCCGGACTTGCCAGCGTGCCGCTCGCCGAAATGCGGGCGCGCGCCGAAGCCGCTGCCGCCCCGCGTGACTTCGTCGGCGCGCTGCGCGCGAAGCTAGCCGCCGGGCAGCCTGCGGTGATCGCCGAAATCAAGAAGGCCAGCCCCTCCAAGGGGGTGATCCGCCCCGACTTCCGCCCTGCCGAGATCGCGGCGAGCTACGAGGCGGGCGGCGCTGCCTGCCTGTCGGTACTGACCGACCGCGACTACTTCCAGGGTAGCGCCGCGTATCTGGAAGAGGCGCGCGCCGCGTGCGCGCTGCCGGTGCTGCGCAAGGATTTCATCATCGATCCCTACCAGGTCTACGAAGCGCGCGCGATGGGGGCGGACTGTATTTTATTGATCGTCGCCGCGCTGGACCTGGCGCAGATGCAGACGCTGGAAGCGCTGGCGTTCGAGTTGGGGATGGCGGTGCTGGTGGAGTCGCACGACGCCACGGAACTGGCCGCCGCGCTGCAACTGAAGACGCCCCTGCAGGGCATCAACAACCGCAACCTGCGCAGCTTCGAGGTAAGCCTCGACACCACGCTGGCGCTGCTGCCGCAAATCGGCGGCGAGCGCATCGTCATCACCGAATCGGGCATCCTCGCGCCGGCCGATGTCGCGCGCATGCGCAGCCACGGCGTCAACGCATTCCTGGTGGGCGAGGCGTTCATGCGCGCCGCCGATCCGGGCGCTGAACTCGCCAGGCTTTTTGCTTGACGGGGTTCAGGTTGCAAGATGCAAGATGCAAGGAAAACCTTGTCTCTTGAATCTTGAGTCTTGAACCTCGCGCAGCGTAGCTGCGTCGAGTCAGCGCTTGCCTCCGAACAGGCTGCCGAGCACGCCGCGAATGAGCGAGCGGCCGACCTGGCTGCCGATGGAACGGGCCGCGGATTTCGCCATCGCCTCGACCGCCCCTTCGCGGCGCCCGCCGCGTCCGCCCAGAATGTCTCCCAGCACGTCACCGAGTCCGCCGCCGCTGGCGCCGGGCTGGGCGGCGGCTTTGGCCTGCTGTTCCGCCTGGGCCTGCGCGGCCGCCGCCTGCGCCGCCGCCGCCTGCGCCGCCTGCTCGGCGCGCGCCTTCAGATTTTCATAGGCGGATTCGCGGTCGATGCTCTTGTCGTAGGCGCCGGCGACCAGCGAGGTCTGCACCAGCTGCTGGCGCTGCGCTGCGGTGATGGGGCCGATCTGTCCCTGCGGCGGCACGATGTAGGCGCGTTCGACCATGCCAGGACGGCCTTTCTCGTCGAGCATGGACACCAGCGCCTCGCCGACGCCGAGTTCGGTGATGACGGCGGCCTCATCCAGCGCCGGGTTGTCGCGCATGGTTTCGGCAGCGGCCTTGACCGCTTTCTGGTCGCGCGGCGAGAACGCGCGCAGCGCGTGCTGCACGCGGTTGCCGAGCTGCGAGAGGATCTTGTCGGGGACGTCGGCCGGATTCTGGGTGACGAAATACACGCCGACCCCTTTGGAGCGGATCAGCCGCACCACCTGCTCGATTTTTTCCACCAGTGCGTCGGGCGCATCGGCAAACAGCAGGTGCGCTTCGTCGAAGAAGAACACCAGTTTCGGCTTGTCGAGGTCGCCCGCTTCGGGCAGGTTCTCGAACAGCTCCGCCAGCAGCCACAGCAGCAGCGTGGCGTACATTTTCGGCGACTGCATCAGGCGGTCGGCTGACAGGATGTTGATGACGCCGCGCCCGCGGTCGGTCTGGATCAGGTCGGCGATGTTGAGCATCGGCTCGCCGAAAATCTGCTCGCCGCCCTGCGACTCCAGCGCCAGCAGGCCGCGCTGGATGGCGCCGATGGAGGCCGGCGACACGTTGCCGTAGTCGGTGGTGAACTGTTTGGCGTTCTCGCCGACGTAGGCCAGCATGGCGCGCAGGTCCTTCAGGTCGAGCAGCAAGAGGCCGTTGTCGTCCGCCACCTTGAACACCAGATTCAGCACTCCGCTCTGGGTTTCGTTGAGATCCAGCATCCGTCCCAGCAGCAGCGGCCCCATGTCGGATACCGTGGCGCGCACTGGATGCCCGCCGGCGCCGAACGGATCCCACAAGGTGACCGGATAACCCTGATAGGCAAAGCCTTCGAGCCTGAGCGAGTCGACCCGCTCGGCCACCTTGGCATTGCCGCCGCCAGGCTGCGAGACGCCCGACAGGTCGCCCTTTACGTCCGACATGAAACAGGGCACACCGATTGCGGAGAACTGCTCGGCCAGCGTCTGCAGGGTGACGGTCTTGCCGGTGCCGGTGGCGCCGGTGATGAGGCCGTGGCGGTTGGCCATCTGCGGCAGCAGGAAAAGTTCGATGGCGTCGTTTTTGGCAACGAGCAGCGGTTCGGTCATGGCGGTTTCCAGAAGCGGGGATGCGAGGATTCTAGCCACTTCCGGGCGCCCGTTAAACCAGATATAGAAGCAAGTACTAATGTTCCGGGTATCATCGCGCCATTACGAAAAATCAGGGGGCGTTGTGACGGCGAAACAGCGGATACATGAAATCGTCATCGTCGGCGGCGGCGCGGGCGGGCTGGAACTGGCGACGCGACTGGGCGACAGGCTGGGCCGGAAGAAACGCGCGAACATCACGCTGATCGACGCCTCGCCTTCGCATCTGTGGAAACCGCTGCTATACGAAGTCGCCGCAGGCAGCCTCGATTCCTATGCCGAGCGCCTCGAGTACCTGGCGCAGGGCCACTGGCATGGCTTCACCTTCCGCCTCGGCCGCATGGACGGGCTCGATCGCGCGCGGCAGGAAGTCGGCGTCGCCCCCACCTTCGACGATGACGGCGTCGAGATCATTCCGCGCCGCAGCTTCCATTACGACACCCTGATCATCGCGGTCGGCTCGATCGGCAACGACTTCGGCGTGCCGGGCGTGAAGGAGCACTGCATCATGCTCGACACTCCCGAACAGGCGCGCGAATTTCATCGCCGTCACATCAACGCCTGTCTGCGCGCCAACACCCAGAGCGAAGCCGTCGCGCCCGGCCAGCTCACCGTCGGCATCGTCGGTGCCGGCGCCACCGGCGTCGAACTGGCGGCCGAACTGCACGACACCACGCGCGAGCTGTCGGCCTACGGCATGGACAACATCGAGCCCGACAAGAGCCTGAAGCTACTTGTCGTCGAAGCCTCCGACCGCATCCTGCCGGGGTTGCCGCCGCGCCTGTCGAATGCGGCCGCCGAACGCCTGACCGAACTGGGGGTGGAAATGCACACCCGGGAACGCATCGTCGAAGTGCGCGCCGACGGCATGCTGACCGCCGACGGCAGGTTCATCCCCGCCAGCATGATGGTGTGGTCGGCCGGCATCAAGGCGCCGGATTTCCTGAATGACATCGACGGACTGGAAAGCAACCGCATCAACCAGCTGGTGGTGCGCCCCACCCTGCAGACCACGCGCGATGACAACATCTTCGCCTTCGGCGACTGTGCCGCCTGTGCGATGCCGGACGGCAAGGGCTTTGTGCCGCCGCGTGCGCAGGCCGCCCATCAGCAGGCGTCGATGCTGGTGAAGTCGGTGTGCCGCCGCCTGCGCGATAAGCCCTTGCCCGAATATGTCTACCGCGACTACGGATCTCTGGTCGCGCTCGGCCGCTTTTCCACCGTCGGCAGCCTGATGGGCGGGCTCACCGGCGGCAGCATCATGGTCGAAGGCGCGATGGCGCGCTTTGTCTACTGGTCGCTACACAAGATGCACCAGATCGCGCTGCACGGCTGGTTCAAGACTGCGCTTTCGACTTACGCCCACTTCATCAGCACGCCGACACGGGCGCGGATCAAGCTGCACTAGTCATTCCACAGCCACGCTGCGCCGCGCACGCCGCTGGAGTCGCCGTGCTTCGGCGGCACCAGTTTCGTGTCGACGCGGTCGGAAAACACGTAGCGCGGCCATAGTCGCGGCACGCTGTCGTACAGCCGGGCGATGTTGGACAAGCCGCCGCCCAACACGATGACGTCGGGGTCGATGAGGTTGATGACGCCGGCGAGCGCGCGCGCCAGCCGTTCCTCGTAGCGCGCCAGCGTTGCGCTGCAGGGGCCGTAGCCGGCGTTCGCCAGTTGCACGATTTCGTGCGCGGGCAGATCCTCGCCGCCGTAGCGCACGTGGTCGGCGGCGAACGCCGGGCCCGAGAGCCAGGTCTCGATGCAGCCTTTCTTGCCGCAGTAGCAGGGGGGTGCGGTGTCGAGTTCGCGCGGGCTCGGCCACGGGTGCAGGATGGCCTCGCCGGTGGCGGGGTGCTGTCCGGTGGAGGCGCGGTCCGCCTGCGTGTGGGCGAACTGGAAGTAGGGCAGCGGCGAATGGCCCCACTCGCCGGCGATGGCATTGGCGCCCTTGAGCAGCTGGCCGCGCACGACTACGCTGCCGCCGACGCCGGTGCCGAGGATCACGCCGAAGACGGTGTCTGCCCCGGCGGCCGCGCCGTCGACGGCTTCGGACAGGGCGAAGCAGTCGGCGTCGTTGGCGAGCCGCACGTTTCGGTTCAGCGCGCGTTCGAGGTCCTGCTGCAACGGCCGCCCGTTGAGGCAGGTCGAATTGCAGTTCTTCATCAGGCCGCTCGCGGGCGAGATGGCGCCGGNGGTGCCGACGCCGATGCTGCCGCTCTGCCCGAGATCGAATTCGGCCGCGTGCACCAGCGCGGCGACCGCAGCCACCGTGGCGAGATAGTCGTTCTGCGGGGTCGGCACGCGGCGACGCAGAATTTCCCGTCTGCCGGCGTCGAGCGCGATCAGTTCGATTTTGGTGCCGCCGAGGTCGACGCCGAAACGTAGAGAGGGAGCCACGGTGTAAAATCTCCGGCTATTCAAATTGCGTTGGAATCGACATGGCAGGACATTCGAAGTGGGCCAACATCCAGCACCGCAAGGGACGCCAGGATGCCAAGCGCGGCAAGATCTTCACCAAGCTTATCAAGGAAATCACCGTGGCCGCCAAAATGGGCGGCGGCGATCCCGCGATGAACCCGCGCCTGCGGCTGGCGATCGAAAAAGGCAAGGCGGAGTCGCTGCCGAAGGACAACATCGAGAATGCGATCAAGCGCGGCACCGGCCAGCTTGAGGGCGTCAACTACGAGGAAGCGCGCTACGAGGGCTACGGCATCGGTGGCGTCGCGGTGATGGTCGACTGCCTTACCGACAACAAGACGCGCACCGTCGCCGACGTGCGCCACGCCTTCGTCAAGCACGGCGGCAATATGGGCACCGACGGCTGCGTCGCGTTCCAGTTCAAGCACTGTGGGCAGATCATCCTGGAGCCGGGCGCTTCCGAAGAGGCGGTGATGGAGACCGCGCTCGATGCCGGCGCCGACGACATCATCCCCAACGAGGACGGCTCGATCGAAGTACTGACGACGCCCGACCCGAAGGCCTTCGAGGCAGTGAAGGAAGCGCTGGAGAAGGCCGGGTTCAAGCCGGCGGTGGCCGAGATCACCATGCGCCCCGAAGCTGAAACCGAGCTCGCTGGCGACGACGCGGTGAAGATGCAGAAAATCCTCGACGCGCTGGAAAGTCTGGATGACGTGCAGGAGGTTTACACCAATGCGGTATTGCCGGAGTAATCCTTCTTTTGCGCATCCTCGGCATTGATCCCGGGCTGCGGCTCACCGGCTTCGGCGTGATCGAGCAGACCGGCCAGAAACTCGCCTACGTCGCCAGCGGCGTGATCAAGAGCGGCGAGGGCGAACTGCCGCAAAGACTCGGTGTGCTGTTCGCCGGGCTGAACGAGGTGATTTCCAGCTACCGGCCCGACACCTGCGCGGTGGAAATCGTCTTCGTCAACGTCAATCCGCAATCCACGCTGCTGCTTGGGCAGGCGCGCGGTACGGCGATCTGCGCGGCGGTGTCGAATGAACTGATGGTCGCGGAATACACGGCGCTGCAGATCAAGCAGGCGGTGGTCGGTCACGGCAAGGCCGCCAAGGAGCAGGTGCAGGAAATGGTCAAGCGCCTGCTGGGTTTGCCGGCTGCGCCCAAGGCCGACGCCGCCGACGCGCTCGCCTGCGCCATCACTCATGCTCATGGCAGCCGTCTCGGCGCACACTCCACCGCAGGCTATCGCGTCAAGGGCGGGCGCCTGGTATGAACGAGGAATCCACATGATCGGCAGAATCACCGGCATGCTCGCCGCCAAGCAGCCGCCGCAGGTGCTGGTGGACGTAAACGGCGTCGGCTACGAAATCGACGTGCCGATGAGCACCTTCTACAACCTGCCGGCCATCGGCGAGAAGGTCAGCCTGCTGACCCATCTGGCGATCCGCGAAGACGCGCATCTGCTGTACGGCTTCGGCAGCGAGATCGAGCGTGCGGCGTTTCGCGAGTTGCTGAAAGTCTCCGGCATCGGCGCCAAAACCGCGCTGTCGGTGCTGTCCGGGCTGTCGGTCAACGATCTGTCGGCGGCGATTGCGGCGCAGGAAATCGGCCGCATCGTCAAGGTGCCGGGCATCGGCAAAAAAACCGCCGAACGCCTGCTGCTCGAACTCAAGGGCAAGCCGGTGTTCGCCGGCGCGATCGCCAGCACGTCGCCCGCCGGCGTATCGGACGACGTGCGCCAGGCCTTGCTGGCACTGGGCTACAACGAACGCGAGACTACCGAAGCCGTGCGCCAGCTGCCACCCGATCTGCCGGTGGGCGAGGCGATCCGGCAGGCGCTGCGCGCCTTGTCGCGCGCCTGAACATGGCGCCCAATGCCAGCCCCGCGCTGGTGTCGCTGCGCAAGCGTTTCGTCTGGCTGTTGGCTGGCGTGGTCGGCTTGTTTGTGGCGGGCATGGCGTTGAGCCTGCTGTTCAGCCTGCGCACGAACAATGCTGCCGAACTGCATCTGCTGCAGGTGGAGGCGGCGCAAGCCCACACCAGTGTGATGCGGCGCTGGAATTATTACCGCGAAGTGGCCGACCACCTGGCAAGTGATCCGCAGCTGCTCGATCTGTTGCTGGTCGGTTCGATCGAGGAAAAGCAGCAATGGGCGATGTCGCGGCAGCGTCTGTTGCCCAACATCCTGGGGCTGGCGATCGTGAGCCCGCAGGGCGAGGTCTATGGCGATACCCGCCTGCTGCGCGTGGGACCGAGTTGCCAGCGCGACCTGCTTCAGAGCGGCGTGAGCATGCAGAATCAGGTGCTGGTTCACCGCGACGTGCCCGGACTGGAGCATGTCGATTTGAGCGCGCCGGTGCGCGGGGTGGGCGGCGAGGTGCTGGGTCAGGTGTTCTTGAGCGTGTGGCTGACGCAACTGCAACGCATCGTCGACGACTCCACCCAGCCTGGCCATGCCATTGCCATCGTCGATGCGGCCGGCAAGCCGATGGCCGGCAGCGGCAGCCTGCAGGGGGCGGTGCGCGAGATCAGCGTTGCGTTGCCGGCGATGGGCTGGACGCTGCGGGTGCAGTCCCCGGTGCAGGGGATCACGCACAACGGCCGTCTGCAGATATTGGCGGGGATATTGACCCTGATAGCCGTTCTGCTATTGCTGGTCGTGGTGGTGGTGCGATTGCGGCGCCCGGTTCTGCAGGACATCGATGCCGCGATGGAGGCGCTGGCGTGCCTGACCCGCAACGAGCCGGCGCCGCCCATCGTGACGCGCTATGCCGAATTCGCTCCCGCGGCCGCGGACATCAACCGCATCGCGCAGCAGTTGCACGATCAGCGCGAGCAGCTGGCCCGGCTCAGCCTGACCGATCCGCTTACCGGCTTGCCCAACCGGCGCGCTTTCGAGAACCGGTTTCCGCAGATGCTCGGCCTGGCGGAGCGCGGCAATTCCGTTGCGCTGATTGTGCTGGACGTCGATCATTTCAAATCGATCAACGACCGGTTCGGCCACGGCGCGGGCGACCGGGCGCTGACTGCGCTGGCGGATACGCTCAGGACCCTCACGCGCAGTTCCGACATGGCTGCCCGCCTGGCCGGAGACGAGTTTGCGGTTCTGCTGTCCGGACTGGATGATGACGGCGTGCTTGCCTGGTATCGGCGCCTGGCCAGCCGCCTCCAAAGCGAGCTGCATGCCGCGGATCTGGGGGTGGACAACACGGTCAGCGCAGGCCAGACCTGGCTGCTGGATACGGCCGGCGACGATATCGAGCAGGCGTTCGCGCGCGCGGACCGCGCGCTTTACCGGGCCAAGGCGCTTGGCCGGGGTCAATTGGCCTTCGCTTCCTCGGTGAGCGCAAAAGACGCAGGGTAGAATCGGCGCATGTCTGCAGAAATCCGTCCGGTGCCATGATCGAAACCGACCGCCTCATCGCTCCCGCCGCCGCCAGCCCGCAGGAAGAGCAGGTCGAGCGCGCGCTGCGGCCGCGCACCCTGGCCGAATACGTCGGCCAGGCGAAGGCGCGCGAGCAGCTCGAAATCTTCATCCATGCGGCCAGGAAGCGCAGCGAGGCGCTTGACCACGTGCTGCTGTTCGGCCCGCCGGGGCTGGGCAAGACCACGCTGGCGCACATCATCGCGCGCGAGATGGGCGTCAACCTGCGCCAGACCTCGGGACCGGTACTGGAACGTGCCGGCGACCTCGCCGCGCTGCTGACCAACCTGGAGCCGCACGACGTGCTGTTCATCGACGAGATCCACCGGCTCAGCCCGGTGGTCGAGGAGGTGCTGTATCCGGCGCTGGAGGATTTCCAGATCGACATCATGATCGGAGAAGGTCCGGCAGCGCGCTCGGTCAAGCTCGACCTGCCGCCGTTCACCCTGGTCGGCGCCACCACCCGCGCCGGCATGCTCACCAACCCGCTGCGCGACCGTTTCGGCATCGTCGCGCGGCTGGAGTTTTATACGGCGGAAGAACTCGGCTTCATCGTGCACCGCTCGGCCGGCCTCTTGCAGATGAACCTGGAAGAAGCCGGTGCGCTGGAGATCGCGCGCCGTTCGCGCGGCACCCCGCGCATTGCCAACCGCCTGCTGCGCCGGGTGCGCGATTACGCCGAGGTCAAGGCGGGCGGGCATGCGACCGGCGCGGTGGCCGATGCGGCGCTGGTGATGCTGGATGTGGACCGTGCCGGGCTCGATGTGATGGACCGGAAGCTCTTGTCGGCAGTGGTCGAGAAATTCATGGGCGGCCCGGTCGGGCTCGACAACCTCGCCGCCGCCATCGGCGAGGAGCGCGACACCATCGAGGATGTGCTCGAACCCTTCCTCATCCAGCAGGGCTATCTGCAGCGCACGCCGCGCGGCCGCATCGCCACCCCGCTGGCATATCGCCATCTCGGGCTTGCTGCCCCTTCCGGCGAATCCGGCGCGGAGTTGTTCTGAACATGGCGTTTGTCTGGCCGGTGCGCGTGTACTGGGAAGACACCGATGCCGGCGGAGTGGTGTATTACGCCAACTACCTCAGGTTCATGGAACGTGCGCGCTCGGAATGGCTGCGTGCCGAGGGGTTCGAGCAGGACGCCCTGCGCGACGAGGCGGGCGTCGTGTTCGTGGTGCGGCGGGTGGAAATCGATTATCTGTCGCCGGCGCGCTTCAACGACCGGCTCGACGTGTCGGTCACGCTGCACGAAGCCGGACGCGCCAGCCTCAGCGTGCGGCAGGAACTTCTGCGCGGCCCCACCCGTCTCGCAGAGGCCGTCGTGACGCTCGCCTGCGTCGATGCGGTGCGCTTCAAAGCCGTTAAAATACCTGTGCCCTTACTTCAAACCCTGACCCACGCGACGTGAATCCCGAACTCAGCCAAGACCTCTCGCTGCTCCACCTCGTTCTCAACGCTTCGCTGCCGGTGCAGATCGTCATGGCGCTGCTGCTGGGTGCATCGCTGATGTCCTGGTGGTTCATCTTCATCAAGATGTTCGCGCTGAAGCGCGCCCTGCGCATGACCGATCGTTTCGAGCGCGAATTCTGGGGCGGCGGCGACATCAATGCCATGTACCAGCGGGTGGCCGCCGAACGCGAGGATGCGGGCGAAATGGAGCACATCTTCGAGGCCGGTTTTCGCGAATTCATGAAACTGCGGCGGCAGACCGGCCTGTCGCTCAACGTCATCATCGACGGCACCCGCCGCGCCATGCGCGCCACCTACCAGCGCGAACTCGACGGACTGGAATCGCACCTGTCGTTTCTCGCCACCGTCGGCTCGGTGTCGCCCTACGTCGGCCTGTTCGGCACGGTGTGGGGCATCATGATCGCATTCATGGGACTGTCGAGCGTCGCCCAGGCTACCCTTGCGCAGGTCGCCCCCGGTATCGCGGAAGCACTGATCGCCACCGCGATGGGCCTGTTCGCCGCGATCCCCGCGGTGGTCGGCTACAACCGCTACACCCATGACATCGACCGCCTGGCCAACCGCATGGAAAGCTTCATGGAAGAGTTTTCCAACATCCTGCAGCGGCAGGCGACCAAGGCGGTCTGATTCATGGCGCGGACCCGCAAACAGGTCGCCCAGATCAACGTCGTGCCGATGATCGACGTGATGCTGGTGCTGCTCGTCATCTTCATGGTGACGGCACCTTTCATCAACCCCGGCCAGGTCGATCTGCCGAGCGTCGGCAAGACGGCGCAGTCGCCGGCGCAGCCGCTGGAAATCATCATCAAGGAGTCGGGCGAATACCAGCTGCGCAATCGCGCGACCGGCGGCACCGCGCGGGTGGTGGCGAAATCGGCGCTGGCGGACGAAATCGCTGCGCTGCATCGCGCCTTGCCGGATCAGCCGGTGGTCATCGCGGCAGACAGGAATGTCCGTTACGAGGAAGTGATGAATACGATGACGCTCTTGCAGCAGGCGCAGATCACCCGCATCGGACTGCTCGCCCGCCCGGCCCCATGAACCTTCCGACAGACGCGCCTTTCGTCTCGCGCCCGGCGCCCCGGTTTGCGGCCGGCGTGCTGGCATTAGGGGTACACGCCGTCTTTGTGCTGCTGCTGGTGTTCGGCGTGTCATGGCAGACCCAGCATCCCGCACCGGTGATGGTCGACTTGTGGGAAAACCTGCCCAAGGCCGCGCCGCCTGTCGCGGTCAAGCCGCCCGAGCCGCCGCCCCCGCCACCGGTAAAAGCGCCCGAGCCGGTCAAGGCCGTGCCCGCCCCCAAGCCGGTGGCGGACGAACCGGCGCCGCCCAAGGCGCCCGACATTGCGCTGGAAAAAAAGAAAGCCGAAGCCGAGCGCCTGCGAAAACAAAAAGCCGAGGCCGAGCGTCTGGAAAAACTGAAGGCCATCCAGGCCGAGGAACAGCAAGCCCGGGCCGAAGCCGCCAGAAAGGCACATGAAAAACAGCTGGCCGAACAGAAAAAACGTGAGTTGCTGCGCCAGATGGAAGAGGATTTGATGCAGCGGACGGCGGACGAGGAGGCAGCCAATGCGGCGCTGGCCATGAAGCAGGCCGCGGAACGTGCCGCCGCCAGCAAGCGGCAGACCGAGGTGGCGCGCGTCGTGGGGCAGCATCGCGACCAGATCAGCGCCAAGGTGCGCGGCAATACCCGGCTGCCAGACAACCTGAAAGGCAACCCCGAAGTGCGCTGTGCGGTGAGGTTGCTGCCCACCGGTGAAGTGCAGAGCGTGCGGGTGACGCAGAGCAGCGGGAATGCGGCATACGACGAGGCGGTGGTGCGTGCCATCGAGAAATCCTCCCCGCTGCCGTTGCCGGCCGATCGGGACGCACGCGCCGCATTCGTGCCGGAACTTTCTTTCGTCCATCGTCCCAAAGAGTGAGCCGGAGGCATCCGGCGCAAGGCCGCAGGCGGCGCGCAGCGCAAAGCCCGGTATGAGGCCTGTGCTAAACTGCCCGTCCTATCAAGCGCTTTCGATCGAGATTCCCGTTCCCATGTTGCGTGCTGTTCTACTGTTACCGCTGTTCTGCTTTGCCTTGCTTGGCGCATCGTTTCCTGCGCGGGCGGCAATGGAAATCCAGGTCATCGGCGGCGCGGCCAACAAGATTGCAGTGGCAATGGTGCCGTTCAAGGCTGCGCCGGGCCAGCCTGTGCCCGCGCTGACCCAGATTGCGGGGGACGATCTCAACCGCAGCGGCCAATTCCGGCTGGTGGACGCCGGCGGGATGCCGCAACCGGCCGAGTCCGCGCAAGTCAACTACGGCGCCTGGCGAAGCAAGGGAGCGGACGCCATGGTGGTCGGCCAGGTGATTGCCTTGCCCGGGGGGCGCTTCGAAATCCGTTTCCGTCTGCTCGACGTGGTCAAGCAGACGCAGCTGGCAGGCTACAGCTACACCATTTCGGCGGCGCAATGGCGCGCGACGGCGCACCAGATTGCCAATATCGTGTACGAAAAGCTGACCGGCATCCCGGGCGCTTTCGGCAGCCGTATTGCTTATGTGCAGAAGCGGGGCAAGTCCTTCGAGTTGCGCGTGGCCGATGCCGACGGACAAACCCCGCGCACGGTCGTGCGCTCCGTTGAGCCGCTGATTTCGCCGATGTTCTCGCCCGACGGCAGCCGCCTGGCGTACGTATCGTTCGAAGACAAGAAGCCCATTGTGTATGTGCAGTCCCTGCAGGACGGCGCGCGCCGCAAGCTTGCGGCATTCAAGGGATCCAATTCGGCGCCGGCCTGGTCGCCCGACGGCAGACGCCTGGCCGTGGTGCTGACGCGCGACGAGGCGTCGCAGATTTATCTGATCAACGCCGACGGCAGTGGGCTTGCCCGGCTGACCAAGGGCGGGAATATCGATACCGAGCCGGTGTTTTCGCCGGATGGACAAACCCTGTATTTCACCTCGGATCGCGGCGGCAGTGCGCAAATTTATCGTATGGCGGCCAGCGGCGGCGAGCCCAGGCGCGTGACTTTCAACGGCAGTTACAATGTTTCCCCCACGATCAGCCCGGATGGACGGCACCTCGCCTACATCAGCCGCGATGGAGGGCGATTCAGCGTGGTGCTGCATGAACTGGCTTCCGGGCAGACCCGTGTGCTGACTGATACCGCGCGTGACGAATCGCCCAGCTTTGCGCCCAATGGACAGGCCGTCCTCTATGCCACCGTAGAGGGCGGACGTGGGATACTTGGCACGGTGAGCCTGGATGGCAAAACGCGCGCGCGCCTGTCCGAGCCGGGCGTCGATGCCCGCGAGCCAGCCTGGGGACCATGAGGATCGGGCATGCTTGTTTCGAGGCGGGGAACGCTGCGGGGAGTGAACCCCGCGCTGCTCTCGCGCCAAGCCGTTTTCGTTAATAAGGAGGAGAGACTGATGAACAAGATTTTCTGGCCCATTCTGCTGGCATTGACCCTGTCTGCGTGCGGCACCACCGGCGGCACGCAAGCGACCGTTGAAGACCGTACCGGCGGCAAGGCTGCCAGTGCAGGGCAGGCCGCCGGTGCCGGCAAGACCGCCGGCACCGAAACCACTGCGCTGGGCGGCGCGGGTGTGGCGGGCAGCGCGCTGGATGGCAGCTATGCCGGCGATCCGCGGAAGAATCCGGCCAGCCCGCTGTCCACCCGCAGCATATTTTTCGATTTCGACAGCTTCGTGGTGAAGGCAGAATATCGTCCGGTGCTCGAAGCGCATGCGGGATATCTGCTGTCCAAGCGCGATGCGCGCGTGATTCTGCAGGGCAATGCCGACGAACGCGGCAGCCGCGAATACAACCTGGCGCTGGGGCAGAAGCGTGCCGAAGCGGTGCGCAAGGCGCTGGCCGTGCTGGGCGTGGCCGAGGCGCAGTTGGAAGCGGTCAGCTTCGGCGAGGAAAAGCCGCGCAATGAAGCCAGCACCGAGGAAGCGTACGCCGAGAACCGCCGCACCGATGTGGTGTATGCCGACGAGTAACCGGTTTTGATGCGCTACGGCTTGATTCTCGCTTCCGTGCTCGCGCTGGCTCAGCCGGCGTGGGCGGACACCGCTGAGCTCGCCCGCCAGGTGCAGGCGCTCGATGCCCGCATCGGCAAGCTGGAGGGTGCGATCCAGCAAAATCAGCAATTGCTGGGTCTGCTGACGGAGGTTGAAACGCTCAAGGCCGAAATCGCCCGGCTGCGTGGTCAGGCGGAAGTCCAGACGCACCAGTTGGACACGCTGGGCAAGCGGCAGAACGACCTGTATGTCGACCTCGACCAGCGCGTAACGGACCTCGCCAAGGCAGCCAAACCTGCGCCGGTTGCCGATGCGGTTCAGCCCGCCGCACCCGCTGCCCCCCCCAGTGCGCCTGCCGCACCGGTCGCCGCTGCACCCGCATCCGCAGCTACATCCGCATCCGCCACGCCACAGCCGGACCCGCAACTTGAAGCCCGTGGCTATGAAGCGGCGCTCGGCCATTTCCGCGAAGCCAACTACGCGGGCGCCATTGCCGGATTCAAGGGTTTTCTCAAGGCGTATCCCGGCAGTGCGCTGGCTTCCAATGCCCAATACTGGATCGGCTATTCGTATTACGCCCTGAAGGATTACAAATCCGCGCTGGCACACCAGCAGAAGCTGGTGGCGATCTATCCCGCCAGCGCCAAGGTGCCCGACGCGCAACTCAATATCGCTGCCAGCCAGATCGCGCTAGACAACATCGACGGCGCGCGCAAAACGCTCGAAGAACTGGTGGCCAAACATCCCGGCACCAGCGCGGCCAATATTGCCACCCGCCGGCTGGCCGCATTCAAGTAGGTTTCCGTGGCCGGGCCCGTTACGTTCCGCCCGCGAGAGGCAGGCCGTGGTTGTTCCAGTGAATACCCCGAAGAGCATAAAGGGGAGGCTGGGGCCGCAGAGCCGGTCGAACAGCAACGATCGCACACTCCGGACGCGGCAGCCCGTGTGGAATCGTATGCCCTCAAGGACTCCGATCCACTACGGGCTCTTGTGCCCACCGGGGTAGAAGCCCGTTTGGAATCGTATGCCACCACCACGCTGCGCCTGACGGAAGTGTTTTTTTCGCTGCAAGGCGAAACCAGCCGCGCGGGTTTGCCAACCGTGTTCGTCCGTCTGTCGGGCTGCCCGCTGCGCTGCCGCTGGTGCGACACGCCTTACAGCTTCCAGGGCGGCGAAACCGTCACCCTGGCCGCGTTGCTGGCGCGGGTGGCGGACTACGGCGTGCCCACAGTGTGCGTCACCGGCGGCGAGCCGCTGGCGCAAAAAAACTGCCTGTCGTTGCTGACCGCGCTGTGCAACGCCGGCTATTCGGTGTCGCTGGAAACCAGTGGCGCGCTCGATATCGGCAAGGTCGATCCGCGGGTGTCGCGCATCGTCGACATCAAGCCGCCGGCATCGGGCGAAGCGGCGCGCAACCGCTGGGAGAACCTCGCCCACCTCACGCCGCACGACGAAATCAAGTTCGTGCTGGCCGACCGCGCCGACTACGAATGGGCGCGCGAGATCATTCAGGTCCGGGGCCTTGCGCGGATTTGCTCGGTCCTGTTTTCGCCGGTGCAGGGCGAACTGCCGCCGGCGCATCTGGCCGACTGGATCCTGGCCGACAGGCTGCCGGTGCGGCTGCAGGTGCAGCTGCACAAGCTGCTGTGGGGCAACGTGCCGGGCAAATGAAACCCGCGGTCATCCTGCTTTCCGGCGGGCTGGACTCCGCCACCGTGCTCGCGATCGCGCGTGAAGCCGGCTACGTCTGCCACGCGCTGAGCCTGGACTACGGCCAGCGCCACAATGCCGAGCTTGCCGCCGCGGCGCGGCTGGCCACAAGCCTGGGAGCCGCCGGGCATCGTGTGGTGCGGTTGGGACTGGGGGATTTCGGCGGCTCGGCGCTGACCGATGCAGCCATTGCCGTGCCCGAAACGCCGACCGCGGGCATCCCGGTCACCTACGTGCCCGCGCGCAACACGGTGATGCTGGCGTTGGCGCTCGCCTGGGCCGAAGTCCTGGGCGCACGCGACATCTTCATCGGCGTCAATGCCGTCGATTATTCCGGCTACCCCGACTGCCGCCCAGAATTCATCGCTGCATTCGAACGCATGGCCAACCTGGCGACCCGCGCCGGAATCGAAGGCGCGAAGCTTCGGATCCACGCGCCGCTGCAGCACCTGTCCAAGGCGCAGATCATCCAGCGCGGCGCCGCGCTCGGCGTCGATTATGCGCAAACCGTGAGCTGCTATCAGGCCGATGCCGACGGCCGTGCCTGCGGCGTGTGCGATGCCTGTCGCCTGCGGCGTCAGGGATTTGCGCAGGCCGGGGTGCCCGACCCCACGCCGTACAAATAGCGTTCGCCGTTCGGCCTGCCCGATCAAGCCCTTGCAGAAACGGAAGCCGCCAGAACGTGACGCGGCCGCCAGTGGCAAGCCCTATCCTGACTCATTCCCCCTCATCCCGTGAAAAAAACGCGCGTAACGCTTTACCCAGCGGCATGGCCTCGTTTATAATTTCCGGCTTTCGCGGATAGGGCGCCAGCTCTTTTCCGGGGGTCGGTAGCTCAGCCGGTAGAGCAGCGGACTTTTAATCCGTTGGTCGCGAGTTCGAATCTCGCCCGACCCACCAAAATCCAAAAAAGCCACGTGCAAGCGTGGCTTTTTTATTGCCGGTGCCGCGCAGGGGTGGGGCGTGACGAAAAACGTCAACTCATGCCATGGCGGGTCATGCGCAGCGCGCGCGAACTCTGGAAGGCAACGTGACAATAGGCTGCGGCCGAATTGAATTCGGGGCCAAGGGCCAGAATTGACAGGCTTTCTCGGGATCGTCCCCGCAAAATTGGATCCCGGCCCTAAAGTTGGCATGCCTGCTGCTCGTTAACAAGCCAGACACGGGAGGCTCGTGTTCAACTTGCCCAACTTAAGGAGATTTGAAATGCGTAAAGTTCAACAAGGTTTTACTTTGATCGAACTGATGATCGTGGTGGCGATCATCGGTATTCTGGCTGCGATTGCGATTCCGCAGTATGGCGATTACACCTCTCGCACGCGTGCCTCGGGTGCTGCCCAGGAATTGAACAGCTTGAAAACCGCCATGTCTGAATGCTATATGTCAGAAGGTGCCTGGACTAACTGCACAACCCAAGGCAGCAATGGCATCCCGACTCTGTCAGTGTCGAAGTTTGTTACTGCTGCACCCACAATTGCTGCTGCCACTGGAGCAATCACCGCAACGACCGGCGCAACGGACACCAGTGGTACTAATTTGACTTACACCATGACCCCGTCAACGACTGCAGGACAAGCCAATATGGTTTGGGCTGCAAGCGGCACAATCTGTGATGCCAAGCGTGGCCTGAAGTCTGGCCAAGGTGGTTGTCCGTAAGCGTACGCGCAGAGCGCAACGCGAATAACCGGGGGATTTGCCCCCGCTTGTTAAAAGGAACGGCCACCTTGGGTGGCTGTTCCTGTTCAGAAATGGCTTAAAAAGCAGAAAAGGAAAATGCGGTCAGTTTGAACGGACCCTACATTTAGGCTAAAACAAAACCCCGCCTTCGTGAAAAGACGGCGGTTGTGGTAGTCCGAGACCGCCCCAGCGGTCTTTTTTAGCCCATAGTGGCCCGCTGTGGCGCCGTGATTGCTCAGATCACGCCCTGCGCCAGCATGGCGTCGGCCACCTTGATGAAGCCGGCCAGGTTGGCGCCGTCGACGTAGCTGACGCTGCCGTCTTCGCGCTGCCCATGCTGCAGGCAGGTCTGATGGATGCCCTGCATGATGCTGAGCAGACGGGAATCGACCTCTTCGCGCGGCCACGACAGGCGCATGGCGTTCTGGCTCATCTCCAGGCCCGAGGTGGCGACGCCGCCGGCGTTGCTCGCCTTGCTGGGGGCATACAGGATGCGGTGCTTGTCGAAGAGGCGCGCAGCTTCGGCGGTGGTGGGCATGTTGGCGCCTTCGGCCACGGCAACCAGGCCGTTCTTGATCAGCGTCGCCGCATCGTTGTCGTTGAGCTCGTTCTGGGTGGCGCAGGGCAGCGCCACGTCCATCGGCACGTTCCAGGGGCGCATGTTGGCATGGAATTCGCCGCCGACGCGCTCGGCATAATCGCTGACGCGACCGTGGAGGTGGTTCTTGACCTCCATCAATTCGGCGAGCTTGTCCGGGGTGAAGCCGGCGTCGTCCACCACGGTGCCGCTCGAGTCCGACACCGTGACGACCTTCGCGCCCAGGGCCATGGCTTTTTCGATGACGAATTGGGCCACGTTGCCCGAGCCGGAGACGCCGACCCGCAGATTCTCGATCGAACGGCCGGCATGCTTGAGCATTTCGTCGGCAAAATAGACCGCGCCGTAGCCCGTGGCTTCCGGGCGAACGAGCGAGCCGCCGTAGCTCAGGCCCTTGCCGGTGAAGTTGCAGTCGGCTCGGTTGGTCAGTTTCTTCATCATCCCGGCCATGAAGCCGACTTCGCGCGCGCCGACACCGATGTCACCGGCCGGCACGTCGGTTTCGGCGCCGATGTGACGATACAGCTCGGTGATGAAGGCCTGGCAGAAGCGCATCACTTCGCCGGGGCTCTTGCCCTTGGGATCGAAATCCGCGCCACCCTTGCCGCCGCCCATGGGCAGCGTGGTCAAGGCGTTCTTCAGGGTCTGCTCGAAGGCCAGGAACTTGAGGATGGACAGGTTGACCGAGGGATGAAAGCGCAGCCCGCCCTTGTAGGGGCCGATGGCCATGCTGTGCTGGATGCGATAGCCGCGGTTGACCTGGACCTCGCCGTGGTCGTCGACCCAGGAGATCCGGAAGATGACGATCCGTTCCGGCTCGATCAGGCGGTCCAGCAGGCCGTGCTCGGCGTACTTGGGGTGCTGGGATACGAACGGCCACAGACTTTCCACGACTTCGGTAACGGCTTGCAGATACTCCGGCTGGCCGGGGTTGTGCTCGGCGGCGCGGCGGATGAATTCATCCGGATTCTGATATTTCATGTTGCGTTGACTCGGTGATTGGGCTGAGGAAAAGCGAGACTGTATCAGAAAGAGCGGCGTATCACTGCTTGCCGCAGGGTAACGCCCGCTACCCGTATTGCGTGTATTGCGTCGCGCGGGGAGGCTGGCGGGAGGGGTCAGTCATGCCCTGCGTCCGGGACAAGGCGCCGGATGAGCTCAGCCGCAAATCCGCGGCTTTGCAGGAAGCGCATCTGCCGGGCTTTCTCCTGCGCGTCGGCGGGTGCGGAGCCGAATTTCTTCTCCCATACTGCGCGCGCGCGCTCGAATTCGCTGTCGCGGTTATCGCTCAGCACGGCTTCGATGATGGCGTCGCCCACGCCGCGCTGCCGCAGGTCGTAGGCAAGCTTGACGCTGCCGGCGCGGGCGCGGTGGTCGGCGACCCAGCTTTCGGCGAAGCGGCGGTCCGACAGCCAGTTTCTGGTTTCAAACTCATCCAGCAGGACGGCAATTTCTGCGCGCTCGAAGCCTGCCGTTTCGAGCTTGCGGGCGAGCTCACAGCGGCTGTGTTCGCGCCGTGCCAGCAGGCGCAGGGCGCGTTCGCGCAGCTCGCCGGGCTCAGGCGCCGGCTTCATCCCCGGCCGCCGTGGGGTTGCTGACGCCGACGGCGGCGCGGACTTTGGCTTCGATCTCGGCGGCGATTTCCGGGTGTTCCTTCAGGTATTCGCGCGCATTGTCCTTGCCCTGGCCGATCTTCTCGCCGTTGTAGGCGTACCAGGCGCCGGACTTGTCGACCAGCTTGTGGGCGACGCCGAGTTCGATGATTTCGCCTTCGCGCGAGATGCCCTGGCCGTAGAGGATGTCGAAGAAGGCTTCCTTGAACGGCGGCGAGACCTTGTTCTTGACGACCTTGACCTTGGTTTCGTTGCCTATGATCTCGTCGCCTTTCTTGATCGCGCCGATGCGGCGGATGTCGAGACGGACCGAGGCGTAGAACTTGAGGGCATTGCCGCCGGTGGTGGTCTCGGGGTTGCCGAACATGACGCCGATCTTCATGCGGATCTGGTTGATAAAGATGACCAGGGTGTTGGTGCGCTTGATGTTGGCGGTGAGCTTGCGCAAGGCCTGGGACATCAATCGGGCTTGCAGCCCCATGTGCGAATCGCCCATCTCGCCTTCGATTTCGGCCTTGGGGGTAAGCGCGGCGACCGAGTCGACCACCACCACGTCGACCGAACCGGAACGCACCAGCATGTCGGCGATTTCCAGCGCCTGTTCGCCGGTGTCGGGCTGCGAGACCAGCAGGTTGTCGACGTCGACGCCGAGTTTCTGCGCGTAGCTTGGATCGAGCGCGTGTTCGGCGTCGATGAAGGCGGCGGTGCCGCCCATTTTCTGCATTTCGGCGATGACCTGCAGCGTGAGCGTGGTCTTGCCGCTTGATTCCGGGCCGTAGATTTCGACCACGCGGCCGCGCGGCAGGCCGCCGACACCGAGTGCGATATCGAGCCCGAGCGAGCCGGTGGAGACGGCCTGGATATCGCGCGCCACGTCGTGATCGCCGAGGCGCATCACCGAGCCCTTGCCGAACTGCTTTTCGATCTGGCCGAGCGCGGCGGCCAGCGCTTTCGATTTGTCTTCTGCCAATGCGGGGGATGCCATGGTTTCTCTCTCCTGGTCAGTGGGGGCGTTCGAAGGACAGGCGTCGCAGCGTCTGCATGGGGTGCAATGTAGGAGATATATTTATTGATGTCAATAAAAAATATCACGTATGTAGAAAATATAACTTGCTAGATTGTATTCGGCAGGGGGCGCCCTATAATTTCGGGCACATCGGCTCAAGCGGAGCGGGCATCATGATTGCAAAAGAAAAAATGCGCATGGACGTGAAGTGGGCGACACGCCAGCGGTTGCAGTACATCGAGATCATGGCCTGGTACGCCGGGGTGGTGACGCGCAGCGACGTCGCCCGGGCGTTTGGACTGTCCGACCCGGCGGCGACCAAGGATCTCAAGCTCTACGGCGATCTGGCCCCCGGCAATCTCGTCTATCAGCACAGCGTGTTCGGTTTTGTGCCGGGCGCGGATTTCGGCGCCGTCTTTGCCGATCTCACACCCGCTGCCGTGCTGCCGGTCATCGCCGCCAATCTGGCGGTGGCGAACGGGCCGTACGGAGACGCGCTGGTCTATGGCTTGCCGACCGCGGCGCTGCCGCTGCCGGCCCGCTTGCCCAGGCCGCAGACGCTGGCGCAGATCACCCGCGCCATCCACGGCCGGCGCAAGCTGCGCGTCGGCTACCGTTCCCTGTCCGGGCGAGAGGGTGGGTCGCAGCGGGTGCTGGAACCACACACCCTGGTCAGTACCGGGCTGCGCTGGCATGTGCGGGCATATAGCGAGGACACCTGCGATTTCCGCGATTTCGTGCTGTCGCGCGTCATCGCGGCCGAATGCCTGGATACGCCCGCCGAATCCGGCGAGCAGTACGACGACGACTGGGTGGAGACGGTGAGCCTCAAGCTCGCCCCGCACAGCGGGCTCGATGCGCCCAGGCGCGAGAGCCTGTTGCTGGATTACGGCGCGAGCGGCGAGGCCATCGAAGTGACGGTGCGGCGCGCCCTGCTCGGCTACGTGCTGCAGCGGCTCGGCGTCGACACCACGCCAGCGCATTCGCTGAATCCGAACGCCTACCAGCTGATGCTGCTGAATCGCGACGAGATCGAACCGTTCGCCGCCTGGGCTTTCGGCTAGATCCGGGTTGCAAGTTACAAGTTACAAGGAGGGGCGGCCCTGGCCGCTCTTTTTTCTTGCAACTTGCAACTTGCAGCTATTCAAGCAAATCGATCAGCCCGCGCAGTGCCGCCGCCACGGCGCGCGAGCGGATTTCCTCGCGGTCGCCGTCGAGGCGGCAGGTGGACGACATGAGGGTGCCGTCTTTCAGAGCCCAGCCGTAGCACACCAGTCCGACCGGCTTTTGCGGCGAGCCGCCGCCGGGACCGGCGATGCCGGAAATGGCGAGTGTGGCCTGGGCGTGGCTGTGCTTCAGCGCGCCGGCGGCCATGGCACCGGCGATTTCTTCGGAGACGGCGCCATGCGCCTCGATGAGTCCGGCCGGCACGCCGAGCATCTCGGTCTTGGCGGCGTTGGCATAGGTGATGAAGCCGCGCTCGTACCACTGCGAACTGCCGGGCAGTGCGGTCAGCAGTTGCCCGACCCAGCCTCCGGTGCAGGACTCGGCGGTGGCGAGCATCCAGCCGCGTGCAAGCAGCTTGTCGCCGAGTTCGCGGGCGAGCCGGACCAGTTCTTCGTCGCTTACACGAGCCATTGCATTCCTTTAATCACGGCGATTGCGTACGCTGCCGCCAGCAGGTCGTCGAACATCACGCCGAAGCCGTTTTTCAGGTGCGCGTCGGCGAGCCGGATCGGCCAGGGTTTCAGGATATCGAACAGGCGGAACAGTGCAAAGGCCAGCGCAATCCATAGCCAGCCGGCGGGGGTGAACAGCAGCACCAGCGCGAAGGCGACGATTTCGTCCCACACCATGCCGCCGTGGTCGGCGGCGCCGAGTGCGCGGCCAGTGCGGCTGCACGCCCACACGCCCAGCAGGAAGGCGGCGATCAGCAGAATGATCCGGTTCGGCAGGTCGGGCGCGGCGGCACCGATCAGCCAGAACAGCGGCAGGCCCAGCAGGGTGCCGGCGGTGCCGGGTGCTTTCGGCGCGAGGCCGCTGCCGAAACCGAAGGCGATCAGGTACGCCGGGTGCGCAAAAAGAAATTTGAAATCAGGCTGCAAAGTGGTCGTACCCGGTACGTTCGAAGGGCAGCGGCTGGCCGTCCGGGGCGACGACCGCGAGTCCGGGTTCGGCGGTGATGTGGCCGATGCGGGTGACTGCGACGCCGGCATTGCCGGCGGCCGCCCGCACTGCATCGTGCTTGCCGGGCGGCGCGGTGAAGCAGAGCTCGTAGTCGTCGCCGCCCGCCAGCACGCAGTCGCGCGCGACTTTTTCATGCAGATACGCCTGCACCACCGGCAGCGTGGGCAGCGCGGCGAATTCGAGCCGGGCACCACGCTGCGAGCGTTGCAGAATGTGCCCGAGATCGCCCAGCAGCCCGTCCGAGATGTCGATCGCACTGGAGGCGACGCCGCGCAGCGCGATGCCGAGCGCCACCCGCGGCGTCGGCAGATAAAGCGCAGGCAGCACGCGTGCGGCGTCGACCTGCTCCATGAACAGGCGGCCCTGGCGATACGCCAGGGCCATGGCCGCCGAGCCGATCACGCCGGATACCCAGACGTCGTCGCCGGGCCTGGCGCCGTCGCGCCGCAGCGCCTCGCCCGGCGGCACTTCGCCCATGACCGTGATGCTGATCGTCAACGGGCCGCGCGTGGTGTCGCCGCCGACCAGTTCGATCCCGTGCTGGTCGGCCATGCGGAAAAAACCGCGCGCAAACGCGGTGAGCCAGGCGTCGTTTGCCTCGGGCAGCGCGATCGCCAGCGTTGCCCAGCGCGGCGTTGCGCCCATCGCGGCGAGGTCGGACAGGTTCACCGCCAGCGACTTGTGGCCGAGCCCGGCGGGGCTGTCCTGCGGCGAGAAATGGCGGCCTTCGAGCAGCATGTCGGACGACACCGCGAGTTGCATGCCCGGCGTCGGCGCCAGCAGCGCACAGTCGTCGCCCACGCCCAGCACCGCGCCGGGCGTGGCGCGGGTGAAGTGGCGGGCGATGAGGTCGAATTCCACGTGAGACTCAAGAGGCAAGGTACAAGGGACAAGGCGGAACGCGTGATGAGGGCCGTTCATGGCCGGCCGCAATCCTGTCCCTAGTCTTTCTTGCGTGCATGCCCGATTTCCACTGCACGCACGTCCTGCGCCAGCTTGTCGAGCACGCCGTTGATGTATTTGTGGCCGTCGGTGCCGCCGAATTTCTTGGCGAGTTCGACGCCTTCGTTGATGGCGACGCGCCACGGCACGTCAGGGCAGTGCAGCAGTTCGTAGGCACCGATGAGCAGGATGCCGCGCTCGATCGGCGAGAGTTCGGCGAGCGGGCGGTCGAGCAGGGGGGCGATGCGCGAGCTCAGCATGTCCTCCTCTTTCAGCACGCCGTAGAGCAGGGTGCGGAAATAGGCTTCGTCGGCGCGCTGGAACTGCTCGTCTTCCTTGAGGTTGGCGGCAATCAGGGTGACGTCGGCGCCGCCCACCAGCCAGGCGTAGACGCCCTGCAGCGTGAATTCGCGGGCAATCTTGCGGGAACCGGCCATCAGAGGCGTTTCAGCAGGTTGGCCATTTCGATCGCCGTGCGGGCGGCGTCGCGGCCTTTTTCGCCCATGCGTGCGTGGCCCTGCTCTTCGGTGTCGACGGTGATGATGGCATTGGCGATCGGCACGCCGGTTTTCAACTGGACGTCGAGAATGCCGCGCGCGGATTCGTTCGAGACGACTTCGAAATGGTAGGTGTCGCCGCGCACCACGGCGCCGAGCGCGATGAGCGCATCGTATTTCTCGGACAGCGCCAGTTCCTGCAAGGCCAGCGGATGTTCGAGCGCGCCCGGCACGTTGACCAGCAGCACGTCGTCACGGGACACGCCAAGCCGCAGCAGTTCGGCTTCGCAGGCCGACAGCAGGCCTTCGCAGATGTCCCGGTTGAAACGGCTCATGACGATGCCGAATTTCAGTCCCTTGCCCTGGTAGGCCGGGTCGAGTTCGGAGAAATTGTCCTTCTTGCTTCCCATGGTGCGTCCTTGTCTTCAGTGGCTCATGCTTTTTCGGAATAGCCGGTGACTTCCAGCCCGAACCCGTCCATTGCGGGCATCTTGCGCGGGCTGGCCAGCAGCTTCATTTTGACGACGCCGAGGTCGCGCAGGATCTGCGCCCCGATGCCGTAGTCGCGCAGGTCGTATTTGCTGCTGTCGACCGGCTCCGGGTTGATGCGGTGCAGCAGCGCATCGGCGGTTTCCGGCCGATGCAGTAAAACCAGCACGCCGGACTGCGATTCGGCGATGCGTTCCATCGCGCCCATGATCGGCCACGAATGGCCGCCGCCGGTGACGTCGAGGAAGTCCATCACCGAGAGCGGCTCGTGCACGCGCACCAGGGTTTCGCGGTCGGCATGGATCTCGCCCTTGACCAGTGCGAGGTGGGTTTCCTTGGCGCATTTGTCACGGTAGGCGATCAGTCGGAACGCGCCGTACACCGTCTGGATCAGGCGGTCGGCGGCGCGCTCGACCAGGCTTTCGGTCTGGTTGCGGTAATGGATCAGGTCGGCGATGGCGCCGATTTTCAGGCCGTGTTGCTGCGCGAACGGGATCAGGTCGGGCAGCCGCGCCATGGTGCCGTCGTCCTTGAGGATCTCGCAGATCACCGACGCGGGTTCGAGCCCGGCGAGGCCCGCGAGATCGCAGCCGGCCTCGGTGTGGCCGGCGCGCACCAGCACGCCGCCGGGCTGCGCGCGCAGCGGGAAGATGTGGCCGGGCTGGATGATGTCGGCAGGCTGGGCGGCGCGCTTCACCGCGGCTTGGATGGTGACCGCGCGGTCGGCCGCGGAAATGCCGGTGGTCACGCCTGCGGCCGCCTCGATTGATATCGTGAACGCGGTGCCGTGCGGGGTCTGGTTGTCGGAGACCATCTGCTTCAGGCCGAGCTGGCGGCAGCGCGCGTCGGTCAGCGTCAGGCAGATCAGTCCGCGCCCGTACCTGGCCATGAAGTTGATCGCGTCGGGCGTGACGTGCTCGGCGGCCATCACCAGGTCGCCCTCGTTTTCGCGGTCTTCCTCGTCGACCAGCACGACCATGCGGCCGGCCTTGAGTTCTTCGATAATTTCCAGGGTGGAGGCGAGGCTCATCGGTCGTTGTTCCTAACTTAATCTTTATCCGTGACGTTGGTGAATGGCATCATGCGCTCGACATAGCGCGCGATCATGTCGACTTCCAGGTTGACGCGGCTGCCCGGCTGCAGATGCTTGAGCGTGGTCATTTCCAGCGTATGCGGGATGAGGTTGAGCGCGAAGCGCGCGCCATCCACGCGGTTGACGGTGAGCGACACGCCGTTCACCGTGATCGAGCCCTTGCGGATGATGTAGCGCGCGAGTTCGGCCGGGGCGTCGATTTCCAGCAGATGCGATTCGCCTGCCGGCGCGAAGCGGTGCACCGCGCCGACGCCGTCGACGTGTCCCGACACCAGATGCCCGCCGAGCCGGTCGGCCAGCCGCAGCGCTTTCTCCAGGTTGACTTCGGCGCCCGGCGTGAAGCCTTCGGTTACGCGCAGGGTTTCGGCGGAGACGTCGACGCTGAAGCTGTCGGGCGTCAGCGCGGTCGCGGTCAGGCACACGCCGTTGACCGCGATGCTGTCGCCAGGACCGACATCGGAAAAGTCGAGGCCGCCGCCGTGGATGAGCATGCGCGCGTCGGCGCCGCGCGCTTCGTATTCGTGGATGCGGCCAATGGCCTGGATGATGCCGGTGAACATGCGGTAAGAGGCCAGAGTGGGACCCCACATTGTAGGCGTTTAGGCTGGGCGGGAGAACCCCGGTCTTCCGCCCGCGGAAACGGGCCGATATTTATATGAAGATAAGCAGGTCTTCAAGTTGCTATAATGGGCGGCAATTTTGTAGAGGATGGAAAGACCGGCATGCCTGCGCCCACATCGTTTGCCATTCGCGGCCATACCCTGCTGCCCATCGTGCAGGGGGGTATGGGCGTGGGCGTGTCGGCCCACCGCCTGGCCGGCGCGGTGGCACGTGCCGGCGCGATGGGAACGATAGCGAGTATCGACCTGCGGCATCATCACGCCGACCTGTCGGAACGCTCGCAACGCTGCCGTGACAAGGATGAACTCAACCGGCTCAACTTCATCGCGCTCGACCGTGAAATCAGGGCTGCGCTCGCTATCGCAGCCGGCCATGGCCTGGTCGCGGTCAACGTGATGAAGGCCGTGGAGGCGTATCCGGACTATGTGCGGCAGGCGTGCGCCTCGGGCGCGCAAGCGATCGTGATGGGCGCGGGACTGCCGCTCGATCTGCCGGAACTCGCCGCAGCTTATCCCGAGGTTGCGCTGATTCCGATCCTGTCGGATGCGCGCGGTGTCGCCGTCGTGCTGAAGAAATGGGCACGCAAGGGGCGGCTGCCGGATGCCATCGTAATCGAGCATCCGCGTTACGCAGGCGGCCATCTCGGTGCACCGGACCCGGCCGATCTGGCGAATGCGCGTTTCGATTTCGCCGCGGTATTGCCCGGCATTTTCAAGGTTTTTGAAGAGCAGGGCATCGCGCGCGGGCAGATTCCGGTCATCGTCGGCGGCGGCTTCAACAGTCACGCGAAAGTGCTGGCGGCACTGGCGCTGGGGGCGAGCGCAGCGCAGGTTGGCACGCCGTTTGCCGTGACCGAGGAAGGCGATGCCCATCCCAACTTCAAGCGCGTGCTACTCGATGCGCAGCCCGAGGACATCGTCACTTTCATGAGCGTGGCCGGGCTGCCTGCGCGTGCGGTGAAAACGCCATGGCTCGCCAACTACCTCAAGCGCGAATCCAGGCTGCAGGCGGTGGCGAAGGCCGACCCCGGGCGCTGCGCCATCGGCCTGCATTGCCTGGCGCAATGTGGCCTGCGCGACGGCCTCAAGAAAGCCGGGCAGTTCTGCATCGATTCGCAGCTGGTAGCCGCGCTCAAGGGCGACGTCAACAAGGGCCTGTTCTTCCGCGGCAGCGAAAGCTTGCCGTTCGGCCGCGCGATCCAGCCGGTGCAGGCTTTGATCGACTATCTGCTCACCGGCGGCAAGCCGGCGGCCACCGCGGCGTGAGCAGCTTCACCGACCGTATCCACAGCTTCGGCCGCGCCATGCTGGAGCGGCACGGCGAACGGGTGCACAAGGTCGCGCTCGATGCCGGCTTCACCTGCCCCAATCGCGACGGCAGCAAGGGCATCGGCGGCTGTACTTTCTGCAACAACAAGTCCTTTGCCCCGGGCGCACGCGACCCGGCGCCGCTCGCCGCGCAATTCGAGCGCGCGCGCGGCCGCATTGCGCGGGGCACGGGCGCGCGCCGCTTCATCGCCTATTTCCAGGCCTACACCAATACCTATGCGCATGTGGACGAGCTGCGCGCGCTGTACGACGCCGCGCTGGCGGCGCCCGACGTGATGGGCCTGTCGATCGGCACGCGGCCCGACTGCGTGCCGCCGCCGGTGCTCGACCTGCTGGCGGAGTACCGCGACCGCGGCCACGAGGTGTGGTTGGAACTCGGCCTGCAGTCGTCCTTCGACGCCACCCTGGCGCGCGTCAACCGTGGCCACGGCTTCGCCGAATACGAGGCGGCGACGCGGGCGGCGCGGGCGCGCGGCATTCCGGTGTGCTGCCATCTCATCGTCGGCCTGCCCGGCGAGGACGCATCGCACAGCCACGCGAGCCTCGACCGCGTGCTCGAGGTCGGTGTCGACGGCCTCAAGCTGCACCCGTTGCATGTGGTCAAGCACACCCGACTGGCGATCGAATGGAAACGCGGCGAGTACATCCCGCTGGCCGAGGCGGATTACCTGTGCATCGCCGCCGATCTGATCGAGCGCACCCCGTGGGAGGTGGTCTACCACCGCGTCACCGGCACCGCCTCGCCCGACATGCTGCTGGCACCCGCGTGGTGCGCGAAGAAGTGGGACGTACTGAACGGCATCGCCGACGAACTGGCGCGGCGCGATAGCCGCCAGGGCGCCCGCGCGGGCCAGATATGGAAGGAGAAAAGTCATGTCGCTTGATCTGATCTGCCCGGCGGGCAGCCTGGTTTCGCTCAAGGCCGCCATCGACAACGGCGCCGATGCGGTCTACATGGGGTTCCGCGACAACACCAACGCGCGCGCCTTCCCTGGCCTCAACTTCGACGCGGCACAGGCGGCGGAGGGCCTGCGCTACGCGCACGAGCGCGGCCGCAAGGTGCTGCTCGCGCTCAACACCTATCCGCAGTCCGATACCTGGACTCGCTGGACCGGCGCGGTCGACCAGGCGGCGAAGCTCGGCATGGACGCCGTGATCCTCGCCGACCCCGGGCTGATGCGCTATGCGGTCAGGCATTATCCGAACCTCAGGCTGCATCTGTCGGTGCAGGGCTCGGCCACCAGCTACGAGGCGGTGAATTTCTACCGTGAGCATTTCGGCATCCAGCGCGCCGTGCTGCCGCGCGTGCTGTCGCTGCCGCAGGTGGAAAACGTGGTGAAGCACACCGGCGTCGAGATTGAGCTGTTCGGCTTCGGCGGCCTGTGCGTGATGGTGGAAGGGCGCTGCCTACTGTCGTCGTACTGCACCGGCGAATCGCCCAACTCGGCAGGCGTATGCTCGCCGGCGAAAGCGGTGCAGTGGAAGGACACGCCGGCCGGCCTGGAATCGAGGCTGAACGGCGTGCTGCTCGACCGCTACGGAAAGGACGAAAAAGCCGGCTACCCGACGCTGTGCAAGGGCCGCTTCGACGTCGGCGGCGAAACCTACTACGCCATCGAGGAGCCCACCAGCCTCAACACCCTCGACCTCTTGCCCGAGATGTTGAAGATCGGCATCGCCGCGATCAAGATCGAAGGTCGCCAGCGCAGCCCGGCCTACGTGGCGCAGGTGACGAAGGTGTGGCGCGCCGCCATCGATGCGGTGAAAAAAGACGCCGCTGGCTTCAAGCCCGCGCCCGCCTGGCAGGCCGAACTCAACAAGCTGTCGGAAGGGCAGAGCCATACGCTCGGCGCCTACCACCGGCCGTGGAAGTGAGAGGTGAATGATGCGCCCCCTTTTCTTGAAATCTTGTAACTTGAATCTTGCACCTGTGAAATGAACCTCAGCCTCGGCCCCCTCCTGTATTACTGGTCGCGCGACGACGTCCTCGCTTTCTACGACGAAGCGAAACGCTGGCCGGTGACGCGCGTGTATCTGGGCGAAAGCGTGTGCTCGCGCCGCCATCTGCTGCGTTTGCCGGACTGGCTTGCCGTGGCTGAACAGCTCGCCGCAGCCGGCAAGGAAGTGGCGCTCTCCACCCAGACGCTGATCGAGTCGGAATCCGATCTGAAGACGCTGCGCCGGATCGTGGGCGACGGCCGTTTCCTGGTCGAAGCTAACGAATGGGGCGCGGTGCGGCTGCTGTCCGAAGCGGGCGTACCCTTCGTCGCCGGCCCGACGCTGAATGTCTACAATCCGGAAACGCTGGACGTGCTCGCCGGTCTCGGTGCGCAGCGCTGGCTGCCGCCGGTGGAAGTCACGCGCACCGCGCTGGCGTCGCTGCTCGAGCGCGCGCCGGCCGGCATGGAAACGGAAATATTCGCCTACGGCCGCCTGCCGCTGGCGTATTCGGCGCGCTGCTTCACCGCGCGCCACTACAACCTGCCCAAGGACGACTGCCAGTTCCGCTGCCTCGACCATCCCGACGGGCTGCCGCTGGCCACCCGCGAGGGCGCGCCCTTCCTCACGCTCAATGGCATCCAGACGCAGTCCGCCGGGGTCTATAACCTGATCGGCGAACTGCCGGCCCTGCGTCAGCTCGGCATCGCCAGCCTGCGCCTGTCGCCGCAGTCGCGCCACATGGGACGCGTGGTCGAAGCTTTCCGGGCGGCGCTGGCGGGCGAGGACAACGCCGCCGATGCGCTGGCGCGCATCATGCCCGGGCCGCCGGTCGACGGTTACTGGCATGGCCGGGCGGGACTGGAATACGGGACGCAGCAACCATGCTGATTACACGCAGGCTGGAATTCGACGCCGGCCACCGCATTCCCCATCACGCCAGCCAGTGCCGGCACCTGCACGGCCATCGCTACGCCATCGAGATCAGCCTTTCCGGCGAGATCATCGACACCGAAGGCGCGGCGATGCAGGGCATGGTGATGGACTTCTCCGAAGTGAAAGACATCGCCAATGCCGCGCTGGTCAGCCGCTGGGATCATGCCTTCCTGGTCTACCAGGGCGACCGCGAAGTGGTCGACTTCCTGGCGACGCTGGCCGGACACAAGACCGTGGTGCTGCCAGTGGTGCCCACGGCGGAAAACCTTGCGAACGAGGCGTTCCGCATCCTCGACGCGGCCTACCTTGACGGCTACGGCAACCGGCTGCGGCTGCGGCGGGTGCGCTTGTATGAAACCCCCAACAACTGGGCCGACGCCGAGCGCTAACCCATTGAGCACAGGAGCCATCATGCAGAACCTTGCTTTGCCCCCGCAGCTTGTCAACGCAGTCGCCCGACTTCCCGCCGCACCGCCCAGCCTGGCGTTTTCGCTGGCGGCCAACCGGCTGCTGTGGCCGGCGCTGAAAACGCTCGACTGGCGGCCGCTGGCCGGCCGGCGCTACGCCATCCGCATCAAGGACCTCGGGCTCAGCCTGCGCTTTACCGTCACGGCGCGCGGATTCGCGCCGGACAGCGGCGCGCCCGAACTCACCATCAGCGCCACCGCCCGCGATTTCCTGCTGCTGCTCGGCCGGCGCGAAGACCCCGACACCCTCTTTTTCAGCCGCCGCCTGGTGAGCGAAGGCGACACCGAACTCGGCCTCACCGTCAAGAACCTGCTCGACGCCCTCGACCCCGAGGTGGTGCTGCACCGCCTGCCCGCGCCGCTGGCCCATCTGGCGCGGCGCCTGATGGCGGCATAGCCCGCCTCCCGGGCTGCCGGAAAAGGCTCATCCCGGTGCATGGCAGCAGGGGCGGTTCAGGCCGGCAGCGCGATTTTCTGGTCGACGCTGAACTGGTAGTCGTGGAACACCTGTTCGGCGCTGAGCACCTGATAGCTGCCGTCCGGCGCACGCCGGGTGGTGTCCTTCAGGCGCCAGGTGGTCTGGCCGCAGGTCCAGATGTCGAAGTTGCGCATGTGGGTGCACAGGCAGGTCTTGTCCTTGACTGAAACCTTCTTCGCACCCGGGTGTAGTTCCACCTGGCTGTTGTAGGCATCGATATAGGCGCAGCGACCGTTGGCGTCGAGCAGGTAGCCGTAGGCTTCGCAGTTGGGGCGGATGCCGGCGCCGATGCCGGGGCTGCCCTTGAGCATGCGCATCGGGTAGCCGGTCGGCGAAATGGTGTTGACCTCGATGTCGTCCTCGCTGGCCCTGAAGTATTCCTGCTTGACCTTGTCTGGCAGGCCGCACTCGCGGGTGACGGTGAAGCGGGTCGCCACCTGTACCGCCGCCGCGCCCTGTTCGAGGAAGACCGTGGCATCGCTGCCGGTGAAAATGCCGCCGGCGGCGATCAGCGGAATGTCGAGGTGTTCGGTTTTGAGGAACGCCAGCACTTCGCTCATGATGGTGGCGAGGTCGTACTGCGCCCAGTCCAGGCCGAAGCCGAGGTGGCCGCCGGCAAGCGGCCCCTCCACCACGATGTAGTCGGGCAGGCGCTGCAGGCGGGCATTCTTGCGCAGGAACATCGCCAGCGCACGCGGCGAGGAGACGATGATGCCGAGCTTGGCGTCGCGAAAGCGTGGATGATCCTCGATCAGTGCGAACGAGCCGAGATGCAGGCCAGCGGAGAGCGTGATGCCGTCGATGCCGGCATCGAGCGCCGCCGACAGGCGCATGCGCAGCGTCTCGCGCGGCGCGTTCATGGTGAGCTTCTCCATGCAGTTGATGAAGATCATGCCGTCGCCATGCTTGGCTTCCATCGCCCGGCCCACATGGTTGCGGGTGGCTTCCTCGAGTTCTGCGAGGTTGAAGTGCACACTGGACTTGTCGCTGCTGGCAACGTTGGCCTTGTACTTCTTCAGCTTCTGGCTGACGAAGTTGGTGTCAAAGCGGGTGTCGGACACGGTCTGCACCATGGCATCGGAAATATGGCCGATGCCGCCGAGGCGCGCCGCTTCGAGCGCCAGCTCGGCGGTCGAAATGTCCACCCCCATGCCGCCGATGACGATCGGCACCAGCTCCTGTTTGCCGAAGCGCAGGCGGAAATCATCCACGCGTTTCATTCTGATCCTTATAAATGCCGTTGACAGGCCCGACCGGAGCTTGCGCTCCCGGTACCGTGCCCCGTATTGATTCTGGCCGGCGGGATACCGCTGAAAAAGGCTGCTGCGAACTCGTTCAGCACCTTGTCAGGCTTTGGTTCACCGCCTGAATGGTGAAATTGTATCCGTACGCCGCGCGAATGGCACCGGAATGATTCCGGGCATGCCGCAAGACCCGATTTTTTTATGTGGATTTAAATATCTTCTTGCATTGTTTAAAAAGTTCATTTATATAATCGGTCGAACACATGATCAATAGATCATGTGTTCGACCTGTGCCATCACAACCCTGGAGATCCCATGAAAAAAATCCTGTTAACCCCGCTGATACTGGCCGCCAGTCTTGCATCGTCCGGGCTCTCTGCCGCTGAACCGCCCCAGGGCGCCGCCCCCATGCCGGCTGAAATGCAGCAGATGATGAAGACGTACAAGCCGGAGCTGCGCCAGAAGGTGATGGCGCTGTCGCCCGAACTCAAAGGCACCATCCAGAAACTGCATGCGGGTCATGTGCGGCGCGCCAAGGAGACGACCCTGCGCCAGGTCATGCATGAAATCCTGTCCGAATACCAGAGCATCGCCTCGGCGCTGGCAACCGACAACGCCGAACAGGCGGCCGAGGCGGCCCGGCGGCTGGCCAACCATCGCATACCCAAAGGCGGGCTGCTGCCCTATTTCGCGCTGAATCAGGTCACCGACAACGACCTGGGCGTGCTGCCCGCCATGAATGACATCGTCGAAGGCAGTGCGCTCAAGCTGGCGGACGCAGCGGATGCGGGGGATATGCCGAAGGCGGCTTCCTACATGAGCGACATCATGACGGGATGCGTCGCCTGCCATCAGAAATTCCGTGGCGTGCCCGGTATTTCGGCCAATCTGATGACCCCCCTTTCGAAGTAAACAAATCCCTTGCTTGAGGAGCCTCGAACATGAATAAACAGATACTTGCAGCCGCCGTATCGGCGGCCACCTGTTCCCTTGCATTCAATGCGCACGCCACCAACGGCGACCAGATGATCGGCGTGACTGCCACCCAGTGGGGGATGGCGGGGGCGGTGGTGGCCGCCCCGCAGGATGCCGGCACGATCATGACCAACCCGGCCGGTCTGGCCGAACTCGGTATGAAGGAGGTGCGCTTCGACATGGGCTTTGGCTTGCTCAATCCACCGCGCAAGGCCAACGGCGCTGAAAGCGATTCCGACTATTACCTGATTCCGTCGGGTGCCGTGGCCTTCAACGTCAATGACCGGCTCTACCTGGGCATGGGCATGGCGGGCCTGTCGGGGATGGGGGTCGATTTCGCCGACATCATGGCCGGCGCCCCGGGTGCGCAGGCCGTTGTCACGACCAAGCAGTTCTACAAGATCGCTCCCGGCTTCGGCTACAGGGTGAGCGACAAGCTTTCCGTCGGCGCCGCGCTCAACATCGACTACCAGAGCCTGGCGATCCATAACAACAGCTTCACGCTGCCGCAAAACCAGGTGTATGGCTTCGGGGCCACCGCCGGCCTGATCTACAAGTTCAACAACCGCTTGCAGATAGGCGCTTCCTGGATCAGCAAGCAGAGCATGGACGAGTTCAGGTGGAATACCACGGCCGGCAGGTACGCCATGACCATGGACGCGCCCCAGCAATTCGCCCTGGGCGTAGCATTCAAGCCCATGCCGGGGCTGCTGATCGAAGCCGACGTGAAGCACATCGGCTTCAGCGACGTGCTGGATCGGGTGGACTTCCAGACCCCCGGCGGCCCCAGTGCCATGAACTTCGGCTGGGACGACCAGGTCGTCTATGCCATCGGGGTGCAGAAGGAGATCAATCCGAAGACCACGGTACGGATGGGGTTCAACTATGGCAAGTCGCCCATCGGCCCCGAAAACGTCAACAGCAACATCGGCTCACTGGCGGTCACCGAGAAGCATCTGTCGGTGGGCATGACGCGCAAGCTGAGCGACAAGGTGTCGGCTTCGCTTTCCTACATGCATGCCTTCCACAACGACATCACCTCGAACGTGGCGCCGTACAACAAGATCGAGCTGGAGCAGAACATCGCCAATGTCCAGATCAGCTACCTGTTTTAATTTCTGGAGGAGAATGTCATGACCGTAGACCGTACCGTACATCTGATGGCGGGCCTGATGGTGCTGCTCAGCATCGCCCTGGCCCATTTCTCCAACCCGGCCTGGCTCTGGCTCACGGCTTTTGTGGGCGCCAATCTGGCACAAAGCGGCGTGACCGGTTTTTGTCCGCTGGCCTTCATGCTCAAAAAAGCCGGGGTCAAGGAAGGCAGCTGCTGTTCCTGAAAACGCGTTGATGCGGCACCTTTCGGCAGCGGCGCGTGCTGCTGCCGATCCCTTACCCCTGGACGCGACAAATTTCCGCAACAGCCATAAGGCACTTATATTCCCTATGTTGCAATTGCGCCAGGCACCTGAACACCGTGACCGTTAAAAAAAGGAAATCCGCAGAAGTCCGCCGCCATGACATCATCGAGGCGGCCATGGAAATCATTCGCCATGAAGGAGTGGCCAGGCTGACCACCCGTTCGCTTTCCAAGGCGGTCGGCATCGCGCAGCCCACCCTGTTCCTCCACTTTGGCAACAAGAGCCACGTCCTTCTTGCGCTGGTGGACACCATTCAGGAACGGCTGCAGCAGGAAATGGCCGGCCTCGGCCTGGCGCAGATGACTCCGCTGGAACGCCTGAAGGTGGTCATCCGCGCCCATCTGAATTTCATCCAGCGGCAGCCGGGCATCCCCCGCCTGCTGTTCTCGGAAGAACTGCAAAGCGGCGACCCGCTTTTTCGCGACCGCATGAACGAACTGGTGTCGTTTTTTCTGAACTTCATCGCCGGCCTGATCAGCGCCGCGCAGGCGCATGGAGAAATCCGCCCCGACATCGTTCCCCAGCAGAACGCCTGCATCCTGATCGCAGCAGTGCAGGGGCTGGCTTTCCGCTGGGTCCTCTCGGACCAGCGTTTCGAACTGACGGAACAGGCCGACGCCGTCATCGTCACTCTGATCGAAGGCTGGGCGCCGAGACCCGGGAGTTAACCCGGTGCCGGCCGTCCGGGCAAGGTCAGGCCGGGTCGTCCCGGCACGCGATCAGCGCCGGGTCGTCGCAGTGGTCGATCAGGATGCGCTTGACCCGCATTTGCCAGAGCCGGCCGAATTCCGTCCGCTCGACGTCGCTCGCCGCCCCCGCCAGCATTTTCGGCATCAGCGCCTGCAGTTCCGGCGGCGCGGGGACGACTTCGGGATGGTAGGCGACAGCTACGTGCGCGCCGGTGTCGAGGCGGCTGAAACGGATTTCGGCGGGACTTCCGGTCGCGAAGGCCAGCAGATTGCGGCGGCTATACCGCCCAGCAAGACCCTTGAAGCCGCCTTCGCCCGCCGCACCGGTCAACAGGCCGGCCACGGCGGCGATGACGCCGGTGACGCCGTCGGTCTGCGCCGCGCCGAATTCGACGCGGATGCCGCCGCGCTCCGGAAGGCCGTCCGGGTAGAGCCTGCCGAGCGCCTGCCGGGTCATCAGGTAGGCGCCCGCCACCGTGGGGCAGGAATGCCCGGCGAGCTTGACCGCATCGAGGTAGCCGTATTCGATCCGCCCATTGCCGGCGGTGCCGAGGAATTCGGCCAGCGGGTCGTACAGCGTGATGCGGGCGACGGCATCGAAAAAGGCGGGGTAGCTCATGATGGACTCCTTGACTGGATGATCAGGGCCTGCACCAGTGCAATGCTGGCCTGCAGCAGAAACAGGATCAGCGTAACGGCGCCCAGAAGCAGGCCCCATTCCCGGCCGGTTCCGGCCGCGCTGCCGGCGATGACGAACAGTACGGCACGGGCGCCGCCGTAGCGCCCCAGATCATTGCGTAGCCTGGCGTGCCAGCCGAACTGCACGCCGGGACGCAGCCATACCGGCAATAACTGGCTGGCCGCTCCTGATACCAGGGGCAGGATGAATCCGGCGACGAAGGCCCATGCCGGCTGGACGGAATGAAACGTGGCCGCAGCGGGGATGGCGTTCACGGCGCCGAGCATCGCGCTGCCGAGCAGCCCCGCCAGTGCGGCGGTGAGCAGTGGCGCGGCGCCATGCAGCGCGACGATTTCAGCGCGATGGAGCCGCAGCCAGCGGGTCCCCAGCCGCATTGGCGGAATCGCCCACAACGCGCCGCCGATCCAGGCGAGCGGGCCGTACCATGCGGCGCCGAAGGCGACCAGCAGCGTGCCGGCGACGGCCCAGGGCAGATCCCGGCGCAGCCGTGGTCCGACTTGCGGGTCGGGCCTGCCGGTAACGGTCGGCAGCAGCACGGCGAGGGTGGCCATGGCGGTCAGCCCGACGAAGCCGAGCGTGTTGAGATGGAGGTGGAGGCGGCGCAGGGCCGGCGCCTGCTGCGGCCAGATCACGCTGGCGAGAATCGCGAGCAGGGCCGCCGCGAGGCAGGCCAGCGCCGCTTCGTACCAGTCCAGGCAGGGATGGGGGCGGCCCAGCATGCCGGCGCGCCGGCGGCGGCTCCAGACGAACAGCGCGCCGGCAGCGGTCACGGCCAGCAGCGCACCTGCCGGTTGCCCCCAGAGCATGCCGGGAAACCCGAACGCGGCTACCACCAGCGCACCGCCGGCCAGCGCCAGAACGGGGAGGATGGCCAGTGCGCTGGGTGCGCTGCGGGTGCGGGTGAGCACCGGGATGAAATGGCTCATGGCGCCGAAGATCAGCGGCATGGCGCCTACCGCCAGAATCAGGTGCAGGGCGGCGGCGCGGCCGGCGTGGGACGACCACAGCAAGGCCGCGGCAAACGCGGTCAGGGCAAGAAACACCAGCGCCGGCAACACTGCCGGGCCGTTCAGGTGCGGACGAAGTCGATCACGATTTCCCCCGGGTTGCGCTGCAGGTACTGGATCGCAACGGCATCGCCATAGCGGGCGTGCAGCTGGTCGAGCAGCGGAAGCGGGTCATGATCGTTGACGAAGCGCATGCGCTCGCCCGAGTTCAGCGCGTCCAGCGCACCGAAAATGGCGGCATGGCGGAAACGCTTGGCGATTCCGCGTGCATCGAACGGATAGACCTGATCCTGGCGAAGATGCAGATGGGCACTCATGGCTGTCGTCCTATAGATGTAAATGGAATACATATTATAAACACGGGATTGTGTTTTCTGCGCTTATAATATGTTTTTGTTTGACGTATTTAGCCACCATGCAACTCACCCGCTTTACCGATTTTTCCCTGAGGGTGCTGATTTATCTGGGCGCACATCCCGACGGCCGGGTCACGGTAGCGGAGATCGCCAGCGAGCACGGCATTTCCCGCCACCATCTGACGCGCGTGGTACACCAGCTGGGTGTCAAGGGCTACATCGAAACGGTGCGTGGCAAGGGGGGCGGCTTCCGTCTGGCGCGCCGCCCCGAGCAGATACGGATTGGCGATGTGGTGCGCGACATGGAAAGCGGGTTCGAACTGGCCGAGTGCTTCCGGCCGGGCGACACGGCATGCCGCCTGTTGCCCGGCTGTGCGCTCAAACCCGTCCTGCTCGATGCGGGACGTGCCTTTCTGGCAAGCCTGGACGCTTACACCCTGGCGGATTTGTTGCCTGCCTTTGCCATCCCCATCTGGGCCGCCAACGCGAAACTAGGAGAAGCGCCCGCCGTAGCGGGAAAAACGCCGCACGGCTGACAGCAGGTTGAATTCCAGCAGCACCGCCGAGAGCGCCAGTCCGGTACCTGCCGGGACGGCCAGCAGCTTTGGCCAGAACGGGACGGCGATGAGCAGCATGCAGGTGCCGAGGTGGAGACGAAATTGCCAGCGCTTTCCGCGTTCCGCAATCATGTCCTTCATGGTGGGGATGCTGCCCGCGCGTGCCTGCAACTGGGCTTGCAGGTGAAACCAGGCGAGGAAAGGCACGATCTTGTAGAGCATGCCGCAGACCACGCTCACGGCGAAGCCGCCGATGAACAGCACGCCCAGTAGTAGCGGATAGGCATCGCTGCCTGCCCAGGCCGGCCAGAGCCGGGCCAGCAGCCAGACGGCCGCGCTGGCGATCAGGCTGGCCATGCCGACGCGCCAGAAATCCAGGGTGACGTCGGGCAGCTTTCTGCGGCGCCGCGACTGCAGGCGCAAGGTGACCAGCGCGAAGACCAGAACCCCTGCTGCAAGACCGCTTTCGGCGACTAGGGTGATTTCCGTTGCCGCGGGCAGCAGCGGGGCAATCGCATGCAGCAGCAGCAATGCAAGGATGGTACCGGCCAGCCAGCGCATGAGCCGGGGGGGGTAGGGTGGCGTGATCTGGAACATCGGTACGACTTGGTAGGCGACGCCGATCACCAATAGCAATACCCAGCCGAGCAGACCGAAGACGACATGCGCGGCGATGAATATTTCGTCTTTGGCCGGCGTCCACCCGCCGGTGCGCATGCTGGCGAGCGCCATGCCGAGGAGTAGGGTCAGACCGAGGCTGATCACGGCGAGCCGCATGCCGGTCACCGTGGCGCTGGCAACCGCGCGCCGCAGGCCGATTGCCGTTGCGGCGAGAAAAACCGCAAAACCGCAACCCAGCAGGAACATTGCTGCGGTGAGCGCTCGCGCGTCTGCGCCGAGGAAGCCTGTCATCAGGACCACGGTTCCGGCAGCAAGGAAAAAATGAGTGAAGCGGGCCACGCCGCGGGACGCGGGCAAGGCGGCCCCTGCCACCACCGGCAGCATCTGCAGCAGCGCGCCCAGCATCGCCATGGCGAGGAAACCCAGCGTCAGCGCGTGAGTGAGCGCGAGCGCCGGCAGCGTCCAGCGCGAGGCCAGCGCAGCGGGAGCCAGCATGATCAGGCCCGCGGCGGCCAGCAGGAACAGGGGCGCGGTGAGAAAGAACCGTAGCGGCTGCGCGAATGGCGGCGCCTGTTCGAAGGAAAGTCCGGTCTGCATGCTCATGGCTGGGTGAGTATCGCCTATGCCGCTATGCGGCGGGTGGCTCGTCTTGCGCCGGGCTGATCAGGATTACGTAGCTTCCATCCGTCTGCGGCGCAGTGTCGTGGCGGTAGCCGCGGCTGTCCAGGATGGAATAGAGCGGAAACGGTTCGCGATGCAGCAGCAATCGGATGTGCTGGCCGGGCTGCAGCAGGGCCAGCGCGTGCAGCACCTGTTCCATCGGTTCCGGCGGTTCCAGCCAGCGGGCGTCGACCCGGATTTCGTCAGCCGGCGTGGCCATCGACGGTGCGTGCGGTCACCTCGCCACCGCATCCATGCTGCGGATCAGCGTCTCGCGATCGGCCGCAAGCACCTGATCGGACATCGGGTAGAGCATGTTTTCCTCCTTCAGGTTGTGCTGCTGCATCAGCATGTTGAGCGTTTCCGACAGGCCGAGATAGGCGTTGTGGTCGGCCTCCAGCACCGCGCGCGCCATGTCCTGCAGCAGGGCGCGGATCTGCTCGTGCTCCGTGCGCATGACGTAGGTCGGGCCCATCGTGTTGCCGGTACGGGTTTCGAACGCGGGGAACAGCACATCTTCCTCCATCCGCAGATGGTGCGCCATCGCCGCCTGAAAGCGGTCGAACAGGCTGCGTGCGTTGTCCCAGTTCTTCTGCGCCACGGCAGCTTCGGCGGACGCAAATAAATCGTCGCAGGCGCGGTGGTCGCCTCCCAGATAATCCAGAATCATGCCCATGCGGTGCCTCCATAAGTTGATGAAAAAATGTATGTTTAAGTTTATCAGGATATGCCAACCTTAATTTCTTCTTGACTTGAACACAATATGTCGTATGTTTGCTTTCAGCAATACACAAAATGTTGATCAGGAGGTGAGGGGAATGAATTCAGTGATAGCAGCTCTGCCCTGCGAAGTCATCAAACGCGACGGGCGCCAGGCAATATTCGATGCCACAAAAATACGTTCGGCCATTTTGCGTGCCGGGCAGGCCAGCGGCGAATTCGGCGAAGCCGAAACCGACTTGCTCACCGCCCAGGTGGTGAAGGTGCTGATCCACAAATTCCGCAGCGCCCCGCCGAGCATCGAGCGCATCCAGGATGTGGTCGAGCAGAGCCTGATCGCCGCCAACCACCTGGCTACCGCGCGTGCCTACATCGTCTATCGCGAAACGCACAAGAAGCTGCGCGAGGACCGCAAGACGGTGGTGGACGTGGAAGCCTCGATCAATGAGTATCTGTCGCGCCAGGACTGGCGGGTCAACGCCAACGCCAACCAGGGTTATTCGCTGGGCGGGCTGATTCTCAACGTCTCCGGCAAGGTGGTGGCCAACTACTGGCTCAACCATGTCTATCCGCCCGAGCTCGGCGAGGCGCATCGCGACGGCTCGCTGCATATCCACGACCTCGATATGCTGGCAGGCTACTGCGCCGGCTGGTCGCTGCGCACCCTGCTGCACGAAGGCCTCAACGGCGTGCCGGGCAAGGTCGAAGCGGGCCCGCCCAAGCACATGTCGTCCGCGGTCGGCCAGATCGTCAACTTCCTCGGCACGCTGCAGAACGAATGGGCCGGCGCGCAGGCGTTCTCGTCGTTCGACACCTACATGGCGCCGTTCATCCGCAACGATGGCATGAGCTACGAAGCGGTCAGGCAGTGCATCCAGGAACTGATCTACAACCTCAACGTGCCGTCGCGCTGGGGCACCCAGACGCCGTTCACCAATCTGACCTTCGACTGGACCTGCCCAGAGGATCTGCGCGAACAGGTGCCGGTGATCGGCGGCAAGGAAATGCCTTTCACCTACGGCGAACTGCAAGTCGAGATGGACATGATCAACCGCGCCTACATCGAGGTCATGACCACCGGCGACGCCAAGGGCCGCGTGTTCACCTTCCCGATTCCGACCTACAACATGACGCCGGACTTTCCGTGGGAGTCTGAAAACGCCGACCGCCTGTTCGCCATGACCGCGCGCTATGGCCTGCCGTACTTCCAGAACTTCATCAATTCCGAAATGAAGCCGAACCACATCCGTTCGATGTGCTGTCGCCTGCAGCTCGACCTGCGCGAACTTCTGAAGCGCGGCAACGGCCTGTTCGGCTCGGCCGAGCAGACCGGCTCGGTCGGCGTGGTGACGGTCAACTGCGCGCGCCTCGGTTACGAATATCCGGGCGACGAGGCCGCGTTGCTGCGCCGTCTCGATGCGTTGCTCGACATGGCGCGCAACGGTCTGGAAATCAAGCGCAAGGAAATCCAGCGCCTGATGGATCAAGGTTTGTTTCCGTATACCAAGCGCTATCTCGGCACGCTGCGCAATCACTTTTCGACCATAGGCGTGAACGGCGTCAACGAAATGATCCGCAATTTCACCGCCGACGAACATGACATCACGACCGAATGGGGACACGATTTCGCGGTGCGCCTGCTCGACCACATCCGTGGACGCATCGTCGCCTTCCAGGAAGAGACCGATCACATGTATAACCTGGAAGCGACGCCGGCCGAAGGCACCACCTATCGTTTCGCGAAGGAAGACCGCAAGCGTTATCCGGCCATCCTGCAGGCGGGGACCGAGGACGCGCCGTACTACACCAACTCGTCGCAACTACCGGTGGGCTTCACCGACGATGCCTTCGAGGCACTGGAACGGCAGGACGACCTGCAGCGCAAGTACACCGGCGGCACCGTCCTGCATCTCTATATGTCGGAGAACATTTCCTCGATCAATGCCTGCCGCAATCTGGTGCGCCGTTCGCTTACGCGCTTCCGTCTGCCCTACATCACGGTCACACCGACTTTTTCCATTTGTCCCAAACATGGCTACATCGCCGGTGAGCACGAATTCTGCCCAACCTGCGATGAAGAAGCCCTGTCCCGCAAGCGCGCTGTCGCAGCTTGATCCCAACCCCCGATCCAAGGAGATTGATATGACTGACATGAGTGTTTTTACCGAGATCCAGACCATTGCCTTGAAAGATGAGGAGCGTACCCGTTGCGAAGTGTGGACACGCGTGATGGGCTACCACCGCCCGACCACCAGCTTCAACAAGGGCAAGCAGAGCGAGCACCGCGAGCGGCAGTTCTTCGTCGAAGGGCGCTGCGCACTCGGCTGACCCCCCTGCTTCGCCGGACATAATCGTGTTGCGTGTGGGCGGTCTGACGCCCCTTTCCACCACCGACTGGCCAGGCATGCTGGCCGCGGTGGTGTTTTGCCAGGGCTGCCCCTGGCGCTGCGGCTATTGCCATAACCCTGGCCTGATCCCCGCTCGCGGCGACAGCGAAATTCCCTGGGAAGACGTGCTGGCTTTTCTGCGTCGCCGCCAGGGCCTGCTCGACGGCGTGGTGTTTTCCGGCGGCGAGCCGACCTCGCAAGTGGGCCTCGCCGACGCGATGCGCGAAGTGCGGGCGCTCGGCTTCAGGATCGGCCTGCATACCGGCGGCATGTATGCCAAGCGTTTGGCCGAGGTGTTGCCCTGGGTCGACTGGGTGGGGATGGATGTAAAGGCACCGTTTGCCGATTACATGCTCACCACAGGTGTCGAGGGCAGCGGTGAGCGTGCGCGCGAAGGCCTGCGGCAGCTGATCGCATCCGGCGTCGATTATGAAATCCGCACCACCGTGCATCCGGATTTGCTGCCCGATCAGGATCTTGTCGATCTTGGCCGCGATCTGGCCGCGCGCGGCGTCAGACGCTACGCAATCCAGGCGTTTCGCAGCCAGGGTTGCGGCAATGAAGATCTGTGCCAGCGCGCCACGCGCGAGCGTCCCCTGCGAGAAGTCGGCGGGGAACTGAGCGGCCTGTTCGAGAAGTTTGCGGTGCGCGCGGCGTAGCCCGGATTCGGAATGCCGTTGCTGCGGTACCGCGGAAGGGATGCGGCGCAGCGATGGCGGCACCTGCTCTCGGGCTGAAGCGGAATCCGGCTTGAGGGATCAGCCGAGCCTTCCGATGCGAAAGAAGAGCGGCCACTGCAGCCGCCGCGGCGCGTCGTGGCCGCCCCACATGGGCGCCAGTTCGGCCATCAGTGCGGGCAGCGGGTCATGCCCGCGCGCCTCCTGGAAACGCCGGACCGCCGACCAGGTGGAGAGGTAGGCGATCAGCCGCGGCAGGTTCCACTCGACTTCGATATGAAAAGCGGGGGCCTGGATTTCAGCGAACGGGAAATCCAGGCTGCGATAGGTGTCGTCGATCAGCGCGCGCTCGGGCGGCCAGTAGGGGCCGACGGTTTCGCCATAAAAACACTGGAACGGCGCATCCATTTCTCCCGGCAGCACCATCCGCCCGTAGCCCCATAGGGCGATCACTCCGCCGGTTTTCAGCACGCGCGCCGCTTCGGCGTAAAAGCCTGGCAGGTCGAACCAGTGCGCCGCCTGCGCGACGGTGACGAGAGCGATGCTGTGGTCGTCCAGCCCGCTGGCTTCGGCAGGCACCACCCGGTAGTCGATTGCGGGATGCGGTTCGGCGTGGCGGATCTGCTCGGCCGAGGCGTCGGTGGCGACGATGCGGCGGAAGTGCGGCGCCAGTCCCAGCGCCGCCTGGCCGTTGCCGGTGGCGCAGTCCCAGGCGAGGTCGTGTTCGGCGCTTGTCCCCGGATGGGAGCACTGGCCGGCAAGCCAGGTGAACAGCGCAGCGGGATAGTCTGGGCGATAGGCAGCGTAGCGGCCGGACGCCGACGAGAAGTGATCCTTGAAGCCGCTCACGTGGGCAGCAGCGTCAGGCGCAGGTCGTCGCCGATCTGCCGCACCTCGACCAGTTTGAATCGTGCGGCGTCGGCCAGCGTGGCAAGCGGCGGACGGGCGAACAGACCGCGTGCGTTGTCGCCCACCGCCAGCGGCGCCAGGTAGGCCACCCATTCGTCGACCAGCCCGGCGGCGAGCAGGGCGCCATTGAGCACGGCGCCGGCTTCGACGTGCAGTTCGTTGACGCCGCGCTGCGCCAGCAACGCCAGCAGCGCGGCGAGGTCGACGCGGTCATCCGTCCCCGGCAACGCGACCACCTCGGCGCCCGCCTGTTCGAGCGCCGCGCGCAGGTCAGGATCGGCGCGGTGGCAGGCGATGAGTGCGGGCAGGATTGCGGCATCCGCCGGCGTGCGCAATCCGGAATCCACCACCACCCTGAGCGGCTGCCGGCCGATGTCGAAATCGCGCACGTTCATGCGCGGGTTGTCGGCCAGCACGGTGCCGCTGCCGGTGAGGATGGCGCAGGCGCGCGCGCGTAGCGCCTGCACGTCGGCGCGTGCGGCCGCGCCGGTGATCCACTGCGACTGGCCGTCGGCGAGCGCGGTCTTGCCGTCCAGGGTGGCGGCGGTCTTGAGGCGCACCCATGGGCGTTGCCGCAGCATGCGCGAAACGAAGCCGGGGTTGAGCGCGCGCGCCCCGGCCTCCATCAGTCCCACGTCGGTGTGGATGCCCGCCAGCGTCAGCATGGCAACGCCGCCGCCCGCGACCAGCGGATTGGGATCGTTCATCGCCGCCACCACGCGCGCCACGCCGGCTTGGATCAGTGCCTCGGCGCAGGGCGGGGTGCGGCCATGGTGCGAGCAGGGCTCGAGCGTGACGTAGACCGTCGCGCCGCGTGCGGCGTCACCGGCGGCTTGCAGCGCGTGGATTTCGGCATGCGGGGTGCCGGCGCGCGCATGCCAGCCTTCGCCGACGACGTGGCCGTCCCTGACGATGACGCAGCCGACGCGCGGATTGGGACTGGCGGTGAAGAGTCCGTGCGCCGCGAGTTGCAGCGCGCGCGCCATGTGGACATGGTCGGCGGCGCTGAAGCGGTCGGCGCTGGGCATTTATTGATCGATGTCGCGGATGACGTCGCGAAAGTCCTCGACGTCCTGGAAGCTGCGGTACACCGAGGCGAAGCGGATGTAGGCAACCTTGTCGAGCTTCTTCAGCTCGTTCATCACCAGCTCGCCGACTTCGCGCGCTGGCACTTCGCGCTCGCCCAGGGTCAGCAGGCGCTGGCGGATGCGGTCGACCGCGGCGTCGACCAGTTCGGTCGGAACCGGGCGCTTGTGCAGTGCGCGGCGAAAGCCTTCGTGCAGCTTGGTTTCGGAAAAGTCCTCACGGGTGCCGTTGGTCTTGACGATCTGCGGCGGCCGCAACTCGGCCGTTTCCCAGGTGGTGAAGCGCTTGTCGCAGGCGGCGCAGCGGCGGCGCCTGCGGATCGCGTCACCCGCCTCGTTGACGCGGGAGTCGATGACCTGGGTATCAAGCGAACCGCAGAAGGGACACTTCATGAAACCCCCCGTAAACCTACTGCGCTTGCCATCTTGAACGCAGGCAGTGCACGGAATCCTCATGTACTTTTATGTACATTCCGGTTCCTGCGCGCTGGCCGCGTCCAACCTGGCTGCACTCGCTACGGTTTCCAGGGGATTTCATCCGGCTCGACCAGCTCAACCGTAAACCGGGAATTTGGCCGTCAGCTTCGCCACCTCGCCCTTCACCCGTTCGATCACCGTCTCGTCGGCCGGTGCGTCGAGCACGTCGGCGATCAGATGGGCGAGCTGCTCGGCTTCCAGTTCCATGAAGCCGCGTGTGGTCATCGCCGGGGTGCCGATGCGGATGCCGCTGGTGACGAAGGGCTTCTGCGGGTCGTTGGGGATGGCGTTCTTGTTGACCGTGATGTGGGCGCGGCCCAGGAGTGCCTCGGCTTCCTTGCCGGTGAGGTTCTTGGCGCGCAGGTCGACCAGGAAGAGGTGGCTTTCGGTGCGGCCGGAGATGATGCGCAGGCCGCGTTCGACCAGTACCTTGCACATCACCAGCGCGTTGGCGATGACCTGCTCCTGGTAGTGCTTGAATTCCTTGGATGACGCTTCCTTGAACGCCACCGCCTTGCCGGCGATGACGTGCATCAGCGGGCCGCCCTGCAGGCCGGGGAAGATCGCCGAGTTGATCGCCTTTTCGTGCTCGGCGCGCATCAGAATGATGCCGCCGCGCGGGCCGCGCAGGGTCTTGTGGGTGGTCGAGGTCACCACGTCGGCATGCGGCACCGGGTTGGGATAGACGCCTGCGGCGATGAGGCCGGCGTAGTGCGCCATGTCGACCATGAAGATCGCGCCGATCTCCTTGGCGATTTTGGCGAAGCGCTCGAAGTCGATGCGCAGCGCATAGGCCGAGGCGCCGGCGATGATCAATTTCGGCTTGTGCTCGCGCGCCAGGCGCTCCATCTGTTCGTAGTCGATTTCCTCTTTTTCGTCGAGGCCGTAGGCGACGGCGTTGAACCACTTGCCGCTCATGTTGAGCGCCATGCCGTGGGTGAGGTGGCCGCCTTCGGCCAGGCTCATGCCCATGATGGTGTCGCCAGGCTTGAGGAACGCCATGAACACCGCCTGGTTGGCCTGCGAGCCGGAGTTGGGCTGCACGTTGGCGGCTTCTGCGCCGAACAGCGCCTTGACGCGGTCGATCGCCAGCTGCTCGGCAATGTCGACGTATTCGCAGCCGCCGTAGTAGCGCTTGCCGGGGTAGCCCTCGGCGTACTTGTTGGTGAGCTGCGAGCCCTGCGCTTCCATCACCGCCGGGCTGGTGTAGTTTTCCGACGCGATCAGCTCGATGTGATCCTGCTGGCGCTGGTCTTCTTTCTGGATCGCCGCCCACAGGTCGGGATCGGTCTTGGCGAGGGTGTCTTGGCGGTTGAACATGGCAGTCGGGCTAGGCAGGAAAGGGGCGCATTTTAACACGCGGCGGTTTTTGCAGCGGCTCGTATAATCGGCCAAAACCGGAGCAAATCCATGCAAAGACGAGATTTCCTGGCGGGCGCGGGCGCGGCCGCCATGCTGCCGCTGGCCGCCGCGCAGGCGGCTCTGGCCGAATCCGGCCCGCGGCCGGCGATCCGCTGGCGGCTGGCGTCGAGCTTCCCCAAGAGCCTGGACATCCTCTACAGCGCGGCCGAAATGCTCAGCAAGCGGGTGGCCGCCCTGACCGGCGGCCAATTCCAGATCCGCGTGTTTGCCGGCGGCGAACTGGTGCCCGGCCTGCAGGTGCTCGACGCAGTCGGCAACGGCACCGCCGAATGCGGACATTCGGCGGGCTACTACTACGTCGGCAAGAACCTTGCCCTGGCCTTCGATTGCGCAGTGCCGTTCGGCCTCACGGCGCGCCAGCAGAACGCCTGGATGTACGCCGGCGGCGGCCTTTCGGCGCTGCGTGCGCTCTACGCCAAGTACAACGTGCTGCAGTTTCCCGGCGGCAACACCGGCACCCAGATGGGCGGCTGGTTCCGCAAGGAGATCAAGTCGCTGGCCGATCTGCGCGGCCTGAAAATGCGTATCCCCGGCCTCGGCGGCCAGATCATGGCGAAGCTCGGCGCGGTGCCGCAAACCCTGCCCGGTGGCGAAATCTACCCCGCGCTGGAACGCGGCGCGCTCGACGCCGCCGAATGGGTGGGGCCGTACGATGACGAGAAGCTCGGCTTCCACAAGATCGCCCGGCACTACTACTATCCCGGCTGGTGGGAGGGCGGGCCGCAGCTCTCTTTCTACGTCAACCAGGACAGCTGGAAAACGCTGCCCGAGCAGTACCGCCAGGCCTTCGAGGCCGCCACCTTCGAAGCCAACCAGTTGATGCTGGCGCAATACGACGCCAGGAACCCGCCCGCGCTGCTGCGCCTGGTCGGGCAGGGCGTCAAGCTGCACCCCTACCCCAAGGACGTGATGCTGGCCGCCCGCCGCGCCACCTTTGCGATGTACGAGCAAGAGGCGAAAATCAATCCCGACTTCGCCGCCATTTACCGCTCGTGGAAGCAGTTCCGCGACACCGAATTCCAGTGGTTCAAGGTCGCCGAAGCCGCGTATTCGAACTTCAATTACTACGTGAAATAGCCATGAACCGACTCGACCAGCTCATCACCATCTTCGATTTGGGTTTGCGTGCCGTCTTCGCCAGTCCGCATGCCGGCCGCCCCTATCCCGGCGCCGGCCCCGAGGCCGGACTCTCCGAAGCGGAGAAAGCCCAGGCCGCCGCCCTGATGCGCGTCAACCATGTCGGCGAAGTCTGCGCCCAGGCGCTCTACGCCGGCCAGGCGCTCACCGCAAAGAACGAAGCGGTACGCGCGGAACTCGACCGCGCCGCGCGCGAAGAGACCGACCACCTCGCCTGGTGCGAGCAGCGCATCAACGAGCTCGGTGGCCGCAAGAGCCTGCTCAATCCGCTGTGGTTCGGTGGCGCTTTTGGAATGGGTGTGGTCGCCGGCCTCCTGGGCGACAAATGGAATCTCGGCTTCCTTGCCGAGACCGAGCGCCAGGTCGAAGCACACCTCGATGGTCACCTGCAGAAGCTGCCCGAGGCCGACGCGAAGAGCCGCGCCGTGGTCGAGCAGATGAAGCTTGACGAAGCCCGGCACGCGCAGACCGCCGTCGACCACGGCGGCGCGCCGTTGCCGTTGCCGGTGAAGATGGCGATGCGGTTCGCGGCGGATATGATGCGGCAGACAGCGAGCCGGGTTTGATTTGACGTGTGGCAACAGCGGGGGGGATTTTATTGCGAGCCTGGCCTCTTATCGATTCCGGTATCGTTCTTGATCTACGCGACGGGAATGCGGAGCGCCGTTGCCGAAGATGGATGCGCACCTCTCGCCGCCAGTACGAGTGACCGGTGGGCGGGCGGTACCGATACCCCGGGCCCGACAACTTGCATGAATTAAAAATGTATATACAATGTAGATATCTTTCTGCTTTGGGTTTCACTTTCCACGCGGGTATCAGCCATGTCCGATAGGCCAAAGAAGGTGAAGCTCAACAAGAAAGATAGCCAATTGCTGATTCGTATCAGCAGCATCGAGCGCGAGCAGTTCATGCAGGTATGCGAACAACTGGATACCTCCAGCGCTCGCGAAATCAGGCAGTTCATTCGTGGGTTCATCAAGAAGCACAAGCCCACCGAATAGCCCGGAAAAGCAAAGGAGACATTTCATGTCAAAGAAAGCAGCAACTACCAAGCAATCCGCCAAATCCTGCAAACAGGAAATCAAGGCTCGTGAAGCCAAGATCGAGAAGCATGAGAAGAAGGTCAAGTCGCTGAAGAAAGCGCTGAAAAAAGTAGCTTGAATTAAAGCCTGGGCCGCCCTGGGGCGGTCCAGGCCAGTTCAGGGTGGACATCACGCGCAACCCTTCTCACACCCCGCTTCTCCCTGCCGCAGCCGGAATGACCGGCCTTGACGGACATTATTCAAGCGCATCCAAAAACGCAACGCGTCTTCCTCGCCAGCTACGCCAAAGAGCCAGCACCTGATCGCCTCGTAATGTGCCCCTTCTGCCGGAAAGTGAGTAAGGGGTGTCATATTTCACCCTCATCCATGCGCGGGAGGTGACGATGCGCGGATCGCCTTCCAGGCCCGACACCCACCTGCACCGCCACGTCTTACCAGTGCGGCTGGTGTTCGCTGCCCTGGGCACGCTGTTCCTCGGACTTGGCGTGGCCGGCCTCTTCCTGCCGGTGCTGCCGACGACGCCTTTTCTGCTGCTCGCCGCCGCCTGCTACGCCCGCTCGTCGCGCCGCATCTTCGACTGGCTGCTGAGCCATGCGCATTTTGGGCCGCTTATCCGCGAATGGCGCGAGCACCGCGCGATACCGTATCGCGCCAAGCGCATCGCGCTCATACTGATCGCACTGAGCTTCGCAATTTCCGTCGGCTTTTTCATCCCCGGCTGGCTGGCTAAGCTTGGAATGGCCATGGGCGGCCTGGCGCTGATGGCATGGATTGCGCGCATCCCATCGCGGGATGCGCCCAATGACCGGGAATGAGACGGACGTGTGGATAGGGCATCTGAGCTGACCCGGGTTGGGTCACGAGTACCGGTGTGTCGTCAGCAGTGTCTCCCTCCTCTCGGCAAAACGGGTGGTGCGGCGGACGGCCTGCCAGGCGCGATTGATTGTTCGCGACGGGTTTAAACATAAACCCACCTATTCCCGCGCATCGGTCTATGATCAACCCGTGTTGTGCTCGCGGGATTTATCAAACCCAGTCCGACACTTCGAAAGCCACTGCAAGGAGAATCACCATGGCAAAAGGCCAGTTACGTGGAAACAAGGAAGCCAAAAAACCCAAGAAGCCGAAACAGGTAGCCGTTCCGGCGGGATCGTTCATCACGCCGCCCAAGGCGGCCAACCCAACAAAAACCCGGAACTGATCTGCGGGGCCCCGAGCAAACGCCACCTTCGAGGTGGCGTTTTTGCATCCGGCATTCCGGCGACACCGGATTGATCTCCCGGCTTTTCCGGGCGGACTTGGGCGACAATAGCCGGCGTGGGGTTGCCGATACTTTTCGCTGTTGCCGAGCAGCAAGACCATGAAGCCTGGGCTTTGAAAAGAACCGAACGAATGAATGCCTGATGGGGTCTGGATGCTGGATCGTTTTGTCAGAATGTTGATGGGTAGGAAGGCCAGGCTGCGCAGCGAGGTGGAGCATGGAAGCCGCCTGTTCCCGTCGCGGCGCGAACAGGCGGCCTTTCGCAAGCTGAACGCGGTGGCACCGCTGGCGGGCGAGGTGAACAAGACACCGGTCAGGGTGGTGACCCATTCGAGCAGCCCGCTGGCGCCGCCGCCGGCCAAGGCGATCGTGTACCGCGAGACGGTGCTGGGAAAGGACAGGCGCGTGGCGGGGTATGGCCTGAGCCTGGGGTACAAGATCAACCCGCAGGTGCGGGCCGCCAGCATCAGCATCCAGCGCCTGTATGACAAGGTACTGGTACGCAATCTGCACGACATGGGAATTCAGCGCCTGCTGGTGCACCGGCAGGCGTTTGTCGATGTGTCGGTCAGTTCGCTGGACATGCCTTTCCTGGCCGAGCCGCAGCCGCAGGGCATCGTGTATGTGGTGGGCACCAACACGCAGCTTGTCGCCAACCAGGAATCCAGCCTGGCCGGGCTGGCTTGTCTGAAGACGCTGGGATATCGCATCGGCCTGCGCGCCGCCGCCGACGACAGCCCGGGCATGACGGCCTTCCTGGAACTGGCGGACTTCCTGTTCATCGACATCGGCAATAGCGATATCCCGGTCATCAGCGACCAGATCGAGGCCGCGCTCAGGGTCGCCCCGGCAATCCGCTTCGTGGCGACCAACATCCGGACCATGGAGGAGTACCGCGTCTGCGCCAACCTGCCGTTCGCCTGTTATCAGGGGCCCTTCATCACCAGCCGGGAGAAGCTGGATGCGCCGAAAATGGACGCGGGTCGCATCAGGATCCTGGAGCTGTTGAACAAGCTGCGCAGCGATGCAGAAACGTCCGAGCTGGTCGCCCTGCTCAGGCAGAGCCTGGCGCTGTCCTACAAGTTGCTGCGCTACATCAACTCCCCGGCAATGGGGCAGGCGCACAAGATCGCCACGTTGGAGCAGGCGCTGATACTGCTCGGCAGGCAGAAGCTCTATCGCTGGCTGACCCTGTTGCTGTTCACCAGCGGAGATGCAGCGGGGCTGGACTGGGCGGTGATGGAGAACGCCCTGATCCGGGCGCGGCTGGCCGAGCTTTGTGCGCAGCATGCCTTGTCCGCTGAGGAGCGGGACGAACTGTTCGTGGCGGGCATGTTCTCCCTGCTGGATGTCGTACTGTCGATGCCCATGGAGGCCGTGCTGAAGCAGGTCAGCCTGCCGCCGCCGGTCGACGAGGTGCTGCTTCGTCAACAGGGGAAATACGCGCCCTACCTGGACCTGGCCATCGCCTGTGAGCAATCCGATAACGAGAATGTCGCCCAGCTCGCGCAAGCCGTTGGGCTGGATATCTGGCGGGTCAGCGTCTTCCATCTCGACGCCATGCTGTGGGCGCAGCAGGTCGGGGAATAGCCGCCTTAAGAAGGCGCGTCCGCGCATGGTCTCCGCCACCTTCCGCTTCTACGAAGAGCTGAACGACTTCCTCGCGCCCAGGCGGCGCAAGCAGGCGTTCACGGTGCCGTGCGCGCAGGCGGCGACGACCAAGCATATGATCGAGGCGCTGGGGGTGCCGCACACCGAGGTGGAGCTGATCCTGGTCAACGGCGAATCGGTGGACTTCGGCCGCATCCTGGCGGACGGCGACCGGGTGGCGGTGTATCCGCGCTTCGAGGCGATGGACGTGACGCCCTTGCTGCGGGCATGCGAGCATCCCTTGCGCGAAACGCGCTTCGTCGCCGACGCGCATCTAGGCGGGCTGGCGCACATGCTGCGCATGCTGGGCTTCGACACGCTGTACGACAACCATTTCCGCGACGACGAGATCGTCGCGATCTGCGAGCACGACGGCCGCATCGTGCTGACGCGCGACCGCGAACTGCTGAAGCGGCGTGCGGTGACGCGCGGCTGTTACGTGCACGCGCTGAAATCGGAGGCGCAACTGCGCGAGCTCGTCGAGCGGCTCGACCTGGCGCGCAGCGCGCGGCCGTTCACGCTGTGCCTGCACTGCAACGCACCGCTGCGTGCGGTCGACAAGGCGAGCGTGCTCGACCGCCTGCCGCCCAGGGTGCGCGAGCATTACGAACGCTTCTCCACCTGCGACCAATGCGGACGCGTGTACTGGGAGGGCTCGCATTTCCGCAACATGCGGCGTCTGCTGGATGGCGTGCTGCTGAACAACAGGCCAAGCGGAACTTAAGGCGCGGCGCGCCCTCTCTCCTGTCTTCCCCTACGAGAAAAACCCATGAAAAGCCTGAAATGGAAAATCTTCGCCACCCTGGTCGTCGGTCTCGGGCTGGCCGGCTGCGACGGCACGCCCCTGGCAGGGCAGGCCGAGACCGGCGAGGTCGTGGTCGAGCGCAAGCTCGACCCGATGCAGGTGACGCGGGGCAAGGTGATCTACGAGAAACACTGTCTCGAATGCCACGGCGTGGGCGGCCGTGGACAGCCCGGCGACTGGCGCATCCGCGACGCCGATGGCCACTTCCCGCCGCCGCCGCTCGACGACAGCGCCCATGCCTGGCACCACCCCACTGCGGTGCTGCTGGAGGTCATCCGCGAAGGTAGCCCGCAAGGCCAGGGGAAAATGGCGGCGTGGAAGGACACGCTTTCCGAAGCGGAAATGCAGGACGTGGTGACCTACATCAAGTCGCTGTGGTCCGACGAGGTGTACCAGCTGTGGTGGAAAATGGAGCAGCAATCGCTGGAACCCTGACACACTGCCGGCGCTGCCATCCCGGAGCAGGTAAAATGTCGCTATTGAAATCACCCAACCCAGGAGCAACAACATGAGCGAATATGGATTCGACACCCGGATCAGCGGCCCCTTCGACGCAGCCATCGACAAGGTTACCGCCGCCCTCAAGGCCGAAGGCTTCGGCGTGTTGACCGACATCGACGTGAAGAGCACGCTGAAGGCCAAGCTCGACGTCGACATGCGCCCCTACCGCATCCTCGGCGCCTGCAATCCGCCGCTGGCGAACCAGGCCATCAGTGCCGAACCCGACGTCGGCATGCTGCTGCCGTGCAACGTCGTGGTGCGCGAGGAAGCCGACGGCAAGGTGACGGTGTCCTTCCTCGATCCCGGCATCATGGTCAAGCTGGTCGCCAACACCGCAGTCCATGGCGTGGCGGCCGAAGCGCGCGCCCGTCTGCTGCGGGTGAAGGACAGTCTGGCCGCCTGAGCGGTTTGACGTGCGAAAAAAAGCCCGCAACCGCGGGCTTTTTTGTGTGTGCATTCCAGGGTGCACGCTCAGTTTTCGATTTGCTTGACCACTTCCTGCACCAGCACCCAGGGCGCCACCACCACCGCCCAGAACAGCGGCTGGCGCGCATGCCAGTCCTCGGCGTCGCCGAGTTCGGCGCGGGCGATGCGGCCCTCGGCCAGCCATTCCTGCACGGTGTCGGCGTTGTTCTCGGCGACATGCAGGGCAGCATCGACCAGGTCCACGCCAATGGCGACCTTGATGACATCGCCACGCGCGAAGTGGCGTTCGAGTTCGGGCCAGCCGAGCTGGGCGGTTTCGAGGTTGAGCTTGGCGCGGAGGATGTCGCTGGGGGTCACGGCAGATTCAAGAGGCAAGATTCAAGTTACAGGAAAATTCAGCGCGACTTGCCGCCACCGCGACGCTGGCTCAGGGGGTGCTTGGGCACTTGAGGGGGCCGGCCGCGGCCGGCGGGGGCGGGTTTGCCCGATGCGGGTTTGCTTGAGCCGGATTTGTCCGGGGTGGCTTTGACCGACACGGGTTTGCCCGCACCTGACTTGGCTGCATTGGGTCGGGTTGCGCTGGGTTTGGCCCGGCTGTCGCCTTCGGCGCGCGGCGCGCGCGCGCCTTCCGGCGGCCTGCCGGTGCCGGCGGGCTGGTAGAGCGGAATCAGGTGCTTCTTGCTGTTGCCGATGAGGTCTTCGCGGCCCATTTCCTTCAACGCTTCGCGCAGCAGCGGCCAGTTGTCGGGGTCGTGGTAGCGCAGGAAGGCCTTGTGCAGACGGCGCGTGCGGGCCTGGCGCACCACCGGCACGGCTTCGGCCTTGCCGCCAAGCACCTTCTTCAGCGGGTTCTTCCCGGTGTGGTACATCGCCGTCGCCAGCGCCATCGGCGTCGGCAGGAAGGTCTGCACCTGGTCGAGGCGGAAATCGTGCTGCTTCAGCCACAGGGCCAGATTGAGCATGTCCTCGTCGGTGGTGCCGGGGTGGGCGGCGATGAAATAGGGAATCAGGTACTGCTTCTTGCCGACCGCCCTGGAGGCGGCTTCGAACATCTCCTTGAAGCGGTCATAGGCGCCCATGCCGGGCTTCATCATCTTCGACAGCGGGCCGGCTTCGGTATGCTCGGGCGCTATCTTCAGGTAGCCGCCGACGTGATGCTGCACCAGCTCCTTGACGTATTCCGGCGAGCGCACCGCGAGGTCGTATCTGAGACCCGAGCTGATCTGGATTTTCTTGATCCCGGGAATCTGGCGCGCGCGGCGGTACAGGTGGATCAGCGGCGTGTGGTCGGTGTTGAGGTTGTCGCAGATGTCGGGGAACACGCAGGACAGCCGCCGGCACGATTGCTCGATCTGCTTCGACTTGCACGCCAGGCGGTACATGTTGGCGGTCGGTCCGCCGAGGTCGGAAATGACGCCGGTGAAGCCGGGGGTCTTGTCGCGGATCGCTTCGATCTCGCGGATCACCGAATCCTCGGAGCGGCTCTGGATGATGCGGCCCTCATGCTCGGTGATCGAGCAGAAGGTGCAGCCGCCGAAACAGCCGCGCATGATGTTGATCGAGAAGCGGATCATCTCCCACGCCGGAATTTTCGCGTCGCCATAGCTCGGGTGCGGCGCGCGCGCGTAGGGCAGGTCGTACACCGCGTCCATCTCCTGCGTCGAAAGAGGGATCGGCGGCGGGTTCAGCCAGACGTCGCGCTCGCCGTGCGCCTGGCGCAGCGCACGGGCGTTGCCGGGGTTGGATTCGAGGTGGAAGACCCTGGAAGCATGCGCGTACAGCGCCGGGTTGTTCTTCACCTGGTCGTAGTCGGGCAGGCGGATCACGGTGCGCGCGCGCACTTCCTGGCGTGCGGCGAGGCGCTCGGCCTTGGGGACGATGCGCACCGGCGCGCTGCCTTCAGGCGTCTGCGCGGTGGGAGCGCTGGGCGTCATCGCATAGGGATCGACGTGGGCGTCGATGGCGCCGGGGGTGTCGAGTTCGGTCGACAGCACCTCGATCCAGTTTGAGCCGCCTTCGATTCCCGCCTCCGGCGTGGGCGGCTTCCAGTCGTGCGGCACCATGAAGCCGGTGCCGCGCAGGTCGCGGATGTCGCCGATCTTCTCGCCCCTGGCGAGGCGATGGGTGACATCCAGCAGCGCACGCTCGGCGTTGCCGAAGATCAGGAGATCCGCTTTCGAATCCGGCAGCACCGAGCGGCGCACGGTGTCGGACCAGTAGTCGTAATGCGCGATGCGGCGCAGGCTGGCCTCGATCGAGCCGATGATCACCGGGGTGCCGGGATAGGCCTCGCGGCAGCGCTGGGCGTACACCGTGACAGCGCGATCAGGGCGCTTGTTGGGTTCGGCGTTGGCGGTGTAGGCGTCGTCGGAGCGGATCTTGCGGTCGGACGTATAGCGGTTGACCATCGAATCCATGTTGCCGGCGGTGACGCCAAAGTACAGCGTCGGCTGGCCGAGCGCGCGGAACGGCTCGGCCGAATGCCAGTCGGGCTGGCTGATGATGCCGACGCGGTAGCCCTGCGCTTCCAGCAGCCGCCCGATCAGTGCCATGCCGAAGCTGGGATGGTCGATGTAGGCGTCGCCGGTGATCAGGATGACGTCGCACGCGTCCCAGCCGAGCGCGGCCATCTCGGCACGCGACATCGGCAGGAAAGGGGCGGTGCCGAAGCGCGCCGCCCAGTGCTTGCGGTGGGAAAACAGGGCGTGGGTCATGAAAATCTATCCGCGAAGGACGCGAAGGTACGCGAAGAAATGCTTCAAGGTTTTCCTTCGCGTCCTTAGCGGACAAAAAAGGTTTTAGTTGACGCCCAGCAGTTCCACTTCGAACACCAGCGTGGCGTTCGGTGGAATCACGCCGCCGGCGCCACGTGCGCCATAACCCAGCTGCGGCGGGATGGTGAGCTTGCGCTTGCCGCCGATCTGCATGCCGGCCACGCCCTGGTCCCAGCCGGCAATGACCTGGCCGGCGCCGAGCTTGAACTCGAACGGGTCGTTGCGGTCGACGCTGGAGTCGAATTTCTGGCCGTCGGTGAGCCAGCCGGTGTAGTGCACCGATACGAATTGGCCGGCGCTGGCGGTGTCGCCGCTGCCGACGACGATATCTTCGATGATGAGTTCGCTCATGGATTCAGTCCCTGGAGTGTTGAAGTTCGCGATTGACGCGCATGTGACAGGCAATGCGCGAAGCGGTTCATTTTCTCACGTTTCCCGCCATCGGCGGCAGGCCGGTTTCAACGCCACTCGGCCGGCAGGTAATAGGCGTCGGGATCGACGTCGACGGGAATCTCGGTCACGCTGCTGGCGTCTGCGGGCGCGTCGCGCAGCACGACCTGCGGGAAAGCCAGCACCACCGCGACCATGACGAGCTGGATGGCGAGAAAGGGGATCGCGCCCCAGTAGATGTCGGCGGTGCGGATCGGCTTCGGCGCGACGCTCTTCAGGTAGAACAGGGCGAAGCCGAACGGCGGGTGCATGAAGGCGGTCTGCATGTTGACAGCGAGCATCACGCCGAACCAGATCGGGTCGATGCCCAATTTATAGGCAATCGGCCCCAGCAGTGGCACGGCGATGAAGGCGATCTCGAAGAAATCGAGGAAGAACGCCAGCACGAACACCAGCAGGTTGACCGCGACGAGGAAGCCGAGCACGCCGCCGGGCAGCTGGTTGAACAGGTGCTCGACCCACACGTCCCCATCCAGTCCGCGGAACGCCAGGGTGAAGATCGTCGAACCGATAAGGATGAAAATGACAAAAGTGGTGAGCTTGGTGGTGCTGTCCATCGCCTGTGTCAGCTGCAAACGGGAGAGCCGCCCGCGCGCCAGCGCCAGCAGCAGCGCGCCGGCCGCGCCCATCGCGCCGCCCTCGGTCGGGGTGGCGACGCCGAGGAAGATGGTGCCGAGCACCAGAAAGATCAGCACCAGCGGCGGCAGCAGCGTGGTGAAGACGCGCAGTAGCAGGGCTGAACCACGCAGGGTGCGCGCGCTGGCCGGCAGCGCGGGCGCGGCGTGCGGCCTTGTCAGCGTCACGAAAAACACATAGGCCAGATACAGGGCGACCAGCGCCAGGCCCGGGATGAGCGCGCCCTTGTACATGGCGCTGACCGAGGCGCCGAGCTGATCGGCCAGCACGATCAGCACCAGCGACGGCGGCACGATCTGCGCCAGCGTACCGGAGGCGGCGATGACGCCGGAAGCCAGCCGCTTGTCGTAGCCGTAGCGCAGCATCACCGGCAGCGAGATCAGGCCCATCGCGATGACGCTGGCGGCGACCACGCCGGTGGTGGCGGCCAAGAGGCCGCCGACCAGGATCACCGCGTAGGCGAGGCCGCCGCGCAATGAGCCGAACAGCTGGCCGATGGTGTCGAGCAGGTCCTCGGCCATGCCGGAGCGTTCGAGGATCAGCCCCATGAAGGCGAAGAAAGGAATCGCCAGCAGGGTGGGATTGGCGACGATGCCGTAGACGCGCTCGGGCAGGGCGTGCAGCAGCGAGACGTCGAACAGTCCGGCCATGATGCCGATGCCGGCGAACAGCAGGCCGTTGGCGGCGAGCGCGAACGCCACCGGATAGCCCAGCAGCAGGAAGACCACCAGGCCTGCGAACATCAGCGGCGCCAGGATTCCGGCTTCCATCAGACTTCCTCTTCGGGCGCTTCGCGGATGAGGGCGAGATGGCCGGACAGCACGCCGATGCGCTTGATGACTTCGGCCACCCCCTGCAGGGCGAGCAGGGCAAAACCCAGCGGCAGCAGCAGCTTCACCGGCCAGCGCAAGAGGCCGCCGGCGTCGGGCGAGTGTTCCTGCGTCTGCCAGGCTTCGTAAAACATCGGCCAGGCCAGCCAGGCCAGCAGCAACGCCATCGGCAGCAGAAACAGTAGGCCGCCGGCGAGGTCGATCCAGGCCTGCCCGCGCGGGCCGAAGCGGTTGTAGACGATGTCGATGCGCACGTGGCCGTTGTGCTTCAGCGTGTAGCCCGCCGCCAGCAGGAACATCGCGCCGAACAGGTACCACTGGATTTCCAGCCAGGCATTCGAGCTTTCGCCGAGTGCATACCGTATCAGCGCGTTGCCCGCCGAAATCAGGGTGGCGACGAGTACCAGCCAGATGACGAGGCGGCCGATGCGCTCGGTCAGTGCGTCGATCCGGCGGGCCAAGGCGAGCATGGGCTTCATGCTGAAAACCTTTTTCTATCCGCGAATACCCTGAAGGGCATAAAGGACGCGAAGAAACGCGAAGAAAACCCAGGAAGAGTCATGATTCGGGGTGTTTTTCTTCGCGTCCTTTATGCCCTTCAGGGCATTCGCAGATGAAAGGTTTTTGATTCACAACGCCCCGGCCTCGCGCAGCAATTCGGCCAGCCGCTCGGCGACTACGCGATAGCCGGCGGCGTTGGCATGGATCGGGTCGGACTTGAGCCGGTTGTCCTTCAGCACTTCGTCGAAGGCCTCGTCTTCCAGCGGCAGCTTCATGTCCCTGGCGACACGGGTGTAGAAATCCGGCGCGCCGCCGAACAGTTTCGGTTCGGGCACGCCGATCAGCACCACCTCCGCCCCACTGGAGCGAATCGTCTTCACCAGCAATCGCAGGTTGTTCTCGGTGGCGGCCGCGGGCTGCTTCCTCAGCATGTCGTTGCCGCCGAGACACAGCAGCACCAGGCGCGGCTTGTATTCATCCAGTACGGAGGGCAGGCGCTGCAAGCCCGTGTCCGTAGTGTCGCCGGGCACGCCGGCGTTGATCACGGTGCGGCCGGTGAGCGATGCCAGCACAGCAGGGTAGGCGGTGTCGTCGCTGGCGCCGGTGCCGTGGGTGAGGCTGTCGCCGAAGGCGACGATGACGTCGTGCGGGCTGAGCTTGGGCAGCGTCGGCGCGCGGTCGCACGCGGCGAGAAAGAGGGCGGCAACGAGCGCAATGAAATAGCGCTGTGCGCGTCGCATGTCAGTTGCCGGCTACCGTCATGTGGTCGATCAGGATGGAGCCGACCTGCTTGGAGCCGCGCTTCTCGATATCTTTACCGATGGCGACGATGCCCTTGAACATTTCGGCGAGGTTGCCGGCAATGGTGATCTCCTCGACCGGATACTGGATCTCGCCGTTCTCCACCCAGAAGCCGGCGGCGCCACGCGAGTAGTCGCCGGTGACCATGTTGGCGCCGTGGCCAAGCAGTTCGGTGACCAGGAGCCCGGTGCCCATCTGCTTCAGCAGGCCGTCGAGGTCGTGCTCGCCAGGGGCGACGATCAGGTTGTGGCTGCCGCCGGCGTTGCCGGTCGTTGCCATGCCGAGTTTCTTCGCCGAGTAGGTCGACAGGAAGTAGCCCTGCAGCACGCCATCCCTGACGACGTCGCGATCGAGGCAGGCGACGCCTTCGCTGTCGAAGGGCGCGCTGCCGAGACCGCCGGGAATCAAGGGCTGCTCACGGATGGTGACCAGCGGGGCGAACACCGGCTTGCCGAGGCTGTCGAGCAGGAACGACGACTTGCGGTAGAGGCTGCCGCCCGAGACCGCGGCGACGAAGTTGCCGATCAGACCGGTGGCGATCGGCGCCTCGAACAGCACCGGGCAGGTGCGGGTGTCGAGCTTGCGGCCGTTCAACCGGCGCACGGTGCGGGTGCCGGCGATGCGGCCGACGGTCTCGGCGGATTCCAGATCGTTTGCATTGCGGGCGCTGGTGTACCAGTAGTCGCGCTGCATGCCGCCGGTGTCCTCGCCGATCACCGCAACCGACATGCCGTGGCGCGAACCGGCATAGCCGTTGCAGAAACCGAGGCTGTTGGCATAGATGAACTGCGAAGTGTGCAGGCTGACGCCGGCGCCTTCCGAGTTGGTCAGCCGCTTGTCCACCACCAGCGCCGCCGCCTCGCAGGCCCGGGCGCGCTCGGCGGCCTCTTCCACGCTGAGCGCCCACGGATGGTAGAGATCGAGATCGGGCACGGTCTGCGCCAGCTGGTCGGCATCGGGCAGGCCGGCGGCTTCGTCCTCGGCGGTGTAGCGGGCGATGGTCAGCGCCTTCTCCACCGCGCTTTTCAGCGCTGCTTCCGACAGGTCCGAGGTCGAGGCATGGCCGCGCCGCTGGCCGAGGTAGACGGTGACGCCGGCACCCTTGTCCTTGTTGTATTCGATGGTCTCGATCTCGCCCTGGCGCACGCTGACGTTCTGGCCGACGCCTTCTGAAATCTCGGTGTCGGCGGCGGTGGCACCCTGTTTGGCTGCATGCTCGATGACGATCCGGGACAGGGTCATGAGCTGGTCGCGGGTATAGCTGAATTGGGAGCGGGGCATGTCGGAATTTACAAAAGGAAATGGAGGGCGCGAATACGTTTTGTATGGGCTGAAACTACAATGACGATAATAACAGCAACCGAAAGCCCCACCGTGCGCCTGATCGACCCCGATGCCGAGCTGGAATTCGACCCCGACGAGGTCTACGACGGCCCCAGCAAGAGCCACAGGAAACGCGAAGTCGAAGCCCTGCAGGCGCTGGGTGAAATCCTGGTCAAGCTGCCCGATGCGCAATTCAAGCGCATCGAACTGCCGGATGAATTGCGCGAGGCAGTGGCCGCCTGCCGCAAGATCACCCAGAACGGCGCGCTGCGGCGGCAAAAGCAATACATCGGCAAGCTGATGCGGGCAGTCGACCCGGCGCCGATCCAGGCGCAGATCGACGCCTTCAACGGTGTGTCCGCGGCGGAAAACGCCAGGCTGCACCAGGCCGAGAAATGGCGCGAGAAGCTCATCGCCGACAACGAGGCGCTGACGCTGTTTCTCGATAACTATCCTGACACCGACGCCACGCACCTGCGGCAACTGATCCGCAACGCGCGCGACGAGGCGGCGCGCAGCAAGCCGCCGAAAGCCTTTCGTGAGATATTCAAGGTGATCCGTGAGGCCATGCAGAAGGCGGATTGATCCGCGAATACCCTGAATGGCATAAAGGACGCGAAGAAACCTTTTTGCAATTCTCCTTCGCGAATCTTTGCGATCTTCGTGGATAAAGGGTTTTGAAGAGGGAGAGACCGTATGTGGGGACGCGTCGTCAAAATTGCATTGAGCCTGCCGTTTCTGATCGTCACCGGACTGTTCGGGCTGTATCTGGCGTTCGGCTTCTTCCTGGTCAATCCGCTGGCGCAGAAGCTGCTGCCCTGGGTTGGTGAAAACAAGCTTGCAAGCCGGCTGAGCGCGCAGCAGGTCAAGTTCAATCCGCTCACCCTCGAAGCCACGGTGGACGGCCTCAAGCTGGCCGAGATGAATGGCGCGCCGCTGGCTGGTTTCGACCGGCTCTACGTCAACCTCGACAGCGTCGGACTGTTCCGCTGGGCCTGGCGTATCCGCGACGTTCAGCTCGAACAGCCGCGCGCCATTCTTGCGGTGCAGCCCGGCGGCAAGCTGAACTGGGCGGCGCTGCTCGCCAAGCTCAATGAAAACAAGGAACCGCCGTCCGATACCCTCGCGCGGGTGTTGATCGATCGCATCAAGATCGACAACGGCGACATCGAATACACCGATGCCAATCGCACCGGCGCCCCCTTCAAGGCGGCGCTGCAGCCGCTCGGTATCGAGCTCGAAGGCCTGTCCACGCTGCCCGAGGACAGGGGCGATTACCTGATCGCGGCCAAGCTGCCGGAACAGGGCGGCACGCTCAAATGGAAGGGTGACGTCGGCTTGAATCCCATCGCATCGAGCGGCGAGCTCGGGCTGCAGGGGGTGCGGCTGGCCAATCTGCTGCGGGTGGTCAAGAGCCCGCGCAATTTCGAACTGCCATCCGGCACGCTCGCCGCAGGCTTGCGCTACCGCTTTGTCATGGTACGCGACAAAACCGGCACGGACGTGCCCTGGGTACAGATCAGCGGCGCCAACCTGATTGTGCAGAGCCTGGCGCTGGCGCCACGCGGCGACGGCACCCCGAAGGACGGCGGCCCGCTGCGCGCTGGAGCGTATGCGCCGGTGCTGGAGCTTGCCGAGGCGCGCATCAGCAATGCCAACCTCGACCTGGCCAAGCGCCGGATCGAGGTGGCGAGCGTCAGCCTGTCCGGCGGCAAGCTGGCGGCGACGCGCGACCTCAAGGGCACGCTGGACTGGCAAACCCTGTTCGCGGCGGACGAAGACGCTGCCGCGCCCCGGTCCGCGGCAGCCAAACCGGCGACGGCCGAAACCGCTGCGCCTGTGGCCACGTGGAAAATCGACGTGCGCGAAATCAAACTGGCCGACTGGGCGGCGCGTTTCACCGACCGGAGCTTTGCCGCGCCGCTTGGCGTGAGCGCCGAGGGTTTCGGCCTGACCGCCGCGCTGACGGGCGAGCTGGGAGCCGCGGCTGCGATCGACGTCGGCCCGGTCAACGCAACGCTGGGCCCGGTGCGGGTGCAGTCCGGGACGCAGCAGGTGGCGGAATTGCAGCATGCGGCGCTGGTCAATGCGCAGCTGAAGCTGGCGGAAAACCGGCTCGCCATCGAGGCAGTGGAACTGAACGGCGCAAAAACCAGCGTGGCGCTGGACAGGCGCAAGACCCTCAACTGGACCGAAATCATGAAGCCGGCCCCCGGCGCGCCTGCTGCAGCGCCGGCCAAGGCGGAAACGGCGGCGGCTTCGCCCATGGACGTGCAGCTCGCGCGCCTCAGTCTCGATGGCATCGAAGTCGGTATCGTCGACCAGTCACCCGGCGCGCCGGTCAGGCTCGATGTCGCCAGGGGCTTCATCACCCTGAATGACCTCAGCCTCGACATGAGCAAGGCAGTGTCCCTGCAAGCCGGCTTCGCACTCAGGCAGGGCGGCCGCTTCGAGGCCGGCGGCACGGTCGTTCCGGGCAAGACGTCGGGCCGGCTCGACCTCAAGCTGGCCGGGCTGTCGCTGCAACCCTTTGCGCCCTACGTCAACCAGCTGGCCAGGCTCAACCTGCATTCGGGCGTGGCGTCGACCCGTGGCAGGCTGACATTCGCGCAGGCGAAATCGGGCATGAAGCTGGATTTCGACGGCGGCTTCGCGGTCGACGATCTCGCCATCACCGAGGAGGAAACCGAAGAGGCCTTCCTCGGCTGGAAGAAACTGTCGTCCGACAGCCTCGAATTCAGGCTCAACCCCGACCGCCTGCACATGAACGAACTGGTGGCGCTGAATCCCTTCGGCAAGGTCATCATTTTCGAGGACAAGTCGATCAACCTGCAGCGCATCCTGCGCACCCCGGCGCAGGCGCCGCTTGTCACGCCGCCGGCAAAGCCCCAACCAGCGCCCCCCACCCAGCCGGCCGCGTTTCCGCTGGCCGTCGAACGTCTGCGCATCGTCGGCGCGAATGCGGAATTCGCCGACCTTTCGCTGACGCCGCAGTTCGGCACCCGCATGCACGATCTCGGCGGCGTGGTGACCGGGCTGTCCACCGATCCGGCGACGATGGCGCTGGTGGAGCTTGACGGCAAGGTCGACGATTTCGGCTCGGCGCGCGTGCGCGGCTCGATCCAGCCATTCAGGGCGACCGATTTCACCGATCTGAGGCTGACGTTCCGCAATCTGGAAATGACCAACATGACGCCGTATTCGGGCAAATTCGCCGGACGCAGGATCGATTCCGGCAAGCTCTCGGTCGACCTCGAATACAAGATCAAGCAGCGCCAGCTGACAGGCGACAACAAGTTCGTGATCAACAAGCTCAAGCTCGGCGAGCGCGTCGACAGCCCCGACGCGATGAAGCTGCCGCTCGATCTGGCGATTGCCCTGCTGGAAGACAGCGAAGGCATCATCGACCTCGATCTGCCCGTCACCGGCAGTCTCGACGATCCGCAATTCAGCTACGGCAAGATCATCTGGAAAGCCATCGTCAACGTGCTGACCAAGCTGGTGACCGCGCCTTTCCGCGCGCTCGGCAGCCTGCTGGGGATCAGTTCCGACAAGCTCGAAGCCGTCGAATTCGATTTCGGCACGGCCACCCTGCTGCCGCCGGAACAGGAGAAGCTCAAGGCAGTCGGCCAGGCGCTGGCCAAACGGCCGCAACTCACACTGTCGATCGCTCCGGCGTATGAGGTGAAAGGCGATACGCGCGCGATCCAGGAATTGTGGATTCGCCGCGACGTCGCTCTGCGCATGGGGCTGAAAATCGAGCCCGACAGCGAACCCGGCCCCGTCGACACCACCAACCCGCGCGCGCAGAAAGCGCTGGAAGCGCTGTACGGTGAGCGTTTCGGCAAACAGGGCGGGGTGAAGGCGATCAAGGCCGAATACGCGAAGGCCAAAGAGGCCGGTCCGTCGCTGCACGCGGCCATGCTGGAGCGCCTGACCCTGCAAATTCCGGTGACCGAGCCCGAACTGCAGCGGCTGGCGCAGGCGCGCGGCGAGGCGGTGAAGCAGGCGCTGATCACGCTGGGGCAGGTGGATGGCGCCAAGATCAGTGTGGGCGAAGCGGTGAAAAACGCGGATGGCGGCAAGCTGGCCGCCAGCAAGATGAGCCTGGGAGCGGGCAAAAAACCGTCGCCCGTGCCCGCGTCGCCCGCCGAACCCGCCACGCCCGTGCCGTCCACCGAACCTGCCACGCCCGTGGCGCCGGTGGCGCCCGCCGCGGCGGCATCCTGATGCTGCCGCCGACGCGTCTTCGCGGTACCGGGAATGGCTGGATGCCCGCCCTGCCATGACTTTTCGCCGGCTGCGCATTCTGCTGCTGCTGGGCGTGCTGGCCGCGGCGCTCGGCTTCACCTGGCTGGAACAATTCATGGTGCGTGCCTGGCAGGTGCCGCTGGATGTGGTCGTGGTCCCGATCAACGGCGACGGCTCGGCACAGGCGGCACAGACGATCCGTACGCTGCAGGCGAGCGATTTTCACGAGATCAATGCGTTTCTCGAACGCGAAACGGCGCGCTACGGCGTGAAGCAGTCGCCGGCGATGCAGATCAGCCTGCTGCCGGAGTTGAAGGAGAAACCGCCTGCTCCGCCACGCGACCGCAGCGTGCTGGAAACCGTGTTCTGGAGCCTGAAGCTGCGCGGGTGGGTGTATCGGCAGTCGGGGCAGTGGCTGCCGCAGCTCGGCAAGATCAAGCTGTTCGTGCTGTATTACGCGCCGCAAGACGGCATCGCGCTGGATCATTCGCTGGGTTTGCGGAAAGGCCTGATCGGCGTGGTGCACGCCTTTGCGGATCCCCGCCAGACGCGCCAGAACAATATCGTGATCGCACACGAACTGTTGCACACCCTGGGCGCGACCGACAAATACGACGCCGGGGGCAGGCCGGTTTATCCGCAAGGTTATGCCGAATCCGGGCTGCCGCAGTCGCTGCCGCGCCAGCAGGCCGAAATCATGGCCGGCCGGCTGGTCAATGGCGCCGGGCAGCTGGTGATGCCGCTCAGCCTGGAACAGTGCGTGATCGGCGCCATGACCGCGCGCGAAATCAATTTCGATGCAGGCTTCAGACGGCGCTTTGCCTCAGCCGGTTGAGGCCGCTCGCTGCCTTTCGAGCCGCGCCAGGCCGTAGTGGATGAACGCCAGCGCGGCGAGCACCGGGGCAAACAGGTTGAGCAGGGGGACAAACTGCACCAGTCCGGTCAGCAGCCCCAATCCCCACCAGCCCGCGCGGTCGCTCTTGAACAGCGCCGCCATTTCGTTGGCGCTGGCATGTTCGGCGATGGCGTCGTAACGGAACAGGCGCTGGTTCAGATACGCCGCGGCGACGAAGGGCACGATCACGCCGATGCCGATCAGCCACAGCGGCAGGGTGACCAGCCACAAGGCGGCAAACAGCACGACGGCGACCACCGCATTCCACAGGCTGCCGAGCAGGCCGCCGCCGTTTTCGCGTTTGAGTCCGGGGTAGTCGCGCCCGGCCACCAGGCGAATCAGCGCAGGCATGGCAAACAGCGCGGTGATGACGAGCGCGGTCAGCAGTACCAGCGGCACGAACAGCAGCAGATGCAGCAGTGCCTGAATGCCATGGGCGATCCATACCGGTTCGAGCTCGGCCAGCCAGGTCTGGATGCCGATGGCGTCGAGTCCCTGTGCAAGCCAGCCGGAGAAGGTGTGCCAGAACGTCACGCCCAGTACCAGCCACAGCAGTGCCGCCACCAGCATCGGCCACACCACCACCCACAGCACGCGCAGGCTGAACAGGTCGCGCAGTGCCCGCGCCAGCGCATCGAGAATGCCGCTCATGCGCTCTTTCTCAGTGCGGATTTGGGGCGGAATGCCGCCACGGTGCCGGGCCGCGTTTCGAGATAGGGGCCGCCGATCAGGTCGATGCAGTAGGGCACCGCGGCGAACACGCCGTCGAGCGTTTCCTTGATCGCCTTCGGCTGCCCCGGCAGGTTGACAATCAGGCTGGCGCCGCGGGTGACACCCAGCTGGCGCGACAGGATGGCGGTCGGCACATATTTCAGCGACACCGCGCGCATCGCCTCGCCGAAGCCGGGCAACACCTTGTGCGCCACCGCCAATGTCGCTTCCGGGGTGACGTCGCGCGGCGCCGGGCCGGTGCCGCCGGTGGTCAGGATCAGCGAACACCGTTCGCCGTCGGCCAGCTCGACCAGTGCTGCTTCGATCTGCGCCTGTTCGTCGGGGATCAGCCGGGTGACGAATTCGACGGGATTGGCCAGCACTTCGCCGAACCAGGCCTTGAGTGCGGGAAGTCCCTGGTCTTCGTACACGCCACTGCTGGCGCGGTCGCTGATGGAAACCAGGCCGATGCGAACGGAATCGTGGGTCATATGGTCAGAAAAGAGGGTTGCACGAGTGGCTGAATTTATCAGAATGGTGGCACTGTGGCTGAAGGAGGGCAGGATGAACCTGATCAAGAGCGTGGTGGCGGCAATCTGCTTGTGGGCGTCTGCGGCCTTGGCCGACCCGCCGCCGGGCTATCCGTTTGTCGGTTTCGACGCCGGCCTGGCAGCCGCGCGCACAAGCGGCAAGCCGATTTTCCTGTACTTCGGGCGCTACGGCTGCGCCTGGTGCGACCATACCAACAAGAAGACGTTTTCCGACGCCGCGCTAAAGAAACTGTACACCGCCAATTACGAGCTGGTGTATGTCGATGCCGAATCGGGAAAACGGCTGACGCTGCCTTCTGGCGAACGCATCACCGAAGCCGAACTGGGCGTGCGGCTGAAGGCATTTGCGACGCCGTTGTTTGTCTACCTGACCCCGCAGGGCGACAAGATCGTGCAGATCCCCGGCTTCAAGACGGTGCAGGATTTCCGCGATTACGACCGCTACGTGCGCGGCGGCCATTACAAGCAGAAAACCCTGCTCGAATTCCTGGGCAGCAAGTCGTGAGGGCGGCGGCGCTGTTGCTGGTCATGCTGGCCGCGCCGACGCAAGCCGCGTGGGAGTGGGGCGAAGCGCTGACGGTCAACCCGGTTCAGGGAGCGGCGGTCTTTCCCCATCTGGAGTCGGCCAACCGTCAGGGCGTGGCGGTGTCGGGCGACAGCGTGGGCGTGGTGTGGGAAGACAACCGCGATGGCACGCCGCAGTGCTATCTGGCGATCAAGCCGGGCGCCGCAGCGGAATTCCAGCCGGAGATCCGCTTGAGCCAGTCGGCCTGCTACGAGCCGGTGGTGCTTGCGCTCGGTGCGGGCCGCTTTGCCGCGGCATGGGAAGAGGCGGGCAGCGTGCACGCGCGGGTATTGCCCGGCGGCGGCGCATCGAAGCTGGCTGCCGCCGAGGCGGCCCAGGTTACGCTGGCGGCCGGCGCGGGCGGGATTTACGCGGCCTGGGCCGAGCAGGCCGGGCGATTCCGCCGTATCGTCGTTGCCCGGCTGGCGTTGGCGGCGGACACGCTCGGTGTCGAGGCGGCACGGCCGGTCGAAGCGAAAGTGCCGTCCAACGAGCAGGGCTGGCCCGCGCTGGCGGTGGCAGGAGACGGCAGCGTGACGGTGGCGTGGGAGGATCGACGCGAGCGCCACACGGTGCCGCTGGTGAGCCACAGCCGCGATGGGCGCCGTTTTTCCCCGCCGGCCCGTCTGACCGATCACAAGAGCGGCAGCGTCGACGGGCTGGGGGCGGGGAGCGGCGCGATGCGGCCGACGCTTGCGACTTGGGGGCCGCGTGGCGTGGTGGCGGTATGGCTCGACAAGCGCGATTTTCTTTCCGGCTATGACGTCTACGCGGCATTCGATCCAGGCAAGCGCCGCTTCGGCAAGAATCTGCGCGTGCAGGACAGCTTCGGCGACAACATGGCGCAGTGGCATGCACAGGTCGTCGGCGACGCCAGCGGCCGGCTGGTGGCGGTGTGGGACGATGAGCGCGACGGGACGCCGGATGTGTGGCTGGCCAACTGGAATGGCAAATCGTTTGACGACAACGTGGCGGTACCGGCAGCGGCCGGTGCCGGCGCGCAGTCCGACCCGGTGGCGGCGCTGGATGCGTCCGGGCGCCTGCATGTGGTGTGGCTGGAGCGGACGGATGCGCAGGCGGCCACGCGCATCCGTTACGCCCGCGCCGAGTGGCGCTGAACGCGGCTCAGATCCAGCCGCGCCGCTTCAGGCGCCGGTACAGCACCAGCACGCTTATGCCGGTTGCCAGCAGCAGCGCCGGGTAGGCCCACGGCCATTTCAGTTCCGGCATATGGTCGAAATTCATGCCGTAGAGGCTGAACACCACCGTCGGCAGCGCCAGCAGCGCGCCCCAGCCGGCCAGCTTCTGCACCGATTCGTTCTGCTTCACCGACAGCGACGCGAGATGGAACTGCATCGCGTCCGAGGTCGAGACGCGCAGATGGTCGATGGCAGCCGACACGCGCACCGCATGGTCGTGGATGTCACGGTAATACGCCTTGAGCTCCTTGGTGGACAATTCCGGGTGCAGGCGGATCAGGTTCTGCGTGATCTCCTGCATCGGCTCGGCGGCGTCGCGCAACACGGCCAGCTCGCGCTTCATGGCGTATAGCTGTTCCAGCATGTCGCGCCCACGCCTGGTGCCGCTCGTCAGCTGGCTTTCCAGTGACTGGAAGCGCTCCTGCATGCCTTCGATCACCGGTCTGAACTGGTCGACGATGAGATCGAGCACCAGATACAGCGCGTAGGGCGTGGCGGCCTCGATGCCGCTGGGGCGGCGCTGCAGGCGCTCGCTTACCCGGTGGTAGCCGCTGCCGCTGCCGTGACGGATGGCGACGACGAAGTTGCCGCCGACAAACAGGTGGGTCTCGCCGAGTTCAAGGCGCGATTCCCACAGCTGCGCAGTGCGCGTGGCAATGAATACGTGCCCGTCGTATTCTTCGAGCTTGGAGCGCTGGTGGGTGGAAATGGCGTCCTCCAGCGCCAGCGCGTGCAATCCGAGTTCATCGCCAAGGCGCGTGATGGTCCGGCTGTCGGGAGATTTCAGTTCGATCCAGATGAAACGATCCGGCCGGCCGACATGATCGCTGATGTCGTCGAAGTCGATCACGCGGGCTGTGGCGTCTTGGAAGAGCAGGCAGTCGATGATGGGCTCCGGCGGGGGCGTGGGAATGGAACGATTCTAGTCCATGCCAACCCTGCGGATTCAATATTGGGCGCGTAGCCGGGAGCGCTGGTCGGTTATGCGGTGCGGCGGGGATTCTCCAGCAGGCCATCGCCGGGCAGCCGGAAATCGATCCGGAACGGATCGGCCTCACAGGCACGGGCGTGGATGTCGTGCAGGGTTGCTGGCTGCATCAACCGGCGCCCCGCTGCCCGCCCGACCCTGTGGCGTGGTGTAGAATTCACGCGGCCTCTGGATCGCGTGATCATCGCGGCCGCCAACACGATTCCTGAATTTGGCAGGACCCGGCAGCCAATACTGGCGCGGTTCAATCCTGCAACATAAACGCAAGGTCACTGAACCCGGTGCAGGCTGACTGGGCAAGGCAATGACGATCAATGCCGGGTTTCCCGCATGCGTATGGTAGAGAGAAGTTAAAGTGCAGACACTCCGGTTACACGCCTCCCCGCTGGAATGGGCGGGCACGACCAAAGCGTCCCTGGCGGCGTTTTTCCTGCTGTTCGTTTTCGCCCTGAGTCTGCCTGCGAAATGGGCAAGCTTGCATATCGCGGGGCTTGTCCTGGCCCTCGCGGCGGGTTTTGCGCGCCGTGAGGATTGGCGCAGCCCCGCGATGCGGACCTATCTGCTGTGTACCGCGCTCTGGTTGACCCCGGTTCTGCTGACCGCCAGCCTGCAACATGCGCTGGGGGTCGCCACCGCGCCGGGCTGGCACGAGTTGCCGGTGCTCGTGCTGCGCATGCTCGGCATCGGCCTTGGCCTCGTCGTGCTTCTCCAGCGCGGATGGCTGAGCCTGCATTCCGCTATCTTCGCGCTGCTCTGCGCGTTGGCGATCCATGCCGGCGCCGGTTTGATCGACCTGCTCACCACGCCGGATGCAAGCCTGACGCATTGGCGCGAGTTGCGCATCAACGGGCTTGTGTTCAACCCCAATCCATTCGGCATGTTCATGGCCCTGACCGCCATTCTTTCCGCCGGACTGCTGCGCAACCCGCCGCGCCGCCCGTTGCTCTGGGCGCTGTTGATCGCTGCGCTGCTCGGCGTGTGGGCATCGGGCTCCCGCGGCGCGATCCTCACCGTCGCCGCAGGATTCGCAGTGCTGTTCCCGCCCGTGAGCCGGGCGCGACTGCTTGTTTATCTGGGCGGGGCGACCCTGGCCGCCATGGTCTACCTATACGTTAGCGCAGGCGTGCAGCACGCTACGATGCAGAGTGACAACACGCGCATGCAGATCATTTCGTTTACGCTGGAACAGATTCGCCAGGCGCCGTGGCTCGGCTGGGGAATTGGCGCCTACGAGCACCTTCCCGGCCATGTCGTGAACGCACCGCACAACATGTGGCTCGACCTGGCTATCAGCAGCGGCCTGGTCGCGCTGACGGGCGTGCTGGCGTCAATTGCGCTACTGGCGTATCGGCTGTATCGCCGTGGCCATCCCGCAGCGCGGCTGGCGCTCGCCGTGCTCGCCGCCAGTGTGCTGGCGGGCACGCTCGAATACTCCATCCTGGATTCCACGCATTTCAGGGGGGTCTGGGTTCTCGTCACGGGGATCGGCTGCTACACGCTGAACGAACGTCTCACGCACACGAGTGCAAGTTAGGCTTCCCGCAGAAGGGCGCATCCTGCAAGCACCGCTTCCATTCCAGAAAAAAGCCCAGCTTCCAATTTATACCCGAACAAGTCAGTTAGCTTTTCTGACGGGGGAAATTAATCACTCCTCTTGCGCGAAGAGCCTGGAAAACGTACTGCAATGTCTTGGTAAAATACGTGTGGTCCAGCACGCTGATGTCAGACGTCGAATTGTCAAGGCAACTTGGAAAATATTGAATCCGGTGCCGATTATCCGGGTGTCGCACCCACCCGGCAGGGACGGCGAGTGCTGTTTGATGGCTTTGCCGGGGCCTACCGCACCTGCGTATCAACGCTTCCGGAAAGACTAAGGCTTCAATGCAACACGTAAACGTCCTTTGCCTCAAATGGGGCACCCGCTATGGCCCACATTACGTCAACATGCTTTATCGCGCCGTTGGCCGCAACCTGAGCCGGCCGTTCCGGTTCTTCTGCTGCACGGACGACCCCAGCGGGCTGGACGCGGGCGTGGAAATCATCCCGTTTCCCGCCAACCCCGGCGTCAAGCGCGGCTGGCCCGACATTCTGGTCAAGCTGGCGATCCTGCAGGATGGTTTCGGCGACCTGCAGGGGCCGACACTGTTCCTCGATCTGGATGTGGCGATCACCGGGCCGATCGACGGCTTCTTCGACTACAAGCCGGGCGAATTCTGCATCATCCACAACTGGGTGCACTGGCGTAAGGCCATGCTGGGGCGGCGCCCGGCGGTAGGCAACTCATCGGTCTTCCGCTTCGAAGCCGGCAAGTCCGGCCATGCCTACGAAACCTTCCTGCGCGAAATGCACCGCGCCGAGGATCGCGCGGCCTTCAATACCGAGCAGGCCTTTCTGACCTACGCCATGGGCAATCCGCAGTGGTGGCCGGAGGAATGGGTCAAGAGCTACAAGTGGAACTGCCGTCCGGCTTTTCCGCTCAACCTGTTCCGCGCGCCGCAGCTGCCCGAGGGCTGCCGGATTCTGGTGTTCCATGGCCGCCCCGATCCGGACGAGGCCATCCGCGGGTATCGAGGGCGCAAGCTGCACCACCGTACACTGCCCGCGCCGTGGATCGCCGATTACTGGAAGCTGTGATGCCGCAGCCCCAGCTCGGCGCCTTCTGGGACATGATCGACGGCGTCCTGGTGGTCAACCTCGACAGCCGCCCCGACCGCTGGCAGGACGTGCAGATGAGGACGGCCGGATTCATTCCCGCGCACAAGCTGCACCGGCTGCCTGCCACGCTGGGTGCGGCCCTGCCCGGCTTCGGGGTGCCTCCCTGGTTTCGTGGTCGCAAGCGCGACAAGACCTGGGCCGGGCGCGCCGGCTGTGCACTTTCTCACCGTGCGGCGATCGCCTACGCGCGTCAACAGGGTTGGCGCACGGTGCTGATCCTGGAAGACGACATCGAACTCGAACCGGCGCTGGCCGCAGTGGCGGCAGAACTGCCCCAGGCCCTGAAAGACAGCGACTGGGACGTCTGCTATCTGGGATTTACCGATCCTGTTTCGCCCTACCGCACTCTGGCTGCTTTGCCGGCCGGACACAGGCTGTGTGCCGTTGCAGGGTGCAATACCGCACATGCCTATGTGCTTAAAGAGAGCACTTTCGATTGGCTGTTGCAGCGCCTCCCAAGAGAAGGGGACGTTTGGTCGTGGATCAGCCGTCATCGTGCCATCGACCGCTGGTATTACCGCAATCTGGCGCGCCGTTTCAAAGTGTGCGCCGTGTCGCCTTCCATCATCAACCAGCAGGTCGGCTTTTCAGACATCACCCAACGCCGAACCAGTCGGGTGCACGCCACCCATGTGCCCGACCCACGCTACGGCGCGCTGGCTTACTGGTTGCTCGGAAAACTGCGCTGGGCGGGATACCGGCTGGCCGAGCCGCGCGACGGGCTGCGCGGACTGATCAAGCAACTGCGCGGATTCTGAATGTCCATCAGCGACCTGCCGACCCCACCGCCGCGGCTGCGAATCAAGTTCCTCGGCAAGTTCAAACCCGGCCACGACGGCGAGGGCTGGCTGAAATGCTTTCCCGGCAGGCAGCCGCGCTGGGGAAACTGCGACTTCATTTTCGACCGCGACTGCCGCGACTACGACTGGCTGGTGGTCTACGACGATCTGCCTTCGCTGGCCGGCGAGCGCCATCCGCTGTGGGTGGAAGAGCTGGCCTGCCCGCCTGAAAACACCCTGCTGATCACCGTCGAGCCGTCTTCGATCAAGACCTACGGCAGAACCTACCTGCGCCAGTTCAACTGGCTGCTGACCACGCAGGAGCCATGGGCGACGGGCAGGCACAGGGGCCTGATTTTTCAGCAGCCCGCGCTGATCTGGTTTTACGCCACCACTTCGCCGCGCGGCGACTACGATACCCTGGTCTCGCATGTTCCACTGGAAAAGACTGCCGACCTGTCGACGGTCTGCTCCAGCAAGCGGCAGGGACATACCCTGCACCGCATGCGCTACGACTTCACCCAGGCGCTCAAGGCCCGGCTGCCGTTCATGGAAATCTACGGCCACGGCGTGCGCCCGCTGGTCGACAAGGCCGACGCCCTCGACCCCTACCGCTACCACCTGGCGATCGAAAACCACCTGGGGCCGCACCACTGGACGGAAAAGCTCGCCGACCCCTTCCTCGGTGCGTGCATGCCGGTCTATTACGGCTGCCCTAACGCCGAGGATTACTTTCCGCCGGAGAGCTTCATCCGCATCGACATCGCCGATGTCGATGGCGCCGCCGAGACCATCCAGCACGCGATCCGCGACAGGCTGTGGGAAAAGAACCTACCCGCGATTCTGGAGAGCCGCCGCCGCGTGCTGGAAGAATATGGTCCGATTGCCACCGTGGTGCGACTGGTCAACGAAAGACACGCCGCCGGCCGCGCCCTGCCTGCCTCACCCTCCCTTATCCAGAGCCGCCGTCGCCTGCACCGGCAACTGCTGCCGGGGCTGCGCTACGGACTGGAAAAAGGCTACGTGCGCGCCCGCCGCCGTCTGGCGGGAGACTGAACGCTCGGCCCGCGCTCAGGCCAGCGCCTTGCGCACCCGGAACAGATGGCCGCGCGGGAAACTGCGGAAAGCCTTGTGCGAGCGCAGCGTCAGCGTCTTTTCAGCACAATCCGGGCGATACAATTGCTCGGCCCAGTGCGCCGCCCAGGCGAAGGGGTTGTAGACGTTCAGCACGCGGCGCCTGGCCTCGGCGAGCGCGGCCTGGCGCTGCGGATCGAGCGGCTGGTCCAGCAGTTCGGTAATCCGCGCAGCCGCTGTGTCCACATCCAGATCATTGATCGACAGCAGCGCTTCAGCGGGCAGGTAATCCCCCACGTTCGGGCAGCCGAGATAAACCGGGTAGGCCCAGCCCAGGCAGGCGTCGGCGAGCTTTTCGGTCCAGTAGTTGGGCAGCACGCTGTTTTCAAGCACCAGATGAAAGCGGTAAGGCAGGATGCCGTCCATCTTGTCGTCGATGGGCTCGAAACCGCGCCCGAAATGCACCAGCCGGTCGCCCAGGCGCTGTTTCAGTCCTTCGAGCAGAGTCAGTCGCTGGCGCTGGCCTTCGGTCCTGCTGGCATTGGAGCACACCACGGCGATGCGGTTCTGCTTCTCCGGGCAGGCCAGCGTGGATAAATGGTCGTAGCCGTAGCGATAGCTGTTGGAACGCCGATCGAGCCCGACGTGCCAGTTGAGCCCGAGCGCACTCACGTGCAGATGGGGATGGCGTGACTCGGCGTGGCTGTCGACGACATGGCCGAACTGCCGGTAGAACGCCTGCGGGTACAGCTTCTTCGACAGCGGTTCCCCAGCGATGAACAGGGTGTTCTGCGGTGCAGCGATGAAGCGGTCGTACGGGCGCATATTGCCCAGCACGACGCTGAAATCCGTGCGGCCCCCGGGCTTCGGGTTGAAGTCGAAATGACAGCGCCCCCAGGCCAAGCTGCCGCCCGGCGTCAGCAATGCCATGCCGCCGGGTGCGCAGTCCATGTTGATCCGGACGTGAATCGCGCCGCCTTTCTGCACCGGCACCGCGCTCAGAACGGCAGCGCAAGGCCGGGCGCTGCCTCGTGAATCACGCGGCGGAAGTCGGCCTGGATTCTTTCCAGTGCCGCGGCGTTATCGGCCTCGAAGCGCAGCACGATCACCGGCGTGGTGTTGGACGGACGCGCCAGGCCGAAGCCGTCGACATATTCGACTCTCAGGCCATCGAGGGTGATGACTTCCTGCGCATCCGGAAAACGTGCGGTTTTCTGCAGCCGCTCCATCAGTGCGTAATGTTCGCCCTCGGCCATCTTGATGTTGAGTTCGGGCGTGTTCAGCGTATCGGGCAGGCCATGCAGGGTGGCGTCGATGTCGGCCTGCTTGCTGAGGTATTCGAGCAGCCGTGCACCGGCGTACAGGCCATCGTCGAAGCCGTACCAGCGTTCCTTGAAGAACACGTGGCCGGACATCTCGCCGGCCAGGAGCGCGCCGGTCTCCTTCATCTTCGCCTTGATGAAGCTGTGGCCGGTCTTCCACAAGAGCGGACGGCCGCCGCGTTCGCGAATCCAGCCGAACAGCTTGCGCGTCGACTTGACGTCGAAAATGATTTCGGCGCCGGGGTTGCGCGAGAGCACGTCGTCGGCGAACAGCATCAACTGGCGGTCGGGGAAGATGATGCTGCCATCCTTGGTGACGACGCCGAGGCGGTCACCGTCGCCGTCGAACGCCAGCCCGATCTCTGCCTCGCTGGTTTTCAGCGCGGCGATCAGGTCCTGCAGATTTTTCGGCTGCGAGGGATCGGGATGGTGGTTGGGAAAATTGCCGTCGACCTCGCAGAACAGTTCTTCCACCTGGCAGCCCATGTCGCGGTAGAGCTTGGGGGCGAAGGCGCCGGGCACGCCGTTGCCGCAGTCGACGATGATTTTCATCGGCCGTGCAAGCTTGACGTCGGAGACGATGCGGGCGAGGTATTCGCCAGCGATGTCGTGCTGGCGGTAGCCGCCGTCGCCGTGGGCGAGATCGTTGTCGACGAGGCGCTGGCGCAGCTTCTGGATGGCGTCGCCCGCCAGGGTCTCGCCGCCGAGCACCATTTTCAGCCCGTTGTAGTCGGGCGGGTTGTGGCTGCCGGTGACCATCACCGCGCTGTTCGTGTTCAGCTGATACGCGGCGAAATAGGTCATCGGCGTGGCGACCATGCCCAGGTCCACCACGCCGATGCCGGCCTTGCGGATGCCGCGCGCCAGGGCGGCGGCGAGATCGGGTCCGGACAGGCGGCCGTCGCGACCGATGCAGATTTCCTGCTGGCCGCGCGCCACTGCCTCGGAGCCGATGGCATGACCGATGGCTTCGACGATCTCCGGGGTGAAGCTCTGGCCGACGATGCCGCGAATGTCGTAGGCCTTGAAGATTTCCTTGGGGTATTCCACAACACGCTCCCTGAATGGCGATGCGCCGATTCTACCTGCGCAGGGTGTCGAAATACTGCATCAGGCGGCGCGGAAGCCAGCCGGGTCTTCCTGGGAAGGGGCCGGAAGGAAAGGCGACATGGCCGCCGGTGGCAGGCTGTTCGAGCGTGACCGCAGGCGAGACTTCGACTGGCGACGGCAGCGCCCAGGCGGGCAGGAACGGGTCGTTTCGTGCGTTGACGACAAGCGTGGGTACGGCGATGGCCTGCAGCAGGGGCTTGGAGGACACCTTCTGCCAGTAGTCTTCGGCATCGTGAAAGCCATGCAGCCGCGCGGTGACCAGGGTGTCGAATTCGCGGAAGGTGGTGGCAGCGGCAATCGCCTGCGAATCGAGCAGGTCGGGAAAGCGCGCGGCCTTGAGCAGGGCCTTGGCTTTCAGGGTGACGAGGAAGCGTGCGGTGTAGACGCGGCGGTTGAAGCCACGGTCGAGGGTGTGGCCGGCCGCGGTGAGATCGAGCGGCGCGGAGACGGCGGCGGCGCGCTCGACCAGCAGATGCGCCGCATCGCCTTGTTCACCTAGCCATTTCAGCAGGGCATTGCCGCCGAGCGAGACGCCGGCCGCGTAAACCGGCGCATCGGCGTGCTGCGATTTGACGTGATGCAGGATACATCCGATGTCTGCGCTGTCACCGGCGAAATAGGCGCGCGGCAGCCGGTTGTCCTCACCCGAGCAGCCGCGGAAATGCGCCACCACGCCATGCCAGCCACGCGCCCGCATGTGGGCCATGAGGTCGCGCGCGTAGTGGCTGTCGGCACTGCCTTCCAGACCATGGAACAGCACCACCACCGGCGCGCCAGCCGGGCCGTCGACCCAGTCGAAATCCAGGAAGTCGCCATCCGCCAATTCCAGCCGTTCGCGCCGGTAGGTGACCGGCGGGACGCGGATGAACAGGCTGCTGTAGATGGTTTGCAGATGCCCGCCGGGCAGCCAGGTCGGGGCGCGATAGGGCAGGTTTCCCGGCGAAGGCGTGGTGGCCAAGGCGCCGCCGCCTTTAATGCAGGACCACGGGCGGCGTGCGTGACGGCGGTGTGCCGCCTACCTGGAGCGGCGAGGCATGGTGCAGCACCATGCGCCAGCCGTCGGCGTCCTTGCGGTAGACATTGGTTGCGAGGATGGGAGGGCGCGGCTCGGTCTCCTGGCCGATGACGAGATATTCGCGGACGATGCGAACGACCTGCGTGGCTTCGCGTATCTGGTGGGCGGCCTCGACCTGCACGCGGAACTGGCCGGCGGCCTCGAACATGCTGCGCCACCCGGCCGCCACGGCGGCACGTCCGTTCAATGGGGCGGCCAGGGGGTGGATGCAGACGATGCTGTCGTCGCTGGCCCAGACGTCCATCATGGCGCCCAGCGAGCGTGCCTCGAAGGCGGCGTAGAACGCGGTTTCGGCGGCTTCAGGGGTAGGGTAGGGCATGGCGTGAGTGGCGATCGGCGGTACGTAGAAAGTGTGGTACGGGTTTTGCTGTGCATATGTCCATCGCAACATGAGGCACAGGATATGAAACCGCAATATCGCTCACTCCAACCCGCCAGGCAAGCCGTGGTTCTGCTGTTTCTTGCTATTGGCGCCTGGTATTTGAACTGGCGCTTGGAGACGTTCAATGCGGCGCATCCGGTCTTTTCCTGGCTGCTGTATGGCGCCGAGGTGTTCGGGTTTTTCACTGCCGTTCTGAACATCTTCATGACCTGGCGTCTGTCCGAGCGCACCGCGCCGTCGCCCGTCCTGGGGCTCAAGGTGGATGTGTTCATCCCGACCTACAACGAGGATGTCGAGATGGTGCGGCGCACCGCGCTGGCGGCGCGGGCAATGAAGTATCCGCACGAAACCTGGATTCTGGACGACGGCAACCGCGAGGCGATGCGCGAGATGGCGCAATCGCTCGGCGTGCGTTACCTGGCACGAACCGATAATGCGCATGCCAAGGCAGGCAATCTCAACCATGCATTGCCGCACAGCACGGCGGACCTGATCGCGACCTTCGACGCCGATCATGCGCCGCGTCAGGATTTTCTGCTGAAGACGCTGGGTTATTTTTCCGACCCCAGTGTGGCGTTTGTGCAAACACCGCAGGACTTCTACAACCTGGACTCGTTTCAGAACCGCACCGACCCTGGCAGCCGGGTCGCCTGGTCCGAACAGTCGCTGTTTTTCCGGGTGATCCAGCGCGGCAAGGATTACTGGAATGCGGCGTTTTATTGCGGCAGCTGCGCGGTGATCCGGCGTCAGTCGCTTGACTCCATTGGCGGATTTGCGACAGGCACGGTGACCGAGGACCTTCACACCAGTCTGCTGCTGCACAAGAAAGGCTACCGTTCCGTCTATCACGACGAGTCGCTGGCCTATGGCGTGGCGCCCGCCAAAATCGAACCTTTTCTCAAGCAGCGCGTGCGCTGGGGGGTGGGCGCGATGAACGTCTGGCGCAAGGAGGGCATCCTGTTTTCCCGTGGGCTGACGCTGCCGCAGCGGCTGAATTACCTGGCTACCGTACTGGCCTATTTTGACGGCTGGCAAAAGATGTTTTTCTACTTTGCGCCGGTTTATGTGCTGATGGCGGGCGCCATGCCGATCGCCGTCGATGGCTGGGTGTTCCTGCTGCATTTCGTGCCGTACTACCTGGTCAATTTCCTGGCGTTCGAGGAGATATCGCGCGGTTACGGGCGCAGCCTGATGATCGAGCAGTACAACATGGCGCGCTTTGCCAGCTTCGCCTGGTCGACGCTGGGCGTGTTCAAGATGCGCAAGCGTTTCGGGGTGACGGCCAAGAAGCAGGGAGAGCATGCGCTCAGCTTGGGCTTTCTGCTGCCTCAGCTGGCCGTGATGGGGCTCAATACGCTTGCCATCCCGGTGGGCATCGCGCTGTTCTATTTCTATGGCCATTTGCCAAAGGACGGCATGTGGGCAAATGTGGTGTGGGCCACGGTCAACACCTGGCTGGCCGTGCTGGTGGTGCGCTTCACTGCCGCGCGCGGGGTTAACCGGCGCAACGAATATCGTTTTGCCCTGCCGCTGGCGGCGCGTCTGGATGGCGTGTTGGGAACGGTGGACGACCTGTCGCCCAGCGGGATGAGCTTTTATGGCGTGCTGAGGCAGGCGAAGGTCGGCGACAGGGTGGCTGTCACCCTGTATCTGCCCGATGGCGAGTTGGATGCGGAGCTGGAAATCCGCACCTTGATGCATGCGGGAAAGGGAGAACAAGCGTATGTGCGCGCCATCGGCGGCACATTCCATGCGATGCCCCTGTCCGTGACCCAGCGCATCGAACAGTTCTTGTATGGTTCGGATGCGCAATGGCGGATCAATCGATACCGTGACGACAGCCCAACCCCGCTGCAACGTATGGGGCTGGTCGACGCGCCGCAAGCACCGTCCGAACCCATCGGTTATTGGGTCAGCTGTGAGGTCTCCGCCAATGTTGCTCGCGCAGATCGCTGTCTGGTCGGGCTGGTCAGCGCACACGCTGGCGAAAAGGGGGAGCCCCGGCTGTTGGTGAACCGGCCGCTCGATCCGGGTTGCCGCCATGTCATTCAGGCGCATGGCAGGACAGGTCTGCGTACCCTGCATGCAAAGACTGCAGCGCATGAAACCATTCTGACCGGCCTGGGAATGCTCCATCTGTACCGGCTGGAATTGTCGGCGGGCGCTGTCGCTTCCGTTCTGCACAGTGGCGTTGAGCCGATGGTGCCGGCTGCCATTGCCGCCGGATCGCGGGCATAATGCGCCGCAAATTTTCTGACTGGATCGAATGATGTCGAGATTGCTGTTGGCGAGTCTGCTGCTCGCCATGAACGCCCCGGTGTGGGCACAAGATGGCATTGCGCTGGCGGGCGTCGAGGCAAGCCGCGATAACCGGTATGCCTATTTGGGGACGGTATTGCCCTTGCCGGGGTCCAGGCTGGGGCAGGGATACGTGCAGCGCTACTGGCTCGATTATGTCGCCTATCGCTATGAGAAAACGCCGCAGCTGGAAATCGATACCCGAATGACCGGGGCCGAGGCGGCGCTGGGATACCAGCAAAGCAGTACGAGCGGCTGGTGGGGGGCGTACTTGGGTGCGCGCTACGCCAGCACCCGTTTGCGTCCCGACGACCCCGACAACGACGATCAGGGCAGGCGATTGCGTGCCAAGCTGCAATTCGAAGGCGAAACCGAAATGGGAGCCGGCTGGCGTATCAATGGCATTGCCAGTCATCTGGTTGGCGACGCCAACTACTGGGCGCGCCTGCGGCTGCAGACGCAGCTTCGCAATCAGTGGCGCGTCGGCCCCGAGGTGGTGGTGCAGGGCGACTCGAACTACAGTGCCTACAAGGTGGGCGCCTTCGTGGGCAACATCGGGCTGGGCGCAGCCACTGCGCTCACGCTCAAGGCCGGCGTGAACAAGCCCGAAGACGATCCGGCGTCCATGTACCTCGGGGCTGAATTCTACATTCCGTTCTAAGGGATCGGGGCGCGCTGTCGCGCCCTGTTTCTTACGATGGGGAGCGGTTGCGGCGTGCCCACAGCATGCCGATCAATCCCGCCCCGAGCAGCGGCAGCACGGATGGATTCGGTATGGCCGCGGACTGGCCACCGAGTAATGAAACCCGGACATTATCCAGTCCCCAGCTTTCGTCTTCCAGCCCCTGCAGGCCGATACCGCTGAAATCGAAGGCCAGCAGACTGTCGCCGTGGGTAAAGTTGAAACTGAAGCGATAGACCGAGTCCATGACCTGGGAAATTCCCAGGATGCCGTCATCGAATACGTAGCCCAGCGAATAGGACTCGGCGGCACCGGTATAGGCCGGATTGTTGGCGGCGGGGCCGAAGGTCTGGCCTGCGGGGTTGCCGTTGCTGAAGGTGGCTTCCAGCAAGGTGAGGCCGCCCGATGTGGCCACCTTGAATATGTCGTTGCCATAGTCGTAAAGCGCGGCTCCTCCCGAACTGCCGTCCCACGAGCGGATCAGGTAGAGGTCGAAGTCGAGCTGTATGCCGCTGTGCCAGCCCAAATCCGCTAGCGAAAGCGTGATCGTTTCATTGCCGAATTCGCCCAGAAAGGTGCGCGGGCCGAAGTCGTATGGTGTCGGCGCATTCTGGGTGATCGTGTGCGACCATTCGCTGCCGACGCCCGACTGGAAGTCGGTTTGGTAAATGACAGCTGCGCTGGCGGGCAGACCCATCGTCAAGCCCGTAGCGCAGGCGGCCAGACCCCGGCCGATTTTTGCAATACCCATATCCCCCCCGACAGAAATTTAGTGCCCGGCAAGCAGCAAATTCTGTTCCAGCAAGCCAGGCGTGAAGCTCGGCAAGGAATTTGCCCGGCGACAGAGGGCGAGGGGGTAGCCTGGAGCATCCCGCTCATTCATCCCCGGACGGGATCGAGGCCGGTACGGTGTTGCGATATCGACAGGCGTGCGGAGTTTTATATGCGCCAGGCCGGCGGGTCTTCGTTTTCAGTGATGGCCGCTGCTGGGTTTGCCTTTCAGGCGATAGAGCGTGCCGCAGTAGGGGCAGAGCGCATCGCCGCGCGATTCGATCGAAAGATAGACGCGCGGGTGGGCATTCCAGTCGGTCTGCTGCGGCATCGGGCAATGCAGGGGCAGGTCGGCTTCGGTGACCTCGATGACGCGCTGCGTGTTGTCGTGCCGTTCGCTCATGCCGGGCTCCGTTTACTTGACCGGGGCGAGCCAGCCGGTGTGCGCCGGCGCGCGGCCATGGACGCAGTCGAAATACATCGCCTGCAGTTTTGCGGTGATGGGGCCGCGCGTGCCTTCGCCGATGGCGCGGTTGTCGAGTTCGCGGATCGGCGTGACCTCGGCCGCGGTGCCGGTGAAGAAGGCTTCGTCGGCGCAGTAGACTTCGTCGCGGGTGATGCGCTTCTCGATCACCTGCAGGCCGATTTCGCTGGCCAGCTGAACGATGGTGTCGCGGGTGATGCCTTCCAGCGCGGCGGTGAGGTCCGGCGTGTAGAGCTTGCCGTTGCGCACCATGAAGAAATTCTCGCCGGAGCCTTCGGCGACGAAGCCGTCGACGTCCAGCAGCAGCGCCTCGTCGTAGCCGTCCGTCTCGGCTTCCTTGTGCGCGAGGATGGAGTTCATGTAGTTGCCGTTGGCCTTGGCCTTGCACATGGTGATGTTGACATGGTGGCGCGAGAACGAGCTGGTCTTCACGCGGATGCCGTTCTCCAGCGCCTCGGCGCCGAGGTAGGCGCCCCACGGCCAGGCGGCGACGATGACGTGCACCGACAGGTTCTTCGCCGAGATGCCCATCGCTTCGGAGCCGAAGAAGGCCATCGGGCGCAGGTAGCCGGATTCGAGCTTGTTCTCGCGCACCACGGTGCGCTGCGCTTCGGAAATCGCGGCCTTGTCGAACGGCAGCTTCATGCCGAGGATGTGGGCGGAGCGGAACAGCCGGTCGGTATGCTCCTGCAGGCGGAAAATCGCCGTGCCCTGCTCGGCCTTGTAGGCGCGCACCCCCTCGAAGACGCCCATGCCGTAGTGCAGGGTATGGGTGAGGACGTGGGTGGTGGCGTCGCGCCAGGGGACGAGCTTGCCGTCGTACCAGATGACGCCGTCGCGGTCGGCCATGGACATGGTGTGGCTTTCTTGAGCAAATGGAAAGTCTGGATTTTACCGGATTCCGGGCGATGCGCAGCCCCGCTCTTATGGCACGATGCGGCCATCCGGGGAGACTGACATGCAATGGAAATGGATGGCCAGCGTGCTGGCGTTGCTGCCGCTGGCAAGCGGTGCCGAGCCCGCGCGTTTCGATTATTACCTGCTGGCCTTGAGCGTGGCCCCCGCGTTTTGCGAGGACGAGCCGCAGCGCAAGAAACGGTTTGCGCAATGCCGGAACCTGTCGGAGGCAGGCTTCAAGGCGCTACCGCTGACGCTGCACGGGTTGTGGCCGAACCGCGCCGACCGGCCGCATCCGGTGTATTGCGGCGGCGAAGTGGCGGGCCCGTTTTGCCGGCTGCCCGTGGTGCGGCTGCCGGCGGAGACGCGTGCGCAGCTGGGGCGGGCGATGCCGGCAACGGTGGACTGCCTGGACCGCTACCAGTGGGCCAAGCACGGCAGCTGCTCGGGGCTGCGCGAGGCGGACTATTTCGCCGCCTCGGCTACGCTGACCGAGCGCGTCAATCGGGCGATCGGCGGCGAAATCGCGCGCCACATGGGCCGTGAAGTCAGCCTGGCGGCCTTGCGTGCGTCGCTGGCCAGGGCCGATCCGGCGCTGAAGGATGCCGTCACTTTCGATTGCAGCACCCCGCGTACGCCAATCCCTGCCAAGCGTCGCCCGATGCTGCGCGAGGTGCGCGTCTATTTCGAGCGCCATCCGGCCAGCGGCGAGCCCGGGCGCCCGCTGGCCTTTGCCCGGGCAGGGCACAGGCATTACAACTCCGGCTGTCCGGAGGGCAGGGCCTATATCGATACGCCGCTGGATTAGCGCGGCTGCCTGCGGGTGCGCCGGGATCAGGGCGTGTTGATGCGCACGAACTCGGGGAAGTAATCCGCCCGCACGATGTAGGTGCCATCGCAATTGTAGGACGCGCGCACGATGCCTTCGGACAACGAAATCGCGGCATTGCGCAGGTAGTAGCCCTCGATGCCGCGCAGCACGTTGAAACTGTGCACGATTTCGCCGATGCGCTCGGCAGCCAGCGGCTGCCAACCGGCGCTTCCCGCGTCCATCAGCTTCAGCCAGTGGGCTGGCAAGTAATGGCGCAGAGGACCCGATTGGATCATCGCGCGGACCCAGGCAATGGTGCGGACTTTTTCGTCGTACGGCACGGTCACGAAATGCCGCGCGGTGTAGCCGGGTTTCACCAGGTCCTCGGCGTCGTGCACCTCATAGGCAAACGGGTTGAAGATCGATTCGGTGCGCACTTCCGAGCTGTTGAAACCGATGTAAATCGCATAGACCCCGGTGTCGCGCAGCAGGGCGGCGCAGGTTTGCAGCACTTCGCCGGCAATCTGGTCCAGACGCGAGTGCTGGCGCGGGCGCAGCGGTACGGTTTCACGCAGGGAAGGATCGCCCTTGATGCTGACGAACGGGGTGTCGGCCGGCAGTCCGAAGGCGCCGACGATGGGTTCGCACAGCAGGCAGACGTCGGGATGGAGGGAAGGAGGGGTAGAACTCATCTCGTCATTGTCGCACCGCCGTGTTGCTTTAAAGATAGGTTTTGGCTTCCTCGCCCGGATTGGGGAGCCCTGCCAGCCGCCAGGCCTCGCGCGGGTTGGAGAACAGGTGTTGCATGCAGTCCGGGTCTTGTCCGCTGAGATGGCAGATATGGCTGAGCGCGGTCACGCTGCCATGTTTGGAAAACTCGTGCCGCAAGGTGTACAGCAGGCTCAGTTGCAATTCACTGAGATTGCTCAGGCCGTCGGTCTGGGCAATGCGGTCGGCCAGGCTCTCGCTCCACATGGCCGGGTCGATCAGAAAACCGTCGGGGTCGAAAATGGCGGGACCGGACGCATCGTCTTGCGTTTTCATGCCAACCTCCTGTTACGGGAACGTTCCTGCTGTTAGGTATAGCACCGCATCCGCAATCAGCCAGCGAGCACCGTGTCGGCCTCCTGCGGCCTGCCGAAGTGGTAGCCCTGGGCATAATCCACGCCAAGTTCCTTCACCCACTGAAGAATGGCCTGGTTCTCGACGTATTCCGCCACCGCCAGCTTGCCGTAACCGTGTATCGCGTCGACCAGGGCTTTCACGAACAGCCGGTCGTCCTCGCTGTGATCCAGCGTGCGGATGAAGGAACCGTCGATCTTGACGAAATCCACCGGCAGGTGCTTCAGGTACTGGAAGGTGGAAAAGCCGACGCCGAAATCGTCCAGCGCCAGCTTGCAGCCTAGCGCGCGGATGCCGGTGAGCAGGATTTCGGCGTGCGTCAGCTGGTTGAGGGCCGCTGTTTCGGTGATTTCCAGGATCAGCTGTTGCGGCTTGACGCCCTGTTGCTGCAGCATTTCCTGCAGCAACGCGGGCAATTCCGGGTTGTCCAGGCTGCGCGCGGACAGGTTGACCGCCAGACGCAGGCCCGGCCGGCCGGCAATCAGTGCGACGGCATGCTGCAGTACCCACTGGTCGATGTCGCGGATGAGGCCGGAGGCTTCCGCTGCGGCGATCAGCGGGGCGGGCGGCAGAATCCGGCCGTCGGGCATGCGCACCCGCAGCAGCGCCTCGTAGTGCGTGGCCTGCGCGGCCTGGATCGCCATCACGGGCTGCAGGAAAAGCGCCAGCCGATTGTCGTGCAGGGCATCGGTGATGAGGGCGAGTTGCTCGGTGCGGTCGAGCAGGCTTTCGCGGGTGCCGTCGGCCGGGTTGTACAGGTGCCAGTTGGAGCGGCCTTTGGCGCGCGCCTGCGAGAGCGCCAGGTCGGCGTGGCCAAGCAGGCTTTCCGTGCTGCAGCTGGGCTGGGTCATCGCGATGCCGACGCAGGCGGTGGCGATGTGGCGCTCGCGGTCGCCCTTGCACAGCAGGCGCGCAGTCTGCAGCAGTTGCGCGTCCGGCAGCGGTTCGAAGAACAGGGCGAACTCGTCGCCACCCAGCCGGGCAGCCAGTTTGGGTGCTGGCCGGAGTTCGCGCAGGCGCTCGGCCATATGCTGGATCACCATATCGCCGGCGCTGTGGCCGGCCAGATCGTTGATCGCCTTGAAATCGTCGAGGTCGATCAGCAGCAGCGAGCCGCTTTCCGCCTCGGTCAGCGCATGGGCCAGCCGGCGTTGAAAGCCCTGGCGGTTGTACAGGCCGGTCAGCGTGTCGTAGTCGGACAGATAACTGGCGCGTGCCTGCGCGCTCTTGAGTTCGGTCATGTCCAGCCCCACCGACAGCATCAGCGGCTCGTTGCCGTTTTCCTGGCCGATCAGCGAATGCACCCAGGCAATGTTGCGCAGCCCGCCGGGGGTGGCGAGGAGCGCTTCAAACCGCAGCGGCGCGAGATCGCTGCCAAAGTGCGCCAGCAGACGTGCGCGCCAGTCGCGGCGCTCCTGCTGGGCGATCATCTGCGTGAAATAATCCTGCCCGATCAGCTGGTTTGCGGTGAGGCCGGTGAGCGTTTCGACGTAGCGGTTGGCCATGCGGATCGCCCCATGTCGATCCTGTGTCAGGATCAGTGCCTGTGCCGTGTCCAGCAGGCCCGAACTGAAGTCCCGCTCATGCGACAGGGTGTCGACCAGTTCGGCCAGATCGTTTTGCTGCTTGCGTGAGGCCGTGTCGAGCGATTCGAGCTGGCTGGCGAGGGCGAGCGCGGCATGCTCCAGCGTGGTGAGCTCGTCGCGCGGCAACTGGTCCTGAAATTGCAGGTGCTGACGGGCGTCGTGCCAGCGGCCTTCGCCGAGCAGCGGCAGGCTGGTGCTGACGCGGTTCATCCGCTGCATGAACCAGGCAAGCGAAACCAGCAGCACGCCTTCGGCGAGCAGGAAGACCGTCAGGCCGGTGACCAGATTGGTCAAAAACGCCTGTTCAATCGCGCGCTCCGCATCGGTTACGTTCTTGCGCGCGATGAAATAGGGGGCGCCGGGCACGGAGGCAAGTGGTTGCAGTTTCTGCCATTCGTATACGTTGCTGCCGATGTGGCTCAAGGCGGATTCGAGTTGCGGGCGCTGCGGATACGGCGTGAAATCCGCCTGCTTTACCATGGCCTTGATATCCGGGGTGGTGGTGGCGAGCAGTTGGGGCGCGCGTTGACGGTCGATGGCAACGGCCAGATCGCGTCCGCTGCTCTGGACAAATGCGCTCAGCAGGCTCGACAGGTCCATTGCCACCACCACCACGCCCGTGGTGATGCCGCCGCGCAGCACCGGCGCCATGCCGTAGAACAGGCAACGCCCGGCACAATGCAGGCCGCTGGCGGGGCGTTCGGTGGCCAGTACGGACGCCAGTTGGGAATCCATCAAGGCGTCGGTAGTGGGCATGTCGCCGAAGCCGGTCAACAAATGTTGCCTGACGTCATACAGGCGCAGGCTTTCAAAGCCGTGGTTGAGGCTCAGCTGTTCCCAATAAGCCCGCAGCACAAAACCGGATTCCCTGTCGATCGGACTATTGCGGCTGGCCACCAGAAAATCGGCCATCGCCGCGCCCGCATCCACCAGCTGGCGCTCGTTCTGCCGGATCAGGAAGCGCAGCAGCGCCTCGTTGCGCGTCGCACTGTCGAGCCGCGTCTGCTGCACTTCGCGGCGCAGGTTGGTGTCGTTGGTCCAGGTGAGCGCCATCGTGCCGATCGCCATGGCCAGGGTGAGTGGCAGCAGCAGCTTCCACTTCAGGCTGAGAAAAGCGGGGAGGCGCATGGCTAGAAACGGTAGGCCGCCTGCAACAGCCACATATTCCAGCGCTGTTCGCGGCTGAGGAAATCGGGATTGTCCGGGCCCGGCAGCCAGCCGGTGCCGTTCACGCGGTGATATTCCGCGCGCAGCATCAGGCTGGGCGTGGCATCCCAGCGCAACCCCAGCGTCCAGTCGCGGGCGAACATGCCGTGTGCCGGCAGGCCGGTGGCGGCCTCAAACCGGCGGCCGCTTTTGTCGTGCTTGTCACGATGGAAGAGGTCATGGCGCAGCATCAATTCCCACGCCGGGTGGAAACGCCACTCACCCTGGAGGTAGGCTGCCTGGATAACCCGATGGGTATCGGGCAGCGCGCCGAAGCCGCGCAGATCGAGCCGCGGTTCGCCATACTCGGCGGTCAGTGTCACGGTGTCGAACCGCTGTTGCACGGTTGCCAGCAGATTACGGAACTGCATGGTGCCCGCCGCCAGGGCATCGATGCTGCCCGGGGTGTAATCGGCCTTGGCGTCGGCGTAGGTCAGCATCAGGGTGGTATCGGTCGGGGTGTCCCAGCGCAGCCGGGCACCGAGGGTGCCTTTGCCTTTCAGCCTGCCGGGCCGCACGTTGCCGAGGAAGCTGTAATCCACGGATTCGCTGTCGAAATCGGGACGTACCCAGCCCAGCATAAAGTCGGTCGCGCCGTATTTCTGCGCGCTGGCGCCGTGCAGAAACACGCCGGGTGCGGCGAGCAGCAGATCGCGGCTGTTGTCGACGTAGACCGACTGCGGCAGCAGAATGCCGGGGCGGGTAAAAGGCACGTCGCGCGTCTCGTTATACAGGCCGTAAGGGAGCTTGACCTTGCCGAGCTTGAGGCCGAGCCGGGTGACTTCGGTTTGATAAAACTGCCAGTCGGCCTGGACGTAATCCAGGCGCACGCCATCCTGGTCACTTTCGCCCGCCCGGCGATACAGTATCTGACCCGATAGGCGCAGGGCATCGAGCGGCTGCCAGGAACCGTGGAGGCCGGCTTCGGTGAAATCGGCGCTGACCGTATCCCGGCTATCGCCAAAGAATTGGTTGTTGGTGCTGCCGATCAGGCCTTGCGCTGCAAATCCCTGGATGTGGTAGCGGGAATCGGCCAAGTGATCCGCCCAAGCGGACGATGCCACCAGCAGCCCGCTCAGCAGCAGCTTATTCCAGCCGGAGAATCTTGATGCCGTCATGGCCTGTGTCCTTGCTTGTGTATCCGATTGCGCCGGGCGTGGCACGCACGCGTGCCTGCATTTCGTTTTCGTCTTTTACTTCGATGGGGGCGCTGGCCATGCCGCTGAAGCTCAGGCGGTCCCAGGTCTGGCGCAGTCGATAGGGATAGAGGCCGAGCTTTTCCTTGGCAAAGGCCTCGTGCACCGGATGGTCATCCGGCAGGACGAAAATCACGATGGGCTGGTGGTTGGGCCATAGCGTCTGGCGCAGGGTGTAGATGTTGCGCAGGCTGACGATGCTGATGCTGCGGCCTTCGACGCTGGGATGGACGATGATTCCAGCCGCTGCGGCAAGCGGGCTGAGCAGAATGGTCAATGCCAAAAACCGCCAGAAGAGAAAATGCGCGTGTATCACTGAGCATAAAGGCTCGTATCAAGTTGCCGGTTTATAGCATGTCGAATGCAAAGCGCACAGCAGGCGCACGATTCAATTGCCATCGAGTTGCGTCACCAGTTTGCGGACCGGTGCGGGCAGGGCGGCATCGAGTACGTCGGCCAGCGGCAACCATGCCTGGCCGGGCGAGTCGGTGTGTCGCGGCATCAGCTGGAGCCGCACCGGCCGGATATGCAGTTTGAAGTGGGTGAAGCTGTGGCTGAGTTGCGGCAGCACCTGCTGGGTGAGCGCGGTGAAACCGAAGCGGTTGCGGCAATGTATGGCCGGATCGGCATCGAAGGCGAGTTCGGGCAGGCTCCATAATCCGCCCCATATGCCGTGCGACGGGCGCTTTTCCAGCATCAGCTCGCCGCGATCGAACAGTAGCAGCATCTGCACCTGCTTTTCAGGCAGCGTCTTTTTGGGGCGCGGCGCCGGCAGTTCGGCGGTGCGGTGCTGCGTGTGCGCGATGCAGTCGGTGTTGACCGGGCAGGTTGCGCAGGCCGGCTGGCTGCGGGTGCAGACGAGTGCTCCGAGGTCCATCATGCCCTGGGTGTAGGCTTCGATGGCGGTGTGCGGCAGGTACGATTCGGCCAGTTGCCACAACGCTGCTTCGGTTTGTTTGTGGCCTGGCCAGCCGGCAATGCCAGCGTGGCGTGCCAGCACGCGTTTGACGTTGCCGTCGAGGATGGCGCAAGGCTGGCCGAAAGCCAATGCCGCGATCGCCGCCGCGGTCGAGCGTCCAACGCCCGGCAGCTGCGCGATGGCGCCGGGACTGGCCGGAAAATCGCCACCCTGGGCAACGATGGTGCGCGCAGCCGCGTGCAGGTTGCGTGCACGGCTGTAGTAGCCGAGTCCACTCCATAGCGCGAGCACCTCGTCCTCGTGCGCCGCAGCCAGGGAGGGCAGATCGGGGAAGCGCGCCACAAAGCGCACGAAATACGGAATGACCGTGGCGACCTGGGTCTGCTGCAACATGATTTCAGACAGCCAGATAGGGTAGGGATTGCGGCTGGTCTGCCAGGGCAGGGTATGGCGGCCGTGGTGCCGCTGCCAGCGGATGATGCGGGACGCAAACGATTTCACCCCGGCAGGGTAGCCGGGGTGAAAGGGCGAATCAATGGGTGAAACGGTGCACTCAGGCGTGGTTGAGTTTCTGGCGGAATAGATTCATCAACTTGCCGAATGCCGATTCGGTGATGGATTTGCGTTCGACCAGCACTGCTTCGCCGCGCCGCAGTTTGTCGGCCAGACGGTGCAGGCCGATGGAGAAGCTGTTCATGCCGTCCTGATCCGAGAACAGATAGGTGTTGCGGATACCACTGACCCAGCCCAGACGTGCCCAGCGGAAAGTGCCATCGTCGTAATGGAACTCCACCCAGTCGCCTTTGTTCAAGGCGCGGGCGCGCAAGCTGAACTCGTCTTCCACTTCGGGGACCGCGGGTTCGGCTTCGGAAACGCGTGCTGCGACGGTATCGGCCACAGGGGCAGGCGTCAGCGCTTCGATTTCTTCTGGCGTGATTTCGGGCAGTGGCACTGGCTGGGCGTTGGGACGCACTGCATTGGCGTGCAGAATGACCAGGGTGGCGAAAAAGCGGTCGGACAGCTTTTGCGGCAGGGCGATTTCTGCGGTGCCTTCGCGCAGGCGTTTCAGCAAGCCGGGCAGAATGCGTACCAGCATCAGGCGCGCATCCATGTCAGCCTTGGGCTGCACGCTCCACACCAGTTCGCGCATGGTTTCGACGTGGCTGTTGAAATGCGCGCCCTGCTCGCCTGCGTCGACATAATCCATGGTCAGCAACTGCGCCCAGTCGCGCCGCAGGAATTCACGCACGGCATCCGCCACCGGTTGATCCCTGAGCGCGCGGTTGATGAAATCGTGGACGATGACGGGGGCAAGCTCGGTACGCTCGGATTGCCTGATCCGGGCAATATCCTCCTGCAGGCTGGCGTCCACCGTTTTTTCCAGCGTGTCGTCCAGAGTGGCGCTTATTGCTTCCAGCTCCGTGGCAGCGGAATCGAATATGGCGATGTCCTGCTCGAAGCTGTCGAGTACCCGGCTGACCACCTGTGAGATGGTTTCCAGCCTGGCATTGCCTGCCTCGTTGTCGGACAGGTGCACGGCAAGCGTGGCGATCGCATCCAGCATGCGGCGCACCGGATGATTCTGCTGCGAGAAGAAGTTGGAGTCCAGCATGGCCGCCTTCAGCACCGGAATCTGTAGCCGCGCGATTTGCGCCTTGAGGCGGTCGGGGATGGAGGCGTCGTCGAATACCACATCGAACAGCATGGCGACCGCATCCACCAGAACCGCATCGAGTGGGCTTGCAGCCTGCATCACCGGGCTTTGCTGCAGGCTGCGCAGCACGTTGTGCACGGTGGCGGCTTCCAGCAGCGGCAGCTCGAAACGACCGCCGCCGGGCAGCATCATGGTGCCGGATTGCAGTTGGCCGAGCGAATCGAGCAGGTTGAATCCGGCGAAAGCCGCGGGTGCGCCAGCGTAGCCTCCGGCCCCTGCCGATGCGTGTCCGCTGCCTCCGGCCAGTTGCTCGAACAGCCTGAACATGTCGCCGCCGGTCTGGCCCTGCGTGGCAGGGGGGGCGCTGGCCGAGGTGGTGCCAGTTGCGGTGGCGGCAGTATTCTGCGTGCGGTTTTTCGTCCCGATCTTGAGATCCGGCAGGATGCCATGGTCGATCAGAAAACGGTTGATGGACTGGTAGAGGTGGGCAAGTTCCGTGGTCAGCACCAGATCGAACTGGTTCAACAGCACGATCCGTGTACCCTGTTGCGGCTGCATGCTGGCGATGCCGTCCAGCAGCGCTTCGCATAGCGCACGCGGACCGAGCGGGTTGTCGTTCTCGGACAGATCCGTGCGGCCCAGCAGGTGGGCGATGCGGGCATCCAGGGCGACCAGCTCTTCGGCGCAGTTGTAACGCAGACGCGAGGTGGCTTTGTCGACCGCCAGAGTGATCTCAAAATCATGGTCGTCCACCAGCGACAATTCCATCAATTCGCTGCCGGCAGCTTTCTCGCGGTTGTGGGAGAAATTGCTGAAAGCCTGGCAATACGCTTCCTTGCATGCGCTCAGCAATTCATTGGTCTGTTTGTTGAGGATGCTCTGGGCAGCATAGTAAGTATTGCGTGTATCCAGCAGCGGCGTACGATCGGCCATCGCCAGCAGGGTGTTTTCCATCGCTTCGGCTTGCCGTGTCAGCACGCGGGCCACGCCCTCGATCAACAGGTCGCGGCTGCCATGCAGAATCGACAGGATCTCGCTCGAGACCTGCGCGCGGCGTGTACGTTCGAATTGATTGAGGTTAACTACGACTGAATTATCCGGCATCTCGCGCTCCATGGGTCACCTCGCGGTATCGGCGGCTGGCCGGCCAGGAACGGGGAAATGGGCATGACCGGATGGTTGCCGGTGGTCCCGCTGTCTCGACTGCCAGTGGGGAAATCCCTGAAAGGCATGGATATCGAGACCGGAAACTTTCGTCCCCGTCTCGCGCGGGCTTGCCCTGTTCGTGGTCGGCGACTGTGCCTGTACTTAGACGCACAACCGCATAACTGGTTTATCGGCCGGCCGGGGAGAAACTTGAGTGTCCAGATTGTAAATTCAGCCGGAATCGTCCGATAGCTGCATTTTGAGGCGCAGCATGGCCTTGCGCGTGAGCGACTGCTCCGGAATCTGCGCGTGTCCGGCACGGATTTCCGCTGCGAGCCGGGCGCAATCGAGTGAAAAACGCTGTTCGCCCTCGCGGTCGCAAAACAGCAGATAGCCGTGCACGCCGACCCAGGCCACGCGCGCGATCGCCAGCCCCTCGAATGGCGGATCGAAATCCACCCAGTCACCTTCCAGCAGTTGCTGGGCCTGCTTCAGGATGGGGTCATTCGGGGGCGTGGCCGGCAACTGGCGGGTAAGCGATTCGATTCCTGCCCGTGAAACATGCGCGGGTACAAACGGGCTGGCCACGGCGTTCTGCTGACCGCCGGCGGGACGGATCCAGGATTCCTGGGTCATGGTGATGGCGCTGAAAAAGTCTTTCAGTTGGGCGGGGGCGGCACCTTGCGCCAGCAAGCCGCGGCGCAATTCGGCGTTGATGCGGGGAATCGATTGCAGGCGGAGTTCGCGCGCGGCATCGTCGTCGGGCGCCTGCAGGCTGAGAAAAAGCTGCAGCAACGTCGCGCAGGCGGCCCGCCAGTCAGGGCCTTCGCCTGCTTCGGCTACATACAGCGACGCCATGTGGGGTACCCAGGCGTTTTCCAGCCGCCGCAATACCGATTCCGGGGCAGGATGGCGCTCGGTCAGGTCATGCAGGTTTTCCAGCGCCAGCAGGGTGCCCAGTTCCTGGCGTTCGATCTGCTCCAGATGCATGACATCCGGAACCAGCCCGGATTTGAGATGTGTGTCGGCGTCGGCCAGCCAGGTGGCCAGCCTACCGTGCGCATGCGCAAATGTCTCGGTAGCGTGATCAGGGTCGCTGTGGATAGCGGCGCAGGCGGCCTGGATTTGTTCGAGTGCGAGCAGGTGCGAGGGATCGTGTTCGGGAAAACGGCGCGAGAACAATCCCAGCAGATCAATCAACTGGCGTGCCGGATGGCCGTCGTCACTGAAAAAATCGGGCGAGACGAGCGCGACCCTGAGCGCCGGGATTTGCAGGTGGGCAATTTCGGCCTTGTAACGCGGCGATATGCCGGGGTCGTCAAGGATGTATTCGAACAGCCCCGCCAGGGCATCCAGGACTGCAAGGTCAAATGCGCCCGTTCCGCTATGGCGTACCTTCTGCTGCAATTGCCGCAGCAGCGGCGCGGCCGCTTCACCCGTCTGCGGGGCGCCCGGGAGCGGTGACAGAGCGGCCGGCCAGTCCGCCAGGCGGTCAACCAGCCGGTGCGGCATGTCGGGGAATGGCGGGGCACCTGCGGAAGAGGGCGCGCCGGAAGAGGCGGTTTCACTTGCACGCGCGGCAATCGACCGAATGTGTGTCAGAACCTTCTCTCCGGCATCGGTCGTGGTTCTCTGCGGTGAGGCGGGGGCAGGATCCGTGAAGGGAGCAGGGGGCGTGGAGGGGACGAACAGTCCCTGAATGCCCTGCGTCTCCAGAAACTGATTCAGTGCCGCGTATGTATGCTTCAGCGTGTCAAGCAGAGGAGCGGTCACACACTGGAGCAGGAAAGTGCCGCACGGGGAGTCGATCCCCTGTGCATCGAGTGCGCGCGACAAGGCACGCATGACCTGAAGCGGGCCGTAGCCGTCAGCATGGCCCGGATCTTCCGATGCCGCTCGCTGCAATGCCTGTATGCGACCGAACAGCAGCAGCATCTCGGCGCGCAGGGGGTCGGTCAGCAGGGCCGCGGTCTTTGCCTCCGCCAGCTGCCGCTTGAGCATGTCGTCGTCCAGCAGTTGCAGTTCGGCCGGGCGGCTGTCATGGCGCCGGGTAAATGTCTCGGGCCGGGCGAGATGGTGGCGGAACTGCTCGGCAAACGCCGTGGACAGCACGTCAGGGTGCGCGTTGAGCCAATCCAGGCAGGTTTGCCCGATCGCCATGGTCGACGGTGTCGGCTGTGCCGCTACGGCGCGCAAAATGGCGTCCTGGATTGGAATACGGCTGCGCTGAAAAAAGTTGTCCAGCGCCTGCGCCATGCGCGCATCGGCTTCGCGTAGCAGGGCGACAGGAGCGGAAACTGTGGACTGGGTATTCATGGCCTTGCTGCAATAACGGCCAAAGGGAGGAAATTGTTGAGCCGAAGCCGGTCCGGCATTAAGGCTGCGGATGACGTGTTTCTGGAGCGGGCGAAGGGAACAGCACCCGGTCGCTAACTCGTTTATTACGAACGTTTTTTCCGATCCAGGCGTCACGGAATGGACTCGATTGTGGACTCAAGTCTTCGGCCTGGTCAACGCAGGCCGTTGCGGGTGATCCAAAGCGAGCCAAGCACATCTATCAACAGCCAGAGCATCGGATTTCATTCCGAAGTCTATCTGTCCACCGGCACATAACGCCACAGGCCGCAACGGACAGGCGAGCTGCGTCCTCAAAGGACCGGCTCATCATCGACCGGCGCGGCCCCGTCTTTCACCCGCTCGATGAATCGCCTCATGGGCTCCGAGGGTTCGCCCCGGCGGCGCAGCAGGTAGGTGGAGAGCATCGGTGGGATGCCGGCCAGGGGACGAATGGAGATGTCCGGGCGCTGTAGCGTCTGCACCTGCGAGGCGATGGCGAAGCCGATGCCGTAGCCGGCGCCGACCAGGGTCAGCATCACGCCCAGGCTGGTCACTTCGTCCACCAGCTTGAGCGGCATGTTCGTGTCCTGCAGCACCGCCTGAATCTGGTGGCGGCAACCGGAGCCCGCCTCGGGGTGGCACAGAACCAGCGGAAACTTCAAGGCTTCGGGCAGCGGCACCTGCACGTGTGCCAGCAAGGGATGGCGTGCGGGCACGATCACCGACAGCGGGTCGGTCCACACCGGCTCGGCGACGAGGCCATCATGCACCGCGTTTGACAACGCAAAGCCGATGTCCAGCAGATCGTCGTGCAGCATCTTGAGCTGCTGCGCGAACGGCAGCTCGAAGACGCGAATCTCCAGCTCGGGCTCCTCCTCACGGCTGCGTGCCAGCAGGGTGGCGATGCGGGGCTGCGCCAGGCTGTCGCAGATGGCGATGCGCAGATGGCCCTGGTAGCCCTGTGCCGCCGCCTTGGCGCTCTTGACTGCCTGCTCCACGGTGGCCATCACGCGCCGGCATTCGCCGAGGAACACCTGGCCGGCCCAGGTCAGCCGCGTCAGGCGTGTGCTGCGGTCGAACAACTGCACGCCAAGCTGGCTTTCCAGGTCGCGCATCGCACGCGACACAGGCGACTGCTCGATGCCCAGACGCTCGGCTGCACGGGCCAGATGCAGTTCTTCCGCAACTGCGACGAAGTAACGCAGCAATCTGAAATCCAAGGCCACCTCCTGTTTGTCTTCTTCTGGTTCGGCATCTCGGGCGCCAGCATCTACATCCGCATCCCGTCAGTACCTCCTTCGATTGCATCGCGTCGAAGCACTCATGCCTGTCGGGACCAGGCCCGTCGCCGACACGCGCGGAGCTGGCCGGCGCACACAGCCGGACACTGAATGCTGATGGCCAGTGTTTGCTGCTGCCATGCCAGGGCGGGCGGCCAAGCAATATGACGCAGGCGTTCCTGCGAACCAGGGCCGCGAAGACGATGCTGCGTCCGCAAGGCTGGTAAATCAGCCGGTGTGTCGAGCACCGCGCGCAGGCGCTCACGCGTGTCGGAGTTCGCGATCGGTGCAGCCGACGACGACACGCCGGCGTCAGGGCGGGCGTGCCGATGCAGTTTCATGGGGGTGTCTTTCGGCTCACCCCGGTCGTGGCCTAGTTGTGATGTTTCAGTAGGTTGTTCATCCGTATCTGATCTGGGAAGCTGGTGTTGTCGAGACAGCAACCCCCATCTCAGGAGTACGGATGAACAGCCATAAGCATGCGAGATTGACGGCCAAAGGTCGAGCCCTGTTGGTGAAACGGGTGACCGAAGAGGGCTGGACAGTGCGGGAAGCCAGCGAGGCTGCCGGCGTCAGTCAACGCACCGGGTTCAAATGGCTGGCGCGTTTCCGGGAGGAAGGTGAAGCCGGCCTGGCAGACCGCAGTTCACGTCCTCGGCGTTGCCCGCACGCCATTCCTCCGGAACGGAAAGAGTACTGGGAGTCGCTACGACGCCAGCGTTGGCCGCAATGGCGGATTGCTGCCGAGACGGGAAACAGCCTGGCATCGGTCAGTCGCCATCTGCGCCGGATCGGGCTGGCACGCCTGAAATCACTCGACCCCGTCGAGCCGGTCGTGCGCTACGAACGGGCGACGCCTGGCGAATTGCTGCACATCGACACCAAGCGCCTGGGGCGGATCGATGGCATCGGACATCGCATCACCGGCCAGCGCCAGCACCGCAGCCGCGGTATCGGCTGGGACAGCGTGCACCTGGCCATCGACGACCACTCGCGGGTGTCCTTCGCCCGCATCAAAGCCGACGAGACCGCCACGAGCTGTGTGCAGTTTCTGCGTGAGGCCGTGGCCTACTATGCGAGCCTGGGTGTGCGCATCGACCGTGTAATGACCGATAACGGCAGTGGGTACAAGAATGCCTTCCGGGCCGCGTGCGTGGAGCTGGGCATTCGCCATCTGCGCACCAAGCCGTACACACCCAAGACGAACGGCAAGGTCGAGCGCTTCGTACAGACCAGCCTGCGGGAATGGGCGTATGCACGCCCTTACGAGAGTTCAGCCCAGCGGGAAGCCGCCTTGCAGCCCTTCATCCACCGCTACAACTGGCATCGACCACACTCGGCCATCAACCACCAGCCACCCATGACCCGCATACCGGCCATGAACAACCTGCTGAAACTCAACA
>NZ_AQWL01000004.1 GCF_000376425.1 Thiobacillus denitrificans DSM 12475 | reverse complement strand
TGCTAATCGATTGATCTTTAACAATTTACAGCCGATAGGTGTGGGTGTTGATGCGGTAGTTGGACTGGTTTTTTATGGTCTGGCAACTAGCATAGATGCTCACACTTGAATCAAGCTCTGTTATTTATTTAGCGGAGCGAGTTTGAGTTGAGCGACAGAAGTATTTGAAGTAATAGCAGGTATTGAACTGAAGAGTTTGATCCTGGCTCAGATTGAACGCTGGCGGAATGCTTTACACATGCAAGTCGAACGGCAGCACGGGTGCTTGCACCTGGTGGCGAGTGGCGAACGGGTGAGTAATGCGTCGGAACGTACCGAGTAATGGGGGATAACGCGGCGAAAGTCGCGCTAATACCGCATACGCCCTGAGGGGGAAAGTGGGGGATCGCAAGACCTCACGTTATTCGAGCGGCCGACGTCTGATTAGCTAGTTGGTGGGGTAATGGCTCACCAAGGCGACGATCAGTAGCGGGTCTGAGAGGATGATCCGTCACACTGGGACTGAGACACGGCCCAGACTCCTACGGGAGGCAGCAGTGGGGAATTTTGGACAATGGGCGAAAGCCTGATCCAGCCATTCCGCGTGAGTGAAGAAGGCCTTCGGGTTGTAAAGCTCTTTCAGCTGGAACGAAACGGTACGCGCTAACATCGTGTGCTAATGACGGTACCAGCAGAAGAAGCACCGGCTAACTACGTGCCAGCAGCCGCGGTAATACGTAGGGTGCGAGCGTTAATCGGAATTACTGGGCGTAAAGCGTGCGCAGGCGGATTATTAAGCAAGACGTGAAATCCCCGGGCTTAACCTGGGAATGGCGTTTTGAACTGGTAGTCTAGAGTGCGTCAGAGGGGGGTGGAATTCCACGTGTAGCAGTGAAATGCGTAGAGATGTGGAGGAACACCAATGGCGAAGGCAGCCCCCTGGGATGACACTGACGCTCATGTACGAAAGCGTGGGTAGCAAACAGGATTAGATACCCTGGTAGTCCACGCCCTAAACGATGTCAACTGGTTGTTGGGGGAGTGAAATCCCTTAGTAACGAAGCTAACGCGTGAAGTTGACCGCCTGGGGAGTACGGTCGCAAGATTAAAACTCAAAGGAATTGACGGGGACCCGCACAAGCGGTGGATGATGTGGATTAATTCGATGCAACGCGAAAAACCTTACCTACCCTTGACATGTCCAGAACCCTGCAGAGATGCGGGGGTGCCCGAAAGGGAATTGGAACACAGGTGCTGCATGGCTGTCGTCAGCTCGTGTCGTGAGATGTTGGGTTAAGTCCCGCAACGAGCGCAACCCTTATCATTAGTTGCTACGCAAGGGCACTCTAATGAGACTGCCGGTGACAAACCGGAGGAAGGTGGGGATGACGTCAAGTCCTCATGGCCCTTATGGGTAGGGCTTCACACGTCATACAATGGTCGGTACAGAGGGTTGCCAAGCCGCGAGGTGGAGCCAATCCCAGAAAGCCGATCGTAGTCCGGATTGTTCTCTGCAACTCGAGAGCATGAAGTCGGAATCGCTAGTAATCGCGGATCAGCATGTCGCGGTGAATACGTTCCCGGGTCTTGTACACACCGCCCGTCACACCATGGGAGTGGAATCTGGCAGAAGTAGGTAGCCTAACCGCAAGGGGGGCGCTTACCACGCTGGGTTTCATGACTGGGGTGAAGTCGTAACAAGGTAGCCGTAGGGGAACCTGCGGCTGGATCACCTCCTTTCTAGAGAAAGCCGCGTCAACACTCACACCTATCGGTTGTTGTTTAGAAATCGTTTCGATTGACGAAACGGTGAAGCCGGGCTTGTAGCTCAGTTGGTTAGAGCACACGCTTGATAAGCGTGGGGTCGGAAGTTCAAGTCTTCCCAGGCCCACCAGTTGAGGGAAGCAAGATGCAGGATACAAGATGCAAGAGAGTAGGTTCTTGATTCTTGGGCCTTGGGTCTTGAATCTGAAAACGGGGGATTAGCTCAGCTGGGAGAGCACCTGCTTTGCAAGCAGGGGGTCGTCGGTTCGATCCCGTCATCCTCCACCAGTCACTAGGAGTTAGGGTCTAGGGGCCAGGGCTGGGATTTGTGTAGTACCTATCAGTGTGAATCGTAAGCAGTGAAGTCGATGACTTTAGTGCTTACGCTTTATGCGTAACGGCTGATCTTTAAAAATTTGGAAGAAGGTGATGCATTTGTGATGAATGCATCAACATGGGTTGAAATTGTATCGACCATTCTGTTGGGCGCCGAGCCTGGTGGAGTGGAAAGCAAACACACCTGTAATGCGAGACTTGATGTGCGCAAGCGTATTGAGTTCTCAAAATTATAGGGTCAAGCGACTAAGTGCATGTGGTGGATGCCTTGGCGACTACAGGCGATGAAGGACGCGTAAGCCTGCGATAAGCTTCGGGGAGCTGGCAATAGAGCTTTGATCCGGAGATTTCCGAATGGGGGAACCCACCCGTAAGGGTACTCCTGGCTGAATACATAGGTCAGGTAGAGCGAACCGAGTGAACTGAAACATCTAAGTAGCTCGAGGAAAAGAAATCAACCGAGATTCCCATAGTAGTGGCGAGCGAATTGGGAAGAGCCTTCATGATTTAGCATTCTTGTTAGTGGAACAGTCTGGAAAGTCTGGCCATAGTGGGTGATAGCCCCGTACGCGAAAACAAGAGTGTGGAACTAGGCATGAGACAAGTAGGGCGGGACACGTGAAATCCTGTCTGAACATGGGGGGACCATCCTCCAAGGCTAAATACTCGTAGTCGACCGATAGTGAACCAGTACCGTGAGGGAAAGGCGAAAAGAACCCCGGGAGGGGAGTGAAATAGATCCTGAAACCGCATGCATACAAACAGTGGGAGCCTCGCAAGGGGTGACTGCGTACCTTTTGTATAATGGGTCAGCGACTTACGTTCCGTTGCGAGCTTAACCGAATAGGGGAGGCGAAGCGAAAGCGAGTCTTAATAGGGCGCATAGTAGCGGGGCGTAGACCCGAAACCGGATGATCTATCCATGGCCAGGATGAAGGTGCGGTAACACGCACTGGAGGTCCGAACCCACTAATGTTGAAAAATTAGGGGATGAGCTGTGGATAGGGGTGAAAGGCTAAACAAATCCGGAGATAGCTGGTTCTCCTCGAAAGCTATTTAGGTAGCGCCTCATGTATCACTCACGGGGGTAGAGCACTGTAATGTTAGTGGGGGCCATTGCGGCTTACTGCGGCATAGCAAACTCCGAATACCGTGAAGTGCGAGCATGGGAGACAGACATCGGGTGCTAACGTCCGGTGTCAAGAGGGAAACAACCCAGACCGACAGCTAAGGTCCCAAATGACGTGCTAAGTGGAAAACGATGTGGGAAGGCATAGACAGCTAGGAAGTTGGCTTAGAAGCAGCCATCCTTTAAAGAAAGCGTAATAGCTCACTAGTCGAGTCGTCCTGCGCGGAAGATGTAACGGGGCTAAGCACGTAACCGAAGCTTCGGATATGCACTTTGTGCATATGGTAGAGGAGCGTTCTGTAAGTCTGCGAAGGTGTCTGGTAATGGATGCTGGAGATATCAGAAGTGCGAATGCTGACATGAGTAGCGATAAAGGGGGTGAAAAGCCCCCTCGCCGAAAACCCAAGGTTTCCTGCGCAACGTTCATCGGCGCAGGGTGAGTCGGCCCCTAAGGTGAGGCAGAGATGCGTAGCTGATGGGAAACGGGTCAAAATTCCCGTACTTTCGTTTACTGCGATGTGGGGACGGAGAAGGTTAGGTGAGCCGGGTGTTGGATGTCCCGGTTTAAGTGAGTAGGCAGATCCCTTAGGCAAATCCGGGGGGTTAATGTCGAGACACGATGACGGTGCTCCATTGGAGCCGAAGTCACTGATACCAAGCTTCCAAGAAAAGCCACTAAGCTTCAGGTAAACGAGAACCGTACCGCAAACCGACACAGGTGGGTAGGATGAGAATTCTAAGGCGCTTGAGAGAACTCGGGTGAAGGAACTCGGCAAATTAGCACCGTAACTTCGGGATAAGGTGCGCCCCGGTAGGTTGTAGTGATTTACTCGCGAAGGCCGATGGGGTTGCAGTGAAATGGTGGCTGCGACTGTTTAATAAAAACACAGCACTCTGCAAACACGAAAGTGGACGTATAGGGTGTGACGCCTGCCCGGTGCCGGAAGGTTAATTGATGGGGTGCAAGCTCTTGATCGAAGCCCCGGTAAACGGCGGCCGTAACTATAACGGTCCTAAGGTAGCGAAATTCCTTGTCGGGTAAGTTCCGACCCGCACGAATGGCGTAACGATGGCCACACTGTCTCCACCCGAGACTCAGCGAAGTTGAAATGTTTGTGAAGATGCAATCTCCCCGCGGCTAGACGGAAAGACCCCATGAACCTTTACTGTAGCTTTGCATTGGACTGTGACGGGACTTGTGTAGGATAGCTGGGAGCCTGTGAAGCGAGGACGCTAGTTCTCGTGGAGGCGACGTTGAAATACCAGCCTGGTGTCGTTGCGGTTCTAACCTAGGTCCCTTATCGGGATCGGGGACCGTGCATGGTGGGCAGTTTGACTGGGGCGGTCTCCTCCCAAAGTGTAACGGAGGAGTACGAAGGTCTTCTAGGTACGGTCGGACATCGTACTGATAGTGCAATGGCATAAGAAGGCTTGACTGCGAGACTGACACGTCGAGCAGGTGCGAAAGCAGGTCATAGTGATCCGGTGGTTCTGTATGGAAGGGCCATCGCTCAACGGATAAAAGGTACTCTGGGGATAACAGGCTGATTCCTCCCAAGAGTTCATATCGACGGGGGAGTTTGGCACCTCGATGTCGGCTCATCACATCCTGGGGCTGTAGCCGGTCCCAAGGGTATGGCTGTTCGCCATTTAAAGTGGTACGTGAGCTGGGTTTAAAACGTCGTGAGACAGTTTGGTCCCTATCTGCCGTGGGCGCTGGATATTTGACGGGGGCTGCTCCTAGTACGAGAGGACCGGAGTGGACGTGCCTCTGGTGTACCGGTTATGACGCCAGTCGTATCGCCGGGTAGCTAAGCACGGAAGAGATAAACGCTGAAAGCATCTAAGCGTGAAACTTGCCTGAAGATAAGATATCCCTTGCACCTTGAGTGCACTGAAGGGTCGTTGAAGACCACAACGTTGATAGGCGGGGTGTGGAAGCGCAGTAATGCGTTAAGCTAACCCGTACTAATTGCCCGTGAGGCTTGATCCTATAATTTTGAGAAGCATGCAGCGTGTGTATGCGATGCGGTCTCAACCCAACAAAACCTTCTTCCAGACGCACCGCGTGATTTGATTCAAGTCAGCGCGGTGTGAACAAGACAGTCGGCTGAGCGGTCGAAAGATCGCAAGGCACCCCGGACAATTCGAATGCGGGATCCAGGAAAACCTCGATCCCCACCCCTTTGTCTGACGACCATAGCAGAGTGGAACCACCCCTTCCCATCCCGAACAGGACGGTGAAACGCTCCCGCGCCAATGATAGTAGGCATTCGCCTGCGAAAGTAGGTCATCGTCAGACTCCTTATCCGTACCAAAAAGGTACAATAAAACCCCCTCATTCAGAGGGGGTTTTTTATTGGGAATTCGCCAGCTCAAGCCATGTAAAATCCGGCAGGTGAGCACCCGAACCAACAAAGCCCTGTTCCCGATCCTGCGCCGCCTGTCTGACGGCCGATTCCATTCCGGCCAGGCGCTGGCGCACGAATTCAGGCTTTCGCGAGCCAGTATCTACAACGTGCTTAACCAGTCGGAGTCGATGGGCTTGACGATCCACGCGGTGCGCGGGCGTGGCTACCGATTGCCCGATCCCGTGGAGTGGCTGGACGGCGATGTCGTCGCACGCCACCTGGGAACCGTCTCACCAGCTTATACGGTACGCGTATGCGACAGCGTCGATTCCACCAACACGGTTCTGATGTCTGCCGCCCTGAGCGGGGCTGCGGATGGCACGGTGTTGTGTGCCGAACACCAGCAATCCGGCAAAGGTCGACGCGGCCGGAATTGGTGTTCGGCGCTGGGGGGCAGTCTGACGTTTTCGTTGCTGTGGCGTTTCGACAACGGCCTGCAATCGCTGGCGGGACTGAGCCTCGCGGTGGGGTTGGCGATTGCGCGTGCGGTGAACCGCCACAGCCGCCACCCGGCGCGGCTGAAATGGCCGAACGATGTGCTGGTGGACTACCGCAAGCTGGCCGGGATTCTGGTCGAAGTGCAGGGCGACATGCACGGGGCGGCCTTCGCCGTGGTGGGTATCGGATTGAATGTCCGGCTGAGCGAGACGCAACGCGATGCGATCGATCAGGCGGTAGTCGATCTAGCCGAAATGGGAGTGACGACGGGGCGTAATCAATTGCTGGCAGACTGCCTGCATGAACTGCATGCCGTGGCAACCCTGTTCCGCCAGCGCGGCTTCGCGGCCTTGCGCGAGGATTGGCTGGCGCTGGATGCGTATGCCGGCAAGGCGGTAACGTTGCTGTTGCCGGATACCCGTAGCGTTCAGGGGGTGGCATCGGGCGTGGACGAAACGGGGGCATTCCTGCTGCGCGACAGGCAGGCCAACATGAACGCCTATAGTGGCGGCGAGATCAGCCTGCGACTGGATGCCGGGCGATGAGCGGACGCCGTCTGCTGATCGATGCAGGCAATTCGCGACTGAAGTGGGCGGTGAGCGAAGGCGGGCAGTGGCGCGATCAGGGCAATAACGATTACGCCGATTTGTCGGGCTTCATACAGCGCCTTGCGCCAGGAATCGACTGCATCATCGCCAGCGTGGCGCGCGCCACGCACGAGCGGCAGCTTGCTGCGCTGCTCGGGGCATCCGGCATCGTCCCCCGCTGGCTGATGGCTGAAGCCGGTTTTGCCGATGTGAAAAACACTTACATGGATCCTCGGCAACTGGGCGTAGACCGCTGGATGGGCCTGATCGCTGCGCGCCAGCGTACCCGTTCGCCCGTTCTGGTGGTGTCGGTCGGGACGGCGATGACGGTGGATGCCCTGGCGGCGGACGGGATTTTCCTGGGCGGGCTGATCGTGCCCGGCGTGTCCCTGATGCAACAGGCTCTGCAGCAGGGCACCGCGCGCGTGGCGGCATCGGCGGGGGCGTGCTGCGCATTCCCGCGCAACACGGCCGACGCGGTGCAGAGCGGTATCGTCGCCGCACTGTGCGGCGCGATTCAACATCAGTATGCGCACCTGGCTGACGTCGCCGGAGCGCCGCCGCACTGTCTGCTGACAGGCGGCGATGCAGAGAAGGTTTTGCCGCATTTGAAGATATCTGTCGAACATGTGCCCATGCTGGTACTGGAAGGCATCGATCGCGTTGCCAGGGAGGGTTTGCCACGATGAAATGGATAGTCTGGGCCCTGCTGGCCCTCAACCTTGCGGTGGCGGGATTTTTCATCGGGCGCGCCTATTGGCCGCAGGCGGCATCCGCGCAGAATGCACCGATGAACGTAGACCGCCTCAGCCTGCGCAGCCAGTCGACGCCGGCATCGAGCGTGACGCCGCCACAGCAGGCGGTGCGGGCTGAGGCCTTGTGTGTGGAATGGCGCGGGTTGAGCGGGGGGGAATACCCCCAGGCGCGCGAACAGCTCAAGGCGTTGGCGAACGAACGCGTGATGTCGTTTACCGAGGTGCCGCTGAATACCCGCTATTGGGTGATTTTTCCGCCGCTGCCCAGCGCCGAGTCGGCGGACGCCAAGCTGGGCGAACTGGCGGCGGCGGGCGTGCTGGATGTCTTTGTGGTGAGGGACGGTGTCTGGCGCAATGCCATTTCGCTCGGCCTGTACGCCAACGATGAAGCCGCGCGCCGGAGAGTGCGCGAAGTCGAGGGCAAGGGTGTGCTCGGCACGCGCGTCGAATTGCAGCCGCGCCAGGGCACGGAGTACTACTTCGTGATTCGCAGCGACGATCCGGACGCGCTGAAAAGCCTGGGCGGAATCAAGCAGGCCTATCCGAACAGCCAGCAGTCGCGGGTCGCCTGCCCGTTATAAAAGAGGCTACTGGAACAGGCTCTTGCTGCGCAGCAGGTAGTCCAGCGCAATGCCGCCGAATACCGCGGCACCGAGCCAGGTGTTGTGCAGAAAAGCGCGAAAGCATTGCTGCGGATCGCGTTGCCGGATCAGCTTCATATGATAAAGAGCGATCGCCGCCGCCGCCGCCAGCCCGCCGTAGAACGCCATGCCCATTTCCCGCTGTAGCCCGATCCAGGCGAGCAGTCCCAGCATCACCGCATAGCACACGGCAATGGCGGCCAGATCGTAACGGCCGAAGGTGATCGCCGAGGTCTTGATGCCGATCTTGAGATCGTCCGCACGGTCGACCATTGCGTATTGCGTGTCGTAGGCAATCGCCCAGAAGATATTGGCCGTCAGCAACAGCCCGGCCTCCGGCGGGACTTCTCCCCACAGCGCGGCATAGCTCATCGGGATGCCGAAGCCGAATGCGATACCGAGATAAGCCTGCGGAATCGCAAAGAAACGCTTGGTGAACGGATAGCTGGCGGCCAGAAACAGCGCGACGACCGACAGCCCCAGCACCAGATTGTTCAGCGGCAGGATCAGCAGAAACGCCAGCAGGGACAGGCCGGCCGCCAGCAGCAGGGCCTCCTTGGGCGATATTTTGCCGGTTGCCAGCGGGCGCTCGCGGGTACGCGCCACGTGCGGATCGAAATCGCGATCGGCGTAGTCGTTGATGACGCAGCCGGCCGAGCGCATCAGCACCACACCGATGACGAATATCCACAGGATCAGCCAGTCCGGATCGCCGTTGCTGGCGAGCCACTGCGCCCACAGCGTGGGCCACAGCAGCAGCAGGATGCCGATCGGCTTGTCGAGCCGCATCAGTTTCTCATAGTGGGACAGGCGTTCGGTCAGGGTCATAACGCGTAGATGGCGGGCAGAAAGACTTCGGTTACCAGTAGCGGGTGGCTGTTGAGGCAGAAAACGGAACGGCGCGCCCACAGGCTGCGCGCACTCACCATCTGCTGCCTGGCGGTGGCGCGGTACAGCGGATGATCGCGCCGCACGCGGCGGTAAGCCAGGGGCTGGCGCGCGACGCGATGGTCGCTGAACAGAGCTTCGCCGAGCGACCGGCTGCCCAGCTGCGTGATGCCGCTCCAGCCGCCACGCCGGCCGGCCGGCGGCAGTACGCTGTGGGCAAACACCACCGGCACTTCGTTGCACAGCAGCATGACTTCGCGCACATAGGCGCGGCTGCCCGGCGCCATGCCCAGCAGCGCGTATTCGTCGGCGTGGGCGCGCGCCATCCCGGTGGCAAGCGGCACGACGCGAAACGACGCGCAGCACGATTTGAGGCGCTGGGTGAGCGAACCGTGGTCGCTGAGCCAGCTGCGCAGCGAGCGCGGAAGCGAGTGCGGGTGGGCAAGCCAACCCTGCCGGGAATCGAGCACGGCGTGCGGTTCACAAAGCGGAAAGAGGGCATTATGCCGCAGCCGGCGATGAACGCGCGCTAGCTAGATCGACGACAGCGCCTGTCGCTGGCCGATCCAGCGATCCAGGTGGCGTGCGGCGATGTCAGGATGGCCGGCGAGACAGCGCTGAGCCAGATCGCGTGCGGCTTCCAGCAGCGCGACATCGCGTTCCAGATCGGCAAACCGCAGCATCGGCAGGCCGCTCTGGCGATGGCCGAGCAGTTCGCCCGGGCCGCGCAGCAACAAGTCCTGGCGGGCGATTTCGAAACCGTCGGTCAACTCGAAAATCACCTTGAGCCGGGCACGTGCGAGTTCCGACAGCGGCGTCTGATACAGCAGCACGCACACCGATTCGCGGCTGCCGCGCCCCACCCGTCCGCGCAACTGGTGCAACTGCGCCAGCCCCATGCGCTCGGCATGCTCGATCACCATCAGCGCGGCGTTGGGCACGTCGACGCCGACCTCGATCACAGTGGTGGCGACCAGTAGGTCGATTTCGTGCGACTGGAACGCCGCCATCACCGCCTGTTTCTCGTCCGGCTTCAGCCGTCCGTGCACCAGGCCGATGCGCAACTCCGGAAGCTGTGCCGTCAGCGCGACATAGGTGTCCTGCGCGGTCTGCAATTGCAGCTTCTCGGATTCCTCGATCAGCGGGCACACCCAGTAGGCCTGGCCGCCGGCGAGGCAGGCCTCGCGCACCCGGGCCAGCACATCGCCGCGGCGCGCGGCACTGACCAGTTTGGTGACGACTGGCGTGCGCCCCGGCGGCAGCGCATCGATGACGGATACATCGAGGTCGGCAAAAAAACTCATCGCCAGCGTGCGCGGGATCGGCGTTGCGCTCATCATCAGCTGGTGCGGCTCCGTACCCTTTTGCATCAGCGCCAGGCGCTGGCCGACGCCGAAACGGTGCTGCTCGTCGACTACAGCCAGGCCCAGGCGGGCGAAGCTGCCAGCCTCCTGGAACAGTGCGTGGGTGCCGAATGCCAGATCGACTTTACCTGCGGCAATTGCCTGCCACGCTGCGGCACGCTCGGCTTTGCGCTGGCTGCCCGACACCCAGGCGCAGCGCACGCCGAGCGCGGACAACAACGGCGACAATTTGCGGAAATGCTGTTCGGCGAGAATTTCCGTTGGCGCCATGAAGGCGGCTTGCAAGCCGTTTTCGATCGCCTGCAGGCAGGCCAGTGCCGCCACCACGGTTTTGCCGCTGCCGACATCGCCCTGCAGCAGGCGGCGCATCGGGTGCGGCTCGCCGAGGTCGGCGCTGATTTCCTGCCAGGCGCGTGCCTGCGCCGCCGTCAGCGCGAACGGCAGCGTGCCGATGAAGCCGGCGGTCAGCCGTTGCCGTCCCGGCAACGGCTGGGCCGGGCGTGACTGCCGTTGCCGGCGCGCACTGGCCAGCGAGAGCTGTTGCGCCAGCAGTTCGTCGAAGGCCAGCCGCTGCCACGCGGGATGGCGACGCGATTCGAGTTCGTTCAATGCGCATTCGAGTGGAGGCTGGTGCAGCAGGCGGATGCTGGTTTCCAGCCCGGGCAGATTCAGCGCGGCCAGCCACTCGGCGGGAAGGGTATCGGCAATCGGCGCGCTTAATGCGCGCTCGACCAGCTTGCGCAGCGTGGCCTGGCCGAGCCCGGCGGTGGTCGGATACACCGGCGTCAGCTGGTCCGGCAGCGGCGTGTCGTCGCCGGCCCTGGCGAAGCGCGGGTGCACCATTTCCAGACCGAGAAAACCGCCACGCACTTCGCCGATGAAGCGGAAGCTTTCACCCGGCTGGAACAGCTTGAGGTGGCTCGGATAGAAATTGAGGAAGCGGATGCCGAGCACGTCGCCGGCGGTGTCTGCCACCGACACGGTCAGCATACGGCGCGGGCGGTAGGCGACCCTGGCTTCGCGTACCACCGCTTGCACCTGCGCCGTCTGCCCCGGCAACAGGTCGCGGATCGGCGTCACGCGGGTTTCGTCCTCCCAGCGCAACGGCAGATGCAGCACCAGGTCGGCATCGCGGGCGAGACCCAGCTTGGCGAGTTTGGCGGCGAGCGCAGGACTGACGGGAAAGGAAAACGGCGAAGCCGCTTTCAAGGCGGCAATTTATCCGGTCACCATGACCGCGTCAGCCTCGACCAGTGCGCCGCGCGGCAGCGCGGCCACCCCCACCGCGGCACGTGCCGGGTAGGGCTGGCTGAAATAGCCTGCCATGATTTCGTTGACCTTGGGGAAGTGGCCGAGGTCGGTCAGGAATACGTTCAGCTTCACCACATCCGCCAGCGAGCCGCCCGCCGCCGCGGCCACGGCAGCCAGATTCATGAACACCTGATGAATCTGCGGCTCGATGCCGTCCGCCAACTGCATGGAGGCGGGGGAGAGGCCGATCTGGCCGGACAGGTACACGGTATGGCCGACCCGTACGGCCTGCGAATAGGTGCCGATCGCGGCAGGTGCGTCGGCGGTCTGGATGATGCTTTTGTTCATGCTGGGTTTCCTGGTGCCAGTGGTTGAGATGGGCTTATTGAGGAGGGGCGGCACGACCGTCCTTTTTCCCCTTGATGCGGAAAATCCGCACCACGTCGGGCAACGCGCGCAGGCCGCGCATGACGCGTGCAAGGTGCATGCGATTTTCCACCTGCACGGTGAAGAACAGCACGGTGTAGGGACTACCGTCTTCCTCTTCCATCGAGACGTTGCCGATGTTGGAACCGTGCTCGGCGATCGCGGCCGCGACCTTGGCCAGCACGCCGCGCTGGTTGCCGACGACGACCTTGATCGAGACGTCGAACATGTGCCCCGGTTCGGCTTCCCATTCCACATCCAGCCATTTGTCGGGGTCGGTGCGGAAAGCGCGGATCGAAGGGCAGTCGTGGGTATGGATGATGAGTCCGCGATCCTTGTGGATGAAGCCGAGAATCGGGTCGCCGGGAATCGGATGGCAGCATTGCGCCAGTTCGACCGCGATGCCTTCGGTGCCGCGGATGCTGATGGCGTGGGGGTGCGCCGGCTCGCCGGTTTTCTCGCCCTGCACGTGCAATAGCTGATGCGCCACCACCAGCGGTAGCTTGCGACCCAAACCGATTCCCGCCAGCAATTCCTGCCGGGTTTGCAGGCCATAGTCTTTTACCAGCCGTTCCCATACGGCGAAGTCGGGTACGGCCGCTTCGGGATTGAGTGCGGCGAGCGCATTGTTGAGCAGACGTTCGCCCAGTGCCGCCGCCTCTTCTATCCGCGTATTGCGCAGGTAATTGCGGACGTGCGAACGCGCCTTGCCGGTGACAACGAAATTCAGCCAGGCGGCATTGGGGCTGGCGTTGGCAGCGGTGAGAATTTCGACGTGGTCGCCGTTTCGAAGCTGGGTGCGCAGGGGCATCAGTTCGTAATTGATCTTCACCGCCACGCAGTGGCGGCCGACGTCGGTGTGCACGGCAAACGCAAAATCCACCGCCGTGGCGCCGCGCGGCAATGCCATGATCCTGCCCTTGGGAGTGAATACGTAGACCTCATCCGGGAACAGGTCGACCTTGATGTGCTCCAGGAATTCGGGCGAGTCGCCGTGGTCCGCCTGGATATCGAGCAGCGATTGCAGCCAGCGGTGGGTGCGTGTCTGCACGTCGTTCAGTGCGGTATCGGCGGATTTGTACATCCAGTGAGAAGCGACGCCCGACTCGGCCAGGCGGTTCATGTCGGACGTGCGGATCTGGATTTCGATCGGGGTGCCGTTGGGGCCGAACAGAATGGAATGCAGCGACTGGTAGCCGTTGGCCTTGGGTATCGCGATGTAATCCTTGAACTTGCCGGGGATGGGTTTGTACAGCGCGTGCAGTGCGCCGAGCGCAAGGTAGCAGGAGGGCTGGTCGCGTACCACCACGCGAAAGCCGTAGATGTCGAACACTTCGGAGAACGCCAGGTTTTTTTCCTGCATCTTGCGATAGATGCTGTAGAGGTGTTTCTCGCGCCCGCTGATGGCGGCCTCGACCTTGCATTGTTCGAGTTTTTCCTGCAGCGCAATCTTGACCTTGTCGACCAGTTCGCGGCGGTTGCCGCGTGCCGCCTTGACTGCTTTCGACAGTACCTGATAGCGGTTGGGATGACTGTAGCGGAAACCGAGATCTTCCAGTTCCTGGTATACCGAATGCAAGCCCAGGCGGTTGGCGATCGGCGCGTAAATATCCAGCGTTTCGGCGGCGATACGGCGGCGTTTTTCGGCCGGCATCGCACCCATGGTATGCATGTTGTGCAGGCGGTCGGCCAGTTTGACCAGAATGACCCGCACGTCCTGCGCCATCGCCAGCAGCATTTTGCGGAAATTCTCCGCCTGCGCCTGCTGCTCGGATGCAAACGCCAGTTTGTCGAGCTTGGAGACGCCTTCCACCAGCAGCGCGACCGCCTTGCCGAAGCGCGTCTCGATTTCGCTCGCGGTGGCCGGGGTGTCTTCCACCACGTCATGCAGCAGCGCGGCGGCCAGGGTCTGCGCGTCGAGATGCCAGCCAGCCAGGATGCCGGCAACCGCCAGCGGGTGGGAGATATAGGGCTCGCCGCTTTTGCGGAACTGGCCTTCGTGGGCGTTACGGCTGAATTCGTAGGCTTGTTCGATGGTGCCGATTTCGTCCGGCGGCAGATAAACCAGGGCCGGACGCAGCGATTCAAATTCGCGCATCATCGCCGGCGCACGGTTTGCGTGCGCCAGTTGATGAGTGAGCGGATGCTCAGGCGCGGCCCCGGTTGAGGATTTCACGTCCGACTTTGCCGGCCGCAATCTCGCGCAGCGCGGTGACGATGGGTTTGTCCTTCGATTCGACCATGGACTGCGAACCCTGCGCCAGCTGGCGTGCGCGATAGGTCACGGCGAGCGTCAGTTCGAAACGGTTGGGAAACATGTCGATGCAGTCATCAACGGTGATGCGGGCCATAGGGATACTCCTGCTTCAGGCGGTGCGGGTTCAGATACGTCCGAATTCGTCGAACAGCATAGCGTACCGGTCCAGCTGGCGCGCCGCTTCGAGACGAATGCTGCGGGTAATGGCGACCAGGTCCTGCAAGGCGTGGTCGAAATCATCGTTGACAATTATATAGTCGAACGTGCCGGCATGAGCGACGTCATGCGCCGCGGCGGCGAGCCGGCGCTCGATCACCTCCGCGCTGTCCTGCCCGCGCCCGTTGAGGCGGGTGCGTAGCGCGTTGAACGACGGCGGCAGAATGAAAATCGACGCGGATTGCGGGAAATGCGTCTTTACCTGGGCTGCGCCCTGCCAGTCGATTTCCAGCAGAATGTCGTGGCCGGCGTCGAGATCGCGGGCGATGACGCCTTTCGAGGTGCCATAAAAATTGCCGTACACCTCGGCGTGCTCGAGAAACTCACCCTCGGCCAGCATCGCCTCGAAGCGCTCGCGGCTGACGAAATGGTAGTCGCGGCCGTCGGTCTCTCCAGGCCGCGGGACGCGCGTGGTGTAGGACACCGACAGGCGGATCGCCGGGTCGGCTTTCAGCAGCGCCTTGACCAGGCTGGTCTTGCCCGCGCCGGAGGGGGCGCTGACGATATAAAGCACACCGTTGCTGGAGGGGGGGGTCATGATCGTTCCGGATGTCCTGTCATTTCAAAAAAGCCTGTCCGCGAAGGCGCTTCCTGATGGTTTTCGTCGCGTCCTTCGCGGATAAATGTCATTCGATATTCTGCACCTGTTCGCGCATCTGTTCGATCAGCACCTTGAGCTCGAGCGAGACGCGCGAAGTCTCCACTGCCACCGACTTGGAGCCCAGGGTGTTGGCTTCGCGGTGCAGTTCCTGCATCAGAAAATCCAGCCGTTTGCCGATGGCGCCGGCCTGATCGAGCACGCGGCGGACCTCGGAAAAATGGGTGGCGAGGCGGGAAAGCTCTTCGTCGACATCGGCTTTTTGCGCCGCCAGCGCGACTTCCTGCGCCAGCCGTTCGTGCCCCGTTTCGCCCAGCGCATCGCGCAGGCGTTCCGCCAGCTTGTCGCGCTGCGCCGCGGCCAGCGCCGGCAGCAGGGGCTGCAAGCCGGCCACCTGCGCTTCGGCGGCGTCGAGCCGGTCGAGAATGTGCCGTTTCAGCTTGCCGCCTTCGCGCTGGCGGCTCTCGATCAGTTCGTCCAGCGCCGCCTGCATGCCTTCCAGGGTGGCTTCGTTCAGTGCGTCTTGCGACAGCGTGGCGGTTTGCACCGCGCCGGGCCAGCGCAGGATCTCGTTGACGGAGAGGGGCGCGCTGTTCGGCAGACGCTGCAGCACGTCGGCCTGCCAATGCGAAAGACGCTCAAGAATGGCTGGATTCAGGCCGTTATCTAGCGTAGCAGCAGGCAACAGGTTCAGGCTGACGCGGCACTCCACCTTGCCGCGCGCGAGACGACGATTGATCAGGTCGCGCAGTTGCGGCTCCAGCGAGCGGAACTCATCGGCCAGGCGGAAGTGCAGTTCGAGAAAGCGTTGATTGACGCTGCGTAGATCGATGCCGACGCTGGCATGGTCGAGGGTGAGGCTGTGGGCGGCAAACCCGGTCATGCTGGCGGTCATGGATGGCCTGACGTGTGGGTTATGGAACGATTACCGGCGCGGAGCCGGGATGGATTTTTGTGGCATGGCCGGTTAACAGGCAAAGATAATAGACGTTCGACTATGGCGACTCAACCCAATCAAGCGCTGCCCAATGGTTACCGGCTGAACGAATACACCATCGTGCGCAAGATCGGCGGCGGCGGCTTCAGCATGGTGTACCTGGCGCGCGACGACGCCAACCAGTCGGTGGCGATCAAGGAATACCTGCCGGGCGCGCTGGTGCTGCGTACCGAAGGTTCAGTCATCGTGCAGGCCAATTCGTCCGAAAACAGCAACATCTTCCGCCACGGCATGAAGTGTTTTTTCGAGGAGGGCCGGGCGCTGGCACGCATCGATCATCCCAACGTCATCCGCGTGACCAACTTTTTCCGCGCCAACGAAACCGTCTACATGGTGATGCGCTTCGAGCGCGGCAAAACGCTGCAGCAGCACATCCAGGCCAATCGCGGCAGCATCCGCGAAAGCTTCATCCGGCGCGTGTTCGCCCAATTGCTGAACGGCCTGCGCGAGGTGCACACGCACAAGCTGCTGCATCTCGACATCAAGCCGTCCAATCTGTATGTCCGCCTCGACGGCTCGCCGGTACTGATCGATTTCGGTGCGGCACGGCAGACGCTGACCCAGGAAGAAAGCAAGCTGCAGCCGATGTATACGCCCGGTTTCGCTGCGCCCGAGCAGTATCACAACCGCGAACGGCTGGGGCCGTGGACCGACGTCTACAGCGTGGGCGCCAGCCTGTATGCCTGCCTGGCGGGCTATCCGCCACAGGCGGCGGACGCGCGCCTGCTGAACGACAAGCTGGTGCCGGCGACGACGAACTGGCGCGGCGCCTATTCCGACCAGTTGCTGGAAACCATCGATCATTGCCTCAGGCTCAACTACATGGAACGCCCGCAAAGCGTATTCAGCCTGCAGAAAGTACTGATGGACCGCAGCGCGATGGCGCCGCCGCGTACTTCTTTTCTGGCCAGCCTGAAGCGTTCGCTGAGCAAGGAATTGTTCTAGGGGCCTGTCGGACTTATGATGAACCGCCTGCAAATCCGCCTGGGCGGTCCATATTTCGCCGCTTTCCCGATCAATAGGATGACTGTTGACCGGCAAAATCGGCAAAATCCGTTCTCACCCGGCCGAATTTTCGCTTCGATCCCATAAGTCCGACTGACTCCTAGACTGCGCACCATGAAATTCACCATCTACCAGGCATCCCGTCAGGGCGGGCGCAAAAACAACCAGGACCGGGTTGCCTACTCCTACAGCCGCGATGCGCTGCTGATGGTGGTGGCCGACGGCATGGGCGGCCACATGCATGGCGAGATCGCGGCGCAGATTGCAGTGCAGACGCTGACCGAACAGTTCCAGAAAATGGCCAGGCCGCGCCTGGCCGACCCGATGGCTTTCCTGGCCGAGGTGACCACGCGCGCGCATTTCGCCATCAACGATTACGCAGTCGAACAGGATCTGCTGGAAATCCCCCATACCACCTGCGTTGCTGCCGTGGTGCAGGACAACACCGCGTACTGGGCGCATGTGGGCGATTCGCGGCTGTACCTGTTCAGCGACGGCAGTCTGATCGCGCGCACCGAAGACCACACTGCCGTCGCCCAGCTGGTGCGCGACGGCATCATCAGCGAGGAAGAGGCGGGTAACCATCCGGAGCGCAACAAGGTGTCCAACTGCCTGGGCGGCTATGTCGCGCCGCAGGTGGAGTGCAATGCGCCGGTCCCGCTGCACGACGCCGACAGCATGCTGCTGTGCACCGACGGCATCTGGGGCATGATCAGCATCCCCGAAGTGTCGGCCCTGCTGCATGCCTATACGCTCGAAGACGCGGTGCGTCACCTGATGGACCATGCCGAATTCCGTGGCGGCGCGCACGGCGACAATCTCAGCCTGATCGCCATGACCTGGGGCGAGGCGCGCATGCCGAGCAAGGATTCGATCTCCACCCTGGCGCTGCCGGATGGCGGCGTCACCACGCAGATCAACGCGCTACGCCCCGTGCCCGGCACGCCGGCGGTGTCGGATGACGAGATCGAGCGCGCCATTGCCGAAATCCAGCAGGCCATCCAGAAAATTTCCGCCAAATAGGCGGCGCACGCTCCGGGTGGGCGCGGGCACGCGCGCCGCGGTAAAATTGCGCTTTTCGTCCCGATTGTCCGCCATGCCCCCGATTTCCCGCCCCAGCGGTCGTGCGCCCGATGCGCTGCGAGCCCTTTCCTTCACGCGCCGGTTCACCAAGCACGCCGAAGGCTCGGTGCTCGTCGCCATAGGCGACACCCGCGTCCTGTGCACTGCCAGCGTGCTCGACAAGCTGCCGCCGCATAAAAAAGGCAGCGGCGAGGGCTGGGTGACGGCCGAGTACGGCATGCTGCCGCGTTCCACCCACACCCGCAGCGACCGCGAAGCCGCGCGCGGCAAGCAGTCCGGACGCACCCAGGAAATCCAGCGGCTGATCGGGCGCAGCCTGCGCGCGGTGGTCGACCTGAAGAAGCTAGGCGAACGCACCCTGCATATCGACTGCGATGTATTGCAGGCCGACGGCGGTACCCGCTGCGCCAGCGTCTGTGGCGCCTATGTCGCGGTGGCCGATGCCATCGCCGGCTTGCTGCGCGACGGCAAGCTCGCCGAAACCCCGCTTACCGGCAGCATCGCCGCCGTCTCGGTCGGCGTCTATCAGGGCCAGCCGGTGCTCGATCTCGATTACGAGGAAGACTTCGACTGCGACACCGACATGAACGTGGTGATGACCGGCAGCGGCGGCATCGTCGAAGTGCAGGGTACCGCCGAAGGCACGCCGTTTTCGCGAGCCACCCTCGAGGCGCTGCTCGACCTCGCGACCGCCGGCATCGCCCAGATCAGCGCTTCGCAGCAGGCGGCGTTACAAGCGGATTGATCCGCGAATACCCGAAGGGCATAAAGAACGCGAAGAATCGCGAAGAAGAACCTGGTTTTAACTTCGCGTTCCTTCGCGTTCCTTGGCAGATAAAAAACCCAAAGGAAGCCCATGGAAAAAATCGTCATCGCCTCAGGCAACGCCGGCAAGCTGCGCGAGATCGCGCGCATTCTCGAGCCGCTCGACATTTCCGCCGCGCCACAGTCCGATTTCGGCGTCCCCGAATGCCCCGAGCCGCACGTCACCTTCGTCGAGAACTGCCTCGCCAAGGCGCGCCATGCCAGCGCGCACACCGGCCTGCCTGCGCTGGCCGACGACTCCGGCATCTGCGTCGAGGCGCTCAACGGCGCGCCGGGCGTGTATTCCGCACGCTACGCCGGCGAGCCGAAATCCGATGCGCGCAACAATGAAAAGCTCGTCGCCGCCCTCGCGGGCCAGTCCAACCGCCGCGCGCACTATTATTGCGTGATGGTGCTGGTGCGCTACGCTGACGACCCCGAGCCGCTGATCGCCGAGGGCCGCTGGTTCGGAGAAATCATCGACACGCCGCGCGGCGAGAACGGCTTCGGCTACGACCCTTATTTTCTCGTCCCCCAGTTTGGAAAAACCGGCGCCGAGCTCGGCGAGGACGAGAAGAACGCCATGTCGCATCGCGGCCAGGCCTTGCGCGAACTGGCCGACAAGCTGAAGCGGCTTGGCTGAATCCGTCATCCGGTTTGCCGGCAGCGGCCTGAGGGTCCAGCCGCCGCTGTCGCTCTACATTCATTTGCCATGGTGCGTGAAAAAATGCCCGTATTGCGACTTCAATTCGCACGCGGCGCAAGGCATTCCAGAAACCGCATACATCGACGCGCTGCTGCTTGACCTGGAGCGTGCGCTGCCCGATGTCTGGGGACGCAAAATCCACACGGTGTTCTTCGGCGGCGGCACCCCCAGTCTGTTTTCAGCTGAGGGAATCGACCGCATCCTGACCGCCGTGCGCACGCTGATGCCGCTGCTGCCGAACGCGGAAATCACCCTCGAAGCCAATCCCGGCACGGTGGAAGCGGCTCGGTTCGCTGGGTTTCGCGAGGCCGGCGTGACCCGGGTCTCGCTCGGCATCCAGAGTTTCAATCCGCGCCATCTGCAGGCGCTGGGGCGCATTCACGACGGCGATGACGCCCGCCGCGCCGCCGAGCTGGCCGCCATCCATTTCGACACTTTCAATCTCGATCTGATGTTCGCCCTGCCGGGGCAAACGCTGGCCGAGGCCCGGGCCGATCTCGACATCGCGCTCGCCTTCCGCCCGCCGCATCTGTCGGCCTACCACCTCACACTTGAACCCAACACGCCGTTCGGCCATACGCCGCCGCCGAACCTGCCGGACGACGACCTCGCCGCCGACATGCAGCTGGCGATCGAGGCCAGGCTGAATGAGGCCGGCATGGTGCATTACGAAACCTCGGCCTATGCGCGGCCGCATCACGCCAGCCGCCACAATCTTAATTACTGGCAGTTCGGCGACTACCTCGGCATCGGCGCCGGTGCGCATTCCAAGCTGAGTTTTCACGACCGCATCGTGCGCCAGATGCGCACCAGGCATCCGCAGCAGTACATGGACGCGGTCCGGCAGGACCGCCACATTACCGACGTCCGTTCGCTCACGCGCAGCGACCTGCCATTCGAGTTCATGATGAACGCCCTGCGGCTCAATGATGGCGTCCCGGCTGCGCTGTTTGAAGCGCGCACCGGCTTGCCGCTGTTCATTTGCGCGCCTGCGCTCGAACAGGCGCAAGCGCGGGGCTTGATGGAGACCGCTGCGAGCCACCTCAAACCGACCTTGCAGGGCCAGCGTTTCCTGAACGACCTGCTGGAATTGTTTCTGACCGGGTAGCGGGCGGACAACGGCTGCGCGGCAACACCTTCCTGCGCTGCTCCGGGTTCCGCTGGCGTCGTGTGGACGACCGATAGATCAGCGCTGGCTGTTCCTTTCTCCGGCGTCCAGTTCCTCCGCTCCAGGCACACGGAAGATGCCTTGCAGTTTGAGCAACTCGTCGCGGTGCTGGCCTGCGAGTGCATTCAGCACATCGTTTCCCCTGGCGGTCAAGTGCACCTCCACCGCGCGCCGGTCGTTACGCCCCACCTGGCGCTGTACCAGCCCAAGTTTTTCGCACCGCGAGATCAGCGAAACCACACCATGGTGATGGGCCTGCAGACGCTCCGCCAATTCGCCGACGGTAGCCCACTCGCGATCCGGAAATCCGCGTATGTGCAGCAGCAGCTGGTACTGAAGATGGGTGACGCCATGCCGGCGCGTCGCTTCCTCGCTGAAACGCAGGAAGCGCCGGAGCTGATGACGGAAATGGGAGAGCGTCTCGAAGTCGCTTTTGCTGAGGGGAAGGGGGGACATTGGATTTGATTGTGTCTTAAGTGGATTTTTGTTGGCTTTTATATCATGTTGTGATACAAATAAATCGTGATGGTTGCGCGGCATTGTCGCCACTTTCGTTGCGGCGCCGATCGGGAATCCCGTCATGCATGTCCAGAGGCCGCATTCGAAAAGAGGAGATTCACATGAGTATCCTGCCTGTTCACAAATTATTCGTTTCGTCACCCGAAGGATGGAATGCGTTCGCGCGCATACAGCCCTCCGCCATCAAGCTGTTCGTCCTGCTGGTGGTGCCATTTTCGCTGATCCCGCCATTGATGCTGGAGTATGCCGGTCAGCATCTGGGCGCCGCCCTGTTTCCCGATACCACGGGCCAGGCGTGGAGCATCGCCGCGCTCTTCTTCCTGATCGCCGAGCTGGCCAGCGTTCCGTTCATGGCTTGGGCGATCAAGTCGGTGGCCAACAGCAAGGGGATCGACAGTAATTATCACGATGCCTTCATGCTCGCCGCAGTCGCGCCGGTGCCGCTCTGGCTCTCGTCGCTGGTGCTTTTCTCCGATCAGATCATCTTGATCATGGCGATGGTCGCCCTGGGCGTGGTGGGTTCGGTCGTGCTGATTTTCCGCGGGGCGGGCAGCATTCTCAAGATCGGAGAAGAGCTGGTCGCTTTCGACATCGCCTATACGGTTACGGCGCTCGGTCTTGTCGTGTGGGTGATGCTGGTCATGCTGGGACTCGTCCCTGCGCTTGCCTGAGATTCTGAAATCACCCGTTTTCTGGCCTGCCTGGCTTATTGGCCGGGTATTTCCAAGGAGGTTGAACGATGGAAGCAGCAGCAACACTGAACTTGCCGAATCTGGATGAAGAAGGTTACCTGGTCGAGCCCGGCGAATGGAGCGAAGCCCTCGCTGAATATTTCGCGCAAAAAGAGAATGTCAAGCTCACGGACGCGCATTGGGACGTCATCCGCTTCATGCGCGAATTCTACGAAGAGAACCAGATCGCCCCCGATGCCCGTTATGTGATCAAGCACCTGTCGCAGCGCATGGGGGCCGATGCGCGCAATGCGCTTTTCAGGTTGTTCGCTTACGGCTATGTCCAGCAGGCGTGCAAAATCGCGGGAATGAAGCGTCCGCGCGCCTGGAGTACCGGCTGACGGGTTCGCCGGGACGGCTCGTGCAATCGAGACGCGACGCAGCGGCTGCCCAGGCGCCCGCGCGCCGCTCTCAAAACCGCTCGCCGGGGTACAGATAGCGCCACTGGCCGGGCGGCAGTCGCGCCAACGGTACGCGACCGAGGCGGATACGTTTCATCGACACCACACGCAGTCCAACGGTTTCGCACAGGTGCGCGATTTGCCCGATTTGGGCGCCCTTCAACGCCACCCGCAAGCGGTTCTCGTTTTGCCAGCTGACCTTGATGGCAGGCGGGGTGCGGCCATTGAGCGTGGTTGTTGGCATTTTAGCGTCTTTGCAACCACGACCTGCCCCTTGCGGGTGGAAGGGGATGCCCTGATTCAGTCGCTTGAGCCCGTGCGGGATGAGTTCACCCGCGACTTCGACGATGACTTCGTGTTCCAGCGTGGCGGCATCCTCGGTCAGTTTGCGCGCCACGCGCCAGTCCTGGGTGAAGACGACCAGTCCGCTGGCGGCAGTTTCCAGCGGCACACATAAGCTCAGCCCGGCGAAATGCTTTTTCAGCGGGCGGATGCCGGAGGCGTCTTCGGCCCACCAGGCGGCGGCAGTGAGCAGTTGATGCGCGTGCGATGCCGGCGCGGCTTCATCGTCCGTGCCGTCGACTGGGTGCCGATAGCCGGGCGGTTTGTGCAGCAGCAGGGTGACGGCCTGGGTTTGGGTGAAGTCGGCCTGCGGGTCGATTTCGATGCGCTGATCGGCCACCCGGAATTGCGGCTCTTCGATCACGACGCCGTCCACCCGCACCCAGCCACCGGCGATGATTTGTTCGGCTTCGCGGCGCGAGCAGGCGCGAAGCTCGGCGACGCGTTTGGCAAGGCGGATGGGATCGGTCATGGCGGGGCGGTGAGTGAAGAGCCTGCAAGTTTACCGCTGTGCCTGCGAACCAAACCGCAAACCGCAAACCGCAGGCGCACATGGCCGCTGTTCGTGCGCGGTTGTTATTGCATGCGCGAGCGCGGTATGCTTTTGGGTCGATCAACCCATCCCTCGATCCGGAGACGCCCATGAAAACCGCGCTTGCCCTGTCATTATTGTTTTTCACCTCATCCGCTCTCGCCGCCGTGGTCGGCAAGGATGTCAGCTACAAGGCGGGCGATACCGTCATGAAAGGCTATCTGGCGTTTGACGATGCCAATAAAGGCAGGCGCGCCGGCGTGCTGGTGGTGCCGGAGTGGTGGGGCGCCAACGATTACGCCAGGAAGCGCGCACGCATGCTGGCAGCAGAGGGCTACGTCGCACTGGTGGTCGACATGTACGGCAACGGGCAGATTGCCGACAACCCGCAGGAGGCAGGCGCGCTTGCCGGCAGCGTGAACAAGAATCCGCCGCTGGCGCTGGCCCGGTTTCAGGCGGCCGAGAAATTCCTCGACAAGCAGCCCAATGTGAAGAAGGGCGAACTGGCCGCGCTCGGTTACTGCTTTGGCGGCGGCGTGGTGCTCAACATGGCGCGTGCGGGCGAGCCGCTGAAGGCGGTGGTCAGCTACCACGGCGTGCTGGCGACCGACGTGGCAGTCAAGCCGGGCGACATCAAGGCCAAGCTCCGTATCTTCCACGGCGAGGCCGATCCGATCGTACCGCCCGAGCAGGTCGAGGCGTTCAAGACCGAAATGGACAACGCCAAGGCGGATTACATGCTGGTGACCTATCCTGGCGTGAAGCATACTTTCACCAACCGCGAGGCCGACAGTTACGCCGCGCAATTCGGGCTGCCGCTCAAATACGACAACGCGGCCGACAAAGATTCGTGGACGCGGACGCTGGAGTTCCTGAAGGCGACGCTGAAATAAGATGAGCGACGCCTGCGATCACGACAGCCACGCCCCGCACAGCAGCGGCAGCCTCGGCATTCCGCAAGTCGGCGCATTCGATCCGGCCGCGTTCGAGCGCGCGGTGAACGACATGCTCGTCGCCTGCGGGGTCGAGCCGGATTCGGTGCACACCGGACGCACCGCGCAACGTGTGCGCGAGCTGTGGCAGAAGCGGCTGCTCGGCGGCTACGCGATGATTCCCGCCGAGGCGCTGGGCGAAGGCTTTGCCGACGATCGCAACGACATGGTGGTGGTGCGCGGCATCGCGGTGCACGGCGTGTGCCCGCATCACCTGGTGCCGTTCCGTGGCGTCGCGCACGTGGCCTACATTCCCGGTGGCCGGCTGCACGGCTTCGGGCGCATCGCGCGCCTGGTCGATGCCATCGGCCATCGCTTCACCTATCAGGAATGGATGACGCGCGATATCGCCGAGGCGCTGGTGACGCACGGCCAGGCGCAGGGTGCGGCGTGCATCATCGAAGCGGAACAGTTGTGTCTGCTGCTCGGTGAGGACCGGCGCGGCGACGAGCGCGTCGTCACCCAGGCCTTCACCGGCTGCTTCCAGACCAGCGACCAGATGCGCAACGAATTTCTACGCGCGGTGACGCAGCGGGAGCTGCGTTGATCCGCAACGCAGCCGGCTTGCGATAGGACGGATCCACATGGCCCGCCATGCCGACAAACCTGCCACGCGGATACTGCCCCCCGCACCCTACGCCGCTGCCCTGCTCGGCGGCTGGTGGCTGGACCGCCAGGTGCATGCGCTGCCGCTCGGCGGGGGCGCGGTGACGCACGCGCTCGGCTGGCTGCTGGCCGGCATCGGGCTGGCCCTGTTTATCTGGACACTGTGGACATTCCAGCGCCATCGCACCACGGTCAATCCCTATCGGGGCGCGTCCGAACTCTGCATGGACGGGCCGTTCCGCTTCAGTCGCAATCCGATCTACGTCGGCGACTGGTTCATCTTCGCCGGGGTGGCGCTGCTGCTGGAAACCGGGTGGCCGCTGGCGTTCGCGCCGTTGATCTGGGCGATGCTGCGCTATGGCGTGATCCGCCACGAGGAAGCGCATCTGCAGGCGAAATTCGGCGACGAGTACAGCGCCTATAAAGCCCGGGTGCGGCGCTGGCTATGAGGACACATGCGGCCTGGCTGGCGGTCGGCATGCTGGGGCTCGTCATAGGCTGTGCCGGGCCGCAGCAGAATCCCTATTACGACCCGGCCAAACCGCACCATACGCCTGCCGGCTTCCGCAACCCGGGTTCCGGCGCGCAGCAGGCCGGAGGGTTCTGGCGCTGGCAGTGGGAGCGTCGCCTGGCGGGGCTGCCGAAGCCCCCCGGCCCCGCACACCGAGACTGGCGCGTGCCGCCCGATCTGGCGCTACTGACCGCAGCCGCCGGCAACCCGAGTGTGACCTGGATCGGTCACGCCACGTTGCTGGTGCGGCTGGGCGGGCTCAACGTACTGACCGATCCGCACTTTTCCGAGCGCGCTTCACCGGTGGGCTTCGCCGGGCCGAAGCGCTACCAACCGCCTGGGGTGGCGCTGGAAGATCTGCCGGAGATCCATGCCGTGGTGATTTCGCACAGCCACTATGACCACCTCGATGTCGATAGCGTGCAGCAGTTGCATGCGCGCAGCGGCGGCACGCTGCGATTCTTCGTGCCGCTGGGTTTGAAGCCCTGGTTTGCCGGGCTTGGTATCGACAACGTGACCGAGCTCGATTGGTGGGAACACGCCAAGCTGGGCGGGGTACGCTTCACGCTCACCCCGGCGCAGCACTGGAGCGCGCGCGGCCTGTTCGACCGCAACCGCACGCTGTGGGGCGGCTGGGCGATCCAGGCATCCGATTTCAGTTTCTTCTTTGCCGGCGATACGGGTTATTCGTCAGATTTCGTTCAGATCCGCCGCCGACTCGGGCCTTTCGACCTCGCCGCGATTCCCATCGGCGCCTATGAGCCGCGCTGGTTTATGCGGATACAGCACGTCGATCCGACCGAAGCGCTGCGCATCCACCAGGACCTGGGCGCCCGTCAGTCGCTGGGCGTGCACTGGGGTACCTTCGAAATGTCCGACGAGGCGCTTGACGTGCCGCCGCACGAACTGGCGGCGGCACGTCGCGAGGCAGGCATCGACGCGGAAGAATTCGTCGTGCTGCGGGTGGGCGAAACCCGGCTGATCAGCAACTAGCCGGCGCTGGCAGGCCAAACAGCTCGCGTGCGTTGCGCGTGGTGGCCTGCGCCACCATGCCGACGTCGATGCCACGCAGCTCGGCCAGGATCTGCGCGATACGCGGCAATTCCCCCGGCGCGTTGCGGCCGCGGCCGATCCATACCGGCGGAATGTCCGGGCTGTCGGTCTCCAGCACGATGGCATCGAGCGGCAGGTCGACCGCCAGCCGCCGCAGATTGTTGGCGCGCGGCCAGGTGAAGGCGCCGCCAAAGCCGAGCTTGAATCCCAGCTTGATGAATGCGTCAGCCTGTTGCGGACTGCCGTTGAAGGCGTGGGCGATGCCACCGCGCACGCGGATCCTGCGCAAGTGCTTGAGCAATTCGTCGTTCGCCTTGCGGCAGTGCAGCAGCACCGGCAGATCGTGGTCGCGCGCGATCTTCAGCTGCTCGACGTAGAAAAACTCCTGGCTGGCGTAGTCGAGTCCTTTGACAAACAGGTCGAGTCCGATTTCGCCGATCGCCACCGGCCGCTGCGCCTCGATTTGCGCGCGCAGCTCGGCCAGATGCTCCGGACGGTGCACGTGGATGTACATCGGGTGCAGCCCCCAGGCCGGCAGGCAGCCCGGATAACGCGCGCAGGTGGCGGCGACCGCGGCGAAATTGTCGCGGTTGATGGCGGGGACGATCTGGATGGCCACTCCGGCGGCAACGGCGCGCGCGTACTCGGCATCGCGGTCGGCATTGAACTCGATGGCGTCGAGGTGGCAGTGGGTGTCGATAAAAAACGGCGTCCTTGAAGACGCCGTTTCGCTTGCCAATGACATCGGCGATCAGTCGTTGCTGGCGAAGCCCAGCAGATGCAGCAGGCTGGTGAACAGGTTGAAGATCGACACGAACAGGGTGACGGTGGCCATGATGTAGTTGGTCTCGCCGCCGTGGATGATGTTGCTGGTCTCATACAGGATGAGGCCGGACATCAGCAGCACGAACATCGCGGAGACCGCCAGCGACAGGCCGGGCATCTCGAAGAAGATGGCGCCCAGTCCCGCGAGGAAGGCGACCAGGATGCCGACCATGAGGAAGCCGCCCATGAAGCTGAAGTCCTTGCGTGTGGTCATCACGTAGGCCGACAGGCCGAGGAAGATCGCGGCGGTGCCACCCATCGCCATCATCACCACCTGAGTGCCGTTGGGGAGCGCAAGGTAGGCGTTGAGAATCGGGCCGAGCGTGTAGCCCATGAAACCGGTCAGCGCGAACACGAAAGCGATGCCGAGGCCGCTATCGCGGAACTTGGTGGTAAGGAACAAGAGGCCGAAGTAGCCGACCAGCGTGATGATCATGCCGGGATGCGGCAGGTTGAGCGCCATCGATGCGCCGGCGGTGAGCGCGGCAAACGCCAGCGTCATCGACAGCAGCATGTAGGTGTTGCGGACGACCTTGTTGGTCGACATGGCCGCAGACTGGCTGCGGCCTAGGGTGGTGACTTGTGGGTTCATTCAGGTTCCTCCGTGAATTGTGGATTGCATAACCAGGGTGCCCATACAGAGTCGGTTCGACGGGCACAGGTTCCCGAAGCCGTCCGGGATTTGGGGGTGAGCATACCGTGATGCGCGTCCGCTTGCTACCCGCGCCCTTGCGGGCGCTGGGGTTTTCGGTGGGCATGCCCGCGTCATTCGCCCGATTTCGTATTGCGCATCAGCAGATTCATCAGTTCGCCCGGCATCGGGAAGACGATGGTATTGCTCCGGTCGCCGGCGATGTTGGACAAGGTCTGCAGATAGCGCAGCTGCATCGCCTGTGGCCGGCCGGCGAGGATGTCGGCGGCGGCAAGCAGTTTTTCCGAGGCCTGCAGCTCGCCCTCGGCGTGGATCACCTTGGCGCGCCGCTCGCGCTCGGCCTCGGCCTGCTTGGCTATCGCGCGCACCATCGATTCGTCGATGTCGACGTGCTTGATCTCGACGTTGGAAACCTTGATGCCCCAGGCGTCGGTCTGCGCGTCCAGCAACTGCTGCAGATCCTGGTTGAGGCGCTCGCGCTCGGCCAGCATCTCGTCGAGCTCGTGCTTGCCCAGCACAGCGCGCAGCGTCGTCTGCGCCAGCTGGCTGGTGGCATTGAGGAAATCCTCCACCTGCAGGATGGCCTTGGCCGGGTCGATGACGCGGAAATAGACCACCGCGTTGACCTTGACCGAGACGTTGTCGCGCGAGATCACGTCCTGGCTGGGCACGTCGAACACCATGGTGCGCAGGTCGACGCGCACCATCTGCTGGATACCGGGAATGATGATCACCAGCCCCGGGCCCTTCACCTTCCAGAAGCGGCCGAGCAGGAATACCACGCCGCGTTCGTATTCGCGCAGGATGCGCAGGCTGGATGCCAGCAGCACGACGATGAACAGCACAACGGTCAAACCGCCGAATTCGAACATGATTATTCTCCTTGCCAGGGTTCCACATCGAGTACCAGGTCATGCCGGGCGTGCACCCGGACCAGGGTGCCGCGCGGGATCGGCACGCGGCTGCGTACGCGCCAGAGTTCGCCGTGCACACGCGCCCAGCCTTCGCGTTCGATGTCTTCCAGGACTTCGCCGCGGGCGCCGAGCATCTCTTCGGCACCGGTCACCACGGGCCGGCGGCGTGCGCGCAGCGCCATGCTGGCGATGAAAAAGCTGAACAGGGCGCTGGCGACGGCGACCGGGACGATCAAGGCCCAGGGCAGGCCGTAGCCGGGCAGGTCGGTGTCGATCAGCATCACCGATCCAATGACGAAGGCGATGAGTCCGCCCAGGCCGAGCGCGCCGAAGCTGGGCACGAAAGCTTCCGACGTCATCAGGACGATACCCAGCAGCATCAGCGCCAGCCCGGCGTAACTGATCGGCAAGACCTGCAGCGCAAACAGCGCCAGCAGCAGGCAGATGCCGCCGACCACGCCGGGAAACAGCATGCCCGGATTGGCAAACTCGTAGATGAGGCCATAAATGCCCAGCAGCATCAGGATGTAGGCGATGCCGGGATCGCCGATTACCGCCAGCAGGCGGCTGCGCCAGTCGGGCTGGACACGTTCGACGACGGCATTCGCGGTGTCGAGCGTGAGCGTCTGGCCGTTCATCCTGATGGCGCGGCCGTGGAGCTGCTTCAGCAGATCGCCGAGGTCGGCCGCCACCACGTCGATCACCTTCAATTCCAGCGCTTCGGTCGCCGGCAGGCTCACCGCCTCGCGCACCGCGCGCTCGGCCCAGTCCACGTTGCGCCCGCGCAGTTCGGCCAGCCCGCGGATGTAGGCTGCGGCGTCATGCACCGCCTTGCGCATCCTGGGGTCGCCCGGCGCGGTGTCGGCCGGCTTGGTCGCCCCAGGCTGACTCGATCCGGGCTTGTCCGGCGCGGCCGGCTTGTCGCTGCTGCCGGGAGCGAGTTCGACCGGCGTCGCTGCCCCCAGATTGGTGGCCGGCGCCATCGCCGCGATGTGGCTGGCGTACAGGATGTAGGTGCCGGCACTGGCGGCGCGCGCGCCCTGCGGCGAGACATAGGTGGCGACCGGCACCGGCGAGGCGAGGATGGCCTTGATGATGTCGCGCATCGAGGTGTCGAGCCCGCCCGGCGTGTCCATTTCGATCACGATCAGATGCGCCTTGTCCTCGGCGGCCTTGGCCATGCCGCGCAGCAGGTAATCGGCGCTGGCCGGGCTGATCGCGCCCTGCACCGTCAGTACTCGCACGATCGCCGCGCTGGCCGGGGCGGCCAGCATCAGCATCAGGCAGGCAAACAGGGCGAGGCGGGATAGGAAGCGAAGCAGGTCGGCCATGCTTCACTTTAGACCCTAAAACCTGTCCTGCCCGGGGTGCGTGCGATGACTGGAAAGGCTCATCCGCGAAGGACGCGAAGGCACGCGAAGAAAAACCCTCTATACGGGTTTCTTCGCGTCCTTCGCGGAAAAAGATTTTTGGCGGCTGGCGTCGCTTAGTTCGCCATTACCGGCAGGATCCACAACTCGACCCGACGGTTCAGCGTGCGCCCGGCTTCGGTGCCGTTGTCGGCGCGCGGTTCGGTTTCGCCCTTGCCGTAGGATTCAAGACGCAGCGGGTTGACGTTCTGGCCGGCGAAGTAATCCAGCACCGACTGCGCGCGCCGCTCCGACAGGGCCTGGTTGTAGGTATCCGTTCCGACGCTGTCGGTGTGGCCGATCACGGTCACTGTGGTTTTGCCGTACTGGTTCAGCACCCGGGCGATCTTGTTGAGCGTGGGCGTATAGCCCGGTTTCAGTACCGCGGAATTGGTATCGAATCCGGTGCTGGAGGTCATGCTGACCAGCACCGCATTGTCGCTGGCGCGTTTCTCGACGCTGATTTCGCCACGCTGGATTTCAGGCTGCAACTGTTTCAGCAGGTCCTGCGCCTGTTTGTCCATGTAGTAGCCCACGCCGGCGCCGGTCAGGCCGCCGCCGACTGCGCCGATCAGTGCGCCCTTGCCGCGGTTCTTGTGGTTGATGATGGCGCCCAGCGCGGCGCCGCTCGCGGTGCCGATGATGGCGCCCTTTTGGGTCTTGCTGAGATCACGCGGATCGCCGAGATCGTTGGTTGCGCAGGCGGAGAGCAGGAAGGCGGCAGATAGCGGCAGGGCAATGAGGTGTTTACGCATGGTGGTCCTTTGGTTGGGGGGATTAGATTGAAATGAACTGCGGTCATGCAATCGAAGGTTTGAGTGTTTTCAGCTCGAAGGTTCCGGACTGATTTTCAGGCCGGGTCCGTCGGGGTGTCGGCTTCCTGTACCGGCGTTGTCGCAAGCGATTTTACCTGGATATGCAGTGCCGCCTTGGCCAGCAGGTGCGCGGAGACGGGCGCGGTCATGAACAGGAACAGGGTCACCAGCACTTCGTGCAGGCTGAGGTCGCCGTCGACGCTGAAATGGATAGCCGAGGCGATCAGCAGACAGCCCACACCCAGCGTGGTGGCCTTGGTGGGGCCGTGCAGGCGGGTGTAGAAGTCGCGCAGGCGGGCGAGGCCGAGCGAGCCGATGAAGGTGAAGATCGAGCCGGTGAGGATAAGGATGGACAGCAGGATGTCGAGCATGGTGGGTCCTTATTCGATGATATCGCCGCGCAACAGGTATTTGCACAGTGCGACGGTGCCGGCGAAACCCATCATCGCGATCAGCAGCGCGGCCTCGAAATAGATCGGGTTGCCGAGGTCGATGCCGAGCAGCACCAGCAGTGCGACGGTGTTCACGTACAGGGTGTCGAGGCCGAGGATGCGGTCGGGCGCGTCGGGGCCGACGATCAGCCGAAAAAAACTGAACAGGAAGGCGAACGCAACCAACGCGTAGGCGATCGGGATGACGGTATTCAGCATGATTCGAAAATCGCCTTCAGTGGCGCCTCGTAACGGTGCTTGATCTCGGCCACTATCGCCGCCGCGTCCCCGGTGTCGAGGCTGTGGACGGTGAGGGTACGGTGGTCCGCGCTTACCAGCACCGACACGGTGCCCGGGGTGAGCGAAATGGTGTTGGCCAGCAGGCTGATTGCGAGATCGGTCTTCAGTTCCAGCGGCACGGTGATGAAAGCCGGGCGCAGGCTGGACGGGCGGCCGAGGATCAGCCGCGCCACGCGGAAGCTGCCGACGACGATGTCATGTGTGACCACGACGAGATAGCGCAGCAGCACCGGCACATTGCGGAGGCACACCGACTGCGGCCACAGCGAAGCGGTGGCGAAGGGAATCAGCCAGCCCAATAGCAGGCCCAGCACGACGTGGCCGGCGCTGAAGGTATTGACCAGCAGCAGCCACAGGATGGCGAGCGTCAGTGTCAGCAGCGGATGTGGCAGCAAGTGCTTCACGGGCGTCCTCCCAGCACGGCGTCGATGTAGGCCTGCGGGTGCAGCAGTTGTGCGGCGGTGGCCGTCGCGTAATCGGACACGGGGCCGGCCCAGATCACCATGCCGAGTCCGAACAGCAGCAGGCCGGCGGCGGGCAGCCAGTCAGCCGCGTGCGGCGCGGGCAGACTCTCGCTAGTGGAGTGGGTGCGGTAGAACAGCAGACTGCCGCTTCGCGCCAGCGCAATCACGCCGATAAGCCCGGTGACGAGCACCACGCTCCACAGCCACGCCAGCCAGGGCGATTCGAGCGCGGCGCGCAGCAGCATGAACTTGCCGAGGAAGCCCGACAGCGGCGGCAGGCCGGCCATCGCGATCGCCGCAGCGAAAAACAGTCCGCCGAGGACGGGCGCGCCGGGCATCGCCGAGCCGGCTTCGAAGCGATCGGCGCGCTCGCCGCGCGCGCGTGCGATCGGGTCGGCAAGCAGGAAGATGGCCGCAGCGGCGAGCGTGGTGTGCGGCAGGTAGTAGAGGCCGGCCGCAATGCCGTCGACGCTGTCGAGCGCGAAGGCGGCGAGCAGGGTGCCGACCGAGGCGATCACCAGGTAGGCGATTTGCTGGCGCAGTGCGGTGGCGGCGACGGCGCCGAGCATGCCGGCGACCAGCGTGACGAGCGCGAGCGGCATCAGCCAGTCGGCGAGCAGGTTCGCCACTGCGCCGGCGTCGGCGCCGAACATCAGGCTGGTGACGCGCAGAATGCTGTAGGCACCGACCTTGGTCATGATCGCGAACAGCGCCGCGACCGGGGCACTGGTGTGGGCGTAGGCGGCGGGCAGCCATAGGTGCAGCGGCAGCAGCGCCGCCTTGAGCGCGAACACGCCGAACAGCAGCAGCCCGGCCGTTTCGACCAGCGCCAGGTTCTCGGGGACGGTACGCGCCAGCCTGACTGCGAGGTCGGCCATGTTGAGCGTGCCGTTGACGCCATACAGCGTGCCGACGGCGAACAGGAACAGCGTCGAGCCGATCAGGTTGATCACCACGAAATGCAGCCCGGCCTTGACGCGCAGGCGGCCGCCGCCATGCAGCAGCAGGCCGTAGGAGGCGAGCAGCAGGATCTCGAAAAACACGAACAGGTTGAACAGGTCGCCGGTGAGGAAGGCGCCATTGAGGCCGAACAGCTGCAGCTGGTACAGCACGTGGAAGTGGCGACCTTTGACATCGTCGCCGCGCAGCGCGTGCAGCAGCGCGAACAGCGCCACCAGCGCGGTGGCCATCAGCATCCAGGCGGCGAGGCGGTCGGCGACGAGCACGATGCCGAAGGGCGCCTCCCAGTTGCCGAGCTTGTAGACGAGCTGGGTGCCGTCACTGGCTGTGGCCAGCAGCGCGAACGCCAGCGGCACCAGTGCTGCCGTCGCGACGAGACTGATGCCGCGCTGCAGCGCGAGCGGCGCGTTGCGCAGCACCAGCAGCACGATGCCGGCGACCAGCGGCAGCAGCACCGGCAGGATGGGCAGATGCATGGCCAGGCCGTTCATCGCGCCGCGTCCTCTTCGCTGTGCAGTCCGTCGACGTGGTCGTTGCCGAGCTCGGCGCGCGCCTTCAGCGCGAGCACGATGACGAACGCGGTCATGCCGAAGCTGATGACGATGGCAGTGAGCACCAGCGCCTGCGGCAGCGGATCGGTGTAGCCTTGCGCCGCTGCGTTGATGACGGGTGGCACGCCGATGGCGAGCCGACCCATGACGAACAGGAACAGGTTGACCGCGTAGGACAGGAAGGTAAGGCCGAGCACCACCGGAAAGGTCTGGCCGCGCAACGCGAGGAACACACCGCAGGCAGTGAGGACGCCGACGATGAGGGCGATGAGCGCCTCCATCAGAGATGAGCCTTTCGCGTAATGCGGCTGTCGTGCAGCGTACCGAGATTGACCAGGATCAGCAGGGTGGCGCCGACGACGACGAGGAAGACGCCGAGGTCGAATGCCATCGCCGAGGCGAGTTCGAATTCGCCGACCAGCGGCCAGCGCAGGTGACCGAAGGTCGAGGTGAGGAAAGGATGCTCGAACGCCCAGCTCGCCAGCCCGGTCAGGGTGGCCAGTGCGAGGCCCGCTGCAATCACCGGCTGGGTGGCGCCGGACAGCCGTTCGTGCATCCACGCGCTGCCGTGGGCGAGATACTGCACGATCAGCGCCACCGCCGTCACCAGACCGGCGATGAAGCCGCCACCGGGCTGGTTGTGGCCGCGCAGCAGGATGAACACCGCGACCAGTAGCGCGAGCGGCAGCAGCAGCTGGGTCAGCGTGGCCATGATCACTGGATAGGGGTCGCGGTTCCAGGCGCGCCCGGCGGCGTCGCGGTCGGGCGCGTCGAGGCGTAGGTTCTCCAGCATGGCGTAGATACCGAGGCCGGCGAGCGCCAGCACGGTGATTTCGCCCAGGGTGTCGTAGCCGCGGAAATCGACCAGGATCACATTCACGACATTGGTACCGCCGCCGCCCGGCACGCTGTTGTCGATGAAATAACCGGCGATGGTGTCGTAGGGCCGCGTCAGCACCGCCCACGACAGCAGCGCGGTGCCGCTGCCGGCGGCCAGCGCGATCGCGCCGTCGCGCCAGACACGTCCGGGATCGCGTTCGCGCGCGGCATGTTGCGGCAGAAAATACAATGCCAGCAGCAGCAGGACGATGGTGACGACCTCCACTGACAACTGGGTCAGCGCGAGGTCGGGAGCAGAAAACTTGACGAAAGTGAGCGATACCACCAGCCCAACCACGCCGATGGTGATCAGCGCGACCAGGCGCTGACGATGCAGCCACACGGTGGCGAGCGAGGCGATGATCAGGGTGGCGCCGGCCAGCAGGCTGACCGGGTCGAGGGGCAGGCCGGTGCGGCTGCCGGCGAGCGGTGTGTCACTGTCGAGCCACGGCGTGAAACCCAGCGCCAGCGCGGCCGCCAGAAACAGGAATACCTGCCGCTGCAGTGAGCCGGTGTCGACGAGGCGGGTAGCCCACCCCGACAGCGCAAACAGGGCGCCGAGCAGCGCGTTGTAGACCGCCCGTGCGTCGAGACGGCCGAGGCTGTGTTCATGCAACGCGAACAGCGGGCGGCGCAACGCGTAGATCGCCGCGCCGCCGGTCAGCGCGATCAGGCTCATCGCCAGCGCCTGGTTGAAACCGTGCCATAGCGCCAGACGGTATTCCGGCAGTGGCGCCTGCAGCGTATCCGCCGCCGCTGCCGCCAAGAGCGGCGCGACGGTGAGCGACGGTGCGATACCGACCACCAGGCACAGCACCACCAGGATTTCTACTGGCACCTTCATCCAGCGTGGCGGCTCGTGAGGCATGCGCGGCAGGTCCACCGGTTCGCCGTTGAAGAATACGTCGTGAATGAAGCGGATCGAGTAGGCCACCGCCAGCGCGCCGGCCAGCGTCACCAGTGCGGGCAGCAGCCAGCCGCCGACGAGGCTTTCGGAAATCTGCGCCGCCTCGGCAAAGAACATTTCCTTGGAGAGGAAGCCGTTCAGCAGCGGCACCCCGGCCATCGCCGCCGCCGCCACCATCGCCAGCGTCGCGGTGTAGGGCATGAACTTCCACAGGCCGTGCAAGCGCCGCATGTCGCGGGTGCCGGCCTCGTGGTCGATGATGCCGGCGGCCATGAACAGCGAGGCCTTGAAGGTGGCGTGGTTGATGATGTGGAACACGCCGGCGACTGCCGCGAGCGGGGTCGACAGCCCGAACAGGAGGGTGATCAGACCGAGATGGCTGATGGTCGAGTAGGCCAGCAGCCCCTTCAGGTCATGCTTGAATAAGGCGGCATAGGCGCCGAGCAGCAGCGTCGCCAGTCCCGCGCCGGAGACCAGCCAGAACCACTCCGGCGTGCCGGACAGTGCCGGATATAGCCGCGCCAGCAGGAATACGCCGGCCTTCACCATGGTTGCCGAATGCAGGTAGGCCGATACCGGCGTGGGCGCCGCCATCGCGTGCGGCAACCAGAAATGGAAGGGGAACTGCGCCGACTTGGTGAATGCGCCGAGCAGGATCAGCAGCAGCGTGGGCACATAGAGTGGATGGCCGCGGATCAGGTCGCCCGCGGCGAATACGTCGGACAACGCGTAGCTGCCGACGATGTGACCCAGCAGCAGAAAGCCACCCAGCAGCGCGAAGCCGCCCAGGCCGGTGACCGCCAGCGCCATGCGCGCGCCTTGGCGCGCCTCCTCGCGGTGCTGCCAGTAGCTGATCAGGAGGAAGGACGATAGGCTGGTCAACTCCCAGAACACCAGCAACTGGATCAGGTTTTCCGACAGCACGATGCCGAGCATCGAGCCCATGAACAGCATGAGATAGGAATAGAAGCGCCCCATGCTGTCGCGCTCGGACAGGTAGTAGCGTGCGTACAGCACGATCAGCAGGCCGATGCCGAGGATCAGCCCGGCGAATAGCAGCGCCAGGCCGTCGAGGCGGAAGGCGAGGTTGAGGCCGAGCGCAGGCATCCAGTCGTGCTGCTGGATCAGCAAGGTGCCGTTGAACGGCAGGTGCGCCGACGGCGCCAGCCACAACAGCGCGGCCAGCGTAACTGCGCCCGCCGTCCTGGCGGCATGCGAACGTCCGAGACGGGATGCCAGCGCAACCAGGGCTGCGCCCGCAAAAGGGGTCAGGACAGCGAAGAACAGCGTCATCAATCGGGGATCGGGATGGCCGGCCTGCGGCCGGAAGACGTGGCCATTCTAACGTGAGTTGGTGACGCGCAGAACCTGCGGAAGCACGCCCGCAATGCGCGGCGCGGCGCTTTTCATCGACCGCTCGCCGAGCGCGTGCGGTAATCCCGTCGCCTGATTGTTGAATCGGGCCTGCGGGTTTTCTCGTGGATGATACAAGCGCGTTTTTATAAACGCTCAAATGTAACCATATGATTTTTAGTGGTTATATTTTCAGATCCCATTTTTTCTCATCCGGGCCGTCCAGAAGTTGAGACAGCCTTCATGCGAATAGCCGTTTTCCCGCCCGAGCTTGCGCGGCAAAATAGTTTTGTGCAAATATAAAAATATGTCCACGCAATTCATCCCGCCCTCGGCAGTCCGGTCAATGCGCATCATCGTGCGGTGCGTGTGCCGCATTTCTGCTTCTTCGCCAGCACGCGTCGACCGGGCATCCCGTGCGGCGTGATTTTCAGGCTGGTTTACACGATCCGATCCAACCAGGAGTCTTCGGTTGGCCAGGGTGCCAACTAAAACTATTGTGAAATATATTATTTGTAGGGGCCAAACATGATTACGCCGGGTGAAATGACCGCAATGCGCGCGTCCGACGACGTTATTCGTTCGGCTGATCAGACCGTGATTGCCTTTGGCGAAACCCTGGTCGACCAGTTTCGCGATCGCAATGTGCTGGGGGGGGCGCCGTTCAATGTGGCGTGCCATCTCGGTGCGCTGGGGGCGCACCCGATTTTGGTGACGCGGTCGGGCAAGGATGCGCTGGGCGAGCAGCTGCAGCGGGCGATGATCGAACGCGGCCTCGACCTGCGCGGCGTCCAACGCGATCCGGCCCACCCGACCGGGCGGGTCAAGGTGACCGAGACCGGGAACGGTCATGCATTCGACATCCTGTCGGATCAGGCCTACGACCACATACACGCCAGTCTGGCAAGGATGGTGGGTTTGTCCTCACATCCGCAGCTGGTCTATTTCGGTACGCTTTCTCAACGTAGCCATTCCCGCCGCGCCCTGCATGCCCTGCTCAGCGCAGTTGATGCCCATGCGTTTCTGGATGTCAATCTGCGCGATCCCTGGGTGGATGCCGACACGTTGCGCTGGTCGCTGCAACAGGCCAGCGTCGTCAAGCTCAACGAAGATGAACTGGTCCGTATTGCCGATCTCTTCTCGCTCGACGGCGCCGCCCTGCAGGCTCGGGCCGCCGTGCTGGTATCGGGTTTCGACTTGCAGCGGGTGGTGGTGACTCGCGGCGCGGACGGAGCCTGGACACTAGACGGCGCCGGTCGCATCGAGTCGGTGAGGGGGACGCCACTGGCGAACGTGGTCGACACAGTAGGAGCGGGAGACGGATTCGCTGCCGTCTTCATCCTCGGCATGTTGCGTCGCTGGCCACTGGGACTGCGGCTGGCGCGTGCCGATGCCTTTGCCCGTGCGCTTTGCCAGATTCGGGGCGCAGTGCCGCCGTCGCAGGATTTCTACGTTCCGTTCATTCATGAATGGAAACTCGAATCGGAGAGAGCAAGTGCATGATTTGTATGTGTTGATGGTGAGTGTGCACGGCCTGATGCGCGGACACGATCTGGAGCTGGGGCGGGATGCCGACACCGGTGGCCAGACCTTGTACGTGATCGAACTGGCGAAATCGCTTGGACGGCATCCGCGCGTCGAACAGGTCGACGTGCTGACCCGCCTGGTCGACGACCCGGCCGTATCCACTGACTATGCCGTTCCCATTGAGCCGCTGAGCGAACGTGCCAGACTGGTGCGGCTGCCGTGCGGTCCGCGACGTTACCTGCGCAAGGAAAGTCTCTGGAATCACCTCGACCAGCTGGTCGATCACACCCTGAATTATCTGCGTCAGCAGCCGCGCCTGCCCGACGTCATCCACAGCCATTACGCGGACGCCGGCTACGTCGGCGTGCATCTGTCGCAGCTGTTAGGTATTCCGCTGGTGCACACCGGGCATTCGCTGGGGCGCTGCAAACGCCAACGCCTGCTCGACAATGGTCGCCGCGAACAGTCGATCGACCGCCAGTTCAATTTCGTGCGTCGCATCGCTGCCGAAGAGGCGGTACTGGCGCACGCCGCGCTGGTGGTCACCAGCACCGCACAGGAGAGCAGCGAGCAGTATGGCCTGTACAACAACCATCAGCCCGCACGCATGGTGGTGATTCCGCCCGGGACCGATACGTCACGTTTTGCGCCACCTGGCCGTGACCCGATACCACCGCACGTGCCAGCGCTGGTCGACCGCTTCTTGACGCAGCCGAAAAAACCCCTCGTCCTCGCCATCTGCCGGCCCGAAATACGCAAGAACCTCAATCGCCTGGTCGCCGCCTTCGGCGAATCACCCGAACTGCGTGAACGTACCAACCTCGCCATCATCGCCGGCAACCGCGAGGATATTCGCAGCATGGACGAGGCACAGGCTGAGGTGTTGAAGGATCTGCTGCTCGACATCGACCGCTACGACCTGTGGGGCAGCGTCGCGCTGCCGAAGCAACATCAGCCGGATGACATTCCCGCGTTGTACCGGCTGGCAGCGCAACGGCGCGGCGTGTTCGTCAACCCGGCATTGACCGAACCGTTCGGCCTGACCCTGATCGAGGCGGCGGCGAGTGGTCTGCCGGTGGTGGCCACCCACGACGGCGGACCACGCGACATCCTTGCGCATTGCGAAAACGGCGTGCTGGTCGATCCACTCGATTCTGCCGATATCGCAAGGGGATTGCTCGCCGCGATGTCGGACCCGCGCACCTGGCAGCGCTATGCGCGGCGCGGCATCAGCGGCGTGGCGCACAACTACACCTGGGATGCCCATGTCGCCAAATATCTGAAGGCGGTCGATCACGTGGTCCACCGCACCCGCAAGCAGGTCCGGCGCGAACGGGTGATGCAGCGTCCGGCGGCTAACCCGATGCCGTACGTGCAGCGCATGCTGGTGAGCGACATCGACAATACGTTGATCGGTGACCGCGCAGGACTCGCCACGCTGGTCCGCGTACTGCGCGAGCGGCCGCGCGACTTTGGCTTCGGGGTAGCCACCGGACGCCATTTGCCGGGTGCACTCGAGGTGCTGCGACAGGCGCGGGTGCCGCTCCCCGATGTGCTGATTACCGCAGTCGGGAGTGAAATCCATTACGGCCCCGATATTCGGCCCGATGCAGGCTGGCAGCGCCATATCCAGCACCTGTGGCGACGCGATGCGTTGGCTGCCTTGTTCGAGGACATGCCCGGGCTGACGCTGCAATCGGACGACCAGCAAAGTGAATTCAAACTGAGCTTCAATGCGGACCCGCAAGCCATGCCCAGCCTGCGTGAAATCGACAGACGACTGCGCCAGGTCCGCCTGCACGCCAATCTGGTTTATTCGCATCAGGCCTATCTCGACGTTCTGCCTATCCGTGCGTCCAAAGGCCAGGCCATTCGCTATCTGGCCTATAAATGGGGATTGCCGATGAACGCATTTCTGGTGGCGGGCGATTCGGGCAACGACCTGGAAATGCTCCTCGGCGATACCCAGGCGGTGGTGGTATCCAATCACAGTGCCGAGCTGGACAAGCTGCGCGGGATGGATCAGGTGTATTTCGCCTCGACGCCCTGTGCGTCAGGCATCCTCGAGGGCATGGCGCACTATGGACTGGTATGTGCGCCGAGGCCCGACAGCCACAAGGAGGCCGCATGATCGATGAGCTGAAAACCTGGACGGCAGAGCACCGTGATCCGGTGGATGCCTACCTGCGTCGATGCTTTGCTGAAAACCGGGTGCTGATGCTGCAAAGCGACCTCTGCCAGGTGCTCGACGCCCTGGCTGCCGACCCCGCCAGCCCGCCGCTCGACGGCACCCCCCTGCAGCAGGCGGTGCGGCATTTCCAGGAAGGCGTGTTCCAGACGCCATGGGCCTATTTCGCGCTGCGCGAGGGCGCCGGTCGCTGGCGTTATCTGCGCATGCATCAGGAACAGCTCGTGCCGGAGCGCGTATCGGTGAGCGAATTTCTCGCCTTCAAGGAACAGCTGGTGAGGCCGGTGGGTGACGGCGACAGCACGCTGGAAATCGACTTCGAGCCGTTTGGCCGCCATGTGCCGCGGCTGCAGGAAACGCGCTCGATCGGACAGGGTGTGCTGCATCTCAACCGGGCACTGGCGAGCAGGATGTTCACCCGCCCCGACGTGGGGCAGACCAGGCTCGTGAACTTTCTGCGCATGCACAAGATCGACGGCCAGCAGCTGATGCTTGCGCCGCACATCGGCGACGTGTCGCAGTTGCAGGATGCGTTGCGCGAAGCGCTGCGGCAGCTCGAAGCGCTCGACCCCGAGATGCCGTGGACCGCGTTGGCGGCAATGCTCGGCAGGTTGGGATTCGAGCCCGGCTGGGGTGCCACGGCGGCGCGGACGCGCGAAACCATGGAGATGCTGGTCGACATTCTGGAGGCGCCATCGCCCGCCGTGCTGGAGGCCTTTCTTGCGCGCATTCCGATGATTTCGCGTCTGCTGATCCTGTCGCCGCATGGCTACTTCGGTCAGGACAACGTGCTGGGGCGCCCCGACACGGGCGGCCAGGTGGTCTACATTCTCGACCAGGTGCGCGCGCTGGAACACGAGATGCGCGATCGCATGGCGATCCAGGGGGTGCAGGTCGATCCGCACATCATCGTGGCCACCCGGCTGATTCCCGACGCCGACGGCACCACCTGCAATCAGCCGCTGGAAAAGATTCAGGGTACCGACCATGCCTGGATTGTTCGCGTGCCGTTCCATCATCCCAACGGCGAGATCGTGCGGGAGTGGATTTCGCGCTTCGAGATCTGGCCCTATCTGGAAACGTTCGCGACCCATGTCGAGCGCGAGACGCTGGCAAGGCTCGGCGGACGGCCCGACCTCATCATCGGCAACTATTCCGACGGCAACCTGGTGGCGAGCCTGCTGTCTGCGCGGCTGGGCGTGACCCAGTGCAACATCGCCCATGCGCTGGAACAGACCAAATACCTGCACTCGGCACTGTACTGGGAAGCCAACGATCCGGTCTATCACTTCGCCTGCCAGTACACCGCCGATCTGATCGGAATGAATCACGCAGACTTCATCATCACCAGCACCTATCAGGAGATTGCCGGCACCGCGCACAGCATCGGCCAGTACGAGAGTTATCGTGCGTTCACCCTGCCGGGGCTGTACCGGGTGCTTGACGGCATCGACCTGTTCGATCCCAAGTTCAACATCGTTTCGCCGGGCGCCGATGCCGGCACCTATTTTCCCTATAGCGATACGACGCGACGCATGCATTCGCTGATACCCGAGATCGAACGCCTGCTCTATGCGCCCGATCCCGGGGTGCCGCATCGAGGACAGCTCGACGATCCCGACAAGCCGCTGATCTTCACCATGGCGCGGCTCGATCGCATCAAGAATCTGTCCGGGCTGACCGAATGGTTCGGTGCCTGCGAGCGCCTGGCCGAGTCGGCCAACCTGGTGGTGATCGGTGGCCACATCGATGCGTCTGCCTCCGGAGACGAGGAGGAACGGGCGGAGATCGAGCGCCTGCATGCGCTGATGGACCAGTACCGGCTGGACGGACGGATGCGCTGGCTGGGCGCCCGGCTCGACAAGAATCTGGCGGGCGAGTTCTATCGCCATGTCGCCGACCGCCGTGGCGTATTCGTCCAGCCTGCGCTGTTCGAGGCCTTCGGCCTCACCCTGATCGAGGCGATGGCTTCGGGGCTGCCGGTTTTCGCCACCCGCTACGGCGGGCCGCTCGAGATCATCGAACACGGCAAGTCCGGATTCCACATCGATCCCAACGATGGCGCCGCCGCCGCCGAAGCTATTGCCGATTTCCTGCAGCAGTGCGCGAGCGAGCCGGCCCGCTGGCAGCGCATTTCGGACGCTGCGCTGGCACGCGTGGCAGCGCGCTACACCTGGAAGCTGTATGCCGAACGCATGATGACCTTGTCGCGCATCTACGGCTTCTGGAAGTTCGTCAGCAACCTGGAGCGCGAAGAAGCCGGTCGCTACCTGCAGCTGTTCCATCACCTGCAATTCCGCCCGCTGGCGCGCGCCGTAGGCGGACACTGAAAGGCGTTTCCCATGGAATCCCTGAACCTGAGCCGCTATCTCGGCGAATGGCGCGATCTCGCGGTAGTCACGGCGCATGTCGCCATCATCCTGGGGCTGACCTGGCTGGCGTTGCGGGTGATGCGCAAGCTGCTGGGGCAACTACGCAGGCACATGCAGGAGGATGTCGGCGATCTCGAACGCGTCAAGCGGCTCAACACGCTGGAACGCGTATTCCGTTACGTCGCCACCGTGATCATTATTCTGGTGGGCAGCATGCTCGTTCTTTCCGAGCTCGGCATTTCCATCGCACCCATCCTCGCCACGGCGGGGGTACTCGGCATTGCCATCGGATTCGGGGCGCAAAGCCTGGTCAAGGACTACTTCACGGGTTTTTTCCTGCTGCTGGAAAACCAGGTGCGCGAGGGCGACGTCGTCGAAGTTTCGGGCAAGGGAGGGCTGGTCGAAGAGATGACGCTACGCTATATCCGTCTGCGCGATTACGAGGGCAGCGTGCATTACATTCCGAACGGCACGGTGGACACCGTGACGAACCGCAGCCGGGGTTTCGCCTACGCGGTGATCGACGTGGGCGTGGCATACCGGGAAGAGGTCGATGTCGTCTACGAGGCGATGCGGGAAGTGGCCGCTGAATTGCGTGCCGACCCCGAAATGGCCGGAAAGATCGTCGAAGACCTGGAAATTGCCGGTGTCGACCAGTGGGCCGATTCCGCCGTGGTGATCCGCTGCCGCTTCAAGGTGATGCCGCTGGAACAGTGGGGCGTGCGGCGCGCCTATCTGTACCGCCTGAAAAAGGCGTTCGGCGCCGCCGGCATCGAGATTCCCTACCCGTGCCTGACCGTGTATGCCGGGCAGGACAAACAGGGACACGCCGCGCCCCTGCCCTTGGTCATCGAGCGCAGGACGGCCTGATCGGATTGTTTGCGCTCATCAGTGTTCCGACAGCGGTTTCTGCGCGTCCCGGATATTGATTGCGCCCATGTGGGCGATCAGCACGGCCAGATCCTGGTTCAGGCGCGTCAGTGCATCCTCCGGCAACTGGCCGAGTGCGTGCGTGAGGATGCCGGTCAATGGCTGCGGCGCCCGTTTGAGCGCCTTTTCCCCCGCGGCGGTGAGATAGAGCTGGACCACGCGCTGGTCGGTGTGCTTGCGCTCGCGCCGGATCAGGCCGGCCTTTTCGACCTTGTCGAGCAGGTTGCTGGCGGTGGAGACGTGGATCGACAGGGCCTGCGCCAGTTCCGACACTTTCATGCCCGGGGTCTGGTGCAGCGCGGCCAGCGCCCAGATCTGCGCGCCGCTGACGCCGCAGGCTTTTTCCACCGCCTGAACATGCTGGCGCACCGCGCCGAAAATGACGCGAAACTGGCGCAGGGCTTCGTTGGCGGCGTTGGGGGGGGGCTCAAGATGCGCTCTCCGATGCGTCAAAACGGTAATCATCGCAGATATTTCAGGCCGCCGCGTCCGTTGCCCCGGGAGCGACGGGCAGGGGCATGGGAATCTCGCTGGCCCGTTGCGGCGCGCAGGCTGGGTTTCGACCGCGCAGATCGCCGGTCGGGGCAGCGGGACCTGTGCGTACGGGTTATTGCGGGGGCGCCGCGACCGGCTCGTCGGCGTAGCGCCAGATGTTCACGTCCCGCCCGGCTTCGCGGATGTGCTCGGTCTTGGCGGCGAGAAAACGCTGGAAGCTGGGTTCCTTGCGGTAGGCACCGGATACCAGATAGTCGAACATACCCAGGGTATGGAACACACGGAAGGACGATTCCCAGCGGATGACCTCCTGCCCGGCGGAGTCGAACAGGACGATGCCGGGCGCATAGTTGACGCCGAGCTGACGCACCCAGTCGCGCACCGGCATGCGCTTGCCTTGCGGCGTGGTGATGGTCTCGCGCGACCACATGTCGAGCTGCACGTTGTCGAACTTCGCGATCACGGCGCGGGTTTCCGGGTCGGCCAGCACGCGGCGGTGCAATACCTCGCAGTCGGGGCAGTCCTTCTGCTCGAAGAACACCGCGAGCGGCCGGGCCGCTTTGCCGCGGCGCCGCAGGTCGGTGGCGTTTTGCAGGAATAAATCCTGCTTGATCATGTCGCCGGAGGCCTGCTTCGGCACCTCGCGCGCGGCGACGAAGTCGCGGAAGGCGACCTTGTTTTCATGGCGCCCGCCGACCCAGTCGAGCGCGGCCTGCAGGCGTGCCGGCGGTACGTAGCCATTGAGGCGCAGGACGGTCTTGCCGGCTTCGTCGAAAAACAGCAGGCTGGGGGTGAACTGGATTTTCTGCGCCGCGCTGTAGGTTTTTTCCGTGTAGCGCTTGCCGTCCAGCCCCACGACTTCGCGGTCGCCCCAGATATTGACCGCGATCACGTCGAATTTTTCCTTCATCGTGGACTCGATCTCGCGCTGCGACAGATTGCGCTCCACCAGCGCCGAGCAATACGGGCAGCCGTCCTGGGTGAACATCAGGATGACGCGCTTGCGGTGGATGCGCGCCTCGTCGATATCCTCCTTCAGCTGCAGGAAGCTGTTCTTGAACCAGGCGGGATACTCGGTCGTCCTGGCGCCGTAGTAAGTGCCCATCCTGGCCGACGCAGCCGGCTCGGCGGCGTGCAGCGAGAATGCGGCGAGCAACCCGAGCAAGGCTGGCAGATAGCGGATTGTCATGGCGGTTTCCATCCCTCGTCATCTGTAATGCCGACGCCTATCGTAGCAGGGGATCAGGCAGGCTGGCCGGCAATGAAGACATCGCTGCTGGAATGGGCCAGCACGTGCTTGGTGACGCTGCCGAGCAGCAGTTCTTCCATGACCGAGCGGCCGTGCTTGCCCATGACGATCAAGTCGGCGTCGGTGGTCTGCTCCTGCTCAAGAATCCGCAGCGTGGCCGCACCGTGAACGAACTGGCGCGACAGTTGGCTGGCCGGCACGCGCAGCTTGCCGATGAAGGCTTCCATTTCAGCCTGCGCCGCGCTGCGTGCCTGAATCCGGTATTGATGAATCTGGCTGTCGTCCATGCCGGCGAGGCGGAAAGTGCTTTCCATTTCCACTTCGAACGCATGCAGCAGCACAAAGTCGGCATCGGGCAGCCAGGCATGGGCGGCGTTGATGGCGACGGCGGCATGATCGGAGAAATCGACCGGCGCGAGGATGCGCCGATACGGGGAGTGCGGGCGCTGTTTGACCGCGAGCAGGGGGCGGCGCGATGTGCGCAGCGCGCGTTCGGTGGTCGAACCGAGCAGACGTTCGCGCACGAAATGCATGCCGCGCGCACCCATTACCAGCAAATCGGCGTGGCGTTCTTCGGCGAGCCTGACGAGAGCGGTCTGCGCCGAGCCTTGCGTCAGCACGGCGTCGATCGCGCACGGATGGCCGGCCGCCAGATGTTCCGCCTGTTCGTTCAGGGTGCGCTCCGCGTGTTCCAGCAGGCGGGCCTCCAGCGCGGTGGCGCCCTGGCCGATCAGGCGTCGCAGGCTGTCGAGAGCGGAGCTGCTGACGACATGTGCCAGGATCAGCAGGGTGTCCGGGTGCGCCTTCGCAAGCAGTGCCGCCCGTTCCATTGCATGCCGGGCGGGTGCCGAAAAATCGGTGGCGGCGAGCAGGGTGCGGGATGAAGTCATGGTATCTCCTTGGTAGGGAAAGGGCGTGGCGAATGGGCGCGGATCCAGGCCTTCTCGATCTCGACCAGACCGTAGACGAAGACACCGAACAGGAACACCCGCACCCAGGTCGAGACATCGAGCGCGGCGGTGGCGAACAGCGACTGCAGCAGCGGCAGGAAGGTAAACAGTCCCTGCAGCACGGCCAGCACGCCGATCGCGACCAGCACCGCCCGGTTGCCGACGAAGCCTGACCAGCCGATGACCGGCGCGGTGAGGTGACGGCAGTTGAACAAATAGAAGATCTCGCCCATCACCAGGGCATTGACCGCAGCGGTGCGCGCGACCTCGAGCGGCATGCCGCGCTCGAGCTCCCACAGGTAGAGGCCGAACGAGCCGGCCACCAGGAGCACCATAACGAAGACGATACGCCACAGCATGAAGCGCGTCAGCAGCGGCTCGCCGGGGTCGCGCGGCGGCTCGCGCATGACGTTCGGCTCGGGGCGTTCGAAGGCGATGGCGAGCGCGAGCGTCACCGCGCTGACCATGTTCACCCACAGGATCTGCACCGGAGTGATCGGCAGGGTCAGCCCGAGCAGAATGGCGATGAGCACCATGCCGGCCTGCGCCAGGTTGGTCGGCAGGATGAAAACCAGTGCCTTCTTCAGGTTGCCGTATACCGTGCGGCCTTCCTCGACGGCATGGGCGATCGAGGCGAAATTGTCATCGGCGAGCACCATCTCCGCCGCCTCCTTGGCCGCCTCGGTGCCTTTCCTGCCCATTGCCACGCCGATGTCGGCACGCTTGAGCGCCGGCGCGTCGTTGACGCCGTCGCCGGTCATGGCGGTGATTTCACCCCGGCGCTGCAGGGCCTTGATCAGCCGCAGCTTGTGCTCCGGGCTGGCGCGCGCAAAGACGTTGATCTCGCCCACCACCTCGCGCAGGCGGGTGTCGTCGAGGGCTTCGATTTCGGCGCCGGTCATCGCCTGCACGGATTCATCCAGGCCGAGCTGGCCGCCGATCGCCTGCGCGGTGGCGACATGGTCGCCGGTGATCATCTTCACCCGGATGCCGGCCGCGCGACAGGTGGCGACCGCGCGGATAGCCTCCTCGCGCGGCGGGTCGGTCAGGCCCAGCACTGCCAGCAGGGTGAAGCCGCCGGCCGCGATGTCGTCGAAACTGAGTGCCGTTCCGGCATCGCCGCGGCGCACCGCCAGTGCCAGCAGGCGCATCCCCTGCGCAGCCGCGTCGTACATGCGCGCATGCCACGCCTCGGGGTCGAGCGGGGTGTCGCCGTCGCCGCTGCGCTGCGACGTGCACAAGGCCAGCACCCGCTCCGGCGCGCCTTTGAGATAGATGAAGCCGCGCCCCTCGTGATCGTGGTTGAGCGTGGCCATGAAGCGGTGTTCGGATTCGAACGGAATGACATCGACGCGCGGCAGCGCCTCGCGGCTCTGGCGCAGTTCAAGCCCGGCTTTCAGTGCCAGAGTCAGCAGCGCGCCTTCGGTGGGGTCGCCGGTCAGCTGCCAGCCTTCGCCGGTTTCGCGCAGGTCGGCATCGTTGCAGAGCAGTGCGGCGCGGGCGAGTTCCTGCAGCAGCGGCTGCGATTCGGGCGCCACGTGCGTGCCGTCGCGGCTGAAGCCACCCGCCGGCGCATAGCCGCTGCCCGATACGGCGTAGAGGCCGTCGCCGCCGATGGCCAGCTGCACGGTCATTTCGTTCTTCGTCAGCGTGCCGGTCTTGTCCGAGCAGATGACCGTGACCGCACCCAGTGTTTCCACTGCCGGCAGGCGACGGATGATGGCGTGGCGGCGCGCCATGCGGGTGACGCCGATGGCGAGCGTGATGGTCACGATCGCCGGCAGTCCCTCCGGGATCGCCGCCACGGCAAGGCCGACGGCGGCGAGAAACATCTCGCTTGCGGCGTAATCGCGTATCCATACGCCGAAGCCGAACATGAAACCCGCCAGGACGAGGATCGCCGTCGCCAGTCCGCGGCCGAAATCCGCCATCTGCTTGAGAAGCGGCGTGGTGAGCGGCTCGACCGCCGCCAGCAGGGTGCTAATGCGGCCCAGTTCGGTGGCAACGCCGGTGGCGACCACCACGCCTGCGGCCTGGCCATAGGTGACCAGCGTGCCCGACCACGCCATGCTGTCGCGATCGCCGAGCGCGGCCTCGGCGGCGACGGCGTCCGTCCGCTTGTCGACCGCCAGCGATTCGCCGGTCAGCGCAGCCTCCATGACGCGCAGGTTCCTGACATCGATCAACCGCAGGTCGGCAGGCACGCGGTCGCCGGAAGCCAGGTGCACGATATCGCCCGGCACCAGTTCCTCGGCGTCGATTTCCTGGCGCTCACCGGCACGGGTGACGATGGCGTGCGGCGACAGCAGGTCGCGGATGGCATCGAGGGCCTGCTCGGCGCGGCCTTCCTGGATGAAACCGATCAGTGCGTTGATCGCCACCACGCCGATGATCACTCCGGAATCGAGCGTGTGACCGAGCAGCGCGGTGATGGCACCGGCGGTCAGCAACACGTAGATGAGGACGTTGTGAAACTGCAGCAGGAAGCGTTTCCATGCCGGCGTGCGGGCGGGTTGCGGCAGGCGGTTGGCGCCGAACTGCGCGCGCCGCTGCTCGACGGCGTCCGGGGTGAGGCCTGTGATCTGCGCATCCAGCCGGGTCAGCGTGTCGTCGACACCGAGGCTGTGCCAGCGTGGCGGATGTTCGTTGGCGAGCAAACAGGGGCTCCGGTTGGGTTGGCGACCCTGGAATTCTGGCACACCCCACCGGCCCGGACGGACAGGCGCTGCTTTTTTCCCGCTTGCGCGGACGGACTGGTTCGCAACGGCGTTCGAGGCGGGAGGCGCCAAGTGCGGGGCTGTCAGCGTGCCAGTGCGGAAAATGTCCGATCGCCGCGGGAAATTCAGTTTCCCAGCACCGTATTCCACAAGGCCCGTACCACATCGCGCACGTTTTCCACCGCGGCTGGCGGCACCCGGGCGTACTCGGCACCGGAAAGCTTGATCGCATGCTGCTGGCGGCGCAGTTCGCGATAGGCGTCGGCGGCGGCCTGCGCGGTGTCGGCGGGGATCAGGCCGGCTGTGCCCGCACGTTGCAGGAGCGCAATGTTGCCGGCATTGTCGGCGAGTTCGGGGTGCGTGGCGCAATGCCGCAGTACCAGGTACTGCACGCAGAATTCGGCATCGACGATGCCACCGCTGTCGTGCTTGAGGTCGAATAGCTCGCTGTCGTTGACGTGGCCGGCGCGCATCTTCTCGCGCATTGCCAGCACCTCCTCGCGCAGTTTGGCGGCATCGCGCGGCAGGCGCAGGATCTCGCGGCGCAGGGCCTCGAAGGCCGCGCCGATCGTCGCATCGCCGCAGACGAAGCGGGCGCGGGTCAGCGCCTGGTGTTCCCACACCCATGCGTGGTGCAGCTGATAGTCGCGGAAGGCTTCGGTCGAGCTGACCAGCAGTCCCGACGCGCCATCGGGGCGCAGGCGCAAGTCGGTTTCATACAGGATCCCCGTCGAGGTGAGGGTGCCGAGCCAGGTGTTGATGCGCTGCGCCAGGCGCGCGTAGGTTTCCTGCGCGCGCTCGTCGGTATCGTCGTAGAGGAACACGATGTCGAGGTCGGACGCATAGCCAAGCTCCTTGCCGCCAAGTTTGCCGTAGCCGATGACGGCGAAGCGCGGGGTGTCGCGATGGCGCGTTTTCAGGCCGGCCCAGCAGCGCGCCAGGGTTTCTGCGAGCAGCGTGTCGGCGAGGTACGACAGATGATCCGACAGCGCTTCCAGCGTCAGCCGGCCGGCGACGTCCTGCGCCAGCAGGCGCAGCGTCTGCACCTGCTTGAAGCGGCGCAGCGCATCCATCTGCGCTTCGGTGTCGCCGGGGTGCGCATCGAGCTCGTCATGCAACTGGGCGGCCAGCTGCGCCCAGTCGGGTATGCTCATCAGGTGTTGCGGCGCGATCAGCTCGTCCAGCAATTGCGGCTGCTGCGTGATCATCTGTGCCGCCCATGGGCTCGCCGCCAGCAGGCGTACCAACTGGCGCAAGGCTGCCGGGTATTCGGCCAGCAGCGCGAGATAGGTGGAGCGGCGTGCAATGGCCTGCACCAATGCGGCAAAGCGGTCCAGCGTGGCCTGCGGATCGCGCTGGCTGCCGATGATTTCCAGCGCGGGCGGCAGCAGCGCGTTGAGGATGAGCTGCGTCGATTCGGCCAGCCGCGCGGTATTCTGGCGCAGCGTGTCGAGGCTGGAGAGTACCCGCTCGGGATCGCCGTAACCGGCATTTTCCAGCAGTGCGTGGGTGGCGGCGGCATCCGCCGTGCCGCAGCAGACGACGGTGAGCGGATGACTGTTCTGGTCGGTTTGCGGTGCGGCGAACACTTGCTCGAAATGGCGCGTGACCTTGTTGCGGTGGCGGTCGAGCGCCACCAGCAGGGCCGTATAGCCGGGGAAACCCATCGCCTCGGCGAGCATCGCCTGCGACTCGGCGTCGTCCGGCAGCAGCTGGGTCTGCGCGTCGTCGAGGTACTGGATGCGGTGCTCAAGCTGGCGCAGGAAGTCGTAGGCAGCGGCGAGCTCCTGCTGCGCCTCGGCGGTCATCAGTCCGTTCTTCACCAGTTGGCCCAGCACCGTCAGCGTCGGACGCTGCTGCAGGGCGGCGATCTGACCGCCGCGGATGAGCTGGAACACCTGCGCGGTGAACTCGATTTCGCGGATGCCGCCCGGCCCCAGCTTGACGTCGTGCGCCATCTCGCGGCGCGCGACCTCGCGGCGGATCTGCACGTGCAGGTCGCGGATCGCGGCGAAGGCGCCGAAGTCGAGGTATTTGCGGAACACGAAAGGCCGCACGATGCTGGCCAGCTCGTCGTGGCGGATGCCGGTGAGCGGGCGTGCCTTGATCCAGGCGTAGCGCTCCCACGGCCGTCCCTGCGCCATCAGATAGTCCTCCAGCATGGCGAAGCCCATCGCGAACGGGCCCGAGTCGCCCCACGGGCGCAGCCGCAGGTCGACGCGGAACACGTAACCGTCGGCGGTGTTTTCCCCCAGTGCGGCGGTCAGCTTGCGGCCCAGGCGAACGAAGAATTCGTGATTGCTGATCGGTCTGATCGCGCTGGCGGGATCGTCGGCCGCAGTGTCGCCTTCCTCGGGGTAGAGATAGACGAGGTCGATGTCGGACGACACGTTGAGCTCGCCGCCGCCGAGCTTGCCCATGGCCACGACGACCATCTGCTGTGGCTGGCCGTGTTCGTCGCGCGGTTCGCCGTGGCGCGCGGCGAGTGCGGTGTGGTGGAAATCGAGTGCGGCGGCGATGCATACCTCGGCCAGCGCACTCCAGGTGGCGACGACTTCGGCGAGGTCGGCACTGCCGGCGAGATCGCGCGCAGTGACGGCCAGCCACACTCGCTGGCGCAGCTGTCTTAAACGTTGATGCAAGGCGGCTTCGTCGACGCACGCCGGCTCGGCGAGAAACGCCTGCATCGCCGCGCGGGTGAAGGGGTGGCCGAGTTGTCCGGCCGCAGCGTCGGCCAGCTGCGGCTGTGCCGCCTGCAGGCGGCGGCCGTAGCGGGAACAGCGGGCGACGCGGTCGAGTGCGGGGGTGCTCATGGCTTGGATCAGGGCGCTTTGAATTAGAATCTGGCTGTTATCAAACACTCTATCAGTGGAGGGACCCTATGGCATCCATCGAGTCGATTCTGACCGAAACCCGTGTATTCCCGCCCGCGGACGCTTTCGTCAAGCAGGCCAACGTGTCCGGCATGGACGCGTATCAGGCGCTGTGCAATCAGGCCGCAACCGATTACGAAGGCTTCTGGGCCAATCTCGCGCGCCAGACGATAGACTGGAAGACGCCGTTCACCCGCACACTCGACGAATCGAATCCGCCGTTCTACAAGTGGTTCGGCGACGGCGAACTCAATGTTTCGTACAACTGCCTTGACCGCCACCTGGCGACCAGGGGCGACAAGACGGCGCTGATTTTCGAGGCCGATGACGGCGCGGTGACGAAAGCCACCTACAAGGAACTGCACGCCCGCGTCTGCCGGTTCGCCAACGGCCTGAAGTCGCTCGGCGTGGTGAAAGGCGACCGCGTCATCATCTACATGCCGATGAGCATCGAGGCGGTGGTGGCGATGCAGGCGTGCGCGCGTATCGGCGCCATCCATTCGGTGGTGTTCGGCGGCTTTTCCGCCAAGAGCCTGTTCGAACGCATCGAGGATGCGCAGGCCAAGCTGGTCGTGACCGCCGACGAATCGCTGCGCGGCGGCAAGGCGCTGCCGCTGAAGCGTGCGGTGGACGAGGCGCTGACGATGGGCGACACCTCCTGTGTCGAGCGCGTGGTGGTGTACCGCCGTTCCGGTGGCGAAGTGAACTGGTCGTCGCGCGACCTGTGGTGGCACGAACTGACGCAGACCCAGGCCGATACCTGCGAGCCGGTATGGGTCTCCGCCGAGCACCCGCTGTTCATCCTCTACACCTCCGGCTCCACCGGCAAGCCCAAGGGCGTGCAGCATTCGACCGGCGGCTATCTGCTCGGCGCCATCCTGTCGATGCAGTGGGTATTCGACGCCAAGCCCGATTCCGATGTCTACTGGTGCACTGCCGACATCGGCTGGGTTACCGGCCACACCTACGTCGCCTACGGCCCGCTGGCACTGGGCATGACCGAGATCATTTTCGAGGGCATCCCGACCTATCCGCACGCCGGGCGCTTCTGGGAGACCATCGCCAAGCACAAGGTCACCACCTTCTACACCGCGCCGACCGCGATCCGCAGCCTGATCAAGCTCGGTTCCGAATTGCCGGCGAAGTTCGACCTGTCGTCGCTGCGCCTGCTGGGGACGGTGGGCGAGCCGATCAATCCGGAAGCCTGGATGTGGTACCACCAGGTCATCGGCGGCGGCCGCTGTCCCGTCGTCGACACCTGGTGGCAGACCGAGACCGGCGCCCACATGATCTCCCCGCTGCCAGGCGCCGTGCCGACCAAACCGGGTTCCTGCACCCTGCCGTTGCCCGGCATCATGGCGACGATCACCGACGAGCACGGCCAGCCGGTCGAAAAAGGCCACGGCGGCTATCTGGTGATCCAGCGCCCCTTCCCCTCGCAGCTGCGTACCCTGTGGAACGACCCCGAACGCTTCAGGAAGACGTATTTTCCCGAAGAACTCGGCGGCAGGACCTATCTTGCCGGCGACTCGGCGCACCGCGACAGCGATGGCTATTTCTGGATCATGGGGCGCGTCGACGACTTGCTGAACGTGTCCGGCCATCGCCTGGGCACCATGGAAATCGAATCCGCGCTGGTGGCCAACCTGCGCGTGGCCGAAGCCGCCGTGGTGGGCCGCCCGCACGACATCAAGGGCGAGGCGGTGGTGGCGTATGTGGTGCTCAAAGGCGCGCGCCCCATGGGCGAGGAAGCCCGCAAGATCGCGCTCGAACTGCGCGAGTGGGTGGGCAAGGAAATCGGCCCGATCGCCAAGCCCGACGAAATCCGCTTCGGCGACAACCTGCCCAAGACCCGCTCCGGAAAAATCATGCGGCGCCTGCTGCGGACGATCGCCAAGGGCGAGGAAATCACCCAGGATATTTCCACCCTGGAAAACCCGGCCATCCTGGAGCAACTGAAGGAAGCAGTGAGCTAGCCGTTGAGTTGCAATAGGTTGTTCCCGCCGAGGCGTGAGGCTGGAGGTTTGTAACCGAGCGCCGAGCGAGGGCGCTGGCTGTTGTAGTCAGCGATGAAGGCCGGCAACCAGGAAGCGCGTCCAGCGCTGTGAGCATAGCTTCTGGCGTAGGCCCACTCGCGCAAGCATGCCTGAATGAAACGCTCGGCCTTGCCGTTGGTTTGCGGGCGGTAGAGCCGAGTGAAGCTGTGCTCGATGCGGCCGAGCCTCTTGGTATCCAGGTGCAGTATTTCGCCCGGTGCGGACCGTTCGTGACGCACCACCGGCACCTTGGGTTCCAGCGCTTTCAGGCTGGACCGTCCGATGGCCGCGAGCACACGACGGGTCCCTATGGTCTGGATTCGTTCGATCAGCAATTACGCCTGCAAAGATCGTTCTGACATTCTTATGGCTATTCACCCGATTGGGCTCCTTGGATGGCCGTAGATGAATGATTCATCTGGCTAACAAGATGTCAGGCGTCACTGCCGCGCGTGGCATGCGCGCGTTCGACCATCGAGTGGGGGAGGGTTTCAATAATGTTGGCGAAGTAGCATGCCAGGTAAGTCTCGGAGAGACAGTCTTACATCAAGAGCGGAAAGAGGTAGACGCTGTTTCGGCCTATGGGGAGGAAGCGGCCCTAGGCGGCTGGAGGTTGGTGTGGATAGGTTTTAGTGGCCCAAAGGGAAGACAGACAGTCTTCTAGGGTATCCCGCAGCTTGTCCGTGCGCGTCACGCGCTTTTTTTTTGCGCCCGCACTTGATTTATTATTGAGAATCATTATTATTACCGTATTAGATATAGGACCTGCACCTATGAAATCCAGTCCCCCGATCCCAGTCGTCCTTTCAACCGTATTGCCGCCGAGCCAATGCGCGCGTCCCTATCTGCCGGACCCATTTCCGACAGGCCGCCTGTTCCAGGAGCGACAGGAAATCTAGATCATCCATCGGGACGAAACCTACCGTCTGCGCATCACCAAGAACGGCAAGCTGATTTTGACTAAATAACCCCTCGCATCGCCCGCCCGCGCCCACGCGCCAGCCAGCTACCCAAGCCCAAGGAGGCTGGCATGTCCACAACGTATTTCAACGACACCCCTGATACCGTCATCGCGGCCACGCGATGGTTGATGCGCCGCTACCAGAAAACCGGCTGCCGCAAACTCGTCCGCAGGGTCGAGCAGCATCTGCGCTGGATGGAGTCCCGCGCGTCCAATCCGCAGCTTGCCGACGTCTGCCGGCGCCTGTCGTTCGAATGGCGTGCGGTTTTGCGCACCCCCGAGGTGAACAACGCTGACCCCCGACCCACCTTCCACTGAAGGTGGTTCATATGATATCGATTGGACATGCCGTCCCGGACGTCAGCTGTGAGGCCTGTCTGTCCGACGGCCGCATCGAAACGGTTTCGCTCGCCCACTATCGCGGCAAATGGCTGGTACTGTTTTTCTGGCCGCTTGATTTCACCTTCATCTGCCCGACTGAAATCCGTGCCTACTCGGATCTAGGACACGAATTCGATATCTCCGGCGCGGTGCTGCTCGGCGCCAGCGTCGATTCGGCACGCCCCACTATCCATTTCGGACAGCAAACCGGCAACGCGCGTCAGCGCTACGTCGGCACGGCCGCGCCCGGCATATCCGTCGCATGGGCCCACCGCGCCACCCCCGCAGCATGCGGCACCTGCCGCGCATCCAAATACGATTTCCCCAACCCTGAAAGACGTCAACATGCAATTCCAATTATCCGCGCTGGCCAGCGCCATCTCGCTCGTTTTTTCGGTCTCGCAGGCACACGCCCAGACTGTGTCCGCGCCCGCGCCAAAAGAATCCGCCAACACCCTTGAGGAGGTGAGGGTCAGCGTCGACTGGCTAGGCGCGCCGACGCCCGAAGCGGCAAAAAAACACCCCGGCGCCCGCAGCGTGGTCACATCCCAGGAATTGACCGAAACCGGGGCGCGCACCGTGGAAGATGCGCTGCGCAACGTGCCCGGCGTGCGGGTGCTGGATGAAAGCGGCACCGGCATCCTGCCGAACATCAGTGTTCGCGGCCTAAATCCTCTGCGCAGCGAACAGGTGCTGGTCCTCGTCGACGGCATGCCGATTACGCTGGCGCCTTACGGCCAGACCGGCCTGTCGCTCTTTCCTCTGACGCTCAATTCGGTCGAGGCGATCGACGTCGCACGCGGCGGCGTCGCGGTCCACTACGGTCCGAACAATGTCGGCGGCGTGATCAATTTCGTGACCAAGCGCATTCCGCGCAAGCCCGCGTTCACGGCGAAAGAGACGCTGTCGATCGCGAGCAGCGGTAATCTGCTCAGTGACACCTACCTGCGCGCAGGCGGCTTCGTCGGCGAGCGCCTGGGCCTGCAGGCCCAGGCCAATCTCATCGAAGGCGAGGCCGAGCGGGAGCACTCGAGCACGTCGGTCCAGAACTTGATGCTCGACGCTGACTGGTTCCTGACCGACAGCGCCGACATCCGCGCCGGCCTGCAGTACTACAAGACCGAGAACGATCTGCCCGGAGCGTTGACGCCGGCGTCGTACGAACAGGACCGCGACCAGTCGACTCGCCCGCTCGACCGCTTCGACGGCGACACGCTGCGCGGACACGTCACCTACAGCCAGTATTTCTCCAACGGCGCGGAATTGAGCTGGGCCAATTTCGCCCACCGCAGCAACCGGCAATTCTTCTTCGGCAATTCGACCAACGCCGACACCCCGTCGACCAACGAGATGTCGTCGCCGCGCGAGTTCTGGGTATACGGCAGTGAGCCGCGGCTCACCTTCGATATCGACGCGGGCATCAAGCAAAAAATCTCGCTCGGCGCACGCTACATGCGCGAAGAAGTCGACTATGTCGTCGACTCGCGCACACTGGCAACCAACGCCTACGCTGTGACGCGCGACTGGCGCTTCGAGAACGACGCCGTCGCCGCGTATCTGAGTGACACCTTCTCCCTGCTCGACGACAAGCTCAAGGTCACCCCCGGCATCCGCCATGAAAAGGTCGACCTTTATTACCGCAACAACCTGACCGGCGCGGAGACCCGTGACACGACCAAGGACTGGCTGCCCGGCATCGACGTCGGCTACCAGGCGAGCGATGCGGTCTTCCTGTTCGCGAATTACCACAAGTCCTTGCGGCCCGTGCAGTTCACGCAAATCACTTTCGGCGGCGATCTTGATGCCGAGCGCGCGAAAAACTACGAAGCCGGCATCCGCGTCGCGCCCACTGCGAACGTCGATACGAGCCTCACGGCCTTCCGCTTCGACTTCGACAACAAGCTCGAATTCGTGAGCCAGGCCGTGGGCTTCCGTAACCTCGGCGAAGCGCGCCATCAAGGCGTCGAGGCCGAAGTCGCGTGGCGGCCGGCAGCGGTACGCGGACTCGAATTCAAGACCGCCTACACCTACGTCGACACCGAGCAGCGATCGGGCCAGTTCGAGGGCAACGAGCTGCCGCTCGCCCCGCACCATCAGCTTAACCTGCAGGGCAACTACCGCAGCGGAGGCTGGAACTGGAACCTGAACGGCCTTTACCAGAGCGCGTCCTTCTCCGACGGTGCGAACACGGCCGCCGAGAACGCGACAGGCTCGGTCGGACGCATCCCGGCCTATTCGGTATGGAACGCGCAGGTCACGCGCGACTTCCGTTGGAGCGGCACGAAAATGAAGGCCGCGCTCGCGCTCAACAACCTGTTCGATCGCGACTACTACTTCCGAGGGGTCGACTTCAGCCAGGGCCGCATGCCGGCGCCCGGCCGTGCCGCCTTGCTCACTCTGCAAATGGACATGTAAGGAGAGCGGTCATGCGAGAGATCATCCTTTTGGCCCACGTGCCGACCGATTCGGTCAACGACGGTTTCATTCCGGCGGCGCAGCGACGCGGCCTGTCGGTCGTCCTGCTGACCGACCATGCCGAGGCGCATCGGCAGCATTTCAGCCGGCCCGGCCTTGCCGCCTATCCCCACGAAATCGTCGCCTGCGACGTATTCAATCCGCTCGCGGTCATCGATGCGATCACCTGTCGGGCCGAGGCGCCGACGGCAGTTTTTTCCAACAGCGATCATCTACAGACGAGCGCTGCGATCGCCGCCGAATACTTCGGCCTGCCGCGCAAGGACTGGCACGTCACCTATTGCGCGAAGAATAAGGCGGAAATGCGGGCCAGGCTCAAGGCGCGCGGACTCGACACGCTCTGGCACGCCGTGGTCTGCGACCCGGCAGGGCTCGCGCGTGTCGTCGACGGCGTGCCATTTCCCTGCATCGTCAAGCCGCGCGAAGGCGTCGCCAGCCAGCAGGTCAGTCTCGCCCACGACCGCGCCGAGCTCGCCGCACAATGCGCCGCGGCGTGGAGCAAACAGCCGGGCCAGCCCCTGCTGCTCGAGGAATACATCGCAGGCCCGCTCTATACGCTGGAAACGCTCGGCGATGACAAGGGGCTCTGCGTACTCGGGGGGTTTCGGGTAAAACTGTCGCCGCCGCCGTATTTCGTAGAACTGGAAGCGAGCTGGGGGACAGGCTTGACGCTCGATCAGGAAACTGAAGTAGTCGAAATCATCCGCCGTTTCGGCATCGGATTTGGCGCGTGCCACACAGAGTTCGTAATGACTGGCTCCGGCCCCCGGCTGATCGAGATCAACTATCGCAGCATCGGAGACTACCGCGAGTTCCTGCTGCAGGACACGCTCGGACTGCCTTTATTCGAGATCATTCTCGATCTTTACGCCGGCGAGCCGCTCCCTGAGATCGACGTCGCACCGGGCGCAGCACTGATCCGCTATTTCACGGCACAGTCCGCAGGCCGCTTGACCGGCGCCCCCAACGCATTCGATCGTCACTCGGAAGACGCCCAGATCACGTTCAAACCGCTGCGAGCGGTCGGTGAGACGGTCATCCTGACCCACTCCAACAAGGACTACCTCGGGGTGTTGCGTGGTACCGGCGCTGACCTCCAGCGCCTGGGCCGGGAAATGGACCGGATTAGCAGCGGACTGGCATGGACGATCGCGGCATGAACGCGCCCGCCCCGAAAACCGCTCTCGCCGCCGACCCGTCCCGCGGGGGAGACACGGCGCCGGAGGGTTACATCTGCCAGCGTGTCGTCGACGCCCTGCTGCGCGAAGACGTACGCGCCTGTGTGAGCCGCGCGATGGTACGCGCGGGCGGCACGGTGTCGCCCGCGCTCACGGCGTTCGGCGACGCCGATGCCTGGCTCGAGATCGGCCATTTCGGCAGCAGCGTGCTGTGGATTCCGGTCGTCGCATCCACCTTCATGCAGACCTGGCGCAGTACCGCCCTGCCGCTCGTATGTGACGACGGCCGCCGACTGCAATCGCTCCATACGGTCGAGGACATCCTGGCCTGCTTCGCGCAGGGCCTCGCGGCGCCCGCGGCCGCGCGCTTCGCCGACTTCGCCGAAGAATGCCGCGTCGCGGCTGAACATCGGCGTGCCGGCGAAACCGAGCGCGAACGCTGGTTCGCCGAGTTCCGCGCGGCCTACGGCAGCGCGCCGGGCGCCCGGCTACCGAACTGGCACGCGCGGCTGCTGCACTACGACCGGCTCGGCGCCTTCCTCGATCATCCGTTCTATCCGACCGCGCGCGCCAAACTCGGCTTCGATGCCGCCGCGCTCGCCGCCTACGGTCCCGAGTTCCAGCGCCCTTTCATGCTGCGCTGGCTCGCGGTGCCGCGCGACCTCTATCACCCGAGCGCCGAAGACGGCGTGGCCCCGCCGGCGCCCTGGCCGACCGTCGAAGCCGTCGGCCTGCCGGCGGCGATGGCCACTACCCACGTCCTGCTCCCGGTGCATCCCTTCGTCTGGGCGCATCAACTCGACGCCTTCCTCGACGACGCCGGATTGTGTCAAAGTGTCGTGCGTGCCCCGGACCCCTGGCTCGCGGTGGCGCCGACGCTGTCTGTGCGCACGGTCGTGCTGCTCGACGCGCCGGAATGGCATCTGAAGCTGCCGCTGACGATCCGCACCCTCGGCGCCAAGAACATCCGCACGATCAAGCCGAGCACGATCCACGACGGCCATCGCTTCCAGACGCTGCTCGCCGACATCGCCGCGCGCGAGCCTGCGCTTTCCGGGCGCGTGCTGCTGACCTTCGAGGGCTGCGGCGCGCATGTCGACCACCGCACCTTCCTCGGCCACATCCTGCGCCGCTACCCGGTCGCTGCGCTCGGCGAAAGCACACTGGTCCCGGTCGCGAGCCTGCTCGCCGCGGCGCCCGGCGGCGCCACCGTGGCCGAAGAAATCGCGGCCGAATTCTATGCAGGCGACCTCGCGGCCTTTTTCGACGACTACCTTGACCTGACGCTCAGGCTGCACCTCACGCTGTGGCTGCGCTACGGCGTTGCGCTCGAATCGAACCAGCAGAACTCGGTCCTCGTCCTGAGCCGACAGGCGCCGCGCTTGCGCCTGCTGCTGAAGGACAACGACGCGGGGCGCATCCATTTCGACGCGCTGGCGCGGCGCTGGCCGGATCTCGCAGGCCGCGTCGCCGATCTGCGCGATCGCCGCATCTTCGTCGCCGACGCGCTGCCGCTCGCGCAGATGTTCACGACGATCACGCTGCAGCTCAACATCGCGGTGCTCGCCGAGGTCTACGCGGATCGGCTCGGCGTGCCGGCCGCTGCGCTGCACGACCGGGTGCGCGAGTGCATCGCCGCCATGCTCGACGAGCTGGCGGCCACAGGCGAAGACGTGGCGCCGGCGCGCCGTGTGCTGCTCGACGACGACCGGCTCTATATCAAATATCTGCTGATCGCCGCGACCCTCGCCGAGAAAAGCGAAACCGGGGCGGCCGACGTCAACAAGTTCTACGGCCGCAGCGCGCCCAACTTCCTGAGGCTGGCATGAGCCTCGACACGCGGCGCGCCGTCGCCACGATCATGGTTTGCCATTTCGTCGCCGCGTTCGCGGCGCTCGGGATGCCGCCTTTCTTCGCGCTGATCCTCGAGGACTCGCTGCACAGCGACGCCTCCTACCTGGCCGGCTGGCTCTACATCGTGCCGATCTTCTTCACCGCCGTGAGCAGCCCTTGGTGGGGGCGGCTCGCCGACCGCTATGGCAAGAAACTGCTGCTGATGCGCGCGCAACTGGGCCTCGCGGCCAGTTTCCTGCTGGCCGGCTTCGCACCCAATGTCGCAGTATTCGCCCTGGCCCTCGCGCTGCAAGGCCTGCTGGGCGGCACCTTCGCCGCATCCAACGCCTATCTGGCGACGGTGGTCAGCGGCGCCGCGCTCTCGCGCAGTCTGAATTTGATGCAGTGGTCGGCGCGCGCGGCGCTGGTTGCCGCGCCAGCCGGACTGGGCTTGCTGATGACGGTCGAGTCGCCGCTCGTGCTCTACCGTTACCTGGCGCTGCTGCCGCTCGTTGCCGCGCTGTTGATCGCGCGGCTGCCGTCGGGACACCCGCAGGACGCAGGTGCCCAACCTGCGACCCGCGCCCGGAGCGGCGTGCCCGAAGCGCGCGCGAGCCTGATCTACGCCATGCAGTTCGCGTTCGTATTCGCCACCGTGCTGACGTTTCCCTATTTCATTCCATTCGCCCAGGCGGGTTCCGCGCCGCCGTCGCTGGTCGTGGCCGGGCTGTTGTTCGGCATCCCGCATCTGGTCTATCTGCTGTGTGCGGTGCCGTTGGGCCGCCATCTCGGACAGGGGCGTCTACTCGCCACGTTGTCGCTGTCCTTCCTTGTGCTTGCGGGCGCGCTGGCGGCGCAGGCGCTGCTTCCGACGCTCGCCGGACTGACTGCCGCACGCATCGCGATGGGCCTCGGCATGACGCTCGGCTTCGTGAGCCTGCACATGCTGATCGCGGCGATCGTGACGCGCGAGAACGCCGGCCGTACCTTTGGCTGGTTCGAGAGCAACGCCAAGTGGGGCGCCGTCGGGGCCGGCCTGATCGCCGGCGCGGCCGTCCAGGCACTTGATCTGCGAGCGCCGTTTTTCATCGGGGCGTTCACCTTGTTCGCTGCGGGCGCTTATCTCGCCGGTGTTGCCTTTCATCGTTTGGCCCTACGAAATCCCTGACCCTGGAGAAAGCATGCATTCACATCATCTGGCGGGCGCGATCGCCCCGCTATCCCTGACGCGACAGGAAGCCGGCCGGCGTTCCATGGAAACGCTGCTCAACTGTTATTGCCGCGAGGTCGCGGGGCCCGAGGGACAGCTGAGCGTGGGCCCACTGTTCGGGCAGAGCGACAGCCCCGCATCGGTGCACCTTGCGCTGCGGAGCACCGGCGGCCGCGCTATGCACCTTCGTCTGCCGCTCACCGGCGAGCGCGTGTTGACCGTGGTCGACAGCGCATGCGCCACCGGGAACTACCGCTACCTTTCGCCGATGTATTGCAAGGCGCCGGGTAAACCGTGGGCTCTGCTCGACTGGCAGGCGCTGGCGGGGCTGCTGTTGCGTGAGCTGTCGCTCAAATGCGGCCAACCGGCGAACGACGAACTGATGCAGCAGATCGAGGACAGCGTGGCGGTCACCGCCGCCGTGCTGGGCGCAGCGTGCCCCGGGCCGTTTTCGCCGCGCCCCTTGCAGGCCTTCGTCGAGTCTGAACAGTCGCTGGTGTTCGGCCACCCGTTCCATCCCGCCCCGAAAAGCCGCCAGGGCATTTCCCAGGATGACATGCAACGCTATTCACCGGAGATGGGGACGCGTTTTGCGCTGCATTATTTCGCGGTACGCCGCGAATTCCTGCTGCAGCAATCGGTGCTCGCCCAGCCCTGCGACCGGTTGGTCGCCGAACAGGCGCCGGCGGACATTGCCGTGGATGGGGATTTTTTCCTGCTGCCTGCCCATCCCTGGCAGGCACGCCATCTGCTCGGCCATCCGGACGTCGCCGCAGCGATCGGCAGTGGCCGCATCCGCGATCTTGGACAACGGGGCGCATTGTTTTATCCGACCTCGTCGATACGCACGCTGTTCCATCCCGACAATCCCTATTTCTACAAGTGTTCGCTCAACGTCCGCATCACCAACTGCGTGCGCAAGAACGCGATCTACGAGCTCGAAGGCGCGCTGCAGGTCACCCGCATCATGCGCACCCTCGCGCCGCAGTTGCGGCAGCATTTCCCCGGCGTCGCGATCATGGAGGAGCCCGCGTTTGTTTCGGCCGATCTGAAAACGGGCGACGCCCAATCCGACAAGGCGATCACCGAAGGCTTCGGCCTGATCCTGCGACGCGGTTTCGGTGACGTGTTGCATCCGGGCGTGACGCCGTTGCTCGCGGGCGCGCTGTTCGGCAACCACGTCTACGGCGAAGCTCGGATGGGGGAGTTGCTGGACGCGATGTCGCGACCGTCGCGCGAAGAGGCCGCCGAGGCGTGGTTTTCGCGCTACGTCGGCGAACTCATGTACCCGGTGCTGTACTGCTATTTCGCGCACGGCGTCATTTTCGAGCCGCATCTGCAGAACGTCATGATCGGCGTGGCCGAAGGCGAAGTGCGGCAGGTCTTCCTGCGTGACTTCGAAGGCGTGAAGCTGGTGCAGGAACGCTTCGGCGCCAAGCAACTGGACGGTATCAGCCCGCGCGCCCGTGAAGCGCTCTGGTACAGCGCCGAGCAGGGCTGGAAGCGCATCGCCTATTGTCTATTCGTCAACAATTTCTGCGAGGCGATCAACCAGATCGGCGCGGGCAGCCCGGTATTGCAGAATCGCCTGTGGGCGGTCGTGCGCCACCATCTGCACGCTTATCAGAACCAGTATGGGGACGACGCCTCGGCACGCTGCATCAATGCGCTGCTGGCCGGGGAGCCATTTCCCGGCAAGGCCAACCTGATCAACCGCTTCTTCAAGCGGCCGGATCGCGCTTCCGGCTACCTTCCGGTTAACAACCCGCTTGGCACGCTGGTGGAGAGCCGCGCGTGGAACTGAGACTGGCCGAGGTGTTCACGAGCCTGCGCGCGGCCGAGGAGGAGGCTGGTGCGCCGCTGTGCGCGTATGTCTACGACCTCGCTGCGCTGCGGCTGCACGCGGCGAATCTGGTCCGCAGCCTGCCTGAAGGTTGTGAACTGTATTACGCGATCAAGGCCAATTCCGAACTGCCGATCCTGCAGACGCTCGCATCGCAGGTCGCCGGATTCGAGGTCTCGTCGGGCGGCGAACTCGCCTGGGTGCGCGAACACTTCGCCGAGGTGCCGGTGATTTTCAGCGGCCCGGGCAAGCTCGACCATGAACTCCGGGAAGCGATCGAACAGGACATCGATTGTCTGCATGCGGAAAGCCTGCACGAGCTGCAGCGACTGGCGGACATCGCCGTCCGCGCCGGGCGAACGGTGCCGGTGTCCCTGCGTATCAACCTGACGCTCGACGGGCTCGCCGAGACAAGCCTGATGATGGGCGGCAAGCCGACGCCGTTCGGCATTCCCGCGCAGCAATTGCCTGAATGCCTGGAATGGTTGCGCGCCCGTCCCGAGATCCGCCTGCGCGGCTTTCATTTCCATCTGCTGTCGCACCAGCTCGACGCCGCCGCCCATCTGCAGCTCGTCTCGGCCTATCTGGCCCAGACCCGCCTCTGGTGCGAGGCGCATGATCTCGCCATCGACCACGTCAACGTCGGCGGCGGCATCGGCGTCAATTACCGCCAGCCCGATCGGCAATTCGACTGGCCGGTTTTCAGCGCCGGGCTGGCCGCGCTGCTGAGCGAACGTGGCATGCCCGGCGTCCGCGTGCGCTTCGAACTCGGCCGATACCTGACCGCGGCCTGCGGTTACTATGCGATGCAGGTGATCGACATCAAGCACAGCCACGGCAAGACCTTTGTGGTCGGCCGCGGCGGATCGCATCACTTTCGCACGCCCTACGCGCAAGGCCACAGCCACCCCTTCCACGTGCTACCGGTCGACCAATGGCCATATACGTTCGCGCGCCCGCACGCATCGAATCAAAGCGTCAGCGTCGTCGGCCAGCTCTGCACGCCGAAAGACCTGCTGGCCTTCGACGTCCCGGTCGAATCGGTGCGCTGCAACGACGTGCTGGTCTTCCCCTACGCCGGCGCCTACGCCTGGCACATTTCGCATCACGACTTCCTGCGCCACCCACATCCGGCGCAGTGGTACCTGCCCGTGGACTAAGGCCGCATGCTGCAGACCAATCACCTCAAACGCGCGCTCGCCGAAGGGAAGACCGTATTCGGCCTGCTCAATTCGATTCCGTCGCCGCTGCTCGTCGAAATGATCGGCTACGCCGGATTCGATTTCGTCATCCTCGACATGGAACACGTCTGCGTCAATCCCGAGACACTCGAAAACATGGTGCGGGCCGCCGAATGCGCGGGTGTGACGCCGCTGGTGCGTGTGCCGAGCGCCGCGCCCGACGTCATTCTGCGGGCGCTCGACTGCGGCGCGCAGGGCGTGGTCGTGCCGCACGTACGCACCGCCGCTGATGCCGCACAGGCCGTTGCGGCGAGCCGCTACGCGCCGCTCGGCATGCGCGGCATCAGCGGCGGCCGCACCACCGGCTTCGGCACTATCGACCTGGCGACTTATCTCGCGCGCGCCAACTCGGAAATCATGGTGGTGGCCATGATCGAAGACTGCGCAGGCGTCGACAATCTCGACGCCATTCTGTCCGTCACTGGCATCGACATGGTGCTCGAAGGCGCGATCGACCTGTCGCAGTCCTATGGCGTGTCAGGGCAGGCCCAACATCCGATCGTGCAGGAGGCGATCGAAAGAATCGCGGCGGGATGCGCGGCTCGCGGCATTCCTTTTTGCGCCATTCCGCGCATCGCCGAACAGGCCGCCAGCTGGAAAGCGCGCGGCGTGCAGGCGTATTTGCTGGGCGACGACCGTGGCGTGAGCTTCCGGGCGATCAAGGCCCATCTCGCGACATTCAAATGACTGCCGCGCGAAGCAAAGCCGGGCGGTCGCCCGTTCGGTGCGCAGCCCGGTGTTTTGACATCGATAATAGGAACCATTATTATTCGCATAGTTTTGGTTTCCCGATCATGAACGCCCGGGTATCGAGGCGCCCTGCCAGCCACTGACCGCTCCCTCCGCGGGGATGGATCCCAGCCAGCACTTTGCTTTGCGGCGACTTCCATTCATGCAACGAAAAAAGGTCAGATCCATGAAATTCCACCTCTCCGCGCTGGCAGGCGCACTTTCGATCGCGTTCTCGGCGTCGCCGGCCAACGCCCAGCCTCCCCGGGAAAACCCGCGCGGGGAACTCGACACGGTTACCGTCTGGTCGGAATACGCGGGCAGCTTCAAATCCGATACGGTCCAGGTCGGCACCTTCCGCGAAGCCTCGCCGCTCGACGTGCCGCAAACCAGTAACGTCGTCACGCGCGAAGTGCTTGACGCGCAAGCGGTTTCGACGCTGTTCGGCGCCTTGCGCAACACCGCCGGCGTCACCCGCTCGCAACTCAACGGCTCGACCTACGACAACATCGCGATCCGTGGCATCCTGGTCGAGAACCGCGGCAACTACCGGCTCAACGGTTCCTTGCCGATCATCAACCTGATCGATGTGCCGCTCGAAAACAAGGAGCGCGTCGAAGTGCTCAAGGGCGCCTCGTCACTCTATTACGGTTTTGTGCCGCCGTCGGGCATCGTCAACCTCGTCACCAAGCGCGCGGGCAAGGACCCGGTGTCGAGTCTCGCGCTGTCAGCCAACCACTACGGCGGCGCCAACGTGCACGCCGACGTCGGACGCCGCTTCGGCGACGACCAGCAGTTCGGCGCGCGGGTCAACCTGCTCGCCGGCCGCGAGGATATCGGCGTCGACAATTATTCCGGCGAGCGCGCGCTCGGCGCGGTCGCGTTCGACTGGCAGGCCAGCGATGCGCTGTCGTTCAAGCTCGACGTCGAGCACTATCGCAAGGACGTATCCGAGCAGGCGGCTATCAAGGTCCTGGCTCCCAACTCGGACGGGACGATCACGCTCCCATCCATTCCGGACGCCCGCACCAATCTCGGCGGCGAGTGGCAGACCTACGATGCCGACGCGACCAATGTGCTGTTCCGCACCGACTATGTGCTGAGCGACGACTGGGGGCTCCTGCTCGAAGCCGGCCACGCGCAGACCAACCGCGACCGCCGCTTCTCGCAATTCGAGAACTACAACCTCGCGACCGGCGACGGCACGCTTAAAATCTTCTTCAGCCCGAACCAGGCATACGAGAACAGCAACTACCGCACCGAAATCTTCGGTCACATCCCTGGCGTGTGGGTCAGCCACGATCTGTCGTTCGGCTACACCGCGAACCAGCGCGACCAGAATTCACGGTCGGGCGGAAGCGTCAGCGTCGCACAGAATCTCTACGATCCGACCGAGGTGCCGGAGCAGACCGCTCCCTCGGCTCCCAGCCACAATCCGTCCACGATCGAGGATCGCGGCTGGTATCTGTTCGATCGCATGGCCTTCGGCGAAAAGTGGCAGCTCATGCTCGGCGCGCGGGCCAGCCGTTACGAAAGCGAAACGACGAGCACGCGCTACGAAGCGGACGACGTCAATCCGTCCGTCGCGATCATGTACAAGCCGGTAGCCGGGGTTTCGGTCTATGGCAGCTATCTCGAGGGGCTCGAGGAAAGCGGGCAGGCCCCGGCAAACCGCGCCAATGCCGGCGAGCTGCTGCCGCCCGCGCTGTCGAAGCAAAAGGAAATCGGCGTCAAGGCCGAGATCGCCCAGGGCATCCTGCTGCAGGCCGCGTATTTCGACATCGAACGGCCCTCGACGACGGTCGACGCGTCCAACCGCTTCGTCCTCAACGGCCTCGCCCAGTACCGCGGCGTCGAACTCGCGGCCAGCGGCGAAGTCACGCGCAACCTGGCGCTTGTCGCATCCGCCCTCTTTCTCGACGCCGAGCAGCAGAACGCGGCCAATCCGGCGACCTTCGGCAAGGTGCCCGACAACACCCCCGAGCGCACGGCGAGCCTCTTTGCAGAATACCGGCTGCCCAGTGTGCCAGGGCTCGCGCTGAGCGGCGGCTTGTATTACGTCGGCAAGCGTCCGGTGGACAACGAAAACCGGGCCTTCGTCGACGGCTACACCACGCTTTCGCTCGGCGCCCGCCACACCACGAAATTGAGCGGCAAACGCACGACCTTCCAGGCCGTGATCGACAATGTGACGAATGAAAATTACTGGAGCACGGCCGGTAACGGTCTGCTCGGAGTCGGCGCGCCACGCACGCTGAAGCTGACGGCGAAGGTCGAGCTCTGATCGCCGCTGCATACCGCGCGCAGTCCGGCTCGCGCCGACGCGGCACGGAACCCGCGCCGACGACAACGCGCCACGCCTTTTCTTCGTCGGGGCGCGACTTCGGAGGGCGCCCGCGGTGACGGCGCGCCGTCTGCTCGTCAAGTTCCACCTCTATACCGGCCTCTTCGTCGGACTGCTGCTGGTGGTGACGGGACTCACCGGCAGCGTGCTCGTGTACCGCGAAGAGCTCGAAGCACTCACCCACCCGCAGTTGCTCGTCTCATCGGGATCGGGTGAGCGCGTCGCGGTGGAAGACGTGGTGCAAACGGTGCAGCGCGCATATCCAGCAGAGCGGCTGTTCGCGATCCGCATGCCGCGCTCGCCGCGCGAGACCTACCTCGTCAAGCTCAACAACGCCCACGACCGCTTCGTCTATATCGATCCCTACAGCGGCAGCATCCTCGGCACGCATCGCCAGCGCGAGTCCGTGCTCGGATGGCTCGCGCTGCTGCACACCGAACTGCTGGCCGGCGAGCGCGGCGAAACCGCAGTCGGGTTCGGCGGCCTGCTGCTGCTCGGCCTGTGCGTGTCAGGGCTCGTCGTCTGGTGGCCGCGAAACGGAAAGCTTTCGCAAGGCTTCAAAGTCCAGTGGTCCGCGCGTTGGAAAAGGCTGAATTTCGACCTCCACCGAGCGACCGGGGTCTACGCGGTGCTGTTTCTCTCGGTTACGGCCGCAACCGGCGCCGCCTTCGTGTTCAATGAAACCGCGATCGATCTCGTCGACGCGGTGACGGTGAGCGCACCGCGCCCGCCTGCGCCGCGCATCGGACCCGCCCGATCGGACGCGTCCGTACGGACGATTGACGCGCTGCTGCACGCGGCCGACCGCGCGCTGCCGTTACCCACCACCTGGATCAGCCTGCCGCAAACTCCGACCGCACCGCTTGTCGTGCGCAAGAAACGCCCGAACGAGGCGCACCCGAACGGACGCAACTTCGTCTATCTCGACCCCCGTTCCGGCACGGTGCTGCAGGTCGAACGCGATCTTTTGGCGCTGCGCGGCACACGCGTCTTCAATACCTTTTATCCGCTGCACGTCGGGGCAATCGCCGGCACTCCGACCCGCGTCCTGCAAGTCGTCGTAGGCCTCGCACCGCTCGTGCTGCTCGTGACAGGCGTGGCGATGTGGGCAAACCGCAGCAGGCGCAAGCCCGCACGTCCGGCCGTTCGATGCGCCGCCGGTCCGTTCAATCCGTTAGCACCCGGGGAGACAAGCCGGCCACAATGCCCGTCGTTACTGCACCAGCCTAGGTGTCGTTTCAATAGGTTGTCCACCCGGAAGGTCCTGGGAGACTAGAGTTCTCGACGCTTCAGCCACCCAAGGAAGCCAACCGGATGAACAGCCATAAGAATGCCAGAACGACCTTTGCAGGGCGTAAGTTGTTGATCGAACGAATCCAGACCATAGGCTTGCCCGCGGCCCGCAAGTATTTCGTGGCGAGGGCCGGCATGCTGCCGCAGTAAGTCCGCCTGGGGTCGCCCGGGCTGACTCCCGGTGAGCGGGCGATGAAACCGTGCGTTCATTACGCATCCGGAATGGCAAACGAAAGCCTCGTTCGGAACCCCTGAGCGGGGGCTTTCGTTTTTGCGCGGTAGAGGAGGAGGGGGTGTTTTTTGTAACCCTTTGATAAATATAAGAACAGATTTTTGCGCAAGCGCTCAAGCCTGATGAATAATCGTCGTTATTGTTGATAACCTGTACAAGGGCAAACCCGTTGCGAAGCGGGGACGCAAAGCTTCCGGCCTGTGAGAAAGGCAGCGGGGTCGCCGTAGTGTGAGACCGTTTGGCGTTAGGTGCGTTGTCTGTCCCGATTCAGGCTGTTTTTTTCGATCGAGGACTCATCATGCCGCACCATTGCCCGTTTCCTGTCCAGCTTTCCGACCATCGCCGTTGCTACCGCAGCGGCAGTGCATCGGGTTTTTCATTGAGCCTGTTGCTGCTTGCCCTGTTGGCGGGGTATGCCGGCTTCGGCGAAGCGGCTCCGGCATCGGCGCAGGGCAACAAGCCCCCGGCAGTGGTCGAAAAAGCCGCGCCGTATGTCGGTTGGGCGCGCGGGCGGCTGCTGGTTGCGCCGCGTGCCGGCCTGTCCACGGGCCAGTTCGAGCAGGCGCTGAAATCCGTGAACGGACGCTCGAAGGGCTATATCCGGCAGTTGAACATGCACGTAGTCGAATTGCCCGCGGGAGCCGATGAAGTCGCGGCGATGCGCGAATTGCGCAAGAACCGCAAGCTGAAATATGCCGAGCTCGATATGGCGGTCGCGCCTGCCGCCACCGTATCCGATCCTGCCTATGGCAGCAGCTGGGCTCTGCCCAAGATCCAGGCTCCCGCCGCCTGGGACAGCGCCAATGGCAACGGCGTGACCATCGCCATTCTGGATACCGGTATCGATAGCGCCCATCCCGATCTCGCGCCCAATCTGGTGCCGGGCTGGAACGTGTACGAAAACAACTCGAATACCGCCGATGTCAACGGCCACGGCACCTGGGTGGCCGGCGTGGCGGCGATGGCGGCGAACAACGCCAAGGGCAGCGCGGGGGTGGCCTGGGGCGCGAAGATCATGCCGGTGCGCATTGCCGACGCCAACGCCTATGCCTACTGGAGCACGGTTGCGCAGGGGATCTACTGGGCTGCCGACCATGGCGCCAAGGTGGTGAACGTCAGCTACAACGGCGTGTCCGGGAGCGCCACCGTGCAGTCGGCAGCGCAATACCTGCGCAGCAAGGGCGGCGTGGTGGTGGTGGCCGCCGGCAACAGTGGCGGACTCGAGAGCATTGCGGCCAGCGACGCCCTGCTGAGCGTCGCCGCCACCGACCAGAACGACGCGCGCGCCAGCTTCTCGAGCTATGGCGCCTATGTCGACCTGGCGGCGCCGGGGGTGAGCGTGTACACCACCACCGTCGGCGGCGGCTATTCCAACGCCTCCGGCACCTCGTTTTCCAGCCCCGTGGTTGCCGCCACCGCGGCGCTGATGCTGTCCGCCAACGGCAAGCTGACTCCGGCCGACGTCGACCGCATCCTGAAAACGACTTCGCTCGATCTCGGCGCGGCCGGCCAAGACCCGTACTATGGCTCCGGCCGAGTCAATGCTGCAGCGGCGGTGCTGAACGCCAAGCAGACCGTCGCCGCCGATACCCAGGCTCCCTCCGTCAGCATTGCTTCGCCCACCGGCGGGCGCGTATCCGGTGTGGTGCCGGTCGATGTCAATTATTCCGACAACGTCGGCGTAACCCGTGCCGATTTCTACGTCAACGGCCAGTTGGCCGCCAGCGACAGCCTGGCACCCTTTGCTTTCGCCTGGGACACCGCCGGCAAGGCAGACGGCAGCTACACCCTCAGCGTGCAGGCCTATGACGCGGCGGGCAACCGCGGCACGTCACCGTCGGTTGCGGTTACGGTCGGCAACGACAGTATCGCGCCCATCATCGGCAGCTTCAGCCTGACCGACGGCATGACGATTTCGCCCAGCAAGCAGATGGTCAGTGTGAGCGCTACCGACAATCAGGGTATTGCCAAAATCTCGCTGGTCATCGACGGCAAGGAAGTGGCTCTCGCCTACGGCGGCGCGCTCAGCTACAACTGGAACACCCGCAAGCTGACCAAAGGCGCGCATAGCGTCACCGTGCGCGTTACCGATAACTCGGGCAACGCGACGAGCAGGACGGTGACGGTTTACAAGTAGGCATGCCGTACAGTAAGAAAGCGCCCGTCGAGGCGCTTTTTTTTTGTCGGATTTTTTTACGGAAAAGAAAGCGGGACGGAAATAAAATTTTCAAAATCCAATAAGAAGCTTTTCATTCAATGTGTTGGGGAGTCGTTGTTCATGTGGAACAAAAGATGCTTGCTGAGTAAGTACATACCGATATCCCGTGAAGGAGAAGACCTTGAAAACCGACCGCATTTCCACATCAGTATTTTTTTCCGCCTCCGCACTTGCCTTGGTTTTAATGACGCAAGGCGCACATGCGATCCCGTTTACCATTACCTCCCAATTGACCGGTGATATTCGTCCGGATAGTCCAGACAACCTGTTTATCGATGTCACCATCACGGGAGATACCACATCAAACGTGGCGCTCTGGACCGTCGATATCAACTCGCCGCTCCATCCAAACGCCAAGCTTGACGAGTTTTACTTCAACCTGACTGGGTTGGCTTCCGATTATGTTTTCTCCAACTTCAGCCCCGTTGACTGGGCCATCAGTGCGCCCGCGACTGTGCAGGGGGCAGGAGGGGTGGCCTTTATGTTTGAAGCGCTGGATCCCGCCGGCCCGCCCAATGCGGCTGATGTGACAAACACCGTAAACCTTACCTTCACGATGACGGCGTCCAGTTTGCTTACTGAGGCAGTGTTTTTGGATGCGCCGATCGCACTGTCAAATGATGCAGGCTCCGGCCAGTTGGGCGCACATTTGCAGTCCCTGACGACTGCGGGAAATTGTGGCAATTCGACGAATTGTTCCGACAGCGGTTTTCTATTTGGCAACTATGAGGGTGACGGCGGCGGCGGTGGTGGTGGTGGCGGCAGCATCCCCGAACCTGCCAGCCTTCTGCTGATGGGCGCGGGGCTGGTCGGCTTCGCGCTGGCGCGCCGCCGCAAATTGGCCTGATTCTGCGAGTTTGCGAAAAGGCGCCGGTCAGCCGGCGCCTTTTTCATGCCCGCTTCAGCGCCGCTGTGGTACTGACGAGTTCCAGCACCAGCGTGTGCAGGCGCGCCGGCGATTTCAGCGCGCCGTTCTCCTCGTCGAACGCCCGGTCGGCGTGGGGCAGCGAGAACTGGCCGGGCAGCACCAGCACGCCCAGGGTATTCAGGATCTGCCGCAGGTGCGGCAGCATGCGCATGCCGCCAAACGTGCCCGGCGACGCGGCCATGATGGCGGCGACCTTGTTCTGATAGGGCGCCAGTCCCGATTCACCCTGCCATTCGCGTGATACCCAGTCGATCGTGTTTTTCAGCAGCGGCGGGATCGAGCTGTTGTATTCCGGGCTGGCGATCAGCAGGGCGTCGTGTGCCTTGAATAGCGCTTTCAAACGCTGCGCGTTGTCGGGCAGGCCCTCGCGCGCTTCGAGGTCCTCGTTCATGAGCGGCAGTGGGTAATCCGCCAGGTCGATCAGGGTGACGTCGCCGCCTGCGGCGCGGGCGGCGCCCACCGCGGCCTGGATGAGCTTGCGGTTCCAGGCGTCGCGACGAATGCTGCCGGAAAAAGCGAGAATCTTGGGCATGGATGTCTTTGCGTTCAAAAACGGGTGATTGTATCGGGCCTTCAGGCAAGATCGAACACGACCAGCTCGCTGGCTTCCAATGCTTCGATTTTGGTGCCGGATTCGAAACGGATCGCTACTGCATCGCCGGCTTCCAGCGGATAGCCCTGGACCTTGATCCGTCCGGTTGCGACCTGCAACCAGGCACGCCGCCCCGGTGCCAGCGCCAGACTGACGCGATCGCCTGCCGCCAGTCGGCCCGCATGAATCGTCGCATCCTGATGAATCGTCACCGAACCTTCGCGGCCATCGCTGGAGGCGATCAGCCGCAGCCGGCCCTGCAGGCTTGCGGGTGCGAAAGCGATCTGCTCGTAGCCCGGTTCCAGCCCGTCGGTGTCCGGCTCGATCCAGATCTGCAGCAAATGCACCGGTTCGGTCGCCGATGCGTTGTACTCGCTATGGGCGATGCCGTGCCCGGCGCGCATGCGCTGTACCTCGCCGGGACGGATCACGCCGCCGTTGCCGAGCGAATCCTTGTGTTCGAGCGCGCCGGCGAGCACCCAGGTGACGATTTCCATATCCTGATGGCGGTGGGTGGGGAAGCCGGCACCCGGTGCGATACGGTCTTCGTTGATGACGCGCAGCGCGCCGAACCCCATCCATTCGGGATCGCGGTAGCCGGCAAAGGAAAAGGTATGAAAGCTGTCGAGCCAGCCGTGGTTGGCGTGGCCGCGTTCGGACGATTTGCGCACAGTCAGCATGATGTCTCCTGCGGGTTGGCCTGGCATCCAGGCGATGGACTGACTATAGGCGTGGTTTCCTGCTGGCAAAACCGGCACAATTGGACCGACTCATTCAACGTGATCCGAGACCATGTCTGTGCCCCCGGACGCCATGGCCATTCCCGGCGCCATCGACGGCAACCCGCGCGAAATCCGGCGTCCGGCCTGGCGCGGCGGTGAGGTCGGACGGACCCCCGACAGGCTTGCAGGAGAGTCCGATGCCGGCTGAGAAAGCACCACCCGACAAGATGCGGCTGGACAAGTGGCTGTGGGCGGCGCGCTTTTTCAAGACGCGCAGCCTTGCGACCCAGGCGATTGAGCATGGTCGCGTGAAACTCACCGGCGAGCGCGTCAAGCCTGCGCGCGAAGTCAGGCCGGGCGACCGGCTGGACATCCACACCGGCGAATCTGTCTGGACGCTGACGGTGCGTGCGCTGGCGATGCAGCGCGGCCCGGCGCCGCTGGCGCAGGCCTTGTACGAGGAAGACCCGGACAGCCATGCACGCCGCCAGCAGCAGGCGCGCGACCGCAAGCTGGCAGCCAGCCCGGCAGCGGCGATCAAGGGGCGCCCTACCAAGCGCGACCGGCGGCAGATCCATCGCTTCACCGGCGAATGAAATGCAAGAATTTACCACCGCTCCTTTCGCGCAATACGCGGGCAAACGCATAGAATCGATGGTTCCGAGAACCGCACTTTATGACCGTTTCCCCCGCCCTGTCGTTGTTCCTGCGCCGTGCCGCGCGCTGGCTGGCGGCCCTGGCTGCGCTTGCCGCGCTCGGCTTCGCGACCGCCGCGGCGCTGATGTTTTTCTGGGTGTTGCCCAACATCGCCGAACACCGCGACACGGTGGCGAATCTGATGTCGCGCGCGCTGGGACAGCGCGTGACGCTCGAAGCCGTATCCGGAGTGTGGCAGCAGGCACGCCCCGAGTTCCGGCTGCAGGGCGTGCGCCTGCACAACCAGCAGGGCCACCCGGTACTTTACCTGCCCGAGCTCGAGGCCGCTTTTGCCTGGCGCTCGCTGCTGTTTCTGGAGCCGCGCTTCAACCGGATTGAGCTGCAGGGGCTGGCGCTGGGGGTGAGGCGCGCGCGCGACGGGCACTTTTATGTCGGCGGCATCCCCGTCAACCCGGCCGCACCCGACAGCGGTTTTTCCGACTGGCTGCTGCGGCAGGGGCGGGTGCATGTAGGCAGGGCCACGCTCACCTGGCTGGACGAAGTACGCAATGCGCCGCCGCTGATCCTGACGGCGGTCGACTTTACGCTGACCAATGTGCGCCGCACCCATCACCTGCAATTGCGCGCCACTCCGCCGGCCAGCCTGGCGCGGCCGTTGACGATCGAGGCGAAGCTGAGTGCACGCAATGCGAACGATCTCAAAACCTGGAACGGCATCATCGGCGCCACGGTCGCCGGGGTGTCGTTCCCGCGCCTCGCTGCCTGGCTGGCCTTGCCGTATCAGCCGCAACAGGGCTGGGGCGCGCTGAGCCTGCAGCTCGACGTGGCGCACGGCGCGCTCGCCGGGGTGGCAGCAGGCCTGGATTTGCGCGCGATCGGCGCCGTGCTCGGCGAAGGCCTGCCCGCGTTGCGGCTGGCGCAGCTGCGCGGGCAGGCCAGGTGGCAGCGCAGCCAAGGCGGCCAGCAGGTGACGTTTGAAAATCTGCGCGTGGCGCGGCCGGGTGCGGCCCTGGGTGCGCCGTTCAACGCCGGACTGGCCTGGGATGCCACGTCGCGCGAGATCACCGCGCAAGCCTTTAGCCTGGGCGGCTGGCAGGCACTGTTGCCGAGCCTGCCGATGGCGCCCGAACTGCGCGCGCGCCTGCAAGCCCTGCAGCCGCAAGGGCGCTTCGACACGGTGCGATTCCGCTGGAGCGGAGCGCAGCCGGGGCTGGACAACTTCAGTATTGCCGCCCGTTTTACCGGCCTGGGGGTGACGGCAGCCGGCAATCAGCCCGGACTGGCCAACCTGTCCGGACGCATCGAAGGCGATGCGCGCGCAGGCGCATTCGAGATCGACTCGGACCGGCTGGAACTCGGTTTGCCTGGCCTGTTCCGTGAGCCGCTTTTTGAGTTCGCCAGCCTGCGCGCGCGCGGCAACTGGCAAAAAACGCCACGCGGCCGGCGCTTGACGCTGGACGACATGGCCTTCGCCAACAAGGACATGGCAGGCACCGCCAAGGGGCACTATGAGTTGATCCCGGGGCAGCGCGGCGTGATCGATCTGAGCGCGCATCTGAGCCGTGCCGACGGCACCGCGGTATACCGCTACCTGCCGAAAACAATCGGCGATCACACCGTCGACTGGGTGAAGCAGGGTGTCGTGGCTGGCGAGTCCGATGATGTGCGGATGACCCTGAAAGGCGATCTGGCCCGGTTTCCGTTCGACCAAGGCAATGGCGTGTTCCGCGTCGATGCGCAGGTCAAGAACGCGGTGATCGACTATGTGCCGGACTGGCCGCGCATCGAGGGTATCCAGGCGCGCCTGTTGTTCCACGACAAGACCATGGAAGTGACTTCCAGCCAGGCGCGAATCTACGGTGTGGCGCTGTCGCCAGTGAAAGCCGTCATCCCGGATCTGCTGCATCGGAGTGAGCAGTTGAATATCGAAGGCCAGGCCGATGGTCCGATCCGGGACTTCATCCGCTTTGCCAATTTCAGTCCGGTGGGCGAGCGCCTGCGCGGTTTCACCGACGAGTTGGACGGCAACGGGCCGATGCGGCTCGCCCTGAAGCTGCAGGTGCCGCTGCGCGACAGCCGCAATACCACGCTGGCCGGCACCCTGTCGTTTCTGGGCAATACCCTGCTGACAGCCGGCTTGCCGCAGCTCAATCAAGTGCGCGGCGACATCGATTTCACCGGCGACAGCCTGAGCGCGAAAAGCATCGCCGCTCAGTTTCTGGGCGGGCCGGTACGCATCGATGCCGCCACCCGCAACGGCCAGGTGCAGATTCTGGCGCAGGGACGGGCTACCGCGGCCGGCATGGCGCCGTGGCTCAATGCGGCGTGGAGCAAGCATCTGTCGGGACAGGCCGGGTGGCACGGCCAGATCGACCTTGAACCGGAAGGGGAACGGATCCGCATCGAGTCCGATCTGGCCGGGCTGGGCTCCAGCCTGCCGGTGCCGCTGGCCAAAGCGGCCGCCCAGACGCTGCCGCTGCTGGTGATCCGCCAGCCGCAGGGCGATGCCCTGCTGAACGAGGTCCGGCTGGGCCGAACCCTCAGCGCGCTGTGGCGCAGCACCGCAGCAGGCGGCTTCGCCCGCGGCGAAATCCATTTTGACGGGCAGGCGGTCATGCCGAACGAACCCGGTCTGCGTCTGGCCGGCAGTGGGCGCGGCCTGGATGTCTCCGGCTGGATGGCGTTGTTGCCCGCAGGCGGAAGCGGCGCAAGCTTGCCGCTGTCGTCCATCGATCTCAGGTTCGACGCATTCGACCTGATGGGGCGGCGCTATCAGGATGTGCGCCTGCTGGGGCGTACCCGCAACGGCCTGCTGCGTACCCAGGTGAGCGGACGCGACATGAATGGTGTGCTGACCTATCGTCCGGCCGGCGCATCCGCTTCCACCGGCACTTCAGACCGGGGCGGAGCGGAGCCCTCCCAGCAGCCCGCCCGCGTGTCGGCGCAGTTCAGGCAGCTGACCATCCCCGCCAGAATGCCGGCGAGCGGGGCGACCGATGAAATGAACATGGATGCAGTGGATTTTCCGATGCTGGATCTGACGGTGGAGGATTTCCGTCTGCAGGACCATGCGCTGGGGCGGCTGGAAGCCGTGGCGCGTGGCACACCGCAAGGCCTGATGATCGACACCCTGCAGCTCACGCATCCCGACAGCGTGTTTCGCATGAGCGGCCTGTGGCGCGACAGCGGCCGGGGCGAAACCCGGGCGGAGCTGAGCCTCGATGTGCACGATGCGGGCAAGTTTCTGGCCCGCTTCGGCTACCCCGATACGCTCAAACGCGGCACTGTCACGGTCCAGGGCAATGCCACGTGGGAAGGCTCGCCCGCCGATTTCGCGTTCGGCACACTGGCGGGACAGCTCGATTTCAAGGCCAGAAGCGGGCAGTTCCTCAAGGTTGATCCAGGTGCCGGCAAACTGCTCGGCGTGTTGAGCCTGCAATCGCTGCCGCGCCGGCTGAACTTCGATTTCCGTGATATCTTCAATGAAGGCTATGCCTTCGACGACATCGGCGCCACCCTGCGCATTGCGCGCGGCGTGGTCTACAGCGATGACTTCAGGATGCGCGGGCCGGCCGCCAAGGTCAACATGTCGGGGCTGGCCGATCTCAACCAGGAAACCGTGCAGCTCAGGGTCAAGGTGATTCCGAAACTGTCCGAAGGCGTGGCCGTGGCAGGCGCCCTGCTCGGCGGGCCGCTGGCAGGCGTGGGCGCACTGGCCGCGCAGAAACTGCTGCGCGACCCGTTCGAAGAGGTCATCAGCCAGGAATATATGGTGACCGGGGCGTGGCAGGCCCCCGATGTCAAGCGGCTGCCCAAGGCCAAAGCCGAACCCCAAGTGTCCGAACCCTGATCGTGGAACCCGACCATGCCGACAAAAAAACCCGCAAAAACCACCGTGGCACCCTCCAGGCGTGCACAAGTCAAAAAACCCGCGCCGCAGCCAGGCGCGGTGCGCGTGGCTGCCATCCAGATGGCATCCGGCCCCAACGTGCCGGCCAACCTGGCTGAAGCCGAGCGGCTCATCGAGCTGGCGGTCGAGGGAGGCGCGCGCCTGGTCGTGCTGCCGGAGTTTTTCTGCATCATGGCGATGAAGGATGCCGACGTGGTGAAAGCGCGCGAGGCGGAAGGCCACGGCCCGATCCAGGCCTTTCTGTCGCGCATGGCGAAGAAGCACCACGTCTGGCTGGTCGGCGGTTCGGTGCCGCTGGAGGCCGGCGCGGCGAACAAGGTGCGCAACAGCTGCCTGGTGTACGACGAACGCGGCAAGCTGGTGGCGCGCTACGACAAGATCCACCTGTTCGGACTCGATCTTGGCAACGAGCACTACCAGGAAGCCAAGCTGATCGAGTCGGGCGACAAGGTGGTCGTCCTCAATAGCCCGTTCGGTCGCATCGGCCTGTCGGTCTGTTACGACCTGCGTTTCCCCGAACTGTACCGCAGCATGCCCGACGTCGACATCATCGTGGTGCCGGCGGCGTTCACCGCCACCACCGGGCGCGCGCATTTCGAGACCCTGATTCGCGCGCGCGCGATCGAAAACCTTGCCTACGTGATCGCCCCGGCGCAGGGCGGCTACCATCTGTCGGGCCGCGAGACCCACGGCGACAGCATGATCGTCGATCCCTGGGGCGTGGTGCTCGACCGTCTGCCGCGCGGCTCCGGCGTGGTCATCGCCAACATCAACCCGGCCTATCAGGCCAGCCTGCGCAAGAGCCTGCCGGCGCTCAAGCACCGCCACATCCAGTGCCAGCAGATCGAAGTCGACGTGGTCGAGCGCCGGGTGCCGGCCAAGCGCTTGTCCCCGAACGGGGGCGAGCCTTCCACCAAGTAATCCAGGACATTATCGCCATGAACCCAACCGATGCCTTCGTTCCCATCCAAACCGCCGAACAGCTGTTCCGTTCCGCCGAAGCCACGCTGCTGACCCCGAATGGACTCGGCGCCGACCAGCTGGCACCGGTATTCGGGCGGCTGTTGACGCACGACGTCGACTACGCCGACCTGTATTTCCAGTACTCGCGCTCCGAAGGCTGGAGCCTGGAAGAAGGCCAGGTCAAGTCCGGCAGCTTCAACATCGACCAGGGCGTCGGCGTGCGCGCGATCTCGGGCGAGAAAACCGCGTTCGCCTATTCCGACGACATCAGCCTCGATGCACTCGGCGCTGCGGCCGACGCCACCCGCGCCATCGCGCGCGCCGGACAGAATCGCAGTTTCGGCATGGTGCAGCGCGGCGAAAGCCGCCTGCTGTACAACGCGGTCGATCCCCTCGTCAGCCTCGCGGATGCCGACAAGGTCGCGCTGCTGGAGCGGCTGGAGAAGAAGGCGCGCGCGATGGACCCGCGCGTGATCCAGGTGATGGCGAGCCTTGCCTCCGAATACGAAGTCATTTTTATCGCCCGTTCCGACGGCCATCTCGCCGCCGACGTGCGCCCGCTGGTGCGCCTGTCGCTGCAGGTCATCGCCGAACAGGACGGCCGCCGCGAACAGGGCAGCGGCGGCGGCGGCGGCCGCTTCGACTACAGCTACTTCAGCGACGACATCCTGGAGAAATACGCGCGCCAGGCCGTGCACCAGGCCATGGTCAACCTCGACGCGCGCCCCGCGCCGGCTGGCAGCATGACCGTCGTCCTCGGCTCCGGCTGGCCCGGCATCCTGCTGCACGAAGCGATCGGCCACGGCCTCGAAGGCGACTTCAACCGCAAGGGCAGCTCGGCCTTCTCCGGCCGCATTGGTGAGCGTGTTGCCGCGCCCGGCGTGACGGTGGTCGACGACGGCACCATCCCGCTGCGCCGTGGCTCATTGAACGTCGACGACGAAGGCAACCCCACCCAGCGCACCACCCTGATCGAAGACGGCATCCTCACCGGCTACATGCAGGACATGATGAACGCCCGCCTGATGGGCATGCAGCCCACCGGCAATGCACGGCGCGAATCGTTTGCGCATCTGACCATGCCGCGCATGACCAACACCCTCATGCTCGGCGGCGACAAGCCCCCGCACGAAATCATCGCCTCGGTGAAGAACGGCCTCTACGCCGTCAACTTCGGCGGCGGCCAGGTCGACATCACCAGCGGCAAGTTCGTCTTCTCCGCCGCCGAGGCCTACATGATCGAGGACGGCAAGATCACCTATCCCGTGAAAGGCGCGACGCTCATCGGCAACGGCCCCGAAGTGCTGACCCGCGTCTCCATGATCGGCAACGACATGGAGATGGACTCGGGCGTGGGCACCTGCGGCAAGGAAGGGCAGAGCGTGCCGGTGGGGGTGGGGCAGCCGACGCTGCGGATCGATGGCTTGACGGTGGGCGGGACGGCGTAATTCAAATGTTCTGGCGAGGGCGGCCGCTGCTTGTACGTCCCTGTCATTGCGAAGCGCGCAGCGCCGATGCAATTCAGTTTTTGGCTTGTCGAGGTGCACGACCGAGTAGTTGGGTTCTTCGCAGCGCTGCTGCCCGTTGGCCGGGCTACCCCCGGCCAACGAACCTCCGATCAGCGTAAGTCCAACTACTCAGTCGTGCTTCGCACCTAACCCGCACTGGATTGCTTCGCTCCCTTCGCAATGACGGCCGCATGGGGTGAGACTCAGCCCAGCGTTTCCAGCGGCCTCGGCTCCCCGATCAAATACCCCTGTACGCAATCCACCCCCATCTCCCCCAGCTTCGCTAGTACCTCGGCATCCTCGACAAAGCCTGCCACCGTCTTGATGCCAAGGAAGCTCCCCGTTTCCAGAATCGAGCGCACCAGCGCCTCGTCGATCATGCTGGTGCCGATCTCGCGCACCAGGGCGCGGTCGATCTTCAGGTAATCCAGCTTCATGCTCTTCAGGCGGGTGTAAGAACTGGTGCCGGCGCCGAATTCGTCGAGGGTGAAGCGGCAGCCGTGGCGCTGCAGCTGGCGCATGAAGAGCTGCGCCTGGGCGTGGCCTTCGATGGCGTCGGCTTCGCTGATTTCGAAGATGAGTTTGTCGCCGGGCACGTCACCGCGCGCCAGTTCGGCCAGCAGCAGCTTCAGGAACAGCGGATTGGTAATCGACTGGCCCGAGAGGTTGATCGAGAAGCCTCCCAGCCGGGCGGTCTGGCCGGGATGCTCGCGCATCCACTGCAGAACCGTTTTGACCACCCAGCGGTCGACTTCGGTGATGCGCTGCAGACGTTCGGCAACGGCGATCAGGTCGCGGGTGGCGATGCTGCGTTCGCCGTGGGTGACGGGGTGCAGCAGAATCTCGTAATACAGCGGGGTACGGCTGGCATCGGCAGTGGCGACGACGGGCTGGCAGTCGAGGCTGAGCTGGTTGCCGGAGAAGATGGCCGTCAGTGCGTGCGCCCACTCGGCCAGCGCCAGCACGCCGCTGTCGCCGGCTTCGCTGCCGTACTGCACGATGGGCGCGCCGGATTCGCGGGCGCGGGCGCAGGCAGCGTTGGCGTTGTCGTAATACGCTTCGGGGCTGAGGCAGTCGCGTGCCCACATCAGGCCGGCCGCGGCCTGCACGCGGCAGCGGGTGCCGTCGATTTCCTGCGAATGGTCGGAAATGGCTTGCAGCAGGGCACCCGCCTGCGCCACGGCGGCTGCGCTGTCGGCGGCCTCCGCCCAGAACGCAATGCCGGATTCGCCGGCACGCGCAAACAGTGCGTCGGCCGGCAGGGCTGCGGGCAGCAGCCGGGCGAATTCGCGCAGGACGGGGGTGCGGATTTCGACCCCTGCGGTTTCACCCGCAGGGTTGCTGATGTCGAGCTGGATCACGCCGACGACGTAGCCGCCATCCGCGGTCTCGCTGCGCAGCCAGTTGCGGCGGATGGCGCGGAAGAAGGTCTTGCGGTTGGCGAGTCCGGTGGCGGCGTCGTGCGAGGATTGCCACAAGAGGTCGCGCTGCATTTTCTGGATCATCGCGCTGTAGGAGCGGTCCATCAGTGGCAGTTCCAGATCTTCGGTCCATTGCGCCGTGCCGTCTTCCAGCGATTGCAGCAGGTTCTGGCGCTTGAGGTCGAGCTTCTTGATCCCGCGGTAGTTGGCAAACACGTACACCGGTGGCTGGTCGCCGATCCAGATCAGGTTGAGCGGGGTGTCGAGCGACTTGAACTGCAGCCAGTCGCCCACCCGCAGCCGTTCGGCGAGGGTGTCCTGCGCTTCGCTCAAGGGTTCGCTGGCGGTCTCGTTGAGGCGGGCAGCGACCGAAGTATGCTGGTGCTGCGACTTGTCTTCGTCGAACAGCGCGGCGGCGAGCTGATCGACGATGCGGTCCTGCGCGAATTTGTCGGCGCACACCTGGGTGAGTGCCTGGTCGATGCGCTGCAGCAGGGTCTGGATCTCGGCGGCGTCGGGCGGCGCGGCCAGTTCCGGGTCCAGCCAGGCGCACAGTTGCTGCAGCACCTGCCAGACCGCGCGCGCCTCGTCACTGTCGGCGCCATGGCGCATCTCGGCCAGCAACAGTACGTTGCGCCAGCCGCCGTTCAGGAGCTCGATTACGGCATTGGGTACCGCGCGTTCGTCCAGCTGCGCCAACAGTTCGCGCAGGATGCGCTGCTTGACGACTTCGGCGCGCTGGCGGCCTTCGCACATTTCCTGCAGGCGGAACACCCGTGCGGAACGCTCGTTGAGGAGCGGCTTGACCACGCGTTCCAGCTGGGTGCGCGCTTCTTCGAACACGCCGGGATTCTTGTCGGCCTCGGCGTTGATGCGGTCGGTCCAGCGGCTCATCAGCCGCAGCAGGCGCTGGTCGGTGATCTTGCCGTCGTCGCCGGCCACCATGCTGATGCGGTCGAGCGTGTTCAATACCTTGTGCGCCGGATGGGCAGGCGAAACCAGGAATTGCGGATCGGACATCGCCAGCTTGATGAGGCTGGTTTCCAACTGCTGGAAGAATGGACGCATGCCCTCGCTGACCGATTTCTCGGCGTGCATGGTGTCGAACAGCGCGCCGAACATGTCGACCGAGCGCTGCATTTCGTGGGTAACGGCGGCCGGCAGCGCGCCAGCGGCGGCCAGACGCTGCAGCACCGGCGAGCGGGCCGCGCCAGGCGCGCCCGTCATCGCGGGTTGGCCGCCGGCCACCGCGCCCTGAGCGGCATCACCCGGCATGGCATTGCCTGCCGCGGCGGCGCTGGGCGCCGTACCTGCCGGCGCCGCTGCCGGCTGGCCCCGGAAAAAATCCAGCAGCGAGCCGGTCAGGCGGCCGAGGGCGCCCTGTGGCGCCGCCGCCGCAGGGGCCGGGGGTTCGGCTTGCGCGGGGGCAGTTGCGGCAGGCGCTGCTGCCGGTGGAACGGCGTGCCGGGATTGCGGCGGCGCGAGGGATTGCTGCGTGGCCTCGGCCTGTGAGACCGGCAATAGCGCCAGCAACTCGGCATACAGTGGCGCCAGCTGCTCGGTCAGCACGTCGCGCAACGCGGCATACGCGACCTGTCGTGCGCGTGCCGGTACTGGTACGTCCTGCAGCACGCTGCGGTAGGCATGACCGATGACGGCGGGCCCGAACGGGTTGTTGCTATGGTCGCACGCAAAGCCGAACAATTGGCCGATGCGCGGTTCGATGTCGGCGAGCTGTTCGCGGAACAGCTCTTCCAGCTTGTTGACCTCGGACGAGGTGGCAAGCCAGTCTTCGAAATCCAGTTCGTCGACCAGGGCCAGTCCGCCATCCAGGATGTCGCGTGTGGCATGGGTTTGTACCGGGCCGACCTGCCGCAGCGCATCCAGCACCTGCTGCACAAAGCGGGTTTGCACGGCGGCCGCGTGTTTGCCGAATTCGTGGACCGCACCCAGCAGCCCGCTGTGTTCGGCAATGCCGGAGGCGTGCATTGCCGCCGTGCTCAGCTTGTCGCCCAGCATGCGCATCATCTGGTCGTGTACCTGCAGCAGGGTTTCGCTCAGCAGCGCGGTGCTGGCTTCGCGTAGCTGGGGATGTGCGTGGGACGGGGGCTGGGCAGCGAGCTTTTGCCGGTGCCCGGCCATGCGCAGCTTTTGCAGCGCACGCAGCGCATCGACCGGCTGCCGGACGAATGCGACGCCGACACCGAGCGGGCTCAGGCGTTTGAGTTGCGCCGGCACGCGGAAGGTCTGGGTAGTACTGAGCGAGGCCTGAGTAAAGACGATTTCCACTTCGGCGTCCGCGCGCCTGGCCAGCGATGTGATCGCCGCTTCGGGGTTGGTGAACTTGAGAAACAGCCCGCCCAGGCAGAAATCGCGGATCTCGCAGGCGATTTCGGTATGCCCCGGTTGCGTGACGATGGCGGCCTGCGAGACCTGAAAACGCCTGTCGCGCCGCAATTCCTGCGCGGGATGCTGATTCTCTGTCGCGTTAGCCAACATTTCCACACTATTTCCTTTTGTTTATCCCGTTACTCGATAAGCCGACCGGTCATGGCCTCCCTGTGCCGTCGAAATCCGCCCGACTCGTGGGTGCTTGGCGGGCCCCCTCCAGTTTTGATAGACTGCAATGCATGATTCGTGCCGCAGTGTTCTTTTTTAGCCGCTTCTATCCCACGCCGCAGGCGGTCGGGAGGCGCTGAAACGAACGGCACGCCTCAACGAAACCGCCAGTCCGCTGGCGGTTTTTTTGTTTACGCCGCCGCACGGATCAACCTAAATCAACGGAGTCTGAACATGTCTGCCACCCGAACCGACGATACCCGCATCGAGCAAAGCGGCGAACTGCTCGCTCCGATGCAGGTCATGCGCGAATTGCGCGCCAGCGAAACCGTGCTGGCGCACGTGGCGCAAGCCCGCAGTGCCATCCATGACGTGCTGCGCGGGGCGGACGACCGAATGTTCGTCGTCGTCGGCCCGTGTTCCATCCACGATCCGGCTGCCGCGCTCGACTATGCGCGCAAACTGAAGCCGCTGGCCGACGAGCTGGCGCACGACCTGATCGTCGTCATGCGCGTGTATTTCGAAAAACCGCGCACCACCGTGGGCTGGAAGGGCCTGATCAACGACCCGCACCTGGACGAAAGCTTCGACATCAACGAGGGGCTACGGCTGGCGCGCAAGCTGCTGCTGGAAATCAACGAAATTGGCCTGCCCTGCGCGACCGAGTTCCTCGATCTGATCTCGCCGCAATACATTGCCGACCTGGTGGGCTGGGGCGCCATCGGCGCCCGCACCACCGAATCGCAGTCGCATCGCCAGCTGGCGTCCGGCCTGTCGTGTCCGGTCGGATTCAAGAACGGCACCGACGGCAGCCTGCGCATCGCGGTCGATGCGATCAAGGCGGCCGCTGCGCGCCACCATTTCATCTCCGTCACCAAGTCGGGCCATGTCGGCGTGTTCAGCACTTCCGGCAACGAGGACACGCATGTGATCTTGCGCGGCGGCAAGGCACCCAACTACGATGCGGCGAGCGTCAGCTTGGCGTGTGGCGAGCTGGCATCGGCCGGCTTGCGCCAGCAGCTGATGATCGATTTCTCGCATGCCAATTCGAGCAAGCAGTACCAGCGCCAGATCGACGTCGCCGCCGAAGTCGCAGCGCAGGTGGCAGGGGGCGACAACCGCATCATCGGCGCCATGGTCGAGAGCCATCTGAATCCCGGCCGCCAGGATCTGGTCGCGGGCCAGTCGCTGGAATACGCCAAGTCGATCACCGATGCCTGCATCGGCTGGGACGACACCGTCCCGCTGCTGCGGATGCTGGCCGACGCGGTGAAAAAACGCCGGCTGACCGCGCCGGCGGATGAAGAATAGACACGCTTCCGGGTTAAAATGCGGGTGGCGGGTCTCCCCGCATGGCTAGGTCGTGAATCGGGTCAGGTCCGGAAGGAAGCAGCCCCAGCGGTCGATGCCAGTGCCGGGGTAAGGCTCGCCACTCTATTCATTTATCTACAATTCAGTTGTCTGTTGCTCGGTGGGCATCGAGATGAAAAGGCGCCACATTCTGTTGTTGATTGTTGGCATGGGACTGGCTCCGTCCTGTCAGGCAGCCGATGGAATCGCGATCGAAGGCGGCTGGGGCGATGCCTCGACCGACATGGGCCAGATCAGCCTGACCCGTGAGTGGGACCGCAAATGGTTTACCGACGGAAACTGGTACCTGACCGGCTACTGGGAAGCTTCCCTGGGGTACTGGCATGGCGCCTCGGCCGGTGGCAAGGGCATCTGGGATATCGGTCTGGCCCCGGTGTTCCGGCTGAGAACCAAAGCGCAAAGCGGTTGGCGTCCCTATGTGGAAGGCGCCATCGGCGCCCACTTCATCAGCAATACGCACGTGAATGCAGGCCGGGACTTGGGCAGCGCCTTCCAGTTCGGCGATCATCTGGGCATGGGACTGCTCTTCGGCGACAAGAGCCAGTTTGATCTGGGGTACCGGTTCCAGCACCTGTCCAATGCCGACCTCAAGTCGCCCAACGATGGTATCGATTTCCAGCAAATCCGTTTTGCCTATCGGTTTTAAGCGCTGAATGCTGTGTTCGGTCGGGCAGGGTGGGGCCCCGCTCTGATAAAATCGACCGGATGACTGACCTGTTCGGCGATTCTGCTTCCCCCGCACTGGCGCTGGCGCGCAAATGGCGGCCGCGCGCGTTCGCCGACCTCAAGGGGCAGGAGCATGTGGTGCAGGCGCTCTCCAACGCGCTGACCCAGGGCCGCCTGCATCATGCCTATCTGCTGACCGGCACGCGCGGCGTCGGCAAGACCACGCTGGCGCGCATCCTCGCCAAGTGCCTCAATTGCGAAACCGGCGTCACCGCGACGCCGTGCGGCACCTGTTCGGCGTGCACCCAGATCGACGCCGGCCGTTTCGTCGACCTGCTGGAACTGGACGCGGCCTCTAACACCGGCGTCGACAACATGCGCGAGGTGCTCGACAACGCGCAGTACGCGCCGACGGTGGGACGCTACAAGGTCTACATCATCGACGAAGTGCACATGCTGTCGAAGCCGGCGTTCAACTCCATGCTGAAGACGCTGGAGGAGCCGCCGGCGCACGTCAAGTTCATCCTCGCCACCACCGACCCGCAGAAGATTCCGGTGACGGTGCTCTCCCGCTGCCTGCAGTTCAACCTGAAGCCGATGCCGCCTGCGCTGGTGGCGCAGCATCTGGGCGAGGTGCTGGCGCAGGAACATGTCGCCAGCGAACCGGCTGCGTTGAACCTGCTGGCGCGCGCCGCCGCCGGCAGCATGCGCGACGCGCTGTCGCTGACCGACCAGGCCATCGCCTACGGCGGCGGCACGGTGGAAACGGCCGCAGTCGAGGCCATGCTCGGCACGGTGCGGCGCGATTACCTGTTCGATCTGCTCGATGCGCTGGCGGCGCAAAACGGCGATGCGCTGCTGCAGCAGGCACACCAGCTGGCCGAGCGCGGCATCGCCTTCGACGCGGCCTTGCAGGATCTGGGCAGCCTGCTGACCCAGTTGGCTTTGCTGCTGCACGCGCCGGGCACGGTGGAAGCCGGCATGGATGCCGAGCGGATGCAGGCCGCCGCCGCGCAGCTGGATGCAGAAACCGCGCAGCTGTATTACCAGATCGCGCTGAACGGCCGGCGCGACCTGGCGTATGCGCCGGACGAGTTTTCCGGCTTCTGCATGACGCTGTTGCGCATGCTGGCCTTCGCTCCGGGCGCGGCGCCTGCGGATCACCCCGCTCCCATGCGTGCGGTGTCCGTTGCCGGGGCCGAGCCGGCGCCGCGTGCCGTCGCGCCGGTGGCAGCGCCCGCCAGGTCGACCGTACCCGTGCAGGCAACCGTCCCACGTGTCGGGAGCGTACCGGCTGAACCGGCCGCGCCGCCTGAATTGATCGAGACACCCGCGCCGATTGCGCCTCCCGCGCCTGCGCTGGTCGCCCGCGAACCCACGCCGCACGGAACCTGGGACTGGCTGGCTGTCGTCGCGGAATTGCGCCTCGGCGGCATGGCCAAGATGCTCGCCGACCACTGCGAACTGGTATCGCAGACGGGCAATGCGGTGAGCTTGCGCGTGGGTGAAGCGCACAAGCATTTGCTCGATCGCACCTATCAGGACAGGCTGGTGGGATCGCTGCGCGAAAAGTACGGTGCGGCGCTTGACGTGAGGTTCGAGATCGGCGCCGCCGCCGAGCGGACACCGCAGCAGGTGCGTACCCGCATCAAGGAAGCGCGCCAGGCCGAAGCCGTGGCCGCAATCGAATCGGATCCATTTGTGCGTGAGTTGGTCGACCAGTTCGGTGGCCAGATCGACGCCTCAACCATACAGCCATTAGGAGAATCGACATGATGAAGGGTGGCATCGGCAACATGATGAAGCAGGTTCAGCAGATGCAGGACAACATGGCCAAGATGCAGGCCAAGCTGGCCGAAATCGAGATAGAGGGACAGAGCGGCGCCGGCATGGTCAAGGTGACGATGACCTGCAAATACGACGTGCGCCGCGTCGCCATCGATCCCAGCCTGATGACGGACGACCGCGAAATGCTGGAAGATCTGGTGGCAGCGGCGGTGAACGATGCCGTACGCAAGGTCGAATCGACGGTGCAGGAAAAAATGGCCGGCGTGACCGCCGGTCTGCCGATTCCGCCGGGAATGAAACTGCCTTTCTGAGGCGCTGTCTGTGCAGCCCGCCGCACTGGAACACCTGATCACCGCCCTGCGCGTACTGCCCGGGGTCGGGCCCAAGTCGGCGGCACGCATGGCCTATCACCTGCTGCAGCGCGACCGGCGCGGCGCCGAAATGCTGGCGGAGGCGTTGCAGCATGCGCTGACCCACCTGCATCATTGCCGCCTGTGCAACAATTTTTCCGAAGCGGAGGTGTGCGAAGTCTGCGCCAGCCCACGGCGCGACAAGCGGCAGCTGGCGGTTGTGGAAATGCCGGCCGACTTCAACATGATGGAAGCCACACAAAGCTATGGCGGCCTGTATTTCGTGCTGATGGGACGCTTGAGCCCGCTCGACGGCATCGGCCCGCGCGAAATCCACCTCGAGCGGCTGATCAATCGTGCGCTCGACGGCGTGGTCGAGGAAGTGATCCTGGCGACCAATTTCACGCCGGAAGGCGAAGCCACCGCGCACACGATAGGTGAACTGCTGAAAGCGCGCGGTCTCAAGGTCAGCCGCCTGGCGCGCGGGGTGCCGGCCGGCGGCGAACTGGAATATGTGGACAGCGGCACGCTGGCCCAGGCCGTCCGCGACAGGCGGACCGTTTAGCATGGCGCGCCGCATGGACCAATCACTGAATAACTGATAACACGGGATGACACGATGGAACTCAATGCACTGACCGCACTTTCTCCGCTTGATGGCCGCTATGGCGGCAAGACCGCGCCGCTGCGCGATTTCTTCAGCGAGTATGCCCTGATCAAATACCGCGTCATCGTCGAGATCGAATGGCTGAAGGCGCTCGCCGCCGAGCCTGCCATCGCCGAGGTGCCGGTGTTTTCTGCCGCGGCCATCGCGCTGCTCGACGGCATCGCCGACACTTTTTCGGTAGCCGATGCCGAGCGCGTCAAAACCATCGAAGCGATCACCAACCACGACGTCAAGGCGGTGGAATATTTCCTCAAGGAAAAAACCGCGGCCAGCGCGGAAATCGCTGCGGTAGCCGAGTTCATCCATTTCGCCTGCACCTCGGAAGACATCAACAACCTGTCGCATGCCTTGATGCTCAAGGGCGCGCGCGATGCCGTGCTGCTGCCCGCGCTGGAAAAACTGATTGCGCGTCTGACCGATCTGGCGCACGAACTGGCCGAGTTGCCGATGCTGTCGCGCACCCACGGCCAGCCCGCCTCGCCCACCACCGTCGGCAAGGAACTTGCGAATGTCGTCTACCGTCTGCGCCGGACGTGGGACACCATCGGCTCGGTCGAGTTGCTGGGCAAGATCAACGGTGCAGTCGGCAACTACAACGCGCACCTGTCGGCCTATCCCGACCTCGACTGGGAGCACTTCGCACGCAGCTTCGTCATGGAGCTGGGACTGAGCTTCAATCCCTACACCATTCAGATCGAGCCGCACGACGCCATGGCCGAGCTGTACGACGCGATCGCGCGCGCCAACACCATCCTGATCGACCTCAACCGCGACGTCTGGGGCTACATCTCGGTCGGCTACTTCAAGCAGAAGGTCAAGGCAGGCGAGGTGGGGTCTTCGACCATGCCGCACAAGGTCAACCCGATCGATTTCGAGAACAGCGAAGGCAACCTGGGGCTGGCCAACGCAGTGCTGCGGCATCTGACTGAAAAGCTGCCGGTCTCACGCTGGCAGCGCGATCTTTCCGATTCCACCGTGCTGCGCAACATGGGCGTCGGCTTCGGCTACAGCCTGCTCGCCTACGAATCCTGCCTGCGCGGACTCGGCAAGCTCGAAGCCAATCCGGCTGCGCTGGCGGCCGATCTCGACGCCAATTGGGAAGTGCTGGCCGAACCGATCCAGACCGTGATGCGGCGTTACGGCGTCGCCCATCCCTACGAGCAGTTGAAGGAGCTGACGCGCGGCAAGGCGGGCATGACGCGCGACACGCTGCATGGTTTCATCGACGGCCTGGCGATTCCGGGTGCCGAGAAGACGCGCCTGAAAACGCTGACGCCGGCGTCCTATACCGGAATGGCGGCCGAGCTGGCCAGGCAGATTTAAGGCAGTCTGATTTGAGCCGGATTGAGCAATCCGGCGATTGAAGCGGAGTCCCCATGTCCGAACACGCACTCGACGTCGACCTTGCCGACTTTCAGCAACACGTCCTCGAAGAATCGAGGCACCGCCCGGTGGTGGTCGATTTCTGGGCGCCCTGGTGCGGCCCGTGCAAGTCGTTGAAACCCATCCTGGAAAAACTCGCTGCGGAATACGGCGGCAAGTTCCTGCTCGCCAAGATCAACTCCGACGACAACCAGGAACTCGCTGCGCGTTACGCGGTGCGCGGCATTCCCAGCGTCAAGGCCTTCATCGACGGCGAACCGGTCGACGAGTTTTCCGGCGCACTGCCGGAGGGCGAGGTGCGCGCCTTTCTCGACCGCCTCATCCCGGGTCCGGCGGACGAACTGCGTGCACAGGCCGCCGAACTGCATCTTGCGGGCGATGCCTCGGCCGCGCTGCAGCGGCTGGCCGATGCGTCAAGAATCGCCCCTGCTCATGTCGGCATACGGCTCGATGCCGCCGAAATCATGCTCGATCTGGGTGAGGCCGACGAAGCCCGCCGCCTGCTCGCGAGCGTGCCGGACGACGCCGACCCGCGTGCGCCGCAACTCAAGGCCCGGCTACAGTTCGTCGGCACGGCCGATGCGGACGAGGCTGCGCTGACCGCGCGGGTCGCGGCGGATGGAAACGATCTGGAGGCGCGGCTGCAACTCGCCAACCTGTATGTGGCGGCCGGCCAATTCGAACCCGGCATGGCGCAGCTGCTGGAAATCGTCCGCCGTGACCGCGGTTTCGAGGACGACATAGGCCGCAAAACCCTGCTGTCGGTGTTCACCCTGCTGGGTGGCGGCGAACTGGTGAGCCGTTACCGGCGCCTGCTGGCAAGCGCGTTGAACTGATCGCAGGGGTCACAGTTCACTGTGACCCCTGACCCTAGTCCAGCGCGACGTAGCGCACCGCGACGATGTCAACCTCGCGCCGCCCATCCGGGGTCTGCACGCTGACGCTGTCGCCCTCGCGCGCTTTCAGCAGCGCGCGTGCCATCGGTGAAATCCACGCAATGCGGCCGCGTCCGGCGTCGGCCTCGTCGATGCCGACGATGGCATAGGTGGATTCGCTGCCGTCGTGATCGGCGACGGTGACGGTGGCGCCGAAAAATACCTGATCGGTGTCCTCGCGGGAGGCTGGGTCGACAACCTCGGCGTGCTCCAGCCGCTTGGACAGGAAACGGATGCGGCGGTCGACTTCGCGCAGCCGCTTCTTGCCGTAGATATAGTCGCCGTTTTCCGAGCGGTCGCCGTTGCTTGCCGCCCAGGAGATGGTTTCCACCAGTCTGGGCCGCTCGACCTTCCATAGCTGGTTGAACTCGGCGTCCAGCTGTGCGTAACCTGCGGGCGTCATGTAGTTTTTCGACCCGGCAGGCAGCGCCGGCGCGATGAGATCGTCCTCATCGGCATCCGGGGCATCGGTTTCTTTTACGAATGCCTTGTTCATTTCGGTGGAGGCAACATGGGGGCGGGCGTTTGATTCACCGGCCCAGCAGGTAGACCAGCAGGGAGAGCGCCAGCGACATGAGAATGACACTGGTAAATGGGAAGTAGAATACGCCCCGCTTGTGCTTGACCTGGACGTCGCCGGGCAGCCGGCCCAGCCCTAGGCGGTTGAGCCAGGGGGTGAGCAGCCCCAAAACCAGTAATGCCAGAACGAGTGTGACCAGCCATTTGACCATGAAGGAATTTTAACCGATGGATGCAGTCTTGCCGCCGCAATTTGAACGTACCCGGATTCTGCTTGATGCCGGCGAGCAGGCGCGGCTTGCCAATGCGCACGTGCTGGTGGCCGGTTTGGGCGGCGTCGGCTCGTATTGTGCCGAGGCGCTGGCGCGTGCGGGGGTGGGGCGGTTGACTCTGATCGATCACGACGTCGTTGCGACATCGAACATCAATCGCCAGCTGCCCGCGCTGTTGTCCACGGTTGGGCAGTCGAAAGCCGGGCTGATGGCGGCGCGCATCCGTGACATCAACCCGGCCTGCGAACTCAGCGTGATCCGTGAATTCCTGATTCCCGAAACCGTGGCCGACGTCGTGCCGGGCGATGTCGATTTCGTCATCGATTGCATCGATTCGCTCAACTGCAAGGTCGCGCTGGTCGCCAGCAGCGTCGAGCGCGGGTTGCGCGTGGCGTCCAGCATGGGGGCCGGCAACAAGCTCGACCCCACCCGCATCCAGATCGCCGATATTTCAAAAACCAGCATGTGCCCGCTCGCCTCGGTGATGCGCAAGCGCCTGCGCAAGCGCGGCATTCCCAGGGGCGTGCTTACCGTGTTTTCCGACGAAGCTGGACGTGCCCCGTTGCCGCCGCAGCCGGTCGAGGGGCGCGGTCGCGCCCGCGCGGTCAACGGCACCATCAGCTACATGCCGCCGCTGTTCGGCCTGATGCTGGCGGGAGCGGTGGTGCAACGGCTGCTGGCCGCGTGACGCCTGCTTACGGCGGCGCCGCGCCTTCCGTCTGCGCGCGCTGTGCCGCCGCCGCATCCATCAGTCGGGCTTCCACCGCGCGCGCTTTTTCCAGCGCCTGAACCTGTGTTTCGAAAGCCGGGCTGAGCGTGCGTCCGGTTTCCGGGTGTGGCGGCGGGGTGGGATCGCAGCCCGCCAGGATCAATATGAGCGGAATCAGGATCGCTTTCATCATGCGTCCTCCAGTAAGCCGGTGGGCAGGCCGTCGATGCTGAGTTGATTCTTTTCGCGCCAGTAATCCAGGAGACCGAGCGGGCCTTTCTTGTCGACCCAGCGCGCCAGCGTGTCGCGTTCACCTGCGTAGGTATACCTCGGCACGGCGTAACCGCACGAGGTCTGTACCGATTCGACGTCGAGGACGATGAGCTGGCGCTCGCCGGGAAGGACAGGGAAATGACGGCGCAATTCGGCCCATCCGGAATCCTGCCGGCGCACCACGCGGCCGCGCCCATACAGCCGCAGTATCAGCGGGTCGGCGTCGAAGCTGCAGAACATCAGCGTCATGCGGCCATCGTGCAGCAGATGGGCGGCGGTTTCGTTGCCGCTGCCGGTGAGGTCGAGATAGGCGACACGGGTATCGGAAAGCACGCGCAGGCTGTCCATTCCCTTGGGCGACAGGTTGATGCGGCTGACGGCGGTGCCGGTGGCGGTGAAGAACAGTTTCTGTGCGGCGATGAAAGCACGGTGTCTGGCTTCGAGTACGGGATAGAAGCGTGCCATTAGTTGATCTGCTTTCTGAGGAATTCGGTGAGGATGCGCAGGCGGGTCACGCTGTCATTCATTTCCAGCAGATTCTGTTTGATGGACAGCGTGAGCGGCAGCATTTCGGACAGCCGGTAGCCCACCCATACGGCGTTGTCGAATTGGTGCGGCACGGGGAAATGCGTGTCGCCGTATTCGTCGACGATGTGGCGCAGTATCTCGACGGCAAGCTCAAGTTCTTCCGGGACCGCGATGGCGGCCTCGCTGCTGACGGCTTCCACGCTGCCGACCAGCAGGCCGCCGGGCTCGGTATGAGTGCTGCGGATGACGAAGCGTTCCTGCGCCTGGGTGCCGATATGCAGGATGCCGGGTTGCGGCATGTCCCAGTCGGTGACGCGTACCAGCGTGCCGACGGGGTAGGGAACGGCAGGGGGGCCGCTCTCGGTGCCCTCGCGAATGGCGCAGATGCCGAACGGCGTACTGTCGGCGATGGCCTGCTTGACCATGCCGAGATAGCGCTGCTCGAAAATCCGCAGCGGTAACTGCCCACCGGGAAAGATCACGGTATTGAGCGGGAATAGCGGCAACCTGGCCTGCTTGGGCGTGGTGTTCAATGCTTGTCGCCCCACCGCGCCATCAGCGCGTGCTGGATGCCCAGTTGATCGAGGATGCGCGCGACGATGAAGTCGACGATATCCTCGACGCTTTGCGGCCGGTGATAGAAGCCGGGGTTGGCGGGCAGGATGACGGCGTTCATCCTCGACAGCGTCAGCATGTTTTCCAGGTGCAGGGTGGAAAACGGCGCTTCGCGTGGAACGAGGATCAGCTTCTTCTGTTCCTTCAGCATGACGTCGGCTGCGCGCTCGATCAGGTTGTCCGAGAGACCGTGCGCGATCGCGGCCAGCGTGCCCATCGAGCACGGGCACACCACCATCGCATCGGCGGGGTTGGAGCCGGACGCGAGCGGCGCATTCCAGTCTTCGCGGCCAAACACGCGCAACTGGCCGTCGCCTGCATGGAGGCCTGCGGACAACTGCTGCTCGAGATCACAGGCGCGTGCGGGCAGCGTCACGCCAAGCTCCTGCTTGGCGACGAGGTGAGCGGCCTGCGATACCAGCAGATAAACATTCAGATCGGCAGCCAGCAGGCATTCGAGCAGACGCAGGCCATAGGCCATGCCGGAAGCGCCGGAAAGCGCGAGGGTGACGGTATTAAGGGGTGGATGCATGGCGCGAATTGTCGCTTGGATGCCGCCAATAATCTACTCTGCCGCCTCGATCGGGCTATTCAGGTCACATCTAGCGCTTGCGGGCGCCCGTTGCGATGCCGGGCGGCGTTTGTCGGTCCGTTTCCGGAGCGGCAAGCAGGCGCGCCACGATGACGCCGTTGACTGCGCCGAAAACCAGGGCGGCGGCGGCAAACACGGGCAGTAGTTTGATGAGCGCTGCGCCCGGCAGCAGCCATGCCCCCGCCAGTGCAAGCTGTCCGCCGATGTGCCCCCACGCCGCCAGCACCGACAGGCTGACCGGGCCGAATGCGCGCGCGGGCAGGTGACGCGCCAGTGCCAGCACCGCCAGACTGGCGAGCGCGCCGGCCGCCGACAGCCAGAAACCCGGCGCAAACAGGCTGCCCAGCAGCAGACCGCCGGCCAGCACGCGCAAACCCGATACCCAGGCCGCCGCGCGCCAGCCGTGTTGCAACAGCACCAGCAGGACGACGATGTTGGCGAGCCCGGGTTTCACCCCGGGGATGGGACTGGGGATCGCCGCTTCGGCCAGCGTCAGGCCGATCGCCAATGCCGCCAGCCGCGCGATGCGGCGGTCGTCCGCGGTAACGGGCAGATCAATAGCCGAGTGTGTCATAGGCCGAGGCATGCCCGCGGATTTCGAGGCTGACCTGATTCGGCAGGCACAGGGCCGCCTGCCCCGATTGCGTGAGCCAGCCCTGCTTCACGCACAGCTGACGCGGCGAGGGATCGGCCGCCACGCGGGCGCGACCGGGTTCGATTTCTATCCGCGTGGTGCCGAGCGGACCGTCAACGGCAATGCTTTGCGCGTGGGTGAGCGCTGTGGTCTCCACTACCTGCCCGGCGGCGCGGATGACGACGGTGTCGCCACGTCCCCCGCTCCAGGCAAACACCGCCAGCGCGACGACGATACCGCCGCCCGCCAGCAGTACGCCGATATCGCCGGCACGCAGCAGCATCAGCTCAGTTCGCGGTGCCGCACCAGCACCTGCTCGCGTTCGCGGAAGGCGGCGGCCAGCGTTTCGGCGAAGTAGACGCTGCGGTGCTGGCCGCCGGTGCAGCCGATGGCCACGGTCAGGTAGGCACGGTGGTCGCGGATGAAGCACGGCAGCCAGTTTTCGACAAAGCCGCGGATGTCGGCCAGCAGCGCCATGGCGTTGGGACTGGCTTCGAGAAAATCCTGCACCGGCCGGTCGCGACCGGTGAGCGGCCGCAATTCGGCGACGTAGTGCGGATTGGGCAGACAGCGTATGTCGAACACCAGATCGGCGTCGAGCGGAATGCCGTGCTTGAAGCCGAAGGATTCGAACAGCAGGGTGATGCGCGAACGGTCCTGGCCGATCAGGTCCTTGATCCATAATCGCAGCGCCGAGGCGGAGAGATCGCTGGTGTCGATGCGGTGCGCCAGCGGCGCGATGTCGGCGAGCATTTCGCGTTCGAGCTGGATGGCTTCCTGCAGCGAAACGCTGTCACCGGACAGCGGGTGCCGCCGCCGCGTTTCGGAAAAGCGTTTGACCAGCGACAGGGTTTTCGCTTCGAGAAAGATCACCCGCAGGTCGGCGCCCTGGTTGCGCAGCGCTTCGGCGATCAGCGGCAGCTGCGTGAAGCTTGCGCCACTGCGCGCATCGATGGCGATGGCGATGCGGTCGTGGCCTTCGCGCTTCAGGTAGTCGACCAGAGGCTGTAGCATGGCGAGCGGCAAGTTGTCGACACAGTAGTAGCCGACATCTTCCAGTACCGCGATAGCGATGCTTTTGCCCGAGCCCGACAAGCCTGAAACCAGCACGATCTGCATTTCAGCCCCCCCCGTCGATGGCTGCCTGCTGGCGCTGAATGAACTGCTCGACCGGATTGATGCCGCGGCTTTTTAGAATGTGATTGCGCACCGCCACTTCGACCAGCACCGCCAGGTTGCGGCCAGCCGCGACCGGGATGCGTACCTTGGGAATGGCGACGTCGAGGATGGTTTCGGTGGATGCCACCATGTCGAGGCGGTTGAGGCCGACTTCGCCGATTTCCTGCGGATGCACCAGCTCGACGACGAGCTTGAGGTTCTTCTGCAGCTTGACCGCCGTTTCCCCAAACAGGTAGCGGATGTTGAGGATGCCAAGTCCGCGCACTTCCAGAAAGTCGCGGATCAGCGGCGGACAATTGCCTTCCAGCGTTTCCGGCGCGACATGCCTCAATTCGACCACGTCATCGGCGACCAGCCGGTGTCCGCGCGTGATGAGTTCCAGTGCCAGTTCGCTTTTGCCGACCCCGGCGTCGCCCTTGATAAGCACGCCGGTGCCGAGGACTTCGAGAAATACGCCGTGGATTGATGTGGCGTCGGCCAGGTGTTGCGTCAGGTAATGTCCCAGATAGGACATCAGGATCGGGCTGGCGAGGTTCGAGGTGAATAACGGCGTTTCGGTGCGTTCTGCGCTATCGCTCAAGAGGGGCGGCACGGTTTCGCCGTTGGAGACGACGATGGCTGCGAGTTCGGTCGAAAACAGGTGGTCGATGGCCTCCTGCAAGCCGGACACGGACAGGCCGCGCAGGTAATCCATTTCGGCCGGCCCCAGTACCTGCACCCGGTTCGGATGTACGAAATTCAGATGGCCGATGAGGGCCAGAGTCGGTTTCTGGATGGTTTCGGAAGATAGGGTGCGCTGCCCGCCGTTGCGTCCGGCCACCCACTGCAGGCCAAGCTGTTCCGCCATATCGCGGAACAGGGTGGCAACCGAAACACAGCTTAGCTCGTCCATGCGCCGAGTAGCGCAATGAGGTCGTGCGGGGCGGCGGCGGCCAGCATTTTCGCGCGCATGGCGTCGTCGCCGAACAGCTGCGCCAGCTCCCCGAGGATTTGCAGGTGGCGTTCGTTGGCGTCTTGGGGAACCAGCAAGATGAAGCACAGGGAAACCGGCAGGTTGTCGGGGGCGTCGAATTCCAGCGGGGTCTTCAGCCGGTAAAATGCGCCGCTGGCGTCCTTCAGGCCCTTGATGCGGCCGTGCGGAATGGCGATTCCGTGGCCGAGCGCGGTCGACCCGAGGCGTTCACGCTCGAACAGGCTGGTGAAAATATCCGGGGCCTTGAGCGCGTGGGTTCTGGCGAACAGTTCGGCTGCGTGTTCGAACAGCTTTTTCTTGCTGGTAAAGCTCATATCCAGCAAGGTGGTGTCGGGGGTGATGAGGGGGGCGATTAGGTTCATGCCGGTTGCGAAGCCGGTTGAAATATCCGGCACTTGCGGATTATACGCCCGGAGGCGGCAAACTGCCCCCGGTATGCGTGGCCTCAATTCAGGCGGTTTGACCTCAGGCGGCGCTTTCCGTCGGTTGATGCTTCAAGCTGCCGCCGTCCTGATGGACGTCCGAGATTTTTTCCTTGTGCTTGACGATCTGGCGGTCCAGTTTGTCGGCCAGCAGGTCGATCGCAGCGTACATGTTGTCGTCTTCGCTGCTGGCATGGAAATCATGGCCCTTGACGTGCAAGGTGGCCTCCGCCTTGTGTACCAGCTTTTCCACCTGCATGATGACGTTCAGGTTGATGACGTGGTCGAAATGGCGCTTGACGCGGTCGAGCTTCTCGGAAACATAGTCGCGGATGGCTGGGGTCACTTCCAGGTGATGACCGGAAATCTTCAAATTCATAGGGCCTCCTAGAGTCTGCTGAAAAATGCTGAGAGCCGGTGTTCTGTTCCGGTTTCAGGAGCGATTCGTCACGCTCGATTTCATTGTGGAGCGAAAGCCGGACACATTCAAGCGCGGGGCGCCTTATTCGGCGAGGATTGCCCGAAAGGCCTTGCGATTAAAGTGCGCGGCGCATGTTGGCAGGCGGGATCTGCAGCGATTCGCGATACTTGGCAACCGTGCGGCGGGCCACCACGATGCCCTGCTGGCCGAGCACCTCGGCCAGCTGACCGTCGGACAGCGGTTTCTTGCCGTTTTCGGCGGCGATCAGCTGCTTGATGAGCGCGCGAATGGCGGTCGACGAGCAGGCACCGCCACTATCGGTGGCGACGTGGCTGCCGAAGAAATACTTCAGTTCGTACAGCCCGCGTGGCGTCATCATGAATTTTTGCGTGGTGACGCGCGAAATGGTCGATTCGTGCAGCTCCACCACGTCGGCGATTTCACGCAGCACCAGTGGCCGCATTGCCACCTCGCCGTGCTCGAAGAAGTGCTTCTGACGGTCGACGATGGCCTGCGAAACGCGCAGGATGGTGTCGAAGCGCTGCTGCACGTTCTTGATCAGCCAGCGCGCCTCCTGCAGCTGGCTGGCCAGCTGGCTGCCACCGGACTCGCGGTGGCGCGCCAGGATGTCGGCATAGACGCGGTTGACGCGCAGCTTGGGCATGGCGTCGGCGTTGAGGCTGGCGATCCACATGCCCTTGACCTTGCGCACATACACGTCCGGGATGACGTAGTGCGTTTCGTCGGCGCCGAAGGCCGAGCCCGGACGCGGGTTGAGGGAAAGAATCAGGGAACGTGCGGTGCGCAGCGTGAGGTCGTCGATACCGAGCATTTTCTTCAGCTTGCCGACATCGCGTGCGGCCAGCAGGTCGAGATAATGCGTGGTCAGCCGCATGGCCGCATCGCGCGCCGGGATGTCGGGCGGCAGGGTGCGCAGTTGCAGGGTCAGGCATTCGGCCAGATTGCGCGCGCCGACCCCGGTCGGGTCCATGTTTTGCAGATGCTTGAGCGCGGTCTCGACTTCTTCGGGCTCAAGCTCTTCGAGTTCGGCTTGCAGGCTGGCAACGATGTCCGCCAGCGGCTGGGTGAGAAAGCCGGCTTCGTCGAGATCGTCGATCAGTGCGGCGACCAGGGTGCGGTCGCGCAGGGTGAGCGGACTGACGATCAGCTGGTTCAGCAGATGTTCGCGCAAGGTCGCGCCCGAAACCGAGCCCTGCGCATAGTCATTGTCTTCGTCATCGCCGCTCGCTGCGCTGTAGTCGTTCCAGTCGGCATCGTCCAGTGCGGTGGACGGTTCGGATTCGACATTTTCCGGCGCAGGCGTTTCCGTGCTTTGCGCTTCGGCTTCGGCGGTATGCGCCGGTGCGTCGGCAACGGCGTAGCTGGTTTCGTCTTCGTCCTCGCGTTCCAGCAGCGGGTTGTCCTGCAGAATCTGCTCCAGCTCCTGGTTCAATTCCAGCGTCGACAGCTGCAGCAGCCGGATCGACTGCTGTAATTGGGGTGTCAGGGCAAGGTGTTGACCGAGCTTGAGTTGAAGGCTGTGTTTCATGAGTCTCGACTACGGCAAAAATCGTGCCGACTTGAGCCGAGTGTACCGCGATTCCGCCGCGCAGGTCGTACCTACAGGCGGAAATTTTCACCCAGATAGACCTTGCGCGCGTTGTCGTCCTGGATGAGAAGGTCGGGCGTGCCGGCGATCAGCACGCGGCCTTCGTTGATGATGTAGGCACGGTCGCAGATACCGAGGGTTTCGCGCACGTTATGGTCGGTGATGAGGACGCCGATGTTGCGCTCGATCAGGAAATGCACCAGCTTCTGGATATCGATCACGGCGATGGGGTCGACCCCGGCGAAAGGCTCGTCGAGAAGAACGAAGCGCGGGTTGATCGCCAGTGCGCGGGCGATTTCGACGCGGCGGCGCTCGCCGCCGGACAGGCTGACAGCGGCAGCGTCGCGCAGGTGTTCGATGTGCAGATCCTCGAGCAGGTTGTTGAGATGCTCGTCGCGCTCGTCCTTGCTGTAAGGCTTGAGTTCCAGAATGGCGCGGATATTTTCCTCCACCGTCATCTTGCGGAATATCGACGGCTCCTGCGGCAGGTAGGACAACCCCAGCCGTGCGCGCTGGTGGATCGCCATATGGGTGAGGTCGTGGGTGTCCATCTGCACGCTGCCGCCATCGGCCGCGACCAGCCCGACCACCATGTAGAAGCAGGTGGTCTTGCCGGCGCCGTTGGGGCCGAGCAGGCCGACCACTTCGCCGCTTTCGACCTCGAAGGAGACGTCATGCACTACGGTGCGTTTGCCATACGTCTTGCGCAGGCCCTGGGCGGAAATCCGGCTCATGGCTTGACGGCGGGCTGCCCGGCGCGCGGTTTCGGGCGGATCACGGCGCGTACGCGGCCGCCCGGGGTCTGCGCGTTGGGCTGGCCGACGACCTTGTAGAACTCGGTGTCGGCGTTATAGGAGATCTGTGCGCCGCGCAGTTCGTCGCCGTCGCGCCGCAGGCGGGCCTGGCCGATCAGTTCGAGCTGGCTGTTGGCGCTGTCGAACTCGATGCGGTCGGAAAACCCCTCGATGAATTCATCGCGGCCATCGAGCTTCTGGCGGAATGCCACGGGACGGCCGACGGCGCTGATCCTGTCGAGGCCGCCGGCATTCTGCGTCACTTGCACACGGTCGGCTCGCAGCATCAGCGTGCCCTGGCTCAGGATCACATTGCCCTGGTAGACGCTGATTTTCTTGATGTCGTCGAGGGTGACCGTGTCCGCCTCGAGGTTGACCGGCTTGTCGCGGTCGGCCTTCTCGGCGTGGGCGGGCGAGAGCAGCAGGGCGGCGCACAGAACCGCATAAATTCCTGTTTTCAATGTTTGCATGGTGTTAACTGGGCCCCTGGACTTTTCCGGAAATATAACGGGCCTGCACCCGTCCTGTCAGTTTGATGACGCGTTGCCTGGCGTCGTATTCCATGGCGCTTGCACGCAAATTCGAGGTGGCGTCGCGAATGTTCACCGCGCCCGGCGCACGCAGCTGGTCGCGTTCGGGAAAAACCAGCAGCCGTTCGGTGCGCAGCAACATGGCGGATTGTCCCGGGCGGGCGGCGCGCTCAACGATGACGTTGCCGCGCAGATCCACCTCGTGGCCGTCGGGCGAGACCGTGGCCTCGCGCGCCTCCGCGCTCACTTCGCCGGCCTCCACGCCCAGCTGGAGGAAGCGGGGCGACTCCAGTTCGGTGCGTTTGCTGCCGGAATAATGCTTGAGCTTCTTGGCGGACAAGCGATAGTGAGGGTTGCCTGCCGGATCGGTGCGCAGCGCATCGAAGTTTTCCATGATGCCTTCCGGATCGGTCCGGGCGGACGGGCTGTCGTTGGCCGGCAGCTCCACCGACCGCTCGATCCAGAAACTGAGCGCAGCCAGCAGCAGCAACATGGCCAGCGGAAGCCATAACGAGCCGCGCGCGATCATGCCGCCCTCGAACCCGCAGCGCACGCTGCGGCCAGTGCATGCTGCGTCATTTCAGATAAGGCGCCAGCACCGTGTCCAGCGTGCCCTGCGCGCGCATCAGGAATTCGCAGGCTTCGCGCACCGCGCCGCGCCCGGCTTCGCGGGTGGTGATCAGGTGGCTGTGCGCCTTGACCAGATCGGGTGCCGCGGGCACGGTGATCGCCAAGCCGGCGCGCCGCATCACCGGCAGATCGACGACGTCGTCGCCCATGTAAGCGGTGGTTTCGCAGGCAATGCCGAGTTCGCGGCACAGTGTTTCATAGACTGCCAGCTTGTCGTGCGCGCCCTGGTGGACGATCTCGATGCCGAGATTCCTGGCGCGGTGTTCCACCACCCGCGAACTGCGTCCGGTGATGATGGCAAGCTCGACGCCGCTGCTCTTGAGCATTTTCAGACCGTGGCCGTCGAGCGAATTGAAGCCTTTGTATTCCTGTCCGTCGTCGGCCAGGTACAGGGTGCCGTCGGTCATCACGCCATCGACGTCGAATGCGACCAGCCTGATTTTCCGTGCGCGGGAAATCAGTGCCGCATTCATTCCGTCGGCAGCCATCAAACCACCCCTGCTTTCAGCAGGTCGTGCATGTTGAGCGCGCCCACCAGCGTGTTGTCGGCATCGACCACCAGCAGGCCGTTGATTTTCAGCGTTTCCATTTTTTCTACCGCCGCCACGGCGAGTTCGTCCGCGCGGATTGTTTTGGGGTTCTGGGTCATCAGGTCGATCACCTGCGCCTGTTGCAGGTCGAGCGCGTGCTCCAGGGCCCGCCGCAGGTCGCCATCGGTGAACACCCCCGCCACTTTGCCGGCGGTGTCGACCACGGCGGTCATGCCGAGCCCTTTTTGCGTCATTTCGAGCAGGGCGAGCTTGAGCGAGGCGGTGCTGTCGATTTTCGGCAGCGCGTCCCCCGTGTGCATGACGTCGTGCACATGGATGAGCAGCCGCCGCCCCAGGCTGCCGCCGGGATGGGTGCGCGCAAAATCGTCGGCCGAGAAGCCGCGCGCGTCGAGCAATGCCACCGCCAGTGCGTCGCCCAGTGCCAGCGCCGCGGTGGTGCTGGCGGTGGGCGCCAGATTGAGCGGACAGGCTTCCTTGTCGACGCCGGCATTGAGGTGCACGTCGGCTTCGCGCGCCATGGTCGAGCCGGGATTGCCGGTCATCGCAATGAGTTTGGCGCCACGTCGCTTGATGAGCGGCACGATGCTGACGATTTCGCTGCTCTCGCCCGAGTTCGACAGCGCCAGCACTACGTCATTGGGCGCGATCATGCCGAGGTCGCCGTGGCTGGCTTCGCCCGGGTGCATGAAAAAGGCAGGGGTGCCGGTGGACGCCAGGGTGGCGGCGATCTTGCTGCCGATGTGCCCCGACTTACCCATCCCCGACACCACCACGCGGCCGCTGCACGCCAGGATCAGCTGCACGGCGTCGGCAAAACCGGCGTCGAGGCGGGCGGACAGGGCACGTAGGGCATCGGCTTCGATGTCGAGCACCTGGCGCGCCAGCACGAGCAAATGTTCGGGGGAAGTGGATTGGGGCTGCATGGTCGGCAAGTATACTAAAGCCTGTCTTTCCAGCCGCGCTTTCCTTGATGCCCCACCAAGAGGGATTCCGATTTTACCAATGGTTCAAAGCCCGGAAGGACTTCGATCCGTTGCGCCCCGAAGCGCGTGCGGAATCGCGCGCCCATGAAAGATCGATCGTATGCATGGCAGCCTCCAGCTTGTCCTGATCCTGCTCGCGGCCGCCGTGCTGGTAGTGGCGGCGGCACGTGCCCTGCGGCTGCCGACCATGCTCGGCTATCTGGTGACCGGAATCGCCATCGGCCCGTTCGCGCTGGGATGGATTCCGGACAGCGAGGAAGAGCGATACCTGGCCGAATTCGGCGTGGTGTTCCTGATGTTTTCCATCGGCCTGGAATTCAGCCTGTCGCGCCTGATGACCATGCGCATGACGGTATTCGGCTTCGGCGGCGCGCAGGTGGTGCTGACCATTGCATGTGCCGCACTCATCGCCTGGCTGCTCGATTTGCCGCCGCTGGCCGCGGCTGCGCTGGGCGGCATCATGTCAATGTCGTCCACCGCCATCGTGTCGAAGCTGCTGGCCGAACGGCTGGAAATCCAGACACCGCACGGGCGGCAGATTTTCGGTGCGCTGCTGTTCCAGGATCTGGCGGTGGTGCCGCTGCTGATCCTGATCCCGGCGTTTGCCAAGGATGCCGACGACATGGGCATGGTGCTGGGGCTGGCGGTGTTGAAGGCGGTGGCGGTGCTGGGTTTTCTGCTGTTCGTCGGCCAGCGCGTGATGCGTCCGTGGTTCCAGTGGGTGGCGGGGCGCAAGTCGCCCGAACTGTTCACGCTCAACCTGCTGCTGTTCACCCTGGGGCTGGCCTTCCTGACCGAGAGAGCGGGCCTGTCGCTGGCGCTGGGCGCCTTTCTGGCGGGCATGCTGATCTCCGAAACCGAATACCGCTACCAGGTGGAAGACGACATCAAGCCTTTCCGCGACGTCCTGCTCGGCCTCTTCTTCGTCACCATCGGGATGCGGCTCGACCCGGCCCAGGTGATGCTGAACTGGGACAAGGTGCTGCTGCTGGTGACGGCAATCATCATCGGCAAAGGCTTGCTGGTCGCCGGGCTGGCCACGGCCTTCGGCAGCACCCGCTCCAACGCCGTGCGAACCGCGCTGGGGTTGGCGCAGGCGGGTGAATTCGGCTTCGTGCTGCTGGCGCAGGCGGCAGACCTCAAGCTGCTGGGCGCCGACATCACCCAGCCGGTGCTGGCGGCGATGGTGGTATCGATGCTGATCGCACCGTTGCTGATCAATCGCATGGACACCCTCACCCGCCTGCTTGCCGGCAGCGAATGGGCCGGGCGGGCGAAGGAGGTGCATGACATCGCGGTCAAGACCTTCGGCAAGAGCCAGCATGTGATCGTCTGCGGTTACGGTCGCAGCGGGCAGAAACTGGCTCGCCTGCTGGAGGCCGAAGGCATCGGTTTCGTCGCGCTCGATGCCGACCTCGAGCGCATCCGCGCGGTGGCGGCATCCGGCGTCAGCGTGGTCTACGGCGACGCCAGCCGCCGCGAGGTGCTGGTGGCGGCCGGCCTCAGCCGCGCGCAGGCCGTGGTGGTGACCTATTCCGATGTCCATTCGAGCATGGCCATCCTGCGCCATGTACGCGAACTGCGGCCGGAATTGCCAGTGGTGGTGCGTACCATCGACGACACCCATATCGATGCGCTGAAAGCGGCGGGCGCGGCCGAGGTGGTGTCCGAGGTGATGGAGGGTTCGCTGATGCTTGCCTCGCATGCGCTGATGCTGGTGGGGGTGCCGTTGTCCCGGGTGCTGAAACGCGTTCGCGATGTGCGCGAGACGCGTTACGCCATGATGCGCGGTTTTTTCCACGGCGCAAGCGACGCCGACGCCGAACTCGACCAGCAAGCCCAGCCGCGTCTGCATACCATGCTGGTTACGCCTGGCGCAGCCGCGGTGGGGCGCAGCCTGGAAGAACTGGCGCTGGACGAATTGCTGGTGGACGTGGTGGTGATCCGGCGCGAGGGGGGCAAGGGGGTGGAACCCCGGTCCGACACCCGCATCGAGTCGGGCGACGTGCTGGTGCTGCGCGGCGCCGCCGATGGACTGGCGGCGGCGGAGTTCAGGGTGTTGCGGGGGTAAGCCTGCAACGGTTTTATATCAGGGGGCTTTGCAGACGACGTAAAATTTGGCGCCATCGTCGACGTAGTTGACGGTGGGAACTGCGGTGCCGGCTGCCGTGCCATCGGTGCCGCGCACAGTACCGGTTGTGGCGTTCCCGTCGTCAAACTGCGTATCAATCGCCTGAGCGATCTTGGCAGGCAGATTGTTTGAGCAAATGACAATACCTTTGATGCCAAACGCGCCGTTTTGTACTCCGGTCACGCCTGACGCAGCGTTGGGTGGATTCGCGGTGCCAACTGCGCCGGTGGTGGTTGCGCCACCGACTAGCCCGGCGAGGCGCAGGTGCTGCCAGAACAGGCGGGATTCGTCGGAATCCGTTGTGGAATTATAGGCGGGTGAGGCTTCCGTGCCGGTACCGATCATGCCGTCGCCGTTGCCACTGGTTGTTGTGCTGCCGGTTGCGGTCCAGCGGGTGGCGGCGCCCAGATCGTCCCCGGGCAGCGCACGATAGCGATCCTGATACAGGTTGATGGCGGCCGTCATCGATTGGAAGTCGTTGGCGACGTTGCGAATGCGGGCCTGGGTGATCAGTTCCTGCCCCTTTAGAATGCCGCCGAGCAGCAGGCCGATGATGACCAGCACGATGGCGATCTCGATCAGGGTGAAACCCGACTGACGCTGCGGGAAGTGAGGGTGGGGCATGGTAGAAGGTTCCATTGTGTTATTGCCTGACGTGCTTTTTTGCAAAATGCGTGCCACAAGAGCTGTGTTTATAGCCGATTGATTTACAATGAAAAAATGAGAATAAACGTGTATCGCCCGGGCCTGGATTGATGAAAACACGACGCGCCCGTCGGAATTCCGTCAAGTTTTTCGCTGCGCACGGTCGCAGTCGGGCTGCATTTCCCCGCGGGAGTGCCGATAGCAGTGTCATGCTGAATTTCCCGCGCGCCGTGTCCGGATATGACAGAGTCCGCTGAGAACATGCCGCGGCAGGCCGGGCTGGCCGCGCTGGTCAGCTTTTTCACGCGGGTGGCGCCCGGGCGCTGGCTGGCGCTGATGCTGCTAGCGCTGCATGCCGCCGTGGTGTTCGACGCCGATGTGGCGGTGACGCGCGCCTTCCTGCTGGCGCATTATGGGCTGTTCCTGCTGTGGCAGCCGCTGGTGCGCAGCGAGGCGCGCATCGAGCCGCGCCTCGCGCTGCCGGTGTTCGCCATGGCGGCGCTGCTGGTGCTGGTCGACAGCACCTGGGTGATGGCGCTGTGGCTGGCGATTCTGGCGGGGCTGGTGGGCGCGGTGGCGGCTTCGCAGAACGCGCGCAGCCAGCGGCTGGCCTACCTGCTCGCGCTGGCCTATCTGCTGGCGCTGCTGCTGGCCTGGGTGCTGCCGCAAAGCCTGGGCGGTGCCGGGCTGCCCGATGCGCTGCAAGCTGCGGTGCGCTACGGCCTGCCGCTGCTTCCACTCACGATCCTGTTCCTGCCTGTCAGCCGCCAGCGCGGCGCCTCGTCGACGCTCGATTTCATCTACGGCCTGATGCTGTCGCTGCTCATCATGGTGATGGCACTGGGCGCGTTTGCCGTGGTGGCGGTGGCCGGGGTGAGCTATGCCTGGGCGCTGGTGCAGACCCTGTTGGGGATGGCGGCGCTGCTGCTGACCTTGTCGTGGCTGTGGAATCCGCGTGCCGGGTTTGCCGGACTGGGGCAGCTGACTTCGCGCTATCTGCTGTCGGTGGGCTTGCCGTTCGAAGGCTGGGCGCAGCGCCTGGCGACGCTGGCCGAGCGCGAGCGCGATCCGGAATCCTTCGTGCGCGACGCGCTGGCCGACCTGCACGAACTGACCTGGATCCATGGCGGAAGCTGGCAGGCGGCACGCGGCGAAGGCCGTTTCGGCGAACCCGCCGAACACGCCATCACCCATGCGTTTCATGGCTTGAGCCTCACCTGGCAATCCGCGCGCCCACTCACCCCGGCGCTGGCGCTGCATGTGCGGCTGCTGTCGCAACTGCTGGGCTATTTCTACGCCGCCAAGGTGCGCGAGCAGACCCTGCGCGAGCAGGCCTACAGCCAGGCCATCCATGACACCGGCGCGCGGCTGACGCACGACGTGAAGAATATCCTGCAGTCGCTGAAAACCCTGCTCGCCGCCGCCGACATGTCCACGCCCGAGGACAGCGAGCGTCTGCTGGAACTGATGAAGCGGCAGCTGCCGCAGCTGGCGACGCGGCTGTCGCAGACAGTCGACAAGCTGAAGCAGCCGGCCGAGATGGACGTCGCGCACATGCCGGCGCAGGCGTGGTGGACGGCGCTGCAGGCGCGCTACGAGCACGACGATGTGCAGTTCTTCGCCGGAGCGCTCGACGACGCGTTGTTGCCGCAGGACCTGTTCGACAGCGTGGCCGATAACCTGCTGACCAATGCGCTGCGCAAGCGCCAGGCCGAGCCCGGGGTGGCGGTGGAGGTGCGGCTGGCACTGCATCCGCTGGTCAGCCTGACGGTGACCGACAGCGGCGCGCCAGCCCCCGAGCACGTGGCGCGCAACCTGTTCCTGAGCCCGGTGGCCTCGGATTTCGGATTGGGGGTGGGCTTGTACCAGGCGGCGCGACAGGCGGCACGCACCGGCTATCGGCTGGAACTGCCGGACAATCAGGCGGGACGGGTGGGCTTCCGCTTGCAGGCTACGGAGCGCAGTCCGAGCCCGTAGGGCACACCTTGGCGACCAGTTGGTAATATGAAAGCCAGACTAGGAGATCGTCGAATTCACCGTCAGTGGCGTCCGCCTTGGTGGCGGAGCGGCTGACGTAAATCAGATCGTTATCGTCGACGACGTTGTCTTTTTCGTCATCTCCACTTGGTGGGGCCAGGGTTTTACCGTTTATGTTGAGTGCGCCCCAGCCGTTGGGGCCATGGGAAATCAGTACGAATGCCAGGTCGGTCGCGACGGTGACGCCGCAGCTATGCGTCTGGCAGATGGTGAGTGCGGGAAATGCGGTGCTGACTGCTGTGGCGAACCCCTTGTTGGGGTCGGCGAGGTCGCGGTCAACTTCGTAGCGCAAGCGGTTTCCCCAGGCGTCCTGGTTTGCTACGCCAAGGTCTACCCAAGGCAGGAAACCGCGTGAACTCGCGCATCTGGTGCCTAAATTGCCCAGGCTTTCGGTTCCGTCGCCCTCGATGTCTGGGCAGGGCAAGCGACGGTTTGTCGCGGAAGAGCCGTTGTTGGTCATCGCGAATCCGAGGATCGCCTCGCGCGCCTCCTCGAGTATTTTCTTGGTCTCGGCAATCCGCCTCGCCTGGATCTGCGCCGACAGCGGCATCGCCAGTCCGCCGATCAGGATGGTGATGATGACCAGCACGATGGCCAGTTCGATCAGGGTGAAGCCGCGTGTCCGCTTCATGGAACGGGTTCCTCGGCGACAGGCGTGGCGGGACCGGGGCGCAGCACCTGATAGGGTTCATACACGTGGCCGTCGGCGCGAATCTGGCCCGGTCTCAGGCCCGCTACGCCGGAGGTGCCAGCCTGCGGCCTGCCGTTGACCCAGCGCGTGGTTTTTCCGTCGGAGCGGATCAGCATGCCGTCATAGCGTGTAGGGGGCGGGACGCCTGCGTCTGGCGCCGCCGTCTGCCCGGCGTGGGTGGCGTTGCGGATACGCGCGGCTTCGAGCTGGGCGCGCTGCTTGGGCGTGTAGAACAGGCGCCCGGGCGCGTCGGGCAAGGATGTCGCTGCAAGTCCTGAACCGCAGAGGCACAGAGACAGGGAAAAAATCCAGACTGATGAACCGTAACGCCCCGTTCCGCGCCGGACGGGCCGGCCGTTCTCCGTGCCGCGGTGCCGTTGTGGTGTATCGGTTTTCATTTCGAAGCCCCTGATTCTGCCGCAACGGTAAACCACAGCAGTTCGCATTCGGCCAGCAGGCGCGGCTGGTTGACGGGCTCGAACGGCGCATCGCCGGGGTGGGACAGCTGGCAGCCCCGCACCCGGTAGACCCCGGGCGCGCGCGCTTTGAGCGCGTTCAGGAAGCGCTCGAGATCGGTCTCTACCAGCAGCGGTAGGGTGAGGGTCATGGTTGTCTGCCCCAGCGGCAAGCCCTGGGCAAGCGCGGGAAGCGAAGCGGTGCGCGGCGTTAGCTGATAATCCAGGCTGTAAAGCCCGGCATCGCGGTTGGCCAGTTGTGCCGCTTCGATCCAGGCCAGCCGGTCTTCTGTGCCAATAAAGCCACGTGCGGCGAGTGCCTGATAATCGGCCAGATGGGTGGCGATGAGTTGCTGCTGATGGCGGCTGCGGTCGAGTTGCTGCCGCGCGCCGTTGAGCGCGCTGCGTTGCTGCTGCAGGGCGACGCCGGCGTCTTGCGCCTGGCCGCGGCTCCACAGTATGCCGCCTCCAGCCAGCAGCAGTGCCGCCAGCACCAGCAGCAGCGACAGCTTGAGCGTAGCGAACGGCGGGTGTTTCATGGCCGGGCCTCGCGATAGCTCAGGCTGAGGCTGAAGTGTGCGGCGGGGGATGCGTTCGCGCCGGCATCGAGCGTTCGGCCTGACAGGGTGCTGGCGGAATCGGCATTCACCGGACTGCGGTGCAAGCGTATGTCATGCAGGGCGGGCACGGCCTGCAGGGTATGCATGAAACGATCGATGCGCCGCATGGCCGCGCGGTAATTGCCGTCGAATGGAACCAGCGAGGCGTCGAGGCCGACCCGCGTTCCGCCGCCGGCCGTGAATGGGTCGTCGACCCACTCCAGTTTGTCGAGCGTGATATCGGGCACCGCATCGATGGCCTGACCGATGGCAGCAAGCAGCGCGCCGGTATCGGGCTGGCCGCCGTCGAGCTGGCGCGCCAGCGCCACCGTCTGGGCCAGTTGTTCGGGCGCGGCCGACTGGATGGGAAACGTGCGTGCGACGGCCCGATAGCGGGCGTCGAGCTGCTGCTGTTGCTGCAGCATCTGGCGGGTCTGGTCGTTCAGGTCTTGCGTGTGCAGCCAGTAGCCGGCGGTGATGGCTGTCCCGAGCAGCGCAATGATGCCCGCTGCCGCGTGCAGGCCACGCCGCCAGCGGAATTCGGTATGGCGTTGCAGCAGTTCGGGAGGGGCCAGGTTCAGCTGCATGGCCTCGCCCGCAATCGCTGCCAGCGGCGCGACTTCCGGCGTGGCGGCGAGAAAATCGTCAGGGATGCGCAGGGCACGCGCGAGGCTGGCCATGTCGATCAGTCGCGTGCTGAACGCGGGATCGGCGTTGAGCGGCGCCTGCGCGCTATCCAGTTGGCCGCCAGGGTCGAGCAGCAGCACATGCAGGCGCGCTTCGCGCGGCAGGATGCGCTGGCCGGTCAGGTAAAGCTGGGTCTTGGCAATTTCGTCGGCCGCGCTGCCCGGCAGCTGGGTCGGGGTGTCGCCCCCGATCAGGCGCGAAAAACGCAATAAGCCGTGATGGTAGTAAGACAGCCGCAGACTGTTGTTGAGGCGGCATGCCAGTAGCGTATGAGGCTCTCGTATCCGCAGCCTGTCCAGCAGGTGCTGGCACGCCAGCGCCAGCGGGACGATGCCGGTCAGCGGCACGCGTTCGCGGTGCAGCACGCCGAGCCACGGCGTCAGCCAGTCGGCGTCGGGCAGGGCGGCCAGTAGATAACGGTCGTCGCGGCGCCCGGTCGTTTCGCGCGCCTGCCGCCACGCACCGGTGAAGCGCGCATTGCGGAACACCTGTTTGAGCTTGCGCGCCAGCAGTTCGTCGCGCGCGCGTCCCTGCACGTGCGGCAGGATTTCGCTGCGGTAATCCTCGTCCACCGTGTCGACCACCAGCAGCACCGGCAGCTGCGCATGCCTGACCACGATCCTGTGGAATGCGGCCAGCCCTTCGGCACTAGCGGAAAATTCGCCCAGCCAGTGCAGATGCCCGGGACGCCAGTCGAGCACGCCGATCTGGCGGGGGGTGGCGAGCAGAATCAGGCGGTGGTCGAGCATCACAGCGGCAGATTCCCGATCAGGTCGTAAATCGGCAGCAGCACCGATACCAGGATGCCGCCGAGCAGCAGGCCGAGGATGGCGGTCAATAGCGGCTCCAGAACCCGGAGGCCGTTTTCGATCGAGTCGAGTACTTCGCGGTTATAGAAAAATGTCACGTTGTCGAGCGCTTCGTCGAGCGCGCCGGTGGTCTCGCCCACGCGCAGCATGCGGATTACCAGCGGCGGAAACAGCGCCAGCGACTGGAAACTCTCCGACAGGCCGCGGCCATCAGCAATCTGCTGCGCGGCGCGGCGGATGCCGCCGGCGATCACCCGGTTGCCGGCGACCATTTCGCCCGCGCGCAATGCGTCGAGCACCGTCACCCCCGAGCGATACATCATCGCCAGGGTGTTGGTGAAGCGCGACAGCACGATCTTCTGCACGATCGGCCCGACGATGGGCAGCCGCAACTGGGTGCGGTCCCACCAGTCGCGCCCTGCCTCGCTCCTGCGTGCCCATAGCGGCAGCCCGGCTCCCAGCGCCAGCGCCAGCAGCAGCACGACCAGCCAGTACGAACGCAGCGCACTCGATACCGCCATCAGGATCAGCGTCGGCAGCGGCAGCTCGACACCCATGGTCTCGACCAGCGAGAGCACCTGCGGCACCAGATAGACCAGCAAAAACAGGATGGCGGCACCGACCACTGCCAGCACCAGCGCCGGATAGATCATCAGCCGCTTGGCCTTGGCGGTGACTTCTTCCTGCCACTTCAGCGATTCGGCCAGGCGCTCGAACACCGCATCCAGCAGGCCGGTCTGCTCGCCTGCGCGTACGCTGTGGACGAACACCGCGCCAAACACCGCCGGGTGCGCGGCCAGCGCCTGCGACAGCACCTTGCCGCCTTCCAGGTCTTCCAGCAATGCGGTCAGCACATCGCGAAAGCCGCGCTTGTCCATGGTGTCGCGCAGGTCGCGCAAGCCTTCGAGCAGGGGAATCCCGGCGCGGGTGATGTAGCGCATGTGGATGCAGAACGTCACCAGATCGCGCCGCGTCACCCGCTCGCGGCCTTGCGGCGCGTATTGCCGCGACAGTTCGGCCAGCGTGACGAGGTCCAGCCCCATGCGCTTCAGGCGCAGTTCGAGGTCGACGTCGTTGACCGCCGACAGCGTGCCGCGGACGGAGCGGCCGGTCTGGTCGATGGCGCGGTAGTCGAAGAAGGGCATGGTTACACCCGCCCCGTCAAATCCACCACCCGCGCCACTTCCGCCAGCGAGGTGATGCCATCCAGTACCCGCTTGACGCCGTCTTCGGCGAGCGGGTGATAGCCATGCTCGAGCGCGGCGTGGCGGATTTCGTGCAGTGGCGCATGGTTGGCCACCAGTTCGTCGAGCTCGGGGTCCATCCGCAGCAGCTCGATCAGGGCGAGGCGGCCGCGGTAGCCTTTGTGGCTGCATGCCGGACAGCCGGTGGCACGATAAATCTGCGGCAGTTGGGCAAGGTCGGTGCCGAGGATGCGCGCTTCATCGGCGTCCGGCGTGTAGGCTTCCTTGCAGTGTGGGCACAGCTTGCGCACCAGCCGCTGCGCGATGACGCCGATGATGTTGCCGGACAGGATGCCGGGCTGGATGCCGATGTCCATCAGGCGCGGAAACACGCCGAGGGCGGAGTTGGTGTGCAGGGTGGTGAACACCTGGTGGCCGGTCATCGCCGCGCGGAAGGCCATCTCGGCGGTGTCCTTGTCGCGGATTTCGCCGACCAGGATGATGTCCGGGTCCTGCCGCATGATCGAGCGGATGCCGTTGGCGAAATCGAGCTTGAGCGTTTCGTTGACCGAGCTCTGGCGCATCAGCGTGACCGGGTATTCGACCGGATCTTCCAGCGTCATGATGTTGACGGTCTCGTTGTTGAGGTGCGACAGCATCGAATACAGGGTGGTGGTCTTGCCGGAGCCGGTCGGCCCGGTGACCACCAGGATGCCTTCAGGACGCGCCATCATCAGTTGCAGTTCGCGCAGTGCATCGCTGGTGAAGCCCATCTGCTCCAGCGGCATGATGGATTTCTCGCGGTCGAGGATGCGCAGCACCACGTTTTCGCCATGGATACCGGGTTGCGAGGAGACGCGAAAATCGATCGGGCGGCCGTTCAGCGTCAGCGACATGCGGCCGTCCTGCGGCGCGCGCGTCTCCGCGATGTTCATCCCCGACAGCACCTTCAGCCGCACCAGGATGCCGGGCCAGTAGGTCTTGTGGAGGCTGCGGATCTGTTCCAGCACGCCGTCGATGCGATAGCGGATGCGCAGGAAGGCGTGCTCGGGCTCGAAGTGGATGTCGGACGATTCGCGCTTCACCGCATCGGTCAGGAGCGCGCCGACCAGCCGTACCACCGGCTGGGTGTATTCCTCGGTGTCGGGGTTGAGGCTGGCGTAATCGACTTCGCCGGTCTCGATCTCGCGCAGGATGCCGTCGAGCGAGAGATCGAAGCCGTAGAACTTGTCGATGCATTCGAGCAGTTGCGCTTCGCCCGCCAGCAGCGTGTCGATTTCGAGCTGGCCGCCGAGCGCGGCTTTCAGCTGGTCGAGCGCGACCACGTTGAACATGTCGGTGGTGGCCAGCGTCAGCACGTTGCGGGCGGCGTCGTGTGCGATCGGCAGCAGGTGGTGGCGGCGGGCGAATTCCTCGGGCACCAGTTGCAGCGCTTCGGGGTCGGCCACCACCTGCGACAGGTCGATGCCCTGGCTGCCGAGCGCGTTGGCGAGCTGGTCGCGCAGCACCGCCTCGGTGATGAAACCCAAAGCGACCAGCTGGCGACCGATCGGCAGGCCGGTCGCCTTCTGCTCCTTGAGGCCGATGCGCAGCTGGTCGAGGGTGATGAGGCCTTGCGAAACCAGGGTTTCGCCCATGCGGAGTTTCTTGCGTCTTTCCATGGCAGGAAAATTCAGCGGACCGACTTCAGTTGCTGCACGCGCGCTTCGGCCTGGGCGCGGTCGAAGCGGTGCGCGCCGCCGCCAGCCAGCGCCTTCTCGTAATACGTCAGCGCGGCCGGATATTGCTGCAGTTGGTCGAGGCTGACCGCGAGGTTGTAGGCGTAATCGGCGTTGCCGGGCGCGCCGCGATACGCCTCGAAGTAGGCGGCCTGCGCGTCGTTCCAGCGTGCCTGCCCGGCGTAGAGGTTGCCGAGGGTCTGGTGGAGATGCGGGCTGGGGTCGCGCTCGATCAGCATTTTCAGGCGGCTTTCGGCGGCATTGCTGTCGGTGTTGCCGAGCAGGTCGAGCAGTGCACCCTGGGCGGCGGCATTGCGCGGATCGAGATCGAGCACCTCGCGATACAGGCGTTGCGCATCGGTGTCGTGGTCCTGTGCGCTGGCAATGGCCGCCAGCCCCAGCAACGCGTCCACGCTGCGTCCGTGGGCGGCGGCCTGGGTGTAGAGCCGTTGTGCCTCGGCCAGCGCCCCACGCTGATAGGCCGCGTAGGCCTGGCTGAGCAAGGTCGTTTGCGTGTCGGGCTGGAACAGCAGCGGTGCTGCTGCCGGTGGAGCCGGGGCGCGTGCCGGATTGGTGGCGGGGCGCGTGCCGGGGGCACGGGTCGCGACAGGCTGGGTCGCGACGGCAGCGGATATTGCGGCAGGCCTGGGAGCGGACGGGGGCGGCGACACGCCGGGCAGCGCGGCGGAGGCGGGTTCCGCTTCGGGTTCGGGCGGGGCGGGGTCGACCGGCGCGGCGGCGGGTGCCGCGACGTTTTCCGGCACGAGGCTGGACGCGGCGGGCGGCTGCAGGGCGAAGTAGAGATACAAGCCGTAGCCGAGTGCGATCAGCACGGCCAGCAGGGCGGTGAGCGGCACCAGCGAGAGTTGCGGCCAGCGGAAATTACGCACATGGCGCGGCTTGGGCGCGCCGGCGCTGCCGCCGAACAGCAGGCCGGGTGGTTCCACCCATTCGCGCGCCTGGGCTGTGCCGGGTGGGGTCAGGGGCTCCAGTTCAAGGTCGCCCTCGATCCGGTTGCCGGAGTCGGGCTTGACCCCGTTGGCAACTTCGGCCTGTTTCAGCGCTTTGAGCAGAAGGCTCAAGGGCTGCTCCGTGCGCTGGGCAACAGACGCTGGAACTGGCGCAGTTCGTCGCTTTCCAGCGTGGGGTTGGATACCACGATGGGGCGCAGAAAAATCACCAGCTCGGTCTGGCTGTTCATCCGCTCATGCTGGCCGAATACGGCGCCGATGCCTTCGGGGCGCGACAGGACGGGCAGGCCGTCGCGCGCATTGTTGCTGTCGTCCTGGATCAGCCCACCGAGAATCACGGTCTGGCCGCTCCTTACCTGCAGCAGCGATTCCATCTCGCGCACCTGGATGACCGGGATCTTGTTGCTGATCTGGGCGTTTTTCAGGTCCGGGTTGGGGTCGTCCACATCCCCCACCTTGCGCGTGATGGTCGGACGCACGGTGAGCGATACCAGGCCATTTTCGTTGATTTGCGGCAGCACCGACATGACCACCCCGACCGGTACGGTCTGCGGGGTGGTGGTGAAGGTGGTGGTCGCCCCCACGTTGGCGGTTGAAACCGTGTCCGCCTTGACGGTGAAATACACCAGATTGTTCACTACCTTCAGCAGCGCCGTCTGGTTGTTCAGCGCCATCAGCTTGGGGCTGGAAAGCACCTTGGTGTTGCCGTAGGACTCCAGCAGATCGATGGCCGCCTTGAACCCGTTGCCGCCGCTGTAGGTCGCTTGAATGAAAGGCGCCAGCGAACCTGCGAGCGCATTGGAACTGCTGCCGCCGACCGCGCCGATGGTGTCGATTTTCCACCCCACCGATCCTTGCAAGGCGCGCGACCAGTCGATTCCCGCGCGGTATTGATCCTTGAGCGTGACCTCGACGATGGTGGCTTCGATCAATACCTGGCGCTGCGCCGACTGCATCACGCGGTCGAGATATTGCTGCACCAGTTCCTGCTGCTTGGCGGTGCCCAGCACGCTGACGGTGCCGGCCACCGGGTTGACCGCGACATCGTTTTTGCCATCGCCGGTCGGCTGATCGGCAAACGCGGCGGTGAACAGGCTGGCCGCGCCGGCGCCGGCCTTGCTGGCGGCCTCGGCCTGCGATACCCGCTCGGCACGCTCGGCTTTTTCGGCGTCCAGCCGAGCGGCGCGTTCTGCGTTGCTTTGCGTGACTGCGCGCGTGCCGGCGAGAATGGTGCGGATGTTGTCGGCCAGGATCGTCCACAGGTCGTTGTTGGACTGGCTGGCCACCGTGGTGGTGGAGGAATTGCCACTGGCAGCGCTGGTCGTGCCGCCTGTCGCCGTGCCGATGCCGCCGCCGGTGCTGGCAATGTGCGCCGCCACCCCGACGCTGGAAGTGGTGTTGCGGGTGACGTTCACATAATTGACGCTGTAGGTCTTGACGTAAGGCGTATCGGGCATGATCGACACGGTGCGGCCGTTCATTTCGTAACGCAGGCCGGCCTGTCGCGCGATGCGGTCGAGAATGGCCGGCAGCGGCTCCTGCACCGCGTTGAGCGAGACGCGCCCGGCGATGCCCGGATGCAGATCGATGTTGTACTGGGTGTCGCGCGCGATGGAGAACAGCAGATCCTTCACCGGTACGTCGTTGACCACGACGGTATAGGTCGGTATCGGCGCAACCAGCCTGGGCGGGGCCAGGGCGGGGGTGGCCTTGACGGGTGCGGGCGGCGGTCCGGCTGGGGCGGCGGTCGGGCTGGGGTGGGTGATATGGCCGGGCGAGGTGTCGAATGCCCGCGGGGGGACGCAACCCGCCAGCACGAGGCTGGACAGGGCCAGGCCCGTCAATACGGAGCGTTTCAACACTGCATTCATCACGACCTTTATCCCGTTGGCAAGACCACGCTGCGCATTTTGCCAACCGTGCGCAGAAACGGCGCACCCTGAAGGGCATGAACGCCAGTTGACGTGGCGGACAAGGTGCGCATGACCGCCATGGCTGCGTCCCGGTCAGGGAATTCGCCCGCCAGGATCATCCAGGCAGGCGCACCCTGACTCATGCCATGCAGCACCCTAACCGGTTGCAGCGTAACGGCGTTCAAATCCCCCAATAATACGGCTGCCTGCGCCGCTTCTTTAGCCGAGGCGACCTGGATCACATGAATGCCGGGCGCGGCGGTGGCAAGCCAGCGCTGGGTTTGCCGTGCCAGTTCGGTTACGCGGCTGACCGTAACGGGAGGGGGCAGTCGAGACGTTACAGCTAACTGGGGCGACGCGGCAGGTGGCTGGACAGCAGGCGCGCGCATCTGCCAGGCGACGAACGCAAGCAGGCCAAGCCCGGCGGCCAGGCCGGCGCTCAGCCACGCCCAGCGTGGCAGGCGTACAGAACGCGCGATTTGGGTAGGTGGCTGGATTTCGGCGTCGCCTGCCGCGGCGTCCAGATGCGTCGCGGTGAGCGTGTGGGTTTGACCGGCATAGGCGGCGAGCAGCGACTTGTCGGCCAGCACGTTGATGCGGCGCGACAGGCCGCCGGAAAGGCGCGTCAACTGCGCGATCAGGGCCGATGAAAACAGGTCGGGACCGCGATAACCGGCCACTGCGAGCCGTGCCCGCAGATATTCGGCGACCTCGGGCTCGGTCAGCGGAGACAGGTTCAGGCTGAGGGTGATGCGGTCCTTCAGCTGGCGGATGCGCGGATCGGCCAGTTGCACATCGAGTTCGGGCTGACCGAACAGCACGATCTGCAGCAGCTTGTCGGTGGCGGTTTCCAGATTGGTCAGCAGCCGCAGGAACTCCAGGTTGTCGAGCGCGATGCCTTGCGCTTCTTCGACGAAGACCACCACGCGGCGCCCCGCCGCATGACGTGCCAGCAGCGCGGCATTCAACTGCGCCAGACGGGCCTGGCGGCCGTCTTCGGGGATTTCGATTCCGAGATCGGCCAGGATCGCCGCCAGCATGTCGTCCGGCGCAAGCGTAGGGTTGCCGAGATAAACGCTGTCGACGCTGTCGGGCAACTGCGCTGCCAGCTTGCGGCACAGCATGGTCTTGCCGCTGCCGACTTCGCCCACCACCTTGATGATGCCCTCGCCCTGACCGATGGCGTAGAGCAAGGCGGCGAGCATTTCCCCGCGCTGGCCGCCGGCGTACCAGTATTCGGTATTCGGCGTGATGCGGAAGGGCGCTTCTTTCAGGCCGAAATAGTCAAAATACACGGGAGGGCGTGCTGATGCTCATTTCGCGTCTGCGTTTCCGCGAGAAAGCGATGGATGCAAGGCGTGCCGCGCAGGCAAGGGCCATCCCTTGCCAAGCGGCGCAACGCCGCAGACGCGCTTTCTCGCGGAAACCCGGAGGGACGAATTCAATTTGGGCGCATTCCTTTGTCGCGAGCCGCTTGCAGTGATCGCACTGCGGCGCGTCACGCTTCGCGGACTGTACCCAAATTGAACTCGGCACAGGCGTGAAATGAGCATTAGCACGCCCTATTCGGTCCCGTAGGTCTGCATGCGGCTGTATAGCGTGGTGCGGTTGATGCCGAGCAGCTTGGCCGCCTGCGACAGGTTGCCATGGGTCATGTTGAGCGCGGCTTCGACGTAGGCTTTTTCCCACTGGCGCAGGGTGACGTCGAGGTTGAAGTTGGCCAGCGTCTGCAGCTGCTTGCGTGCCAGTTCGATCAGCGCCTTGCTGTCGCTGGCAAGCGGGATTTCCTGCGGATAGGCCTGGTCGGTGTCGAGTTCGGCTTCCAGCTGCGGGGCATTGACCGCCATGCCGGGGTATTTGGTAGTGAGCCGGATGGTGATGTTGCGCAGTTCACGCACGTTGCCGGGGAAATGGTAATCCTCCCACATCTGCTGCGCGCGCGCGTCGAGCGAGAACGGCTGGGTCTTGGCCTCGCGGGCGTAGAAATCGCGGAAGTGATTGAGCAGGGTGAGCTTGTCCTGCCCCATGTCGCGCAGCGGCGGCACCGCGATGGAGAACACCGACAGCCGGTGGTAGAGGTCGGCACGGAAGTGACCGGCCTTGATCTCGGTGCGCAGGTCGCGGTTGGTGGCGGTGACCACGCGGGCGTTGGAAAAGCGCGGCTGGGTTTCGCCTACGCGCTGGTATTCGCCGTTTTCCAGTACGCGCAGGAGCTTGGCCTGCAGTTCCAGCGGCAGCTCGCCGATCTCGTCGAGGAACAGGGTGCCGTTTTCGGCTTCCTCGAAATAGCCGGCGCGCGCGCTGGTGGCGCCGGTGAAGGCGCCTTTGGCGTAGCCGAACAGGGTGGGCTCGACCAGTGTCGGCGAAATCGCCGCACAGTTGAGGGCAAGATAAGGCTTGGCCGCGCGCGGCGACAACTGGTGCAGGCTGGAGGCGACGCGTTCCTTGCCGCTACCGGACTCGCCCTCGATCAGCACCGGGAACGGCGCAGTGGCGTACTGCTTGATCTGCTGGCGCAGCTTGTCCATCGCCGGGCTGTCGCCGACGATGCCGGAATCCTTGGCCGGGGCAGGCGCCTTGTCGGCGCTGCGCTCGGCATCCTGCACCAGCAGCGCGTTGAACAGCAGGGATTTCAGCCGTTCGGGCTCGCACGGCTTGGCGACGAAATCGATCGCGCCGAGCGCGCGCGCGTGGCGTGCGTTGGCTTCGTCGCTCTGGCCGGAAAGCACCAGAATCTTGATGCTGGGCGAGATCCCGAGCAGGTCGGCGATCAGGGCAAAGCCTTCGTCGGGCTTGTGCGGCTGCGGCGGCAGGCCAAGATCCACCAGCGCCAGTTGCGGCGGCTCGTCCAGTTGCATTAGCAGGCTTTTCACCTGGGCGCGCGATTCGGCGGCAGAGATGTCGAAGTCCTTGCTCAGGACATAGGTGAGCGTATCGGAAATCAGTGGATCGTCGTCGACGATCAGCAAGCTGGGTTTGTTGGTTCGGGGCACATATCCTCCAGGGCCAATGGTGCCGCGACCGCGTCTGCTCCTGATGGAGAAGGGGATTATTGTGCGCGTGTCGGGTTTTCGGCGATTGTGCCAGAGACCCGTTGAAAGTTAAACCGCGGCAGGACCGGCGGGGCCGTACATGCGGCAAGCGGGATGATCGTTTGCATCCCGGCAGGGACGGGTTGGGGGATCAGCTTTTTACCGGCTCGACGGCAACGCGTATCCAGCCTTCGCTGCGCTCGATCGGGCTGCCCAGCGCAACGGGTTTGCGCTCCGGCGCGCCATGGAACTGCACTACCTTGCCGGGCGTGAAATGGACGGGATCGATAATCACGCTGTCGGCACCGGCGCTGTCTGTCAGCCACAGGCTGGAATGCGGCAGGCTGGCGCCGCTGTTATCGAGTCCGTTCACCGTGTAACCGGCGGGTGTGGCGTTATTCAACATGACCAGCACGGGCGTTTCGGTCAGGGTTTCGATGCCGACCGAGCTGGTGTCGTCGCTGAGACGCGACAGGCGGCGCACGACGCCCAGCTGCCATGTGGCAGCGTCATGCGATTTGATGCCGATCAATGTACCCACGCGCAGCCAGTCCTTGTCGCGGGATTCGACCGTGGCGCCATAGCCGCATGTGCTTTCGTCCTGCATCACCCAGCGCTCGACGTCGGGCACGCTCGGGATGGCGGGGGCCTGCATGTGCGAGATGCGTTCGCGTGTGCGATCGGTGATGAACCCGTATACCTGCACATCGTCGACCTCGTTGTAGTTGAATCCCGTGCCGTACGGCGACACGTTGGCGGGCGCTTCGGACGCCTTGACCTGATTGACGATGGCGTCGAGTCCATGCGCGACATCGACCAGGCGCTTGATCGATTCGCGCGGCGCGCGCCGCTGTTCGCGGGTGGCCAGCGAAGACCACTGGCGCTGCAGGTGCTCGAGTAATTCAAGACTTTCGCTGGTGCGGGTGCTTTCCGTCAGGCCCAGTTGCGCGGGCGCGCTGCCTTCACGCAGGGCAATCTGGATTTCCTGCAGCTTTTGCAGCAGATCGGCCGTCGCCCAGAAATACAGCGGTTTGTCGGTATCGGGCTTGCGCACGCGGCGGGGGCCATGATCGGACGACAGGTCGATCACGAAATTGTGGATATGGGTATCCAGGCGGTTGTCCAGCCGCATCATTCCGTGCCAGCCACACAGCCAGTGGTCGAGCAGATCCAGCTGTCTGGGGTAGAGCGTGCCGGAATTGGCCAGATTCAACATCAGGATATGCAGATACGCCGTTTCGCTGCTGCAGTCGGACATGTCTTCAGCGTAAGCCCGCAGCGGCTGCCGATGGAAACCTTCGCTTGCGGCGACACGGTACAGATTGTGCAGACGCAGCCAGAGCTTTTCGCCTGCGGGCTGGTAGCGAATGGTGTGCCATTTCAGCAACTGGCCAAAGGCGCGAATGGCACGCAGGGTGATCAACGGAATCCGGCTTTCGTGCGAACTTTTCCCCGCCTCGCGCACGAAGTGCAGCACGAAGGTGTGATAGCCGCGCGCAATTTCCCAGTACAGGCCGTACACGGCATGCCAGAGCTGGCTTTCCACCGGACGCGACATGCGCGGATTGCGCAGGTATTGGCGCACCAGCGTGTCCTGCAGGTCGCGCGACTTATCGTCCAGCAGCATCAGCACGGCCAGACGATCTTTCGTATAGTGCGTCGAGTTTTCGTTGAAGCGCTTGAGCTCACCGAGAATGGCCTGCTGGCATTTGAACGCGTCTCCGATTGGCAGGCCCTCAATCCAGCGCGCGGCCACCTTGGTGTTGGTCAACGGGTCGTCGACCCGTTTGCCGAAAGAAGGCGAAAAGCGAGCGAGTTGCGACGCGAATCTATTTGCCAGCGAGTTCATGGTGTGCGAGCTGTCCCGTGATGACGAGTGATGTTTCCAGGCACTAATTACAGTTAACTGAGCAAATTCTGTACCCGCTGCTCAGGTCAGCCTGGCTTGCGTCCAGGCCTGCACCGCCGCCAGTGCTGCCGGCAGCCGGGCCGGTTCGCTGCCGCCCGCCATCGCCATGTCCGGCTTGCCGCCACCTTTGCCACCGACCTGGGTGGCGACGAAGTTGACCAGTTCGCCGGCCTTGATGCGTCCGGTCACGTCGGGCGTCACCGCGGCGATCAGGCTGACCTTGCCGTCGGCGACCGTGCCCAGCACCAGCGCGCAGGATTTCAGCTTGTCGCGCAGCTTGTCGGCGGTTTCGCGCAGGCCCTTGGCGTCGACGCCGTCGAGTTGCGCCGCCAGCACGCGCACGCCGCCGACGTCGACGGCCTGCTGCACCAGTTCGTCGCCGGTGCTCGCGGCGAGTTTCGATTTCAGGCGATCGAGTTCCTTTTCCAGGGATTTAACGTGCTCCTGAATCGAAATGACCTTGTGGTTGATGTCATCAGGATGTGTTTTCAGCAGTGTCGCGATACCGTTTCGCTGGGTGTCCAGATATTGAAAGTAATTCAGTGCGCTGTCGCCAGTGACCGCCTCAACGCGGCGCACCCCGGCAGCGACGCCGGATTCGCCGACGATCTTGAACAGGCCGATGTCCCCGGTACGGGCGACATGGGTGCCGCCGCACAGCTCGCGCGAACTGCCGATGTCGAGCACCCGCACCTCGTCGCCATACTTCTCGCCGAACAGCATCATCGCGCCGGTCTTCTGCGCGTCCTCAATTCCCATCACGCGCGCCTGGGTCGCGGAGTTGGCGAGGATCTCTGCGTTGACGCGCGCTTCCACCTCGCGGATCTGCGCATCGGTCATCGGCGCCGGCTGAACGAAGTCGAAGCGGGTTTTCTCGGAATCCACCAGCGAGCCCTTCTGCTGCACGTGCTCGCCGAGCACCTCGCGCAGCGCCTTGTGCATCAGGTGGGTGACCGAGTGGTTGCGCATGGTGCGGGCGCGCGCGACCTCGTCGACACGCGCCAGCACGGCGTCGCCGACGACCAGCGAGCCGGTCTTGACCATGCCGTGGTGGCCGAACACCTGTGCCTGGATCTTCAGCGTATCCTCGACCTCGAACTGGCCCTGGGTGCTCTGCAGCACGCCGCGGTCGCCGGCCTGGCCGCCGGATTCGGCGTAGAACGGGGTGTGGTCGAGCACGACGACGCCGAGCTCGCCTTCCTTCAGTTCGCTGACCAGGCTGCCGTCCTTGTACAGCGCGAGCACGGTGGCATCGTGCGTCAGCGTGTCGTAGCCGTGGAAGACGGTCGCTTCACCGGCGTAGTCCAGTCCGGCGCCAAGCCTGAATTTGCCGGCGGCGCGCGCCTGCGCTTTCTGCCGCGCCATCGCGGTATCGAAGGCTGCGGTATCGACGTTCACATTCGCCTCGCGGCAGATGTCGGCAGTGAGGTCGAGCGGAAATCCATAGGTGTCATGCAGCTTGAACGCCAGTTCGCCGTCGAAAGTGCCGCCGGCGGGCAGCGTCTTCAGCGTGGCTTCGAGGATGCCCATGCCGTGCTCGATGGTCTCGAAGAAGCGTTCCTCCTCCTGCCGCAGGATGTCCGTCACGCGGGTTTGCGCGGCCACCAGTTCGGGATAGGCCTCGCCCATCGCCGCCGCCAGATCGGGCACGAGGCGGTGGAAGAAGGCGGCGCGCGCGCCCAGCTTATAACCATGGCGGATGGCGCGGCGGATGATGCGGCGCAGCACGTAGCCGCGCCCCTCGTTGCCGGGGATGACGCCGTCGACGATGAGAAAGGCGCAGGCGCGGATGTGGTCGGCGATGACCTTGAGCGAGTTGTTGCTCGAGTCTGCGGTATCCGTCTCGCGCGCCGCCGCGGCGATCAGCGCCTGGAACAGGTCGATCTCGTAGTTGGAATGCACGTGCTGCATCACTGCCGAAATGCGCTCCAGCCCCATGCCGGTGTCGACCGAGGGCTTGGGCAGAGGGTGCATGGTGCCGGCCTCGTCGCGGTTGAACTGCATGAACACGTTGTTCCAGATCTCGATGTAGCGGTCGCCGTCCTCGTCGGGCGAGCCGGGCGGGCCGCCCGCGACCTCGGGGCCGTGGTCGTAGAAGATCTCGGTGCAGGGACCGCAGGGGCCGGTGTCGCCCATCGCCCAGAAGTTGTCGGAAGCGTAGCGCCCCCCTTTGTTGTCGCCGATGCGGACGATGCGCTCTTTCGGCACGCCGATGTCGTTATGCCAGATGCCGTAGGCCTCGTCGTCATCAAAGTAGACCGTGACCCACAGCTTGTCGGCCGGCAGCTTCAGCACGTCGGTGAGGAATTCCCAGGCGTACTTGATCGCCTCCTGCTTGAAGTAGTCGCCGAAGCTGAAATTACCCAGCATCTCGAAGAAGGTATGGTGGCGCGCGGTGTAGCCGACGTTTTCCAGGTCGTTGTGCTTGCCGCCCGCGCGCACGCAGCGCTGCGACGACACCGCCCGGGTGTAGGGGCGCGTGTCGTGGCCGGTGAACACGTCCTTGAACTGCACCATGCCGGCGTTGGTGAACAGCAGGGTGGGGTCGTTGCCGGGCACCAGCGGACTGGAGGCGACGACGGTGTGGCCCTTGGAAGCGAAGAAATCGAGGAAATTCTGGCGGATGGCGCTGCTTTTCATGGTGTTGTGATGTCGTCGTGCGTGAACGTCGGGCAATAAAGCATTGTATCCGTTAAAGTTCCCCCCTTACAGGCGGCCGGAGCAGGGAAGATGGACAGCGAGACGGTGATCGCGGCAACGCGGGAATGGGTCGAAAAGGCGGTGATCGGGCTCAATCTGTGCCCCTTCGCCAAGGCGGTCTATGTGAAGAACCAGGTGCGTTTCGTGGTGAGTACGGCCAGACATCTGGATGGCCTGCTGGAAGACCTGGATCGCGAACTGGATTTCCTGGCGGCGGCCGATCCCGAGGCCGTCGACACCACGCTGCTGATCCACCCGGCGCTGCTGGCGGATTTTCTCGATTTCAACGATTTCATGCAGCTCGCCGAGGCGGCCGTGGACGAGCACGGGCTGGAAGGCGTGATCCAGATCGCCAGCTTTCATCCGGCATTCCAGTTCGCCGGTACGGCGCCCGACGACATCGGCAATTACACCAATCGCGCGCCGTATCCCACCCTGCACCTGCTGCGCGAGGCGAGTATCGCGCGGGCGGTGGCGGCTTTCCCGGAAGCGGAAACGATTTATGAACGCAACATCGAAACGCTGAAGGCGCTGGGGCACGCCGGCTGGGATGCCTTGTGGGCGGAGCCTCCCCGCGGCGGGTAAAGCGACCCTAGCTGCCGCAGCCGCCGCAGCAACTGCCGCTTGCATGGGCAGGGCGTTCCACTTCGACCTGCACGCCGACCCTGGCCAGCTCCGCCACCATTTCCGCCCGCGCCGGCGCATCGGAACCGATGCGGACGTGCAGGCTTGCCGGGGCGTCGAAATACGACACCTCGTGCACGCCGGGCATCGTCTTCAGGATGGCGCCGGCCCGTTCCGCCGTCGCGGCATTGATGGGGGTGGCGATATTGAGAATCTCGATTTTCATATTTGCTCCTTGCGTGAAAAAATCAGACGTTTTCGGTCAGTCTTGCATACAGGTCCGGCAGCACCCGCGGCAGCATCGCCGCATCGCGCACCACCACATAGCCTGCCGCGCCGAACAGGTGCGGCAGGTAATCCCCGGCCGTTTCGTCGATGGTCACGCAAAACGGCGTGAGCCCCAGACGACGCGCTTCGATGATCGCCATGCGGGTGTCCTCGATTCCGTAACGGCCTTCGTACCTGTCGAGATCGTTCGGCTTGCCGTCGGTCAGGATCAGCAACAGGCGCCGCGCAGTTCTTCGCGTCGAGAGGATCGCGGCCGCGTGGCGGATCGCGGCGCCCATGCGCGTATAGAAGCCGGGCTTCAATGCCGCCAGGCGGCCGCGAATCTGGTCGTCATAGCGCTCATCAAAACCCTTGAGCAGATGAAAACGCACGTTGTCGCGGCGCACCGACGAAAATCCATACAGTGCAAAGCGATCGCCGGTGGCCGCCAGCGCCTCGCCGAACAGCAGCAGGCTGTCGCGGATCACCTCGATCACGCGCGCCGTGTTGTTGACCCAGGCGTCGGTCGACAGTGACAGGTCGGCCAGCAGCAGGCAGGACAGGTCGCGCTGCTGCCGGCGGCTGTCGAGATACAGCCCGGGCTCGCTTGCGCGCATGCCGCCGGTCTTGTCGGCGGCAAAGCGCACACAGGCGTCGATGTCGAGATCGCTGCCGGTAAGCTGACCGCGCAGGCGCGTGCGCTGCGTGGTCAGGGCCTGAAACTGCTGGCGCAGCCGCTTGGCCGGTGCGCGCAAGGCCTGCGGCAGCGTGCACGGTTCGGCGTCGCGCGCGAGCAGCATCTGCAGGCGGCAATGCGCGGGCTGCAGGCGTTGCTTGCGGCAATCCCATTCCGGCAGCAGGATGCCGTCGGCCAGCATCAGGTCGTCGTCGGCCTCGGCCGGCAGATCGAGGTCGAAGCGCACCCGGCTGGCGGTGCTGTTGTCGTCGTCGGCGATGCTGAGGATGTCGAGGTCGTTGGCGGCTTTGGCTGCATGCTCGTTCTCGTCCTCGTCGAGCGGGCGGTCGACCTTGATGAATTCGGCCCAGGAAAACAGGCTTTCGGCTCGAAACAGCAGCATGAACGGGTTCTTCGCCTGCGGCATCTCGACCCGCTCGGCGCGCCGCTTGCGTCCTTCCTGGTCGGCTGTGGATTGGGTGCTCACCGGCGACGGCGTTTTCGCGCTGCCAGCCTGGCGCTGTTGCCCCGGGTTGTGAGGTGGCTGCGGGTGCAGCCACAGCGGCACCGGCAGCGGCGCCTGCCTGCCGGGCTCGAATTGCCCGACCGAGCCCGGCTCGTCCAGCGCCGCGCGAATTGCGGCTTCGGCCACGCGTTCCTGACCGCTCAAGGTGTCCGGATGCGGACGCAATGCGAACAAGGCCCCGACCAGCTTGCGATAACGCGGTGCCAGACCGGGCAGCGCCTCCAGAGTGGCGCGCGTCGCCTGCTGGTTGCGTACGATCCACGGCGCATGCGGCGCAACATCGTGCGCGGCGAGCGCGAGCAGCCACAGATACAGTTCGCGGTTCTGCGCGCGCTCCGGAAAGACGTCGAGCGCGGCCGGCAGGTGCAGCGTGGTGTCGTCGCTCCAGGTCAGCTCCACCTTGTCGCCGATGCCTGCCACGCGTTCCATCCAGCTGCGGCGCGCGCCATGCGTCGTCGCAGTGCCGGCGCGCAGCGTCAGGCCGGCATCGCCGCCCAACGCGCGAAAATAGATCGGCGCAATGCGCTCGATCTGCTTGAGTTCCACGCGCGCCTTGGGAAAGCCGCGATATGCGGTACGGGTGATCAGTTTGTCCCACAAACCGCCGACGAATTCTTCCATGCCTAGCGCCTGTCCTGGGTCAGGGAGCCGGTGGCCGGCTTGATCGGTATGGTGCGGGCGGCCCTGACATTGAAGGCGGCTTCGGATTCGGCATGCAGGTCGTGCACCCAGTTCAGCAATGGGCCGTTCGGGTTGCCGGCCTGCGTCTGGTCGCAGGCATCCACGCACTGGCCGCACTGCACGCAAGCGAACATCATGCGCTTGACGTTGCGCGGGTTCAGGCGCATCGGGCAGACATGGTCGCAGGCCGAATAGCAGGTGGAACAATCCTTGGCGCGTTCGCGCGTGAAGCCGACCACCATCGCCTTGTCGTTGCTCATCCAGGCCAGGCTCTGGAACAGGCCGACCGCGCAGGCATAGCGGCAAAACAGGTGGCGCGCGAACATGAACTCGACGAAGAACGCGATGCTGGCGGCGCTGAGGAAAATCGTTTGATTGCGCGTCAGGGTGCCGTGCCAGATGTTGCCGTATATCTCGGCCGGCGGCAGCAGGTAGGTCAGCAGCACCACGGCCCAGAGGACCGCGCAAGCGATGACCAGCGGAACCACGGCGAACCACCAGAGCGCGTCGTGGCGGGTTTCGCTGCCGTCAGGGTTGCGGGCCGGCAGCGGCTTCCTGTCCCACAGGCTTTGCTTGCCGATCGCGCGCCGCAGCGTCTGGTTGATGGTTTCGACGATCGAGAAATGCGGGCAGAGCCAGCCGCAATACAGCCGCCCCCATTTCAGGCTGACATAGATCAGCGTGCCGCCGACCGCCAGCAGCGGCAGAAAACCGCGCAATACGATGTTCAGCGAGGCCTGCGCGGTGGAAGCGCGGCCGGCCAGGAAGTCGTCCATCCCCAGCGTCCAGTCGAAGCCGAACAGGATCAAGTGCTTGAGATTCAGATCGAGCCGAAAGATATCGAAGACCGGCGCGAACACGAACAGCAGGAAAAATCCCGCCTGGGTCAGCTGACGCCAACGCTGTACCGGCAATCCAAGCCAGCCGCGCGTGCTGCGAGCGATGCTGGCACGGATTGCGGAAGCCGCCTGGAGGCCTACCATGTGCGGCTCCCGGGCAGGGGATAGACGAAGGTCTGCCCGGCGATCGCGCGCGACAGGCCGAGCACGCCCAGCAGCACCAGCGTCGCATGGCAGCACAGGACATACAGCAGCAGCAGTATCCAGGCTGCCGGCCGGTCGAGGTCGACGGTCAGCACGAACAGGGCGGGTACGGCGATCAGCAACAGGCCCGCCCAGAGACTTGCCGTGACCGTCTGGCGCAGATGGCAGCGCGTGAGCGGATTGGCGCTTGCGCGATGCCGGTGAGCGAGCCACAGCAGCAGCAGGAATGCCAGGCCGGGCGCCAGCAGCAGATTGATCAGGTAGAGCGCTTCTGCCTGCATGGCCTGTTCGCGCGGGGCGGGGGGGGCGTCCATGCGATTATTGGCCGAAGCTTGCCTTGATCACTTCCAGCAAGGCCTCGGCGGTATCTGCATCGTCGGTCAGCGACTGGACCAGCGCAGCTTCGCAGGCGGCGACCGGATCGCAGCCTGCGCCGATGAGGCTGGCTGCGTATACCAGCAGGCGTGTCGAAGCCGCTTCCTCCAGATCGTGGTCCTTGAGCTGGCGGAAGTGGCGGGCCAGTGTGACGAGTTGCTTTGCCAGCATCGGCGCGACGCCGGTTTCGGCGATCACGATTTTCTCTTCCAGCGCGGCCGGCGGAAAATCGAAGTTGATCGCGATAAAGCGCTGGCGCGTCGACGGCTTCAGGCTTTTCAGCAGGTTCTGGTAGCCAGGGTTGTAGGAAACCACCAGCATGAACTCGTCGGGCGCATGCAATTCCTCGCCGGTGCGCTCGATCGGCAGGATGCGCCGGTCGTCGGTCAGCGGATGCAGCACCACGGTGGTGTCCTTGCGCGCTTCCACCACTTCGTCCAGGTAGCAGATGCCGCCTTGCCGCACTGCGCGCGTCAGCGGGCCGTCCGACCAGACGGTCTGGCCGTCGCCGATCAGATGGCGGCCGACCAGATCGGCGCTGGTCAGGTCGTCGTGGCAGGCCACCGTGATCAGCGGCCGCGCCAGGCGTGCTGCCATGTGCGCGACGAAGCGCGTCTTGCCGCAGCCGGTCGGCCCCTTGATCAGCAGCGGCAGGCGCTTGCGGAAGGCGTATTCGAACAGTTCGCACTCGTTGCCGACCGGCTGGTAGAACGGAACATTCAGGGTGGCCTCCAGGCCGGGAGCGGTCAGGTCGTTCATGGGGTTCTCCGGTTAAGTCTGTGCCATGTGGAAGGCATACCCGATCAGGCCCAACACCAGCACCAGCCAGCCCAGCACGATCCAGCGCCACGGTGCGATCGCGCCTTGCAGGGCCATGAAGCGGTCAATCACGATGCGGCCCTTGATCAGCGTCGTCAGCAGCACCGGGGCCAGGATGGCATTGTCGGAGAGCGTGGCTTGCGACAGGCCGACGGCCACCGCCGTCATTGCAAGCAGAACCAGCCATTGAAAAGTCGCCGCTTTCATCATGGTCAGTGCAGTACGTAAATCAGGGGAAACAGGATGATCCACACCAGGTCGACCATGTGCCAGTAAGCGGCACCGGTTTCAACGCCACTGTAGCTGGCCGCGCTGTAGCCCCCTTTCCATGCCTTGAGCGTCACGGCGCCGAGGATGACCATGCCGAGCACGACATGCATGAAGTGGAAAAAGCCGAGGCCGAGGTAAAACATGAAAAACGTATTGGTCGACATGGTGATGCCGGCCTCGATCTTGGCGCCGAATTCGGCCAGCTTGAGCACCAGGAATGCACCGCCGCAGGTCATCGCGGCGAGCAGCCAGTAGGTACAGGAACGGGATCGGCCATGCCGGATTTGATCGACGGCACGTACCACGAAATAACTGCTGGAAATCAGCAGGACGGTATTGATGGCGCCGCTGAGCTGATCCAGCTCCAGTTGCGACGCATTGAACAATTCGACATTGCGCGTGCGGGCAAATGCATACGCCAGAAAAAAGACGCCGAATACCAGCAATTCGGCAAGAATGAAAAACCACATGGCAAGATCGCCCGGTAGCTCGCGGCGATCGTCATGTGGTGCAGAGGAAGTGATTGCCAGGTTCAAGTCGGTATCCTTGTCCGCCCGGCAAGCCGGGCGGATTGTCAGGCTCAGGTCGTGGCGGCCTCACTCTTCCCCTTGATGAAGAAGCTGCCGATGTACAGCAGGACACCGATCAGGAAGATCAGGCCGGAGACTTCACGCATCCAGTAGAACAGGGAGACCTGTTCCTGTGCCGCCATGAACGACATCGGTTCAGCCGCAACGCGCTGCAGCCATATCTGCAGGATGCCGGCGGCGGTCAGGAACAGCGTGATAAAGACCATCGCGACCGTCATCAGCCAGAACGACCACATTTCGACCATTTGCGCGACCCTGCCGTTGGCGGCACGGCCGCGCATCAGCGGCATGGTGTAGCTGATCATGGTCAGCACGACCATCACATACGCGCCATAGAACGCCATGTGGCCGTGCGCCGCGGTGATCTGGCTGCCATGGGTGTAGAAGTTCACCGGTGCAAGTGTGTGCAGGAAGCCCCAGACGCCGGCGCCCAGGAAAGCCATCACGCCGGTACCGAGTGCCCACAACACGGCCGCCTTGTTCGGGTGTTCACGCCGCCTGCGGTTGACCATGTTGAACGCGAACACCGTCATCATGAAGAACGGAATCGGCTCCAGGGCGGAGAACACGCTACCCCACCACTGCCAGTATTCCGGCGCACCGATCCAGTAATAGTGGTGTCCAGTGCCGATGAGTCCGCTAATCAGCGCCATCGCAATGATCACGTACAGCCATTTCTCGATCACCTCGCGGTCCACGCCGGTCACCTTGATCAGCACGAACGCCAGCATCGCACCCATGATCAGTTCCCACACGCCTTCCACCCACAGGTGCACGACCCACCACCAGTAGTACTTGTCCTTGACGAGGTTGCCAGGGTTGTAGAACGAGAACAGGAAGAAAATCGCGAGTCCCCACAGGCCGACCAGCATCACCAGGTTGATCGCCGTCTTGCGTCCGCGCAGCACCGTCATCGACAGGTTGTACAGCATCGCCAGCGCCACCACCACGATGCCGATCTTGGTCGGCAGCGGCTGTTCGAGGAACTCCCGTCCCATTGTGGCCAGCAGGTCGTTGCCGGTCCATTTGGCCAGCGATGCATAGGGCACCAGAAGGTAGCTGAGGATGGTCGCCGCCCCGGCGACGAGGAATATCCAGAACATCGCCAAGGCGAGTTTTGGACTATGCAGCTCGCGTTCCGACTCTTCCGGGATCAGATAATAGGCCGCACCCATGAAGCCGAACAGGAGCCACACGATCAGCAGATTGGTGTGTACCATGCGCGCCACGTTGAACGGGATGGCCGGAAACAGGAAATCCCCGACCACATACTGCAAGCCCATGATCAGGCCGAATACGATCTGGCCGAGAAAGAGGCCGATTGCCGCGATGAAATAGGGCTTCGCGACCGCCTGTGATTTGTATTTCATAAAGTTCCCCGTTTGTTGCATTGCGTTTGATGACGTGATTAGCCCTCAATATTGGGCGGCCATTTGGCTGTATTGATCTCCGAGGCATATTTGAGAAAGCTCACCAGGTCGTCAAGCTGCTGCTCGTCCAGTTGGAACTGGGGCATCTGGCGCCGCCCGGGGGCACCGCTGGGCTGGATCTTCATCCAGGTCTTGATGAAATCCGGCCCGCGCCGGACATAGACGTTTCCCAGTTCCGGCGCGAAATAGGCGCCTTCACCCAGCAGGGTATGGCAGCCGATGCAATTGCGCGTCTCCCATATGTGCTTGCCGCGCAAGGCCGATTCGGTCAGGTTCGCACGGTTGTCGCGTTTGGGTAGTGTGTTCATGGTATCGAACGTGAGGCCGAGTAACAGCAGGAAGAAGAACACTGCGCCGCCGTAAAAAATGTTGCGGGCTGCGGATTTCGTGAATGCCGAGCTCATTTGGTTGGGTCCCTTTCGTTTGCTGGGTTGGATACGAATCGCGTGCTAAGGTGCATCTTCCACTTACCCGCACCAAGCTAGGCTATCGAGGTCTTAATATATATTTAAAATACATGTTAGGTAAAGCAGAAAATTTGCTTGTTGCTTTAGTGAGACAGTTCGGTGGGCGGCGGCCACGCAAGCGCCGCCTTCCGGGCCATGGCGCGTCGGCCCGTGCCGGACGAATCGCCTGCGACGCCGGTCCGTGTATTTTTAGGTAAGGAGAATGGCCGGACGGGTGGGCGGCGCAAGCTTGCTCACGCACCCGGTTGCGCTGTCAAGCACTACTGCGCGCACGCGCTCCGGGAGCGTAAAAAAAAGGGGCTTGCGCCCCTTTCGGATTTTTTGCGAACGATGGGGTCAGGACAGGCCGCCGCGGTAGTCTGCGATACCGAGGTTGGATTTGCCGATGCCGACGATTCTGGGCTCGTTCAGCTTCAGCCCCTTGATGACTTTCTTGTCGCGCAGGTAGGCCGCGACGACATCCCATACCGGCTCGCCCTGTGCGCCTTCGCCCACCGGCGCCCAGCCGGCGACCTTGTAGACCGTGTTGGCATCGACTGGCTTGCCTTTCAGCGTCATGTTGCTGATGCGCTGGCCGATTTTCTTGGTCGGGTTGATGGTGTATTCGATGCCGCCGACGCGCACCATGTCGCCGCCCTGCTGATAGTAGGGGTCGGTATTGAACAGGTTGTCGGCGACATCTTCCATGATGCTCTTGATGGTCTCGCCGGTCATCTCGGTCAGTGTGGTTTGCGGATAGGTGATCGCGGTCTGGTCCATCAGGCGTTCCATGGTGATGGCGTCGCCCGGCAGCAGCGTGGTGCCCCAGCGGAAGCCGGGCGAGAACGCGGCATCCGCGCCTTTGACTTCCATCAGCGCGTCGACCAGCAGCTGATCCCAGGTGCCGTTGAAGTTGCCGCGGCGATAGAGGAAGTCGTCGGTGACGGCGAGCTTCTCGCTGAGCTTATCTTCATAGGGTGCACGTACTTTCGTGATCAGCGCGTCCATCGCCGGGTCGGCCGGCAGCAGGTTGGAGAACACCGGCAGCAGGCGGTATTGGTAGCTTTGAATCTTGCCGCCGCGAACGTCGAAGTCCATGACGCCGAGGAACTTGCCGTTGGAACCCGCATTGGTCACCAGCGTGACGCCTTTTGCGTTTCTGATTTTGACCGGTTGCGGCACGCCGTCGTGGGTGTGGCCGCCGAAGATGGCATCGATGCCGGTGACGCGGCCTGCCATTTTAAGGTCGACGTCCATGCCGTTGTGCGAGAGCACGATCACGACTTTGGCGCCATTGGCGCGCGCGTCGTCCACCCATTTCTGCATGCCATCGTCGCGGATGCCGAAGCTCCAGTCCGGCACCATCCAGCGCGGGTTGGCGATCGGCGTGTAGGGGAAGGCCTGGCCGATGATGGCGACTTTTACGCCGTTCATCTCCTTCATGACGTAGGGCTTGAAAACCTGGTCGCCGAAGTCGTTGGTGACAACGTTCTGTGCGACGAAATCGATACCGGCTTTCTTGAAGTCGCCGTTGACGATCTCCATCACCCGCTCGGCGCCGAAAGTCGATTCCCAGTGCGGCGTCATGATGTTGACGCCGAGCGCGATGCAGGCGTCGACCATGTCCTGCGCATTGGTCCACAGAGACGTGGCCGAGCCTTGCCAGGTATCTCCGCCATCGAGCAGCAGGGCACCGGGGCGCTGCGCACGGATTTTGTCTACCAGGGTTTTCAGGTGGGCGAAGCCACCGACCTTGCCGTAGACCTTGGCCGCTTCGGTGAAATCAAGGTAAGTGAAGGCGTGGGCCTCGGCACTACCGGGCTTGATGCCGAATTTTTTCAGCAGATGCCGGCCGACCAGATGAGGGGCCTTGCCGTTGGCCGAGCCGATTCCCAGATTGACGTTGGGCTCGCGAAACCACACCGGCATCAGCTGGGCGTGGCAGTCGGTAAAGTGCATGAACGAGACGTTGCCGTGGCGTGGCACATCATAGAAATTGGCGGGCGCCTTGCCGGCCAGTGCGGACTTGCTGTCCAGTGCCATGCCGGAGGCTGCGGCGACGGCAAGTAATTGCAGGAACTCACGGCGGTTCATGTGCATGGAACGCTCCTCGAAAATAATGTAATGATATTTTTGATATTGTCAGTTGATAAGGTGCAACGGGTAAATAGTAGCTCCAGCCCATGCGCAAGTATCGGTTCTGCAAAATGAAAAAGCCCGGCTGCCCGGGCTTTTTCGCACCACGCGGCCGCTTATTTGCGGAATACGGAAGCCTTCATCGGCAGACCATTCGACAGCGAGGAATGGAAATACTCCAGGTTGTTCATGGTGGCACTGCCTTGTGCCGCCGGCACGCTGCGCACCATCCTGAAACAACCGCTATAGCGCTGTTGCAGGGTGGTCAGGTTGTCACCGCCACGGAACACCGGCCAGTGCACGGTATGGCCGATCGCGGGGGAGATCAGTTCGGAGCGCAGACGGACGCCGGCGTTCTGCACGTGGCAGCTGGCACAGGCGAAGTTGAGCTGCCCCCTGCGGCCGAAGAAGGTCGTCTTGCCATCCTGGTAGGCGGTCATGGCCTTGGGGCCTTCGACCTTGATGTTCACCAGCATGCCGTCGGACAAGGTGCGCATATAGGACGTCAGGACCCCCATGGTTTTCATGTCGTCGACCTTGTAGGCAGCTTCGCCATTGGCGGTACGGCAGTCGTTGATCGCATCGTGCAGTGTGACGACCTTGCCCTTGGCTTCGTCAAACATGGGGTAGTTGCCGGCGATCTGCTTGCCGCCGCCGGGCAGGCAGTCGGCGTAGGTTTTGCCGTTCTTGAACGGGGTTTCCCACATCTTGCGGCCGGCTTCGATGGTGGCTTCGTAGGGCGGGAATTCCATGATGGCGTCGTATTGCGCCTTGCTGTCGGCATCGAATGCCAGCGCGCCGTAGACGTAGTCTTCAACGTTGACGTTGGGATTCTTGGATGTGTAGTACTTGATGAGTTCCTGCCGGTCCTGCTCGGGCGAAGCGTGTACCGTGGCAGCGCCCAGAGCAATACTCAACCCCGCCATGCCTGCCAGCAATTTCAAGATGTTTTTTTGTTTCATGCCGTCCTCCTCAAACCTGATGATAAAACGCGAGCGGGGCATGCCGCCCCGCTCGGATATTGCCTGATTTAGCCGATGGTGGCTTCGGCGGAGTTCTTGTCGCCCTTGTTGTCGACCCAGTTGACGACGACCTTGTCGCCTTTCTTGGGGCCTTTGACCTTGAATCCCAGGTAGGGGTTCTTGGAGATGCCGGTGCCGAAATCGGCGTTCAGCACCGCGGCGCCGTTGATGGTGGCCGTCACGTCCTGAATGAAGTGGGCGGGCACCAGCTGGCCGGTTTTGGCGTCTTTGCGCAGGCCGGTTTCCATCGGGTGGTTCATCAACACTTTGACGTCGGCGACGTCGCCTGCCATGGTGGCACGGATACGCATGGGTTCAGCCATTTGGCTTTCCTTTCTAATAAAGAATTCAGTTCAACGAATGATATCTGGCCAGGCCGGAATTAGCCGCCGCAGCCACCGATGGTGACTTTGACTTCCTTGGCCGCGGTGTAGGACTTGCCGCCGGCATTGACAACCGCACGAACCAGCGAAGTCTGGCCCATCTTGATGCGGGTGGAAATGTAGCCCTGGGTGCCGCCCGCCATGTTGTAGGTGCCGACCAGGGGGGTGGCGTTCTTTTCGGCAAGGATGGCGATGCTGGTCGTGCCGGCGATGCTGCTGGTGACTTCCACCGGGACCACCGCACCGTTTTCGGCGATGTCCGGAGCCTTGATGGTGATCTCCTTGCTGTCGGCCGGGCCGGCAACGCCGAGACCCTTCATCGCGTCACCGACGTTCTTCGCCTCGAAGGCGGACTTGTTCCAGGCGGCCATCGCCTGGGTGGGCTTCAACAGGCCGGCGGCCACGGCGATGGCCACGGTGCCCGCGCCTGCGGCGCCTTTCAGTACATTTCTACGAAGTGCATTCATTTGCATATCTCCTTGTTGATAATCTGCGGGTAATTACAGACCGTAAATGAAATCGGTCACTTTATCGATTTCGGCTTCCGTCAGCACGCCGTGCTTGCCGAATGGGATCATGGTGGTGGAGGGGTTGGCGACGGTCGCATCCCAGATCTGGGCACGCAGCTTGGCCTTGTCGGGAAAGCGTGCGCTCATGGCGATCAGGGGCGGGCCATACAGGCCGGTGGATTCCGCGTCGGGCACGGTCGGCATGCCGTGGCAGGCCAGGCAGTTGCCCTTGGCGCGGTTGAACGCGATGTCCTTGCCGGTTTCCTCCTTGGGGGCGGCCGCCTGAGCCAGCACCGTACCCGACAACATGATGGCGCTGAGCGCGCAGACCGTTGCTATTTGGTGCAACTTACGCATAGTCATCCTCCTAATTTATTGACATGGTTATGAAAGCGCTTGCCGCCTGGGGCTACCCTGCAGTGAACGCTATCCAGTTACGGATGGGACAAAGCATAGTGGAATTTGTTTTTGGCATGCAAGGCCGGACACGAATCTTTACGTGCAAATCGCAGGGTAATTTTCTACCAGCCCAGTCCGAATATGGCGGCTGCGCGCGCGGCGCTAGTTTTTCCGCTGTGATTTTTCGATCTCCTGCCATTCGCGCCGCCGCGCTTCGGCCACCGACATTTCGTGGAAATTGCCGTCGCCGGCCTTGATGCCGAGAGTGATCTGTTCGATGGCGACAACCAGGTTGCCGCTCAATGCCGCCGCTTCGGCCTGGGCGCGATGGCCGAGCAGGCGGTGCCCCAGCTGGGCGTGAGTCTGGGCGGCCAGCCGCCACAGGCGGCGGTCGAGCGGATACAGCGCAAGTTGCCCCTCGACCTGTGCCTGTGCATCGTTGTTGCGGCCTGACGCCAGCAATGCACTGATGTAGCCGTACTGCAAGGGGCGGTAGCCGGGGTAGGCGCGGCTGCCGGTCTGGTAGCGCTGCAAGGCAAGCACCTGGTTGCCCGCAGCCAGTGCGGTGCGGGCAACCAGTAGCTGAATCATCGGGCTGCCGGTTTTGCCGGATGGCAGTTTCTGCGCTTCGGTCTCGGCGTCCTTGAACTGACGCGCGCGGATCAGCGCGGTCACGAGACCATAGCGAGCGGCGGTTTCGCTGTTGTAACGTTTTTCATTGAGTATCTTGCGCGCAGCCAGCACGGCATCTTGCGCGCTGTCTTCCTGCGCGCGCAGGCGGGCGCGCACCAGCTGGAAATCGAGACTGTCCTCAACCTGCTGGTAAGGCGCGGTTTCGCTGCGCGATTCCATGTCGGCGATACGATCGGTGGTAAGCGGATGGGTGCGCAGATAGGCCGGGGCGCTGGTATCGTAAAACCGGTTGGCGCGCTGCAGGCGACTGAAGAAACCGCTCATGCCGCGTACGTCGTAGCCGCTGCGGTTCAGCATGTCGTAACCCAGGCGGTCCGCCTCGCGTTCGTAATCGCGGCTGTAGTTGAGTTGATTCTGGATGGAATAGGCCTGGGTGGTGGCGATGGCTGCGCCCGCCACGTTGGGATTGGAGCGCGATGCCAGCAGCGCCAGCGCCAACGCGGCCATGGTCGGCCAGTAGCTCTGGCTTTGCGAGGCGACCATGCGCGCGATATGGTCCTGGGTGACGTGGGCGATTTCGTGCGCGACCACGCCCGCCAGTTCGGATTCGCTTTGCGCGGCCAGCAGCAGGCCCGTATGCACGCCGATGTTGCCGCCCGGCATGGCAAAGGCGTTGATGGAAGGGTCGTTGACGACGAAGAAAGTGAATTCGCGCTGGTTGCGGGTGCTGACGGAGACCAGCTTGTAGCCCAGCTGGTTGAGATAGCTCTCGATCACAGGGTCGTCGAGATAGCGCGGATCGGCGTAGACGTCGCGCATGATGGCGCGTCCCAGCGCCTGTTCTTCCTGGTCGGAAAAATATTGCCGCGACACTTCGCCCAGGTCGGGCAGGTCGGCGGCAATGACCGGCTGAACGGCCAGCGCTAGTGCGAGCAGGGTGCGCAGCATCAGCAGGAAAGAAGGATGAGTGCGGTGAACGGCATTTCGTTTACGATGCGCAGATTGTCAACAAGGTTCCTGTGCCATGAGTGAATTCACCCATTTTGATGAGCGGGGGCGCGCCGTCATGGTCGACGTGGCGGGCAAGGACGACACGCGGCGCGTCGCCGTGGCGGGCGGCCGGATTCATATGTTACCCGATACCCTGGCCCGTATTCTGGGCGGACAGGCGGCCAAGGGCGATGTACTGGGCATTGCGCGCATCGCGGCGATCCAGGCGACCAAGCGCACTGCCGAACTGATCCCGCTGTGCCACCCGATCGCCCTGACCCGGGTGAGCGTGGAGTTCAGCCACGACCAGGCCGAATCATGGATCGCCTGCACGGTGACTGCGGAAACCGTCGGCAAGACCGGGGTGGAAATGGAGGCGCTGACCGGCGTCAGCGTCGCGCTGCTGACGATCTACGACATGTGCAAGGCGGTGGATCGCGGCATGCGCATGGACGCCATCAGCCTGCTGGAAAAACAGGGTGGACGCTCCGGCCATTGGCGCGCGTCCCTTGCGGCGGGCGCCTAGTCATAACGTCATCTTGCGCCCACATCGCGCCGCGGCATGATGTCGGGGTGGAAAAATCGAACCGTCGCATGCGTTTTTTCGGCTTCCTGTTGTTCGGGGTATGGGCATGTTCGTTCGCCGCGCGGGCGGATCTGCTGGACCATCTGAGGTTCCCGGCCACGGGAACGCAGTTGCTGCTGTGGGTGGCATCCGAGCGCGGGCGCGCCGAGCCCGAGGTACAGGCCGCGCAGCAACTGGCCGCGCAAGGCGTGGAGGCCTGGTCGCTCGACCTCACCAGCGCCTATTTCCTGCCGCAGTTGCCGAGTAGCATGGACGACGTGCCGGTACGGGATATGGCCGACTGGCTGCGCGCCGCACAGGCCGGCGGCAAGCAGGTGACGGCCGTTGCCGTGGCACGCGCTGCGGTTCCGTTATTGCGTGCCGTGGCCTCGCTTGAGCCAGCCGAGCGGCAGCGACTCTGCGTGCTGCTGCTGTATCCGAATCTCTACATGACGGCGGAGCCGCTGGCCGCGCCGGATTACCTCGACCTGGAAATCTTGACCGGCTTGCGGGTGCACGTGCTGCAGCCGCGCCGTTCCGCGGCGACGCCCTGGTTGCCCGGACTGCTGGATCATCTGGCGCTGCATGGTGCGACGGCCAGTGCGACCGTTCTGGAAGGCCTGCGCGAAGGCTACTGGGAGCGCGAATCGCCGACTGAGTTTGAAATCGCCGAGAGCCGCCGCATGGACGCCATGCTGCTGCGTGAATTGAATGCCTGGGGGTGCAAATGAAACGATTGCTGACGACGTGTGCGATGAGTCTGCTGCTGGCGGCTGGCGCGCAAGCTGCCGGATTCGAGGCGCGTGCCAGCGAGCCGGCACCGGAACTGAAGGCGCGCGACCTGAACGGAGCGCCCAGGACGCTGGCCGACTATCGAGGCAAGGTGGTGCTGCTCAATTTCTGGGCGTCATGGTGCCCGCCCTGTCTGCGCGAAATGCCGTCAATGGAGCGGCTGCGGGTGAAAATGACCGGGCGGCCGCTGACGATCGTCGCGCTGGACAGCGCCGAGACGCCCGAAGAAGTGAAGGCTTATTTGTCCAGAATGAAACTGGGCTTCCCGATTCTGCTTGATCCCGATGGCAGCAACACCCGGCGCTGGAAAGTGTTTGCGTTGCCCACCACATTCCTGCTGGACGCCGATGGCCGTGTGCGCTACGTCCTGACCGGCCCCACCGAATGGGATGAGGGGGAGGCCCTGCGGGTGATCGAGTCGCTGCTGACGGAGTTGCCGGCGCATGCAGGATAGGCGAAATAAGGATGTTTAAGTCCGTAATAAATAAGGGTTTTTCATCAGGTGGCCTTATACGAGCATCAGCCATTTTGCTTGCCATGCCTGGGGCTTGAAGTGCAAAATAACGGCATATTCGGAATGTTTAATATTTAGCCATCCCCGCAGCATCCAGTGCCGATGCGCTGGCACTGCTTCCAGCAGTCACCTAGTGTGTATATCCGGGCAGGAAAAATGCGGCTCCATCGTGGAGCCGCGGGGACGTTTTTGAATCTAGAGACCGCATGAACGCCAAGATAAAACTCGAAAATCACGACGCGCAGGAAATCAAGTACACCACCTGTTACATGTGTGCCTGCCGCTGCGGCATCAAAGTGACGCTGGAGGACAACAAGGTCCGTTTCATCCAGGGTAACCGCAACCATCCTACCAACCAGGGCGTGCTGTGCGCCAAAGGGTCGGCCGGGATCATGAAGCAGTATTCCACCGCCAAGCTGACCCAGCCGTTGATGCGCAAGCCGGGTACCGAGCGCGGCGAGGGGATTTACGAGGCGATTTCCTGGGATCAGGCGCTCGACGTGCTGAGCGACCGTCTGGAAGAAATCCGCGCCACCGACCCCTCCAAGCTGGGCTATTTCACCGGGCGCGACCAGATGCAGGCCCTCACCGGCCTGTGGGCGCAGCAGTTCGGCACCCCCAACTGGTCGGCACACGGTGGCTTCTGCTCGGTCAACATGGCGGCGGCGGGCCTGTATTCCATCGGTTTCTCATTCTGGGAATTCGGCGCGCCGGACTGGGATTACGCCAAGTATTTCCTGATGTGGGGCGTGGCGGAAGACCACTCGTCCAATCCGATCAAGATCGGCCTGGAGAAGCTCAAGCGCAAAGGCGGCAAGTTCGTCACCGTCAACCCGGTGCGTACCGGCTATTCGGCGATTGCCGACGAATGGCTGCCGATCAAGCCTGGCATGGACGGTCTGCTGGCGATGTCGATGGTCCATGTGCTGTTGAAGCACGAAAAGTTCGACTACGAATTCCTGGTTCGCTACACCAACGCCTCCTGGCTGGTGGTGCAGGCCCCCGGCCAGAAGGGCGACGGCCTGTTCCTGCGCGACGAGAACGACCAGCCGTTGATCTGGGATATCGACAAGGAAGCCTTCAGGAACGGCATGGACGGCGACATCGCCCCCGCGCTGTTCGGCGAATACGTCGCGCCCGACGGCCGCCGCGTCAAGACCGTGATGTCGCTGATGACCGAGCGCTACCTCGACGAGCGCTATGCACCGAAGAACGTCGCGCTGGAATGCGGCCTGCCGGCCGAGAGCATCGAGCGCATCGCGCTGGAAATGGCGCACGTCGCGTTCAAGGAAACCGTCGAGTTGCCGATCGAATGGACCGACGTGTGGGGCCGCAAGCATGACAAGGTGGTCGGCCGCCCGGTGGCGATGTACGCGATGCGCGGCATCGCGGCGCACTCCAACGGCTTCCATTCCTGCCGCGCCATCCACATGATCCAGATGCTGCTGGGCGCGCTCGATGCGCCGGGCAACTTCCGCGCCCGCGCGCCGTATCCGAAGCCGATTCCGCCGCACCAGCTGCCGGAAAACAACATCGATATCATCAACGCGCCGAACACGCCGCTGTCACGTCCGCCGCTCGGCTTCCCGACGCGCCCGGAAGATCTGGTGATCGACGAATTCGGCAACCCGCTGCGCATCGACAAGGCCTATTCGTGGGAGGTGCCGATCGCCTCGCACGGCCTGATGCACATGGTCATCACTAACGCGACCAACCACGATCCCTACGCGCTCGACACGCTGATCCTGTTCATGGCCAACATGGCGTGGAACTCGACCATGAACACGGCCAACATTCAGGACATGCTGCGCGCGAAAGATCCGGAAGAGCCGGGCGAATACAAGATCCCGTTCCTGGTGGTGATCGACGCCTTCCACTCGGAAATGACCAACTTCGCCGACCTGATCCTGCCGGACACGACGTATCTGGAGCGTCACGACACCATCTCGTTGCTCGATCGCCCGATTTCCGAGCCGGATGCGGCGGCCGACGCGATCCGATATCCGTTGGTCAAACCCGACCGCGACGTGCGCCCGTGGCAGGAAGTCATGGTCGAGCTGGCTTCGCGGCTGAAATTCCCCGCCTTCACCAAGCCCGACGGCACCCCCAAGTTCAGCGGCTACCAGGACTTCATCGTCAACTACGAGCGTTCGCCCGGCATCGGCTTCCTTGCCGGCTGGCGCGGCAAGGACGGCACGAAGTCGCTGAAGGGCGAACCCAACCCCAATCAGTGGGAAAAGTACATCGAGAACCAGAGCTTCTATGCCCACCACTGGCCCGACAACCAGAAATACATGCGCTACGCCAACAAGGACTACCTCGACGTGGCGGCGGACGTCGGCTTCGTCGGCAAGGCCGAACCCATCATCATGCAGTTCTATTCCGAGCCACTGCAGAAATTCCGCCTCGCCGGGCAGGGCCTGTACGACGGTCCGCAACCCAACAACCTGGTCGACCGCGAACGTCTGGTGAAGTACTTCGACCCGCTGCCGATGTGGTACGAACCGCTCGAACAGCAACGCGTCAACGCGGACGAATATCCCTTCTTCGCGCTCACCCAGCGCCCGATGTTCATGTACCACTCGTGGGATTCGCAGAACGTGTGGCTGCGTCAGATCATGGCGCAGAACTTCATGTACATGAACGCGCGCAAGGCGGCGGAAATGGGCATCAAGGACTTCGACTGGATCTGGGTCGAGTCGCACAACGGCAAGATCCGCTGCCAGGTCAAGACCATGGAAGGCACCCAGGAAAACACCATCTGGACTTGGAACGCCATCGGCAAGCAGAAGGGCGCCTGGGGCCTGAAGGACAATGCCTCCGAAGCGACCAAGGGCTTCCTGCTCAATCACCTGATTTCGGAGCTGCTGCCGGAAAAAGCCGGCGAGCGTCGTGTCACCAACTCCGACCCGGTGACCGGCCAGGCGGCATGGTTCGACCTGCGGGTGAAGGTATGGAAGGCCGCGCCGGGCGAGACCGGGGCGTGGCCGCAATTCGATACGCTGAAGCCGCTACCGGGCGACGAGCGCTACGAGCGCCCCGAGGTGCTGCGCTACGACGCCCGCAGCCATGAGAAGAACTGAGAGCAGCAGAACTAAGCAGCATCCGTAAATATAAAGCGAGCACAACATGAGACTTGGATTGGTCATCGACCTCGACGTGTGCGTGGGCTGCCATGCCTGCGCCATCGCCTGCAAGGAATGGAACGCCTCCGGCACCATCGGCCCGTTGTCCGACTACCAGCCCTACGGCGCCGAGCCATCGGGCGTGTGGTTCAACCGGATTCGCCATTACGAGATGGACGAGTATCCGAACAACAAGACGGTCAACTTCCCGATGTCGTGCATGCACTGCGAGGACGCCGACTGCGTCACCGTGTGCCCGACCGGCGCGTCGTACAAGCGTGCCGAAGACGGTATCGTGCTGATCGACCAGGACAAGTGCATGGGCTGCAACTACTGCTCGTGGGCCTGTCCCTACGGCGCGCGCGAGCTCGATCGCTCCAGCGGCACGATGAAGAAGTGCACCCTGTGCGTCGACCGCATCTACGACCAGGAACTGCCGGTCGAGGAGCGCCAGCCCTCGTGCGTGCTGACCTGCCCGGCGCACGCCCGCATGTTCGGCGACTTCGACGACCCTGATTCGGCGGTGTCGCGCACGGTGCGCGAGCGCGGCGGCTTCCCGCTGATGCCCGAACTCAATTACAACCCGACCAACCAATACCTGCCACCGCGCCGCAAGCCGGTGATTCCGGTCGACCCCCAGCCCCGTGGCGGCCTCAAGGAAAGCATCAAGCAGTTCGCCAACAAGCTGGTGCGCCGCTAAACCGCGTAGCCCTTAATTTGCGCCAGGAGTATCCATGCATCCCGCTTTCTCAGTCATTTTCTTTACCGTCGCATCGGGCGCCGGCTTCGGCCTGATTTCGCTGCTGTTCATCGCCGACACGTTCAAGCTCGGCGGTGGCTTCAGCCGCGAGCAGCTGGTCATCGGCGGACTCGTCGCGATGGCCCTGATCGTGTTCGGCCTGCTGTCGTCCACCTTCCACCTCGCCAATCCGAAAAACGCCTGGCGCGCGTTCAGCCGCTTCCGTACCTCGTGGCTGTCGCGCGAAGGCGTGTTTGCCGTGGTGTTCATGCCGCTGGCGCTGATCTACCTCGTCTGCATCTGGTTCGACGCACCGCTGTGGCTGCGTGAAACCTTCGGTTTCCTGACCGCCATGCTGGCCTGGATCACGGTGTTTTCCACCGGCATGATCTACGCCTGTCTGAAGACCATCCGCCAGTGGAACACCCCGCTGGTGCCTGCCAACTATCTGGCGCTGGGTTATGCCAGCGGCAGTCTGCTGCTGCTGCTGGGCGCGGTCTATGCTGGCCTCGATACCACGCCCTATATTGCGATGTCGGCGCTGATCGTCTCGATCGCCGCAGTGCTGAAGGCAATCTACTATTTCTGGATTCGCAGCCCCGGCTTGACGCCCACCATCAATACCGCCACCGGCCTGACTCGTGCCAAGGTCAAGCTGCTCGACACCGGCCATACCCATGGCACCTTCCTGACCCAGGAATTCGGCTTCCAGATCGCGCGGCAGAAAGCGGGCCTGCTCAAGGCCGTGGTTTTTGTGCTGGGCTTCGCGTTGCCCGGCCTGATGCTGGTATGGGTCTTCAATCAGCATGGCGGACAAACCGCCGCCATCGTCGCGGCCTTCGCGGGCATCGCCGGTGCCGCGGTCGAGCGCTGGCTGTTTTTCGCCGAGGCTCGCCACGTGGTCAACCTGTATCACGGCGCCCAGCGCTGTTGAGCAAGCCCGAAACGCCGCAGAAGCTCGCCGGATGTGAACGATTCGGGGCGAGCCGCAGAGGGCGGGCATCGTTCCTGCAGCGGGCGGGCGCTTGGCGTGCCGCCTGCTTTAATGTATATTAGAGAACTCTAATTTATCCATTTCAGGAGTGTGGCATCTATGTTCGGACTGTCAGGTTTCAAGGAAGTCGATCCCGGCTATGTCGCGGAAATCGCAGCCCAGGGCGCGCATCTGATCGATGTGCGCACCGAGGCCGAAGTGGCGCAAGGCGTGATCGATGGCGCCATCCACATCCCGCTGCACCTGCTACCGCTGCGCGCGGCCGATGTTCCCCAGGACAAGCCCGTGGTGATCTACTGCCGCTCCGGCGCGCGATCGGCTCAGGCGTGTGCGTTCTTGGCTTCCCAAGGCTACGGCAACATGCACAATCTGGCTGGCGGCATCATGGCGTGGGCACGCTCCGGCAATACCCTCTGTCGGCCCCGCTAAAGCCCCGGTTCAAGACCGATTTGAAGGAGATAGCCAGTTTTTCCGGCAGCGCTGCAATTTCGGTTGCAATGGGAAAATTTCTGGTTTAAGGTACCGCAGCGTTTTTTAGTACATAATTATTTAATGTAAGGAGAACCAAATGAATTTCGATAAAGAACTCGATGCCCGTGGCCTGAACTGTCCCCTGCCCATTCTGCGCGCCAAGAAGGCCCTGGCTGATGTCGGAAGCGGACAAGTGCTGAAAATCCTGTCCACCGACCCGGGTTCGGTCAAGGACTTCGCCGCTTTCGCCAAGCAGACCGGCAATGAACTGCTGTCTACCGCCGAAGCGGGCGGCGAATTTACCTTCTTCATGAAGAAAAAATAAATACAAAAACCAAACCAGCGCCGTCCGTTCCGGGAGCACACAGCCAGGAATCTACGGCGCTGTTTTTCAACCGGCAGAGGAGAGACTTGAGCATGGATACCAAAAAAATGGCCATTATCGCCACCAAAGGCACGCTGGACTGGGCTTACCCCCCGTTCATCCTGGCTTCGACGGCGGCGGCGCTGGGTTATGAAACCCAGATTTTCTTCACTTTCTACGGTCTCCAGCTCGTCCGCAAGGACCTGTCTGTCCTCAAAGTGAGCCCGCTGGGTAACCCCGGCATGCCGATGAAAATGCCATTCGGCCCCAAGTGGTTCAAGAACATCAACTGGAACATGCCCAACGCCATCCAGGCCATCATCCCGGGCTATGAAAACGTGGCGACGGCCCTGATGAAACAGACCATCGCCAACAACGGCGTGGCGACCATTCCCGACCTGCGCGAATTGTGCCAGGAAGCCGAGGTCAAGTTCATCGCCTGCCAGATGACGGTCGAACTGTTCGGCTTCGAGCATTCCGACTTCATCGACGGTCTCGAGTACGGCGGCGCCGCCACCTTTTTCGAGTTCGCCGGCGAGACCGATATCTGCCTGTTCATCTAGAACAGATTGCCGTTTGATGAAAAAAGAGCCGAAGCGATTCGGCTCTTTTTTTGTGTCTTTTGTACCACACCATGCTTTGTTTATCCGGGGGGATGAAGAGCTCCGCTTGTCTAAGCGCTAGCTCGGGCGTAGCCTTCGCTCAGGTCATCAAAAAAAACTGTCTGTCGTAATTTTACCAACAAGAGGAGATACCAATGAAGTTCACGCGCGTATTCGCATTCATGGCACTGGCGGGTCTGGCCGGCAGTGCCTACGCTACCAACGGCTATTTTTCGCACGGCTACGGCATGAAAGCCAAGGGGATGGCTGGTGCGGCCACTGCCAGCTCGGATGATGCCTTTGGCGGCGCCAACAACCCCGCCTCGATGGCGTTTGCCGGCAACCGCCTTGACCTGGGCGCGGATCTGTTCAGCCCGCGACGTGAAGCCAGCCGTACTGGACTGGGCCCTTTTGATGGCTCGGTCGATAGCGATTCCAAGTATTTCCTGATTCCGGAGTTCGGCTATACCCGTCAGATGAACAGCAATCTGGCGCTGGGCGTGACGGTGTATGGCAATGGTGGGATGAACACGAATTACCCGGGTGGTCAGATTGCCGCAGGCAACTGCGGTGCAACCGCAGCTAATCTACTGTGTGGCGACGGTAAACTGGGTGTTAACTTGGTGCAACTGATTGTTGCGCCGACTGCTGCATATAAAATTGCGCCCAACCATTCTCTGGGTATTTCTCCACTGATCGGCTATCAGCGTTTCAAGGCAGATGGCCTTCAGGCTTTTAGTGGGGCTTCTTCTGATCCTGCAAATCTTACCAACCGTGGTACTGACGACTCGTTTGGTTATGGCGTGCGGATCGGCTACATGGGCAAAATTTCTCCGACAGTAACCATCGGTGCGGCTTACGCATCGAAGATGAAATTCGACGAGTTTTCCAAGTACAAGGGCCTGTTTGCTGAACAGGGGGGCTTCGACATTCCGGAGAACTATAATCTCGGCGTGGCATGGCAAGCGACCCCCGCAGTCAAGCTGGCGCTGGATTATCAGCGCATTAGCTATTCCGACGTGAACTCGATCAACAACCCCAGCACCAATGCTTTTATTCCGGCACCCCTTGGCGCTGACAACGGTCCTGGTTTTGGTTGGGACGATATCGATGTGTGGAAGTTGGGTGTCGAATATAAATACAGCCAGCAGTTGACCCTGCGTGCGGGCTACAACCACGGCGACAATCCGATTCAGGCGCGTGATGTGACCTTCAACATTCTGGCGCCGGGCGTGGTCAAGGATCATGCAACCCTTGGCTTCACCTATACGCTGGCATCGGGTAATGAACTGACCATGAGCTATATGCATGCCTTCAAGCATGATGTGAGCGGAACCTCGATTCTTCCTGCATTTATGATGAACCCCCCCGCAGGGACGGAGAAAATCGAGATGTACCAGAACTCGCTGGGTATCCAGTACAGCTGGAAAATGTAATCAGCAGTGGGTTGGCTGATCAAAGCCGGGGTTACGATCCCGGCTTTTTTATGGTCCGAGTGAACGAATCGAAACAGCGACAAGCGCCGACGAATCCGCGCTTATTGCTGTCATAGGGTAACAATCAGTCCAGCCGCGCGTGCTGGGCCTGCAGCTTCTGCAGCATGGCAGCAAAATCGGTCAGCCGGCCCCTTTCCTGCTCGACGACGGCGGGGGGGGCCTTGTCGACGAAGCTGGCGTTGGCGAGCTTGGCTTCGGCCTTCTTGATCTCGCCCTGGATGCGGGCGATTTCCTTGGCCAGGCGTGCGCGTTCGGCGTCCTTGTCGATTTCCACCACCAGCATCATCCGCATCTCGCCGACCAGGGCAACCGGGGCGTCGGCGTCTGCAAGCGCAGCGACGGCGCTGACGTCGGAGAGCTTGCCGAGCGCGGCGATGTAGGGCGCCAGCGAGCCGATGACGGCGGCATCGCCCTCGATTACCAGCGGCACGCGCTGCGCGGGCGACAGGTTCATTTCGCCGCGCAGGGTGCGGCAGGCGTTGACCAGTTCCTTCAGCAACTGGATGCGGACGACGCTGTCGGGATGGCGCTGCGCTTCATTCACCTGCGGATAGGCGGCGAGCATGATGCTGTCGTCGCCATTGCCGGAGGGCGATGCCTTATGAGCGGCGTCGGCGAGTGGAGCAACTTTCTGCCACAGCTCCTCGGTGATGAAAGGAATGATGGGGTGGGCGAGGCGCAGCGTGGCTTCCAGCACCGTGGCCAGGGTACGACGGGTGGCGCGCTGCTGTTCCGGCGTGCCGCCGTTGAGCTGCACCTTGGCGAGTTCCAGGTACCAGTCGCAGTACTCGTCCCACACGAATTCGTAGACCGCGCGCGCGGCTTGGTCGAAACGGTAGGCGGCGAAGGCCTCGTGCACCTCGGCGACGGCCTGCTGCAGGCGAGAGGCGATCCAGCGGTCGGCGTCCGAATAGTCGAACGCCGCGCCGGCGTCGAGGCCGCAATCGTGGCCTTCCAGGTTCATCAGCGCGAAGCGGGTGGCATTCCACAGCTTGTTGCAGAAATTGCGGTAGCCTTCGGCGCGTTGAAGATCAAATTTGATGTCGCGGCCGTGCGTGGCGAGGCTGGCGAAGGTGAAACGCAGCGCATCGGTGCCGTAGGCGGCGATGCCGTCGGGGAATTCGCGGCGGGTGCGCTTCTCGATGCCGGCGGCCTGCTTCGGGTTCATCAGGCCCTGGGTGCGCTTGGCGACCAGGTCGTCCACGGCAATGCCATCAATCAGATCAATCGGGTCGAGCACGTTGCCCTTCGACTTGCTCATCTTCTGGCCTTCGGAGTCGCGCACCAGGCCGGTGACGTAGACCTCGCGGAACGGCAGCTTACCGGTGAAATGGAGCGACATCATCACCATGCGAGCGACCCAGAAGAAGATGATGTCGAAGCCGGTGACGAGTACCGAGGTCGGAAGGTAGCGTTCGAGTTCCGGCGTCTGTTCCGGCCAGCCGAGCGTTGAGAACGGCCACAGCGCGGACGAGAACCAGGTGTCGAGCACGTCGTTGTCCTGCGTCAGTTCGCGGCCGCCGGCCTGCTTCCTGGCTTCTTCCTCGCTGTACGCGACGTAGAAATTGCCGTCGGCGTCGTACCAGGCGGGGATGCGATGGCCCCACCACAGCTGGCGCGACACGCACCAATCCTGGATGTTTTCCAGCCACTGGCGATAGGTGGTGGTCCAGTTCTCCGGCACGAATTTCAGCTCGCCGGAATCGACCGCGGCGAGCCCCTGTTTCGCCAGGCCTTCCATGCTCATGAACCACTGGTCGGTGAGCATCGGCTCGATCACTGCGTGGGTGCGGTCGCCACGCGGGATCGTCAGCTTGTGCGGCCTGGCCGAGACCAGCAGGCCCTTGGCCTGCAGTTCGTCGAGCAGCTTCTGGCGCGCGTCGTAACGGTCCAGGCCCTGGTATTCGGTCGGGCACAGCTCGTTCATTTTCGCGTCGAGCGTCAGCACGCTGATCGCCACCAGCTTGTGGCGCTGGCCTACCTGCCAGTCGTTGAAGTCGTGCGCCGGGGTGATCTTGACCACGCCGGTGCCAAACTCGCGGTCGACGTAATCGTCGGCGATGATGGGGATGCTGCGCTCGGCGATCGGCAGGCGCACCTGCTTGCCGATCAGGTGCGCGTAGCGTTCGTCTGCCGGATGGACCGCGACGGCGCTGTCGCCGAGCAGCGTTTCCGGGCGGGTGGTGGCGACGGTGAGAAAGCCTGAGCCATCCTCCAGCGGGTAGCTGATCTCCCACATGAAGCCGTCCTCCTCGGTGGGAACGACCTCGAGGTCGGATACCGCGGTCTGCAGCACGGGGTCCCAGTTCACCAGTCGCTTGCCGCGGTAGATGAGGCCCTCGCGATAGAGCCGCACGAACACCTCGGTGACGGCTTTCGACAGGCCGGCGTCCATGGTGAAGCGCTCGCGGCTCCAGTCGGGGCTGGTGCCGAGCCGGCGCATCTGGCGGGTGATGGTGGAGCCGGAGTGCTCCTTCCATTCCCAGACTTTTTCGAGGAATTTTTCGCGGCCGAGATCGTGGCGCGAAACGCCCTGCGCGTCGAGCTGGCGTTCCACCACGATCTGCGTCGCGATGCCGGCGTGGTCGGTGCCCGGCTGCCACAGCGTATCGTCACCCGCCATGCGGTGATAGCGGGTCAGCGCGTCCATCAGGGTGTGCTGGAAAGCGTGTCCCATGTGCAGCGTGCCGGTGACGTTGGGCGGCGGCAGCATGATGCAGTAGGCGGGGGGCGTGTCCTCACAAGGGGACTCCGATCCACTACGTGCTCTTGTGCCCTTCAGGGTAGAAGCGCGTGTGGGGTCGTATGCGCCTGCCTTGAAATAACCGGCGCTTTCCCACTGGGCGTACCAGCGTTTCTCGATGTCAGCCGGTTCGAAGGATTTGGCGAGTTCCATGGCGTGCGCGCAAAACCGCCATTATCCCAAAAATACCTGGGACACGTCCCAAAAAAGCCAGGGATATGTCCCAAAAAAGCAGCTGGAAACGCGCGCTGTGCCGATGTCGCGTCAGGCAGCGGGATCGCGCGGCTGCTTGAGTTTCTCGGCGACGGCATCGCGCACGATCTCGCGCACGTTGACGTCGAGCTGATTGAGCAGGCTGGCCACGGTTTCGTCGAGGTTTTTGCGCAGTTCGGCGGCGACCTGCTTTTCCATGACTTCGGACAGGCGGGGTGCCAGTTCGTTCATCAGCTGCTCGGTCAGGGTGTCGTTGACGGCGGGCGCGGAGGTTTCGGGCGGTGGCGGGAGCGATGGAGACGCCGTGGGGGAAGCCGCGGCAGGGGGCGGGGGTGCGGCGGTTACCGCGGGCGGCGTGCCGCGCTCGATCACCTGGGTCAGCACCGGCAGCCAGGCGCCGGGCGGTGCTGGCTGTGCGGATGACGCCTGCCCGGACGGCGCATCGCGACCGTCCTCGATGCCGCCGCGATGCTTTTTCAGCAGCGCGTCCATTTTGCTCAATGTGTCCGATTGTCCTGGCGGGGGGCTGTCGCTCATGTCGGCCTCGTATTTATCCGCTGTGCTGGCGCAGGTCGTGCGTTTGCAGGGCGTAGCCGCGGGACTGGTAAAAACGGTAGCGCGCGCGCCCCTGCTCGCGCCCGGCTTCGTCCTGGCCGATGATTTCGACCAGGCGTTCGAAGCGGGCAAAGGCGGGCGGCTGTTCGCGGTGCAGGTTGATCATCACGTCTGCCTGGTGCAGGGCGTTGGCATCGGTGCCGATCAACACAGGTGTCTCGCTTGCCAGCGGGTCGCCATCGCGGCAGTGCGGCACGAAGCTCAGCGCGGGCGTGGTCCACAGTAGACGGTCGATGGCGTCGGCAGTCGCCGGGTCGGGCGCGTAGATCATCACCTGCTTGCCCTGGCCGTGTGCCTTGGCGGCGACGCGGCGGGCGACGTCGAGCGGGTTGTCGGCAAAGGTGTAGAAGGTGATTTCGGTCACTGCCGGCGGATTATTTCTGGGCGCGGTTCAGGAGGAAGTGCACCAGCAGCGACACCGGGCGGCCGGTCGATCCCTTTTCGCGGCCGCCCTGGTAGGCGGTACCGGCGATGTCGAGGTGCGCCCAGTGGTATTTTTTGGCGAAGCGCGACAGGAAGCAGGCCGCGGTGATCGAGCCGGCCGGACGGCCGCCGATGTTGGCCATGTCGGCGAGGCTGCTCTTCAGCTGCTCCTGGTAGTCGTCCCACAGCGGCATGCGCCAGACGCGGTCCCAGGCATGGTCGGCGGCGTGCTCGATTTCGCGCGCCAGCGGGTCGTGGTTGCTGTAGAGCGCGCTGGGGTGGGCGCCGAGCGCGATCACGCAGGCGCCGGTCAGGGTCGCCAGGTCGATCACCGCCTCGGGCGCGAAGCGCTCGGCGTAGGTCAGTGCGTCGCACAGAATGAGACGGCCTTCGGCGTCGGTGTTGAGGATTTCGATGGTCTGGCCGGACATCGAGGTGACGATGTCGCCCGGCTTGTTGGCATTCGCATCCGGCATGTTCTCGCAGGCGGGGATGAGGCCGACGACGTTGAGCGGCAGGCCCAGTTCGCCGATGGCGCGAAAGGTGCCGATGACCGCGCCGCCGCCGCTCATGTCGTAGTTCATCTCGTCCATTTCGGCCGGGGGTTTGAGCGAGATGCCGCCGGCATCGAAGGTGACTGCCTTGCCGACCAGCACCACCGGCTTTTCGCCCTTGGCGCCGCCTTCATGCTTCAGCACGATGAAGCGCGGCGGCTTGTCGCTGCCCTTGCCGACCGACAGGAAGGAACCCATGCCGAGCTTGTCGCAGGCGGCATAGTCGAGAATCTCGCTACGGAAGCCGTAGGCCTTGGCCAGCTTTTGCGCCTGGCCGGCCAGGTATTCGGGGGTGCATATGTTGGACGGCGTATTGCCCAGGTCCTTGGCCAGGCCGATGCCACGGGCAATCGCCAGTCCGTGCGCCAGTCCGACCTCGCCATACTTGAGCTCGCCGCGGCGCGAAACGGCAAAGATCACGCGCTTGAGCGGACGGCGTGTCTCGTTCGGCTTGCTCTTCAAATGGTCGAAGCGGTACAACGCTGCGTGGGCGCTGATGACAGCCTGCTCGACATTCCAGGTGACGTCGCGTTTCCGGACCGGGATCTCGCTCAGCGTGATCGCGGCTTCCATCGAGCCGGTGTCGCGCAGGGTCTTCACCGCGCTGGCGATGGCGTCGCAGTAGGCCTTTTCGTGGAACTCGCGTTCCTTGCCGAGGCCGACCAGCAGGATGCGGTCGGCCAGAATGTTGGGTACCTTGTGCAACAGCAGAGTGCTGCCGGCCTTGCCTTCCATGTCGCCGCCGCGCAGGATGTCCGACAGATAGCCGTCGCTGGCGCGGTCGATGTCGATTGCCGGGGCCGACAGCTTGCGGCTCTCGAACACGCCGACGACGACGCAGGCGGTGCGCTGCTTTTCGGGTGCGCCGCTTTTTATGCTAAATTCGAGTTCGATTTCCTTGTTTTCCATGTCTGTGCTCAAAAAAATACGATTTGCCGGTCGGGCGATTATTGGCGCAGCCGCAGTGGAATGTCAAAAGCATATTCGTGTCCCGAATGACCCCCGGATAGCCGCATGCTCTATCGCCGTGCACTGACCCGCGAAATGGGCCTTGCCACCGGCGCCGTGCTGACGGTGCTGATCGCGATTGCGCTGGTGATCCTGTTCATCCGCCTGCTCGGCGATGTGGCGCGGGGCGAGCTTGCCAACCAGGCGGTATTTGCTTTTCTTGGCTTTTCGCTGCTGTATTTTCTGCCGGTATTGATGACGATCGCACTGTTCGCCGGCGTGTTGCTGCCCTTGTCGCGCATGTGGCGCGACAGCGAAATGGTCATCTGGCTCAATGCCGGGCTGTCGCTCACGCAATGGATGCGGCCGGTGCTGACGTTCGCCGTGCCGTTTTCGCTGGTGATCCTGTTGCTGACGCTGATGCTCAATCCGTGGGCGCAGACCAAGAAAAGCGAATACCGCCAGGATTTGCGTAGCCGCAGCGAAAGTGCCCTGATTGCGCCCGGACTGTTTGCCGAATCCAGCGCTGGCCAGCGCGTTTATTACGTCGAATCGCTCAACCCACTGACCGGTATCGTGCGCAACGTGTTCATGCAGTCGCGCATCGACGGTCAGCTCGGCCTGGTGGTGGCGCGCGAAGGCAACCACACCCAGCTGCCCGACGGCTCGCGCTACCTGGTATTCAAGGATGGGCGCCGCTACGAAGGCATCCCCGGCCAGCTCGATTACCGCATCGTGCAGTTTGAACGCTACTGGATGCGGCTCGACCCGGCGGCTGCCGGTGGCAAGGAAACCGGCATTCGCCAGGCGCCGCCGGGCGAGCTGATCGGCGATGCGTCGCCATCGGCGCGCGCCGAGCTGTTGTGGCGGCTGGGGGTTCCGCTCAGCGCGCTGATTCTTGCCGTGATGGCGATTCCCCTCAGTTTCGTCAACACGCGCGCGCGCCGCTCCTACGGGCTGGTGATCGCGCTGCTGCTGTATTTCGTCTACAACAACCTGCTGTCGCTGTCACAGGCCTGGGTGGCGCAGGACAGACTCAATCCGTGGCTGGGAATGCTGTCGCCGCATCTGTTGATGCTGCTTGCCGTGGCAGCCCTGTTTTACGTGCGTGCGCGCCAGTATGGTACGCGCCGGAGACGGTCATGAGGCTGCTGGCGCGCTACCTCGCGCAGCAGGTGCTGGTGGCAACCGGATTCCTGCTGCTCGCGCTGCTGGTGCTGTTTGCCTTCTTCGACGTGATGGAGGAACTCGGCAGCCTGGGCCGTAACAACTATGGCCTGGGGCAGGCGGCCGTGGTGGTGGTGCTCAGCATGCCCGGGCATCTGTATGAAATCCTGCCGGTAGCGGCGCTGATCGGAACGCTGTTTGCGCTGTCGCGCCTGGTGGGCAATTCGGAATACGCGGTAATGCGCGTGTCGGGCCTGTCCAACTGGCGGGTGGCGGGATACTTCGCGGTGATCGGCGCGATGCTCTCCCTGCTGGCGCTGCTGATCGGCGAATATGTGACCCCGTGGTCGGATCAGACCGCGCAGCGCTACAAGCTGTCTGCCACCCGTTCGGTGGTGGCGCAGCAGTTCCGCTCCGGGCTGTGGGTCAAGGATGGCACGGCGTTCATCAATGTGCGCGAAGTGATGCCCGACAATACCCTGCGCGGCATCGAAATTTACGGCTTCGATGGCGGCGGCCGCCTTGACTGGATCCGCGCCGCCGCCGAGGCCAGCTGGCGCGGCAACCAGACCTGGAGCCTGCAGCAGGTGGTGGAAACGCGTTTCGATGCCGACGGTATCCACGCTACCCGCAACGCGCGCCAGGACTGGCAGTCAGTGCTGACGCCCGACATCCTCAGCGTGCTGCTGGTCGCGCCGGAGAAAATGTCGGCGCGCACCCTGTGGCGCTATGTGGCGCATCTCAAGGAAAACGGCCAGAAGGCCACGCGTTACGAACTCGCCCTGTGGACAAAGTTTCTCAGCCCGCTGGTCATCCCGATCATGATGCTGATCGCCATGCCGTTTGCCATCCAGGGACCGCGTTCCGGCGGCACCAGCAGCAAGATTTTCATCGGCATTCTGGCCGGTCTCGGCTTTCATCTGCTGAGCCGACTGTTCGGCCACCTCGGCCTGTTGAACGACTGGCCGGCGGTCGTGGTGTCGATCCTGCCGCTGCTGATCTTCCTGGCCATTGCGCTGATGGGCATCCGGTGGGTGGAACGGCGCTAGATTCGTTGCCCGGGCGGCTCGCTGTTTGCCTTCAGGCGGGCGAGCCGGCGGCCAAGCTCGCCTGCGTGCATGCGTTGCAGGCGGACTGGCAAGCGGGGCGCGTGGACCCCGCGGCGCACACGACACGCGTCCCCATCGGACAGCCGGGGCATCCCGAGAAACCGCTGCAGGTTCCGCCGCAGAAGGTGCCGCGCCGCCGTGCCGACACGCTGCCCGGCCGCGCAGCGCTCATCCATGCGCTGGCGCATATCGAATTCAACGCGATCAACCTGGCGCTCGACGCCGCCCACCGGTTCGCCGGCATGCCGTCCGCTTACTACGCCGACTGGCTGCGCGTGGCGGATGAGGAGGCGCTGCATTTCGCGCTGCTGAACGCGCATCTGGCTACGCTGGGATATGCCTACGGCGATTTTCCGGCGCACAACGGCCTGTGGGACATGGCGCTGAAAACCGCGCATGATCCGCTGGTGCGCATGGCGCTGGTGCCGCGTGTGCTGGAAGCGCGCGGGCTCGATGCCACGCCGCTGATCGTCGACAAGCTCAGCGCTGCGAACGACACACGCATGGTCGAGATCCTCGCCGTCATCGAGCGCGACGAGATCGGCCATGTCGCCATCGGCAGCCACTGGTTCGGCTGGCTGTGCGCGGCGCGCGGTCTGCAGCCCGAAACGACGTTCCGCCAGCTGCTGGTCGATTACGACGCGCCGCCGCTGAAACCGCCGTTCAATCTGGCGGCGCGCCGCCAGGCCGGCTTTAGCGAGCCCGAGCTGGACTGGCTAAGTACGCTCTAGTTTGCTTACAAGCCCAGCGTGGTCGCCGACATGGCGGCCGGCGCGCGTTGCCACATGCCTTCGAAATCCTGATGCAGCGCCACGGCGCTGCCGCGGTCGTCCGGATGCAGGATGCCGTGCACCGCCGCCTTGTCGGCGCGCAGCAGCACGCCGTGGCGGTCGGCCAGCACGAATGCCTGGCCGGGGCGCGGCGCGTCGGGGTCGGCCAGGCGGATTTCGAGGATATGGCCGAAATCGCGCAGCAGCTGCATCAGGCGGGGATGGTCGCCTGCAACGCGGTCGATGTCGTCGAGCAGTAGCTCGATGCGGCGTCCGCCGCCAGCCACGCACAGCGCGCGCAGAGCCGCGTGGCGGGGGGCGTGGTCGAGGTCGAACAGGCTGAGGTCGTAGTCGTACAGGCGCAGCCGGCGCTGCGTGGCGGCGAGCAGCGCGTCGAACGCGGCGCGGAGTTCAGCCGGGGTTTCGAGGGCATTCATTCGGCGCCGATCTCCAACCAGCCGGCCCGGTACCAGTCATACAGGCGCTTGCGCAGCGTGGCCGGCAGCGGCGCAGGGTGGCGGCGCCGGTCGGCCAGCTGCCGCAGTGTGGCGGCTTCGCCGACCTGCGGCGTGAACGCCTCGCCATTGATGAAAAAGCGTTTGCCCGCAAACAGCAGGCGCGACCTGGGATCGAGCGCCACGCCGGCCTTGCCTGCCTGTCTGTCGAAGGCGGCTTGTCCGAGCGGCGTGTCCGGCGGGTCGAAAAACACATTTGGCTTGGGTTCGGACAGGTAGCGCCCGGCAAACTCGGCGATGTCGCGTTTAGTCCATTCGATGCGGGCGATCATGCCTTCGATTTGCGTCAGCATCGCCCGGCCGATTTCGCCGGGGTGGGTTTGCCGGCGCAGGTCGGGGTCGGCGTAGCGGCCTTCCAGCGCGAGGGTGTCCTGCAGGTGCATCAGGAAGCCGTGCGCCAGTTCTTCGGCGGTGGGAGCGCGGAAGCCGATCGAATATGTCATGCAGGCATCCACGGCGACACCGTAGTGCGCGACGTGCGGCGGCAGGTAGAGCATGTCGCCGGGGCCGAGCACCCATTCGTCCTCGGCCTTGAAGCGGCGCAGGATCTTCAGCGGCGCATCGTCCAGCAATGCCAGGTCGCTTTGTGTGCCGACCTGCCAGCGGCGGTGCCCCTGGCCCTGCAGCAGAAAAACGTCGTACGAATCGAAATGCGGGCCGACGCTGCCGCCGGGCACGGCGTAGCTCACCATCAAATCGTCGAGGCGGGCGTGCGGAATGAAATCGAAACGCGCCAGCAGGGCGTCGGCTTCGGGCAGAAAGTGATTGAGCGATTGCACCAGCAGGGTCCACCCGGTTTCCGGCAGGCGCCTGAAATCGCTTTTCCGGAACGGGCCATGATCGAGCTGCCAGTCGTTGCCGCTGCCCTGGATCAGGCGCGATTCGACGTCGTCGCGACAGGCCAGCTGCCGCATCTCGGCGGGCGACAACAGGCCGGCAAAGTCAGGTACGGCGTTGCGGATCAGCAGCGGGCGTTTGTGCCATATCTCACGCAGGAAGCGGGCGGGGCTGAGGCCGCCAAGCAGGGGGGGCGTCATGGGCGGAATTATAACGGCGCGATTGGATGCCCCCTGTTAGAATGCTGCCGAAAAATACGTGGCGGAGCCGCCCATGTTGAATGCTGGAGATCGCGCGCCGGATTTTTCCAACCCGGATGCGGACATGAACATCGTCGAGCTGTCCCAATTCCGGGGTAAAACCCTGGTGCTGTATTTCTACATGCGTGACGACACCCCGGGGTGCACCACCGAAGCGATCGAGTTTTCCGAGCTGGAGGATGATTTCACCAAGCTGGGGGCCAGCGTGCTCGGCGTGTCGCGCGACGACTGCATCAAGCATGGCGAGTTTCGCGACAAGCACGGCATCAGTGTGCGCTTGCTGGCCGACAAGGAACAAACGACCTGCGCAGCCTATGGCGTGCTGCAGGACAAGGAGGTGGACGGCGTCATGCGCAAGAGCATGACGCGCTCCACCTTCGTCATCGACAAACAGGGCGTCATCCGTCACGCACTGTACGGCGTTTCCAGCCGCGGGCACGCGGCGGAAGTGCTGCAACTGGTTGCTTTAATGAGCAAAGGGGAACTCAATTGAATATCGGCAAAGATACCGTCGTCACCATCACCTACGTCGTCCGCGATATGGAGGGCGCACTGCTGGAGGAGAGCGACGAACCGGTCAGCTACCTGCACGGCGGCTACGACAACATCTTTCCGCTGGTGGAGCAGGCGCTGGAAGGCAAGGTGGTGGGCGACCAAATCGACCTCAAGCTGCAGCCGGCCGACGCCTTCGGTGAATACGAGGAAGAGCTGGTGCGGCTGGAGCCGCGCGACGCTTTCCCCGATGACATCGAGGTAGGCATGCAGTTCGTCGGCTCGCCGGTCGACGGCAGCGAGGAAATGCTCTACACCGTGACCGAGATCGCCGAAGACAAGGTGGTGGTCGACGGCAATCATCCCTATTCCGGGCAGTCGGTGCATTTCCAGTGCGTGGTGGCCGAAGTGCGTGCCGCCTCGCCGGACGAGGTTGCGCACCGCCACGCGCATGGCGCCCACGGCCATCATCATCATTGAGCAAACTGCACGGCAAATGATGCCGGGCTGCTAAAATGCCCGGCTAACCTGTGTTCTGTGACAGCTTGATGAAGACCGCCGATGAAAACCACTTTCCTCGATTTTGAACAGCCGATTGCCGAACTCGAAGCCAAGATTGAAGAACTGCGCTTCGTGCAGGACGACTCCGCGCTGGACATCTCGGAGGAAATCCGCCGCCTGCAGAAGAAGAGCCAGACGCTGACCAAGGACATCTATGCCAAGCTCAATGCCTGGCAGGTGTCGCAGGTGGCACGCCATCCACAACGGCCGTACACGCTCGATTATGCGCAGGGCCTGTTCACCGGTTTTGCCGAGTTGCACGGCGACCGCGCCTTTGCCGACGATGCCGCGATCGTCGGCGGCATCGCCCGCTTCAATGGCGAACCGGTGATGGTGATCGGCCACCAGAAAGGCCGCGACACCAAGGAAAAAATCTACCGCAATTTTGGCATGCCGCGCCCGGAGGGCTACCGCAAGGCACTGCGCCTGATGCGTCTGGCGGAGAAATTCGGCTTACCGATTTTCACCTTCATCGACACCCCCGGCGCCTACCCGGGCATCGGCGCGGAGGAACGCGGTCAGTCCGAGGCCATCGCACGCAATCTCTACGTGATGTCCGAGCTGCAGACACCGGTCATCTGCACCATCGTCGGCGAAGGCGGTTCCGGCGGCGCACTGGCGATCGGCGTCGGCGACCGCACGCTGATCCTGCAGTACTCGACCTATTCGGTGATCTCGCCCGAAGGCTGCGCTTCGATCCTGTGGAAGAGCGCCGACAAGGCGTCGGTCGCCGCCGAGACCCTGGGCATCACCGCCGACCGCCTGAAGGCGAACGGGCTGGTCGACCGCATCATCGAAGAGCCGCTGGGCGGCGCGCAGCGCGACTGGGATGTCATGTTCCAGTCGATGCGCCGCGCACTGACAGATACCCTCGCCGAGTTGCGCAAGCAGCCGGCCGATGTGCTGCTGGCTGCGCGCTACCAGCGCCTGCGGGCGTATGGCAGCTTCAAGGAAGTCCCTGTCAAATAAGGCCGCCGCCGCGGTGGCGGACAGCCTTGCCCGCCACGTTCCTCCCCGTGCACGTCTGACGCTGGCGTTGTCGGGCGGGCTCGACTCGGTGGTGCTGCTCCACCTTTTGCTGGCGCAGCGCCGTCAACATCCTTTTGATCTGCAGGCGGTACATGTGCATCACGGCCTGTCGCCGCATGCCGACCGTTGGGCGGATTTCTGCGCGCAGCTGTGCGCAGCGCGCGAGCTTGAATTAAGCATTCATCGCGTACGGATCGCGCGCGACGATGCGGCTGGCATCGAGGCGGCTGCACGGCGCGAACGTCAGCGCATTTTTGCGGTACTGGACACCGACTTCCTGCTCACCGCGCATCAGCAGGACGACCAGGCCGAAACGCTTCTGCTGCAGCTGTTGCGTGGCGCAGGGCCGAAAGGCCTGGCGGCGATGGCCGAGGCGCAAGGCCGGCCTGGGTGGCGGGCCGCGCATCTCCGTCCGCTGCTGGGCGTGCCGCGCGCCGTGCTGCTGGATTACGCGCAGGCGCATGGCATGGCGTGGGTCGACGACGAGAGCAATCAGGATACCCGCTACCGCCGCAATGCCTTGCGCCAGCAGGTGATGCCGCTGCTGGCCACGCATTTCCCCGGCGCCGCTGCCACCCTCGCGCGCGCTGCCGCGCTGCAGGCCGATGCGGCCGAATTGCTGGACGACCTGGCGCAGCTCGATGCCGCGACGGCCGTTGCCGGCGATCGCCTCGATTGCGCGGCGCTGGCCGGTTTGAGCCGGCCGCGCGCGCGCAATCTGCTGCGCTATTTTATCGAGCGGCACGGCCAGCCCATGCCGTGTGCGCGGCAGTTGAACGAGGCGCTGCACCAGCTGCTGGATGCGCGGCACGATGCGCGCGTGTGCGTCCGGCTGGGGCAGGTGGAGGTATGGCGCTTTCGAGGCGGAGCCTATCTCGCAGCGGTGGCGCCGGCTCCGGCTGCCCCGGTGCGCTGGCAGGGAGAAACGACGCTGGCGGTGCCCTCCGCGGGGGTGAGCGTGCGCATGGATGCCGAACTGGGCGCCGGCTTGAAACACGCCATGCTGGCGGCGGGAGAGGTCGCGCTCGGCGTGCGCCAAGGCGGTGAGCGCCTGCGTCTGCATGCGGGCGGACCTCGCCGCAGCCTCAAGAACCTGTTGCAGGAACGTGCTGTCCCGCCTTGGGAGCGCGATCGCCTGCCGCTGTTGTGGTGCGACGGACGCCTGCTGTGGGCGGCCGGCATCGGCTTCGATGCCGACGCGCGGGCGGCGCCCGGCGAGTCCGGCATCGTCCCGCGCGTGGTGGCTTAATCGCTGCGCTTTTCGGGCGTGTAGGCGGTGTGCAGGTGCACTGCAGCGACGCGCCGCTGGTGCATGCGGATATTGAGCATTTCCACCGTCAGCGAGAAGGCCATGGCGAAGTAGATGTAGCCTTTGGGCACGTGGTGGCCAAAGCCCTCGGCGATCAGCACCACACCCACCGCCACCAGGAAGGACAGCGCCAGCATCTTGATGCTGGGGTGATTCGACACGAAGCGGCCGATTGCACCGGCAAACAGCATCATCAGTCCGACCGAGACGACCACCGCCGCGATCATCACGGCGATGCTCTCCACCATGCCGACGGCGGTGATGATGGAATCCAGCGAAAATACGAGGTCGACCACCATGATCTGCAGGATGACGGCAGTGAAAGTGGCCTTGACCACGCTGGAACTGTGACCGTCCTCGCCTTCCAGCGATTGATGGATTTCGCTGGTGCTTTTCCACAGCAGGAACAGCCCGCCGCCGATCAGGATCAGGTCGCGCCCCGAGATATCCTGATCCAGTACGGTAAACAACGGCGCCGTCAGGCCGATGATCCACGCCAGTACCAGCAACAGGCCGATGCGCATGAACATGGCCATGCCCAGGCCCAGACGGCGCGCCAGTTCACGCTGCTTTTCCGGCAGCTTGTCGACCAGGATGGAAATGAAAATGATGTTGTCGATGCCCAGCACCAGTTCCAGTGCGGTGAGCGTGGCAAAGGCGATCCAGGCATTGGGATCGGTCAGGAGTTCGAGCATGGGGCGCGGTTCGGCGGATACGTAGACAGCCGCCACTATACGCAGGCGCGCGTTTGCGCGCCACGCCGGGCGGCAAAAACTGGCGGCGGGGTCAAGACAGGGAGGGGCGGCCGTGCTATTCTAGCGGGCTGATTTTCATGGTTTTTTGAACTATTTTCTCATTCGTCTGGAGCATTCGCATGGCCGTTCAGCGCACTTTTTCCATCATCAAACCCGACGCCGTCAAAAAGAACGTGATCGGCAAGATCGTCAGCCGCTTCGAGACCAACGGCCTCAAGGTCGTGGCCTCGAAAATGAAGCATCTGTCGCGTCAGGAAGCCGAGGGCTTCTATGCCGTGCACCGTGAGCGTCCCTTCTTCAAGGACCTGGTCGAGTTCATGATTTCCGGCCCGGTCGTGCTGCAGGTGCTGGAAGGCGAGGACGCCATTGCCAAGAACCGTGCACTGATGGGCGCGACCGACCCGAAGAAGGCCGAGCCCGGCACCATCCGCGCTGACTTTGCCGAGAGTATCGACGCCAATGCGGTGCACGGCTCCGACGCGCCGGAAACCGCGGCGGTCGAAATCGCCTACTTCTTCCCCGGCTGCGAAGTCTACGCCGGCCGTTAAGCCACGCATGCCGCAGAATCTGCTCGATCTCGATCTCGCAGGGCTGACCGCCTGGTTCGGCGAGCTCGGCGAAAAGCCGTTCCGCGCCCGCCAGGTGTTCCACTGGGTACACCAGTCGGGGGTGGCGGATTTTGCGCAGATGACCGACATCGCCAAGAGCCTGCGCGAAAAACTGCAGCAGCAGGCGGAGGTGAAGGCGCCGGTGGTCAATTACGCGCACACTTCGGCCGACGGCACGCGCAAGTGGCTGTTCGACGTCGGTCCGGGCGGCGGAGCCGCCAGCGATCAAACCTGGCGAAATGGCATCGAAACCGTGTTCATTCCGGAAGACGACCGCGGCACCCTGTGCGTGTCGTCGCAGGTCGGCTGCGCGCTGGAGTGCACCTTCTGCTCGACTGGGCGGCAGGGCTTCAATCGCAACCTGACGGTGGCCGAGATCATCGGCCAGCTGTGGGTAGCGCAGCACAGCCTGAAGACCGAACCCAACCGCACCACGGGTGAAACCGCCGGGCGGCCGGTGTCCAACGTAGTGATGATGGGCATGGGCGAGCCGCTGGCGAACTTCGAGAACGTGGTGACTGCGCTCGGCATCATGCTCGACGACCACGCCTACGGCCTGTCGCGGCGGCGCGTCACGGTGTCGACCTCGGGCCTGGTGCCGGCGATGGACCGGCTCGCCGAGCGTTGCCCAGTGGCGCTGGCGGTGAGCCTGCACGCGCCCAGCGACGCGCTGCGCGACCAGATCGTGCCGATCAACAGGAAGTATCCGTTGCGTGAGTTGATGGCGGCGTGCCGGCGTTATCTGGTGCATGCGCCGCGTGACTTCATTACTTTCGAATACGTCATGCTGGCCGGGGTGAACGATACGCCCGGGCATGCGCGTCAGCTGATCGAGCTGACGCGCGAGGTGTCGTGCAAGTTCAACCTCATCCCGTTCAATCCCTTCCCGGATTCCGGTTATGAAAAACCGCGTGCCGACGCCATGCGCGTATTCCGCGAGATTCTGCAGGATGCGGGCTACGTGGTTACCACACGCAAGACACGCGGCGACGATATCGACGCCGCCTGTGGCCAGCTGGCGGGCAAGGTGGCCGACAAGAGCGGGCGCGTGATGAAGCGGATGCACAAGGAGGCAGCGTGAAGAAATGGATCGTGATCGGGGCAGCCTTGCTCGCGGGCTGCGCGGGCCACTCTGCCGGGGGGGGCGGGGGCATCGCCAACACGGAAGCCGACAGCGGAAGCCGCCAGCGCGCCAGCGCGTTCACCGACCTGGCCGGCGCCTACTTCTCCCGTGCCCAGTACAAGATCGCGCTTGACGAACTGCGCAAGGCGATTACCGCCGATAGCCGGTTTGGCCCGGCCTACAATATCTACGGCCTGATCTACATGGAACTGGCCGAAGACAAACTGGCCGAGGAAAACTTCCGCCGCGCCATCGAACTGGATCGCAGCGATTCCGAAGCACGCAACAATTTCGGCTGGTTTCTCTGCTCACGTGGCCGCTACGACGAAGGTCTCGAACAGTTCAGCGCCGCCCTGCGCAATCCGCTGTATGCAAGGCCCGAGCAGGCGATGGCCAACGCCGGTCTGTGTGCGGAAAAGAAGGGTGATCTCGCGCTGGCCGAAGCCAATCTGGTGAAGTCGCTCAAGCTGCAACCCGACAATCCCAATACCATCCTGAAGCTCGCGGGACTGCATTTCCGCCAGGGCCGGCTGATGGAGACGCAGCGCTTGCTGGGCCGTCATGCCGAACTGGCGCCGCCGACCGCGGAAAGCCTGTGGCTGGGTGTGCGGCTGGAACGCAAGCTGGGCGACCGTACGCAGGAAGCAGCCTACGGCCTGCAACTGCGCAAACGCTTTCCCGATTCGGACGAAGCGCGCCTGCTGCTGGCGGGACAATACGAATGAGCGAGAACAGCCAGGCATCGGTCGGGCAGATCCTGCGCGACGCCCGCGAAGCGCAAGGGATTGCGCTTGACGACGTGGCGGTGCGCCTGCGCCTGATGCATCGCCAGATCGAGGCGATGGAGACGGATGATTTCGACAGCCTGGGTCAGTCCGTGTTCGCGCGCGGGTTTGTGCGCAACTATGCGCGCCTGCTGGGGCTCGCGCCCGAAGCCCTGCTGGCACGCATGCAGGGTGCGCCAGCCGAGCCTGCTGCGGTCAGCCCTGCTGGTCAGTCCGTGTCGCATTCCTGGCTGACTTCGCCCTGGCTGATACTGTCGCTGCTGGGCGTGCTGGTGGCGGTGGCGGTGCCGGTGGTGCTGTATTTGTGGCTGAACAGCGAGGTGGAGGAGGACTCGACCCAGCGGGGGGCCGTTGCCATGCAAACCCAGGTCGCCCCCGCTGCGGTGCCGGTACCTGTAGTGGAACCGGCAGAGTCCGTCTCCTCCGTCGTTCAGGCTGCTCTCGTCCCGGCTGATGCGCCTGCCGCCGCACCCGCTGAACCGGCCGGGGCCGGCACGCCAGCAACTCCGGCTCCAGCGGCCGGCAGTGTGCTGCATCTCGAATTTGGCGACGAGGCCTGGACCGAGATCAAGGATGCCAGCGGGCGCATGCTGCACCGCCAGCTCAACCCCGCGGGCGGCAGCGTGGATGTCAACGGTCAGCCGCCGTTCGATGTGGTGATCGGCAATGCAGCCCAGGCGCGGATGACATACAACGGCCGTCCCATCGATCTGTCGCCCTTTATCGACGCGACGGTCGCACGCTTCACGCTTGAAGAATAACCACCCTTGAAGAACAGCCCCCTGGAAGAATAATGATGTCTCAGATAGCCCGTCGCCCCAGCCGCCAGGTGCGGATCGGCCCTGTGCTGGTCGGCGGCGATGCGCCGGTGGTGGTGCAGTCGATGACCAATACCGATACCGTCGATATTGCGGCCACCGTGCGCCAGGTGCAGGCGCTGGCCGAGGCCGGCTCGGAACTGGTGCGACTCACCGTCAACACCCTGGAAGCCGCCGCCGCGGTGCCGCTCATCCGTGAGCGCCTCGACGTGCTGGGCTGCCGCGTGCCGCTGATCGGCGACTTTCACTTCAACGGTCACAAGCTGCTGACCCAGGTGCCGGAATGCGCGCAGGCGCTGGCGAAGCTGCGCATCAATCCGGGCAATATCGGACGCGGCAACAAGCGCGACGAACAGTTTGCCACCTTGATCGAGGTGGCGTGCCGTTACGACAAGCCGGTGCGCATCGGCGTCAACTGGGGCAGCCTCGACCAGGCGCTGGCGGCACGCATGATGGACGACAATGCGCGCCTCGCGCAGCCGGAAGACGCTGAGGTGGTGATGCGCCGTGCGATGGTGGCGTCGGCGCTGGAATCGGCGAAAAAGGCCGAGGAGTTGGGCCTCGGCGGCGACAGGATCATTTTGTCGTGCAAGATGAGCCGGGTGCAGGATCTGATCGCGGTGTACCGCGACCTCGCCGCGCAGTGCGACTATCCGCTGCATCTCGGGCTGACCGAGGCCGGCATGGGCAGCAAGGGCATCGTCGCCTCGACTGCCGCGCTGGCGGTGCTGCTGCAGGAAGGCATCGGCGACACCATCCGCATTTCGCTGACCCCCGAGCCGGGCGGCGACCGCACCCAGGAGGTTCGCGTCGGCCAGGAAATCCTGCAGGCACTCGGCCTGCGCGCCTTCACCCCGCAGGTCACCGCCTGCCCCGGCTGCGGGCGCACCACCTCGACCGTGTTCCAGGAACTGGCGCAGGACATCGAAGTCTACCTGCGCACCCAGATGCCGCTGTGGCGCAACCAGTATCCCGGCGTCGAAACCATGCAGGTGGCGGTGATGGGCTGCGTGGTCAACGGCCCCGGCGAATCCAAGCACGCCAACATCGGCATCTCGCTGCCTGGCACCGGCGAAGTGCCGGTCGCGCCGGTGTACGTCGACGGAGAGAAAACCGTGACGCTGAAGGGGGATCGCATCGCGGCTGACTTCCAGGCGATCGTCGAGGACTACGTGCAGCGTCGTTATGGCCATTGAAAAATCTTTATCCGCGAAGGACGCGAAGAAGCGCGAAGTAAAAACCTGGAAAAAACAGGTTTGGGGTTTCTTCGCGTCCCTTAGCGTCCTTCGCGGATAAAAAATTGATTCCCACAACATGAGCAACAACAACATTCAATCCGTGCGTGGCATGAACGACTGCCTGCCCGATGCCACCGATATCTGGCAGGGCTTCGAGGCGATCGTGCGTGACTGGCTGCGGCGCTATGGCTACCGCGAGATGCGCACGCCGATCCTTGAGCACACCGGCCTGTTCAAACGCGCCATCGGCGAGGTGACCGACATCGTCGAGAAGGAGATGTACACCTTCGTCGACGAGCTGAACGGCGAATCGCTGACGCTGCGCCCGGAGGGTACGGCGTCCTCGGTGCGCGCGGTGATCCAGCACAACCTGCTGTACGACGGCGGCAAGCGCCTCTGGTACACCGGCCCGATGTTTCGCCACGAGCGCCCGCAGAAGGGGCGCTACCGGCAGTTTCATCAGGTCGGCGTCGAGGCGCTTGGCTTTGCCGGGCCCGACACCGATGCCGAGCTGATCGTGATGTGCGCCGATCTCTGGCGCGAGCTCGGCATCGCCCCGACGCTGCAGCTCAATACTCTGGGCGATCATGCCGCACGGCAGCGCCACCGGCAGAAACTGATCGCCTATTTCGAGGCGCATCAGGATGCGCTCGACGAGGATGCGAAGCGCCGTCTGCACAGCAATCCGCTGCGCATTCTCGACAGCAAGAACCCGGCAATGCAGGCGCTGAACGATGCCGCACCAAAATTGATGGACGAGCTCGAGAACGAGGCGCTGGCGCACTTCGACGCCGTGCAGGCCCTGTTGCGCGCGAACGGCATCGCATTCGAGATCAATCCGCGTCTGGTGCGCGGACTGGATTACTACAATCGCACCGTGTTCGAATGGGTGACCGACCAGCTCGGCGCGCAGGGAACGGTGTGTGCCGGCGGCCGCTACGACGGTCTGATCGAACAGCTCGGCGGCAAACCCGCGCCGGCTGCCGGCTTCGCCATGGGAATCGAGCGGCTGCTGGCGCTGATCGAAGCCGGCGGGCGGGCCATTGCGACGCCGGTGCCGGACGCCTACATCGTCCACGCTGGCGACGCGGCGCAGGCGTATGCGTGGCAGGTGGCGTCCGCGCTGCGCGGCGCGGGGCTTGCCGGCGTGCTGCATTGCGGCGGCGGCAGCTTCAAGTCGCAGATGAAAAAGGCCGATGCCAGCCGTGCGCGCTATGCGGTGATCATCGGCGACGACGAAGCGGCGGCGCAGCAGGTGACGCTGAAGCCGCTGCGCAGCAGCGCCGGGCAGACCCGAGTCGAGATGACGCTGGCGATCGAATTTCTGAAACAGGCAACAATTTAAAAGGTATAGCACGATGGCAACCTACGACCTCGACGAGCAGGAACGGCTGGACGAACTGAAAGCCTGGTGGAAACGCTGGGGCAGCCTGGTGATGATCGGCCTGGCCGTGGTGATCGCCGCGTCGGCGGGCTGGCGTTACTGGCAGCACCGCACGCTGACGCAAAGCCTGGAAGCGGCCGCCGTGTACGAAAAACTGACGCAGTCGCTGGCAGCCAACGATGCCAAGGCTGCGCGCGAGGCCGGCTCGATGCTGATCGATCAGTACAAGGGCACGGCCTACGCCCCACGCGCCGCGATGCTGCTGGCCAAGCTCAACGTCCTTGGCAAGGACCTGAAAAGCGCGCAGACCCAACTGGAATGGGCGGCGGCCAACAGCAAGGAACCTGCCGTCAGGGATCTGGCGCGTCTGCGCCTGGCCGGCGTGCAACTCGACCAGAAGCAATATGACGCCGCGCTGAAAACTCTGTCGGCTACGCACAGCGATGCCTTCGCCTTCCGCTTCCACGATACGAAGGGCGACGTGCTGCTGGCGCAGGGCAAGCAGGCCGAGGCGCGCGCGGCCTATCAGACGGCGTTCGGCAAAATGCAGGAGGACGACCCCTACCGCACTATCGTCGAACTGAAACTCGATGCGCTGGGAGGAGAGGTCAAGTGATGATGCGTTTGATTGCCGCCGGTTTGGCGCTGTCGCTGTCGGGGTGCGGCGCGGTCGGCTCGATGACCAGCACGGTGGGCGGCTGGTTCGGTTCCGGCCCGGCCAAGGCCAAACCCGCCGAACTGGTCGAGTTCAAACCAAGCGCCAGTCTCGGCGAGGCCTGGAAAGGCGAAACCGGCGACGCGGATGGGCGCCTGTTCCGCCCGCAAGCCGAAGGCGACGATGTGCTGGCCGCCGGCGGCAGTCGGGTGGTGCGCATCGCCGTGGCCAACGGCAACATGGTGTGGCGTACCGATACCGGCGTGAAACTTTCGGCCGGGGCCGGCGCGGGCCAGGGCCTGGTGCTGGCCGGCGGCGGCAAGGGCGAGCTGCTGGCGCTCGATTTTGGCAGCGGGCAGGTGCGCTGGAAAGTGCCGCTGTCGAGCGAGGTGACCGGACAACTGCTGGCGGTGGCTGATATGGTGATCGCGCGTACCGGCGATGGCCGCGTGCACGGCCTGGCCGCCGCGGACGGCAGCCGCAAATGGCTGTACAGCCGCAACCTGCCGGCATTGAGCCTGCGCGGATCGGGCGGCATGACTGTGCGCGACGACGTGCTCTACGCCGGATTCCCCGGCGGCAAGCTGGTTGCGCTCAACGTCGCCAACGGCGCGCAGCTGTGGGAAGCCACGGTGGCGCTGCCACGCGGGGCGACCGAACTCGAACGGGTGGCCGACGTGATGGGCAATCCCGTGGTGGATGAACGGCAGGTGTGTGCCGTCACCTATCAGGGGCGGGTGGCCTGCTTCGATCGCCGCAACGGCGCACCGTTGTGGGCACGCGACGCCTCCAGCAACAGCGGGCTGGCGATGGACGAGCGCAATGTCTACGTCACCGACGACAAGGATGCCGTGACCGCCTACGACAAGACCAGTGGCCGTGCCGGCTGGCGGCAGGACAAGCTGGCGCGCCGTCAGGTCACCGCGCCGCTGGCGCTGGGCGCCTGGGTGGTGGTGGCCGACGGCGAAGGCGTCGTGCATGTGCTGTCGGCCGAAGACGGCAGTTTCGTTGCGCGTGCCAAGGTCGACAGCAACGTGCGCACGGCGCCGGTCGACATCGGGCCCGGCTTCGCCGTGCAGACGGCCAAGGGCAATGTCGTCGCTTTCAGGCTCAAATAAACACAGCGCGCCGGCTTTGCCGACGCGTCAGCAAGGATAGCCATGCTTCCCACTCTGGTTCTTGTCGGGCGTCCCAACGTCGGCAAGTCCACCCTGTTCAACCGCCTTACCGGCACGCGCGACGCCCTGGTGCACGACCTGCCGGGGATGACGCGCGACCGCCATTACGGGCGTGGCCGCATCGGCGGCAAGCCCTATCTGGTGGTCGATACCGGCGGTCTCGAGCCGGTGGCCAAGGAAGGCATCATGGCCGAGATGGCACGCCAGACGCTGCAGGCCATCGACGAGGCCGATGCCATCATTTTCATGGTCGATGCGCGCAGCGGCCTGACACCGCAGGACAAGGTGATCGCCGACCGCTTGCGCCGCGCGGCGTGCCCGGTGCTGCTCGCAGTCAACAAGGCCGAAGGCATGAACCGCGCCGTGGTCACCGCCGAGTTCCACGAGCTGGGATTGGGCGAGCCGCTGGCGATTTCGGGCGCGCATGGCGACGGCATCGCCGACCTGGTGGACGAGGCGCTGGCGCCGTTTCCCGCAGAGGAAGAAAAACCCGATGAATTCGGCATCCCCAAGATCGCGCTGGTGGGCCGTCCTAACGTCGGCAAATCCACCTTGGTCAACGCGCTGGTCGGCGAGGAACGCGTGATCGCGTTCGACCAGCCGGGCACCACGCGTGACTCGATCTACGTCGAGTTCGAGCGCGACGGCAAGCCCTACATCCTGATCGACACCGCCGGCGTGCGGCGCCGCGGCAAGGTGTTCGAGACGGTGGAGAAATTCTCCGTCATCAAGACCCTGCAGGCGATCGAGGATGCCAACGTGGTGGTGCTGGTGCTCGACGCGCGCGAGAATATTTCCGAGCAGGACGCGCATCTCGCGGGCTTCGTGCTGGAAACCGGGCGCGCGCTGGTGGTCGCGATCAACAAGTGGGATGGCCTCAGCCCCGAGCAGCGCGACGACATCAAGCGCGACATCGGCCGCAAACTCGCCTTCCTCGACTTTGCCCGCTTCAACTACATCTCGGCGCTGAAGGGCAAAGGCCTCGAAAACCTGCTGAAGGATGTGGAAGCGGCGCATGCTGCCGCCTTCCTCAAGATGTCGACCCCCAAGCTGACGCGGGTGCTGGAGATGGCGGTGGAACAGCACGCGCCACCCAAGAACGGTCTGTTCCGTCCCAAGCCGCGCTACGCCCACCAGGGTGGCAAGAACCCGCCGGTCATCATCCTGCACGGCAACGCGCTGGAAGGCCTGCGCGACGATTACAAGCGCTATCTGGAAAGCAGTTTCCGCAAGGCCTTCAAGCTGCAGGGCACGCCGCTGCGCATCCAGGTCAAGGAAGACAGCGGCAAGAACCCTTTTGAAGGCAAGGCGCGCGCGCCGCTGAGCGAAAGCGAGGCGACGCGGATGCGGCGCAAGAAGCGGGTGCGGCGCAAGGTCTACGGCGCGGATTGAGCGCTTGGATCGGCGCTTGATACGCAAGATCTGGCCATGGCTGCTGGTGCTGGGCGGTGTGCTGGCGGGGCTGATCCTCACCCTGCAGGTGGTGCGCTCGGCCGATGCGGGAATGCGTGTGCAGTTCCTGACCGAAGCGCGCCTGATGCAGCGTTCACTCGATTGGGCGGCGGTGAAGGCGCTGCGCGGCGAGGCAAATGACGCCACGCGCGAGGAATATGCCCGCCTCAAGCAGCAGCTCGAGGCGCTGCGGAGCGTCAGCCCGCAGTACCGTTTCGTGTATCTGCTGGGATGGCATGACGAGGGCGGGGTCCGTTTCCTGGTGGACTCCGAGCCTGCCGATTCATCCGATTTTTCACCCTCCGGCATGGCCTACGGCGAGGCGAGCGAGCAGCTGGTCGCCCTGTTTTCCGGCAACCGGCCGATGACCGAAGGTCCGCTGAGTGATAGCTGGGGGGTATGGGTCAGCGCACTGGTGCCGCAGGTCGACCCGCAGACCGGTCAAACCATCGCGGTGCTGGGGCTGGATGTTGACGCCAACCTATGGCGGCGAACGCTGCTGCATGCGGCGATGCTGCCGCTCGGTGCAACGCTGGTGTTCGTGCTGACCTCAAGCCTGCTGTTTTATATACGGGCGCGCATCCGCAGGGAGCACGCGCGGCTCATGACGTCGGAAGGCAGACTGTACGAACAGGCCTATCACGACAGCCTGACCGGCTTGCCCAATCAGCGTCTGCTAGCCGACCACATGACCCAGGCGTTGTCGCATGCCCACCGGATGGGAAGCCGGGCGGCGATCCTGTTCCTCGACCTGGACCGTTTCAAGAACGTCAACGATTCGCTCGGCCATGCCATGGGCGATGCACTGCTGTGCGCGGTGGCCGGCCGATTGTGTGCGCTGGTGCGGGAGGACGATACGGTGGCCCGGTTGGGCGGCGACGAGTTCGTGATCCTGCTGCTTGAAATCCGGGACGATGACGACGCGCGTCATGTCGCCGAAAAAATCATCGCCGAACTCGCCAAACCCATCACGGTCGGCGATCAGAGCGTGTCGGTGGGAGTCAGTGTCGGCATCGCGCTGTATCCCGACGACGCGCTGGATGCGGAGGGCTGGCTGGCCTGCGCGGACCGCGCCATGTATGCGGCCAAGGACGGTGGCCGCAATACCTTTCAGTTCGCCGACCCGCTGCAGAATGCACGCGCAAGGGAGCGCCTGTCCACCGAAACCGGCTTGCGCCAAGGGCTGGAACGCGGCGAATTCGAACTGTTCTACCAGCCGGTGTTTTCGCTTGCGCACGGTGCGCTCGTCGGGATCGAGGCATTGGTGCGCTGGCGTCACCCCGAATGGGAGTGGGTGGAGCCGGCGCGCTTCATTCCCGTTGCCGAAGATTCCGGGCTGATCGTTCCGCTCGGCGACTGGATTCTCGCCGAGGCCTGCCGGGCGGCACGGCGCTGGCACCAGCAGGGGGCGCCGGCCGTGCCGGTCATGGTCAACGTCTCGGCGCTGCAGTTGCGCCGCCCGAGCTTTGAGGAACGGCTGAGCGCGGTGCTGCAGGAAACGGAGCTTCCGCCGGCGCTGCTGGAACTGGAGCTGACCGAGTCGGCCATCATGCAGGAGACGCTCGCCGGGTCAGCGTTGCTGCATCGCCTGGCGGAAGAGGGGGTAGGGCTGGCGATCGACGATTTCGGCACCGGTTATTCCAGCCTGGCTTATCTGCGGAAACTGGACGCCACGCGCCTGAAAATCGACCGCAGCTTTGTCGCGGACATGGTCGAGGATGCCGAGGCCCGCGCCATTGTCGCCAGCATGGTGGGGATGGCGCGGGCGCTGGGCCTGAAAGTGACGGCAGAAGGCGTGGAGACCGCAGCCCAGGTCGAATTGTTGCGGGACCTGGGGTGTGACGATGTCCAGGGGTATTACTTTGCGCCGCCGTTCGCCGAAGTCGCGTTTCGGTCCCGCTTGCCCGAGTGGCAGAACGGGTTCAGTCCAGCCAGCGCACCAGATAGTACAGTTTGAAGCCTTCCGACGAGCGCGCCGGGCCGCTGGCAATCGCGGCGTGGCGATTTTTTGCGGGATCGGCGTGCGCCAGCGCCTCGGCTTCGCTGGTGTAGACCTCGACCACGCCCTCGGGAAAGCGCTTGCGGTTCTTGCCGGAAGGCGAATAGATCACGACCGCCGAGGTGCCGACGACACTGGATTCGACATCGGTGAACAGGCTGGTGGCTTGCGGCATGCTCAGTGCGTTTTTTTTGGGATGCTGCTGATCTTGACGGCGTGGGTGTTGGGTGTCTCGTCACTGAAGTGCGGGCGCTCTTCAAGGGTACGGCCGGTGAGCTGGGCAAGTTCGGTTTCGCGGCCGGAGATCACCAGTAGGCAATCCTTGATGCCGAGCACGGTGGCTTCGGAGAGCGGGCTGGGGTTGCCGTCACGCGGCGCGGTATCGCGCACGATGGAAGTGAGCGTTTTGCGCATCATGCGCATAAGGCGCTGCTCGTCGTGCAGGGCTTTTTCGTCCATGGGGAATACTCCGAGAATACGGCAAAGGTTCGGTATTGTCGGCGCCGGCCGGGGCTTCGTCAACGCAAGGCCCTGGTGAAAGCGGGGGGATAAAAAGCCTGACTGGGGGCATAAGCAGAATGAACCGCCACCATCGGGCGGCTGCTTTATGCTTCCTGGCAAAGGAGAAACCGCATGTCAGACCCGAACGCCCCGGACAATACCAGCGAAGTTCGCGAAATCCGCATCAATCCCATCGTGCCGAGCGAATCGGTGCTGGTCGCCACAGCGCGCAGCATGCGCCCGAAAAAAGCCGAGGAACTGGCGCCACGCGACACCCGCAAGCACGTCGAAACCTGCCCGTTCTGCCGCGGCAACGAGCACAAGACGCCGCCGGTGATCCTGAGCTGGCCGCCGGAAGGCGACTGGCAGATTCGCATGGTGGAAAACCTCTACCCGGTGCTGGGCGACGATCGCGAACAAGCCGGCTTCAACTTCGGCCTGCAGCAGACCATCGACGGCTACGGCCGGCACGAAGTCATCATCGATCACCACGAGCATGGCATTGCCGTACAGGACATGGCGGAAAGCCATCTGGCCGCGCTGTTCGGCGTCTACCAGGCGCGCATGCAGCAGCTGTTCGCGTCCGACGAGCGCCTGAAATACGTGCTGGTATTCAAGAATTTCGGCCCGGCGGCCGGCGCGTCGATTCCGCATACGCACAGCCAGGTGATCGCGATGCCGGTGGTGCCGGAGAACGTCGACGCCGAGGTGAAAAACAGCGCCGCGTATTACGCCAAGCACCACCACTGCATTTTTTGCGCGCTGATCGACGAGGCGCTGACCTTCGAGGCGACGATCTACGACCGCAATTCGGGTGCAGTGCGGCGCAAGATCAACGTCGGTCAGTATGTGGTCGAGCGCGGCGAGAAGTTCATCGCGATCAAGCCCTTCGCCAGCCGTTACGAATGGGAAGTGCACATCCTGCCGCTGGCGCACCAGGCCGATTTTCTCGACGTGCGCGGCGAGGATCTGGCCGACCTGGCGCGGGTAGTGAAGCGCACCATGGCGCGGCTGGATGCCGTCATCGGCGGCGCGCAGTACAATTTCTTCCTGCACTCCGTGCCGCATGGCGGTACGGACTCGAAACATGGCGTGCCGCACGGCGCGTACGCCGCGAGCTATCACTGGCATCTGGAAATCTGCCCGCGCACCTCCATTCCGACCGGGTTCGAACTGGGCTCGGGGCTGTTCGTCAACACCATCAACCCGGAACAGGCCGCCGAGCGTTTGCGTGCAGTGGATTTGTAACGGTCGCGAGAAGGCTAGAATGGCGCCTGTTAACCAGCTTCAACGGCGATCATGCAGGCAGTCAACCAATCCGGTCAGCGCGTACCATTGTCCAGCCATGGCGACACGCATGTCGATCGCCTGAATGCCTTGTGGAAACTGTCGGTACGAGGCGGCCTGAGCGATGCCGAGCGCATCCGTGCCATGCTGGCGATGGCGGCCGGGGTGCTGGACATGGATCTGGTGGTGCTGAGCGAGCTTGGCGAGCACTGCACCGCACGCTATGTCAGCGATCGCCTGGGAGTGTTTCCGGAAGGCAGCAGGCAGGCGCTGGAAGCGTCGCCGTTCCATATTGTCATTCATACCCGTACGCCGTCCCATATCGCCGATCTGGCCGCGCACCCCCTGTATGCCGGCAATCCGCTGGTGACCGAGTTTGGCATGCGTGCCTTCTCCGGGATTCCGGTGTCGGTTGGCGACGAGACCGAGACGCGCTGGGTGCTGGCTTTTTTGCGCAGATGCAGCGAATCGCCGCCCGGCGCGGTGGATGTCGGCTACATGAGCCTGATCGCCGACTGGCTCGGCAATGCGCTGCATCAGTCCGCGCAAAAGGACTTGCTGCAGCGCATCGCGCTGACCGATCCGCTGACCGGCCTGCCCAATCGGCGGGCGGCCGAAGAGCGCCTGCAAAAGGAACGCGCACGCACGCTGCGCGACGGCCATGGCTTTGCGCTGGCCCTGGTCGACCTCGACCATTTCAAGATGGTGAACGATCGTTACGGCCATGCCGTGGGAGACGAAGTGCTGAAATCCGTGGCGCGTCGCTTCGAGAGCGGGCTGCGCGAAGGCGACTGGGTGGCGCGCTGGGGCGGGGAAGAATTTTTGTTCGTGCTGCATGGCAGCACCGTGGACGAAGCTGCCGGCATCATGGAACGGTTGGCCGGCCGGGCCCGTACGACGCCCATCCAGACCAGCGTGGGGGCCCTTTCACTGAGTTTCTCGGCGGGGGTGGCGGCTTTCGGCGTGAACGACAGCGAAACCCTGCCGATGCTGGAAAAAATCGACCATGCCTTGTATCGGGCCAAGGCCGATGGCCGCGACCAGGTCAGGATGGCGGCGCTGGACAGCCTGCCGTGGAACAGTACGTTGCTGCGGCAGGCGCTGGCTGAAAACCGGGTCAGGCTGGCCTCGCAGGTCATCGTCGATTTGCAGACCGGGCAGGCCATTGCGGACGAAGCACTGGCACGCATCGAGACCGCGACCGGCGAGATCGTCGAGGCCCAGGAGTTCGTCGACATGGCGGAAGGGCTGGGGCTGATGGCTGAAATCGACCGCCAGGTGATCCGCAACGTGATGCAGCACTGCGTGGTGCGAATGAATGAAGGCGGGGCATCCGATTTCATTCATTTCGTGAATGTGTCGCCGCAATTCCTGGCACGCCGCGATCTGGTCGAGGAGATGTTCGACAATGCCATGGATTATTGCCAGACCTGCAGCGCGATGTTGGGGCCGGCCAAGCCCATCGTGCTGGAACTGACCGAGCGCCAGCACATCGTCAGCCTGGAGAAGCTGCGCGCCGATTTGCAGCCCTTCATCGACTTCGGCTTCCGGCTGGCGCTGGACGATTTCGGCAGCGGCTATTCGTCCTATCTGTACCTGGCGCACCTGCCGGTCAGCTTCCTGAAAATCGAAGGCTGGCTGGTGTCGCATATGCGCCAGGACCGCAAGGTGGCGAGCATCGTCGAAAGCCTGGCGAATTTTGCACGCAAGGAGGGCATGCATACCGTGGCCGAGCACGTCGAGGATGCGGAAACCGCACGCATCCTCGCAGACATGGGCGTGGACTACGGGCAGGGCTGGCATTTCGGCCGCCCGCAACTGGTTTGACCCGCGCAGGATCAAGCGCTGAAGCCAACGGAAAATGAGAGACCTACAATGCATGCCAAGCCGCGATATCTCCGGGACATCTGCGTATCGATATGGCCCGTTTCGTAGCGTCGACAGGCGAGTGTCCCGTCCAGTGAGCGCGCTTGGGTGGAGACGGGGAGAGTCCCCTTGATCGAGCGGCACGCGGGCGGAGAGCGGGTCGTTCTGGTGGCGCTCGATTTCGCGACGCCGGATTTTGCCGAAAGCGTGGCCGAGCTGCGTCTGCTGGCGGCCGGCGCCGGACTCGATATCCGGGGCGAGGTCCAGGGTAAACGCAGCCGCGCGGATGCTGCGTTGTTCGTGGGCAGCGGCAAGGCCGATGAAATCGCGGCGCTGGTCGCCGCCACCGAGGCCGACGTTGTCATCTTCAATCACGAACTGTCGCCCGCGCAGGAGCGCAATCTGGAGCGTCGCCTGCAGTGCCGGGTGATCGACCGCACCAGCCTGATTCTGGATATCTTTGCCCGCCGGGCGCAGAGCGCCGAAGGCAAGCTGCAGGTCGAGCTGGCCCAGCTGCAACACCTGTCGACCCGCCTGGTGCGCGGCTGGACCCACCTCGAGCGCCAGCGCGGTGGCGTCGGCATGCGCGGCCCGGGTGAGAAACAGCTGGAAACCGACCGTCGCCTGCTCGGCGTGCGGGTCAAGGCGCTGCGCGAACGGCTCGCCAAACTGGGCAAGCAGCGCCGCACCCAGCGGCGTTCGCGCTCGCGCCAGCAGGTATTGTCGGTCGCACTGGTGGGCTACACCAATGCGGGCAAATCCACTCTGTTCAATGCGCTGACGCGTGCCGGCGCCTACGCGGCCGACCAGTTGTTCGCCACGCTCGACACCACCACACGCAAGATCTATTTGCCGCGCCTGGCTGAATCGACCGGCGACGGACCAGCGAGCGGTGAAGTGGTGCTGGCCGATACCGTCGGCTTCATCACCCGTCTGCCGCACGACCTGGTGGCTGCTTTCCGCGCCACGCTGGAAGCGACCGCCGAGGCCGATCTGCTTTTGCACGTGATCGATTCGTCCAGCCCCGGGCGCGAACGGCAGATCGAGGCGGTCGAAAAGGTGCTGGGGGAAATCGGCGCGGATGCCGTGCCGCAGCTGCGGGTTTACAACAAGCTCGATTTGACGGGCGTTGCGCCGGGAGTGGGGCGCGACGAATATGGTAAACTTCAGAGCGTATATATATCCGCGCAAACGGGTGCGGGGATTGAACTTTTACGCGAGGCGCTGTCGGAAATCCTGCTGGCCGTGCGGCTCCGGAATGAAGCCGGCAAACCAGACGACCCCTCTCCCCAAACCACAGTTTTCTCTACATAAACATAAACCATATGGCCTGGAACGACCCCCAATGGGGCAACAATGGTAACCGCAACAAAAACAGCGGACCCCCTGACCTGGACGAACTTTGGCGGCGCATCAACCAGCGCCTCAATGGCCTGTTCGGCAACAAGAACACGGGTGGCGGCAGCGGCGGTGGCGATGGCTTCTCCTCCGGAGGGTTGCCGGGCGGCGGCAATCTGGTCGGCTTGCTGGTCGGTGCGCTGGTCGTGGTGTGGTTGGCGAGCGGGTTCTACATCATCGACGCCGGCCAGCGCGGCCTGGTGCTGCGCTTTGGACAATATGTCGAGACCACCGAGCCCGGCCCGCGCTGGCATCTGCCGTGGCCGATCGAATCGCGTGAAGTGGTCAACGTCGATCAGGTGCGCACCGTCGAAGTCGGTTACCGCACCTCGGTAAAAAGCAAGGTGCTGAAAGAATCCCTGATGTTGACCGACGATGAGAACATCATCGATCTGCAATTCGCGGTGCAGTACATCCTCAAAGACCCGAAGGCATTCCTGTTCGTTAACCGCGCGCCTGAAGATTCGGTGCTGCAGGTGGCCGAGACCGCGATGCGCGAAATCGTCGGCAAGAACAAGATGAATTTCGTGCTGTATGAAGGCCGAGCCGATATCGCCGCACAGGCCAAGGTACTGATGCAGCTGGTTCTCGATCGCTACAAGACCGGCATCAGCATCAGCCAGGTAACCTTGCAGAATATCCAGCCGCCCGAACAGGTGCAGGCCGCGTTCGACGATGCGGTCAAGGCGGGGCAGGATCGTGAGCGCCTGAAGAATGAAGCCGAGGCCTACTCCAACGACGTAGTGCCGCGTGCCCGCGGCCTGGCTTCGCGTCTGAAAGAGGAAGCCGAGGGCTACAAGCTGTCGGTGATTGCCAATGCCGAGGGCGAGGCCAGCCGCTTCGTGCAGATTTTTGCCGAATACCAGAAAGCGCCCCAGGTGACGCGCCAGCGTATGTATCTCGATACCATGCAGACTGTGATGAACAACACCAGTAAAGTGCTGGTAGACCAGAAGGGTGGCAACAGCCTCCTCTATCTGCCGCTCGACAAATTGCAGCAGATTGTCGGCCAGACATACAGCGGCGCGCCCGAAGTGCTGTCGCAGCAGCCGGCCGCTGCGCCCGCCCCCATGGACACGCGTTCGCGCGACGCTTTACGCAGCCGTGAACGGGAGGACCGGCCATGAACAGAAGTCTGGGTCCCATACTGATCGGCCTGATCGTGTTGCTGGTGGTGTTGAGCGGCAGCATGTTTACCGTCGACCAGCGGCAGAACGCCATCGTGTTCCAGCTGGGCGAAGTGGTGTCGGTGAAAAAAACGCCGGGGCTGTATTTCAAGCTGCCGCTGGTGCAGAACGTGCGTTTCTTCGATACCCGCATCCTGACGCTGGATGCGGCCGATCCGGAGCGTTTCATCACCTCGGAAAAGAAAAACGTGCTGGTCGATTCCTTCATCAAGTGGCGCGTGGTCGATGCGAGGCAGTTCTACGTATCGGTGGGCGGCGACGAAACGCGTGCGCAGATCCGCCTGAATCAGACCGTCAACGACGGCCTGCGCGCCGAATTCGGCAAGCGCACCGTCAACGAGGTGGTGTCGGGGCGCCGCGAGGAAATCATGAGCATCATCCGCACCAAGGCCGACGCGGACGCGCGCACGATCGGCGTGCAGGTGGTGGACGTGCGGATCAAGCGGGTCGATCTGCCGGAAGCCGTGTCGGAAAACGTCTACCGCCGGATGGAAGCCGAGCGCAAGCAGGTGGCCAACGAGCTGCGTTCGACCGGCGCGGCCGAAGCCGAAAAGATCAAGGCCGATGCCGACAAGCAGAAGGAAGTGATCGTGGCCAATGCCTATCGCGACGCTCAGCGCGTCAAGGGCGAGGGCGATGCCAAGGCCGCGGCCGTGTACGCCTCGGCCTACGGCAGAAACGCCGAATTCTACGCGTTCTACCGCAGCATGCAGGCGTATCGCGAAAGCTTCAAGAGCAAAAGCGACGTCATGGTGCTCGATCCCAGCGCCGACTTCTTCAAATACATGAAGAACCCGCGTGCCGCCGGCGGTCAATGACCGGCCTCGGCGGGCTTGCCGCAACAGGTTTGCTGCGGGTGATTGAAGGGGTCCTGCCTTCGCCGCGCCCGCCCTGCGGCGGGACGGCTTCCGCCGGATACTGGACCCCGGTGACGGCCAATTGCGTTTCATCGGCGCTGCCTCCATGTTGGGCGGCGTTTTTTTGTTGATGATTTTGAACTGAAATGACTGCCTGGTTATTGCCCGAAAACGTCGAGGATGTATTGCCGCCGCAGGCCTGGCGCATGGAGGACATGCGGCGCGCGCTGCTCGACCTGTTCCGCGGCTGTGGCTATCAACTGGTGATTCCGCCGCTGATGGAATACGTCGATTCGCTGCTGACCGGTGTCGGAGCGGATCTCGACCTCAAGACCTTCAAGCTGGTCGATCAGCTCTCCGGGCGGCTGATGGGCGTACGCGCCGACATCACGCCGCAGGTGGCGCGCATCGATGCGCACCTGCTGGCCGCCAACGCGGTGAATCGCCTGTGCTATGCGGGCAGCGTGCTGCATACCCAGTCCGCCGGCTTCCATCGCTCGCGCGAGCCGATCCAGATCGGCGCGGAGCTGTATGGCGAAGCCGGTGCCGAAGCGGATCTCGAAATCCTCACGTTGATGCTGCAGGGTTTATCCGCGTGCGGCGTGAAAACAGTGCAGCTCGATATCGGCCACGTCGGCGTTTACCGTGCGCTGGCGCAAGAAGCCGGCCTGAGCGGCGACATCGAGCACCAGCTGTTCGGTGCATTGCAGACCAAGGACGGCAGTGCCGTGGCGGTGCTGACGGCAGACTTGCCCGTGGCGTTGCGCGATGCTTTTGCAGCGCTGCCGCAGCTGTATGGCGATCGCAGCATGCTGGCAGAAGCGCGTGCGCGCCTGCCACGGCTGGCGGCCGTCGATGCGGCGCTGGATATGCTGGCGGCGCTCGACGAGGGATTGGGCGGCGTCGAAGTGGCGTACGATCTGGCCGAATTGCGCGGCTACGGCTATCACAGCGGCGTCGTCTTCGCGGCGTATACCGGCGGACGCAGCCATGCGATCGCGCAGGGCGGGCGTTACGATGAAGTGGGGCGGGTATTCGGCCGGGCGCGTCCGGCCACCGGTTTCAGCCTGGATTTACGCGAACTGGTTATCGCCAGTTCGGCACAATAAGGGAGATTGCAGCATGGCAGCAAAAAACGTCGTCGTCATCGGCACCCAGTGGGGCGATGAGGGCAAAGGCAAGATCGTCGACTGGCTGACCGACCGCGCGCAGGGAGTGGTGCGCTTCCAGGGCGGCCACAATGCCGGCCACACCCTGGTGGTGGCGGGCAAGAAGACAGTGCTGCACCTGATTCCGTCCGGGATTCTGCGCGACAGCGTCACCTGCTACATCGGCAACGGCGTGGTGCTCGCCCCGGATGCACTGCTGAAGGAAATGGACATGCTCGAGGCGGCCGGCGTCGACGTCGCCAGCCGCCTGAAAATCAGCGAAGCCTGTCCGCTGATCATGCCGCACCACGTGGCACTCGACCAGGCGCGCGAGATCGCCAAGGGCGCCGGCAAGATCGGCACCACCGGGCGCGGCATCGGCCCGGCCTACGAGGACAAGGTGGCGCGCCGCGCGCTGCGCCTGCAGGACCTGTTCCATCGCGAACGTTTCGCCGCCAAGCTCGGCGAGGTGCTCGACCATCACAACTTCATGCTGAAGAACTACTACAAGGCCGAGGTGGTGAGCTTCAACCAGACGCTCGACAGCATGATGGCGATGGCCGAGCGCCTCAAGCCGATGGTCGCCGACGTGCCGCGCAGCCTCTACGAAGTCAACAAGGCGGGCGGCAACCTGTTGTTCGAGGGCGCGCAGGGCACGCTGCTCGACATCGACCACGGCACCTATCCCTTCGTGACCTCGTCGAACTGCACCGCCGGCGGCGCGTCCACCGGTTCCGGCGTCGGCCCGTCCGCGATGCACTACGTGCTCGGGATCACCAAGGCCTACACCACCCGCGTCGGCTCCGGACCGTTCCCGACCGAACTGTTCGACGATGTCGGCCAGTACCTCGGCGAGAAAGGCCACGAGTTCGGCGCCACCACCGGGCGCCAGCGTCGCTGCGGCTGGTTCGACGCCGCCGCGCTCAAGCGCTCGATCCAGATCAACGGCGTGTCCGGCCTGTGCGTGACCAAGCTGGATGTGCTCGATGGCCTGGAAACGGTGCGCGTATGCGTCGGCTACAGGATCGACGGCGAGACCTGCGACATCCTGCCGGTGGGCGCGGAATCGATCACCAACGTCGAGCCGATCTACGAGGATCTTCCCGGCTGGAGCGATACGACCGTGGGCGTGCAGGAGTTTGGCAAGTTGCCGCAGAAGGCGCAGACCTACCTCAAGCGCATGGAGGCGCTGTGCGAAGTGCCGGTTGACGTCGTATCGACCGGCCCGGACCGGGTGGAGACCATCGTGCGTCGCCATCCCTACGAGTCGTAATGCCTGAAACAAGCTTTGAAAAAGCAAAAAGCCGACACGAAGTCGGCTTTTTGCTTGCAGCGTCTGGTGCCCAGAAGAGGACTCGAACCTCCACAGTGTTGCCACCGCTAGGACCTGAACCTAGTGCGTCTACCAATTCCGCCATCTGGGCTGCGAAGACGCGCATATTAGAGAGCACCGAATAAATTGTCAACGAAGATGACCTCAAAAAAATCCCGCAGTCGCGCAAGCAAACACAAGCTTCCTGAAATCCGCCTCGCCGATCCGTTCTACGAGCGTGAGATCGAACGCTACGAATCGCCACTGCCGAGCCGCGAATACATCCTTCAACTGCTGACCGAGGCGGGCTGTCCGGTCGACGCCGATGCCTTCGCCGAGCAGCTGCACATCACCGAGGCCGAACGCGACCTGTTCCAGCGGCGGCTGGGCGCGATGCAGCGCGACGGCCAACTGATGCTCAACCGCAAGCGCCAGCTGTGCCTGCCGGACAAGCTCGACCTGATCAAGGGCCGCGTCGAGGGGCACCCCGACGGCTTCGGCTTCGTGGTGCCGGAAGAGGGCGGCGACGACCTCTATCTGTCGCCCAAGGAAATGCACCGCGTGCTGCACGGCGACAAGGTCCTGGTGCGGGTCGCCGGCTTCGACCGGCGCGGGCGGCGCGAGGCCAAGATCGTCGAAGTGCTGGAGCACGTCAACAGGTTCGTCGTCGGCCGCTACTACCTCGAGGGCGGCGTCGGCTTCCTGATCGCGGAGAACCGCCGCATCAACCAGGATATCCTCGTCCCCGCCGAGCATGCCGGCGCCGCGCAGCCCGGCCAGGTGGTGACGGTGGAAATCCTCACCCAGCCCGGCGCGCACAACGAGGCGGTGGGACGAGTGTCCGAAGTGCTGGGCAGCTTTACCGGCCCCGGCATGGAAATCGAGATCGCCCTGCGCAAGCACGACCTGCCCTACGTGTTCCCGCCTGAGGTCGAGGCGCAGGCATCCAAGCTGCCAAGCAAGGTGCTGAAAAAGGACCTGGCCGGACGCGAGGACATCCGCCACCTGCCGCTCGTCACCATCGACGGCGAGACCGCGCGCGACTTCGATGACGCGGTGTACTGTGAGCCGCTTGGCCGCAGCGGCTTTCGGCTGGTGGTGGCGATCGCCGACGTCAGCCATTACGTGCAGCCCAGGGACGCGCTCGACAGCGAAGGCTTCAACCGCGGCAACTCGGTATATTTCCCGCGCCGCGTCATCCCCATGCTGCCGGAGGCGCTGTCCAATGGCCTGTGCTCGCTCAACCCGGACGTCGATCGCCTGTCGATGGTGTGCGACATGCGCATCACCACCACAGGCAGCATCAAGGAATACCGCTTCTACCCGGCGGTGATCCATTCGCACGCGCGCCTGACCTACGACCAGGTGTGGGACTGGCTCTCCGGCGTTGCCAAGCCGGAGAAGCAGCAGGCCGCGCTGATGCCGCACCTGGAGGCGCTCGATAAACTCTTCCGCACCCTGTTGAAGGCGCGCGCCAAGCGTGGCGCCATCGATTTCGGCTCGACCGAGACGCAGATCAATTTCGACGACCAGGGCAAGATCCGGGAAATCGTGCCGGTGATTCGCAACGACGCCCATCGCATCATCGAGGAATGCATGCTGGCGGCCAACGTGTGCGCGTCGGACTTCCTGCACGAGAACAAGCAACCGGCGCTGTTCCGCGTTCACGAAGGCCCGACCGAGGAGAAGCTCGCTGCGCTGCGCGGCTTCCTCGCCGAGTTCGGCCTCGACCTCGGCGGCGGCGACAAGCCGCACGCCAAGGACTACGCGGCGCTGCTTGACAAGATCAAGGACCGCCCCGACCACGGCCTGTTGCAGACGGTGATGCTGCGCTCGCTCAAGCAGGCGGTCTACAGCCCCGACAACAAGGGGCACTTCGGTCTCGCCTACGAGGCCTACACCCACTTCACCTCGCCGATTCGCCGCTACCCCGATCTGCTGGTGCATCGCGGCATCAAGGCGGTGCTGAATGGCGAGAAGCTACCCGCCAAGGGACTGGCCGAAATCGGCCTGCACTGCTCGATGACCGAACGCCGCGCTGACGATGCCACCCGCGACGTCGACGCCTGGCTGAAAACCTATTTCATGCGCGACCGCATCGGCGACGAGTACAACGGCACCGTCAGCGCGGTGACCAGCTTCGGCATGTTCGTCGCGATCGACGAGATTTTCATCGAGGGCTTGGTTCACGTCTCCGAGCTTGGCCAGGACTACTTCCACTACGACCAGGCCAAGCACATGATGCTCGGCGAGCGCACCGGGAAAAAATATCGCCTCGGTGACCGCGTGCGCATCAAGGTGATGCGCGCCGACATCGAGACCAGCAAGATCGACTTCAGCCTGGTCGAGCAAGAAAACGCCGCGCTCGACATGCAGCGTGCATTCGAGAAGCGGGAGCCGGAAAAGAAATCCGGCAAGGCTAAAACCGGCGCCAAGAAGAAATGAGCGAGAAGTCCTCCGGCAAGCAGGCCGCTGAAAAACTCATCTACGGCTTTCACCCGGTGCTGGCGCGCCTGCGCCAGGATCCGTCGGGAATTTTTGAGATCTATCTCGACCTGACCCGCCGCGACGCGCGCGCGCGCGATCTGGTGCATCAGGCGAAGGACAATGGCGTCAAGCTGGCGCAGGTCGAAGCCGATCGCCTTGCCCGCCTGGTCGGCAAGTCTGCCAAGCACCAGGGCGTGGTCGCGCGCGTCAAGCCGGTCGCGCTCACGCATTCGCTGGACGAAGTGCTGGAAAACATCCAGGGCCCGCCGCTCTTGGTCATCCTCGACGGCGTCACCGACCCGCACAATCTGGGCGCGATCCTGCGCTCGGCCGACGCCTTCGGCGTCCACGCCGTCATCGCACCGAAGGACAACGCCGTCGGCATCAACGCCACGGTGGAAAAAGTCGCCTCCGGCGCCGCCGAGACCGTGCCCTACATCATGGTCACCAATCTTTCGCGCACCATCGAAGACCTCAAGGAACACAACATCTGGGTCATCGCCGCCGACATGGACGGCGAGCAGCCCCTGTCCGGCATCGACTGCAAGACCGGCATCGCCTGGGTGCTCGGCGCCGAGGGTGCGGGTATCCGCCGCCTGGTCAAGCAGAGCTGCGATCAGGTCGCGCGCATCCCGATTGGCGGCACGGTGGAAAGCCTCAACGTGTCGGTGTCGGCGGCGCTGTGCTTGTATGAGACGGTGCGGCAGCGCGGGCGGTGAGCCGTTCTGCGAGAGGTGGTGAATGACCGGAAACCTGGACTTTCAATGAAGAAAATTCTGTTCTTGATCTTGATAGGTCTTGGTGTCTGGAATTATTACGGTAAGCAGCCTTCGGTAAATTCAGGCGAGTCTGCCTCTCCTGAAAAGATTGTGATCAGGGACACCAATGCTTCGACGCCAGCGCCCCGGTCATTCAGTTGCGATGGCCGGATGCACTGCTCAGACATGACATCGAGAGCAGAGGCGGAATACTTTTCCAGGTATTGCCCAGGCACCAAAATGGACGGTGACCATGATGGCGTGCCTTGTGAAAACGACAGCCGGTTTTAACCGGGCTTGAAATACGGTCAGGCCGTTCTGGCCGGGCACGGGTGAATCATCCCGCTTCCTGCAAGCGCAACAGGCGCGCAGCCTCTTCCTCCCGCGCGTCATCAATCTCCCGCATCACCCCTTCCAGATCGACTTCAGGCAACGTGCATTCATACAGGCCGGTGAGTTCGACCTCGGGAAGCAGCTTGCCGTGCTCATACAGCGCCCAGATTTCCTCGGCGTATCGCGTCGCCAGTAGCGCCGGCGCGAACTGGCCGAAGTAAGCCCGCAGATTGTTCACGTCGCGCGCCAGCATGGCCTGGGCGTGGTTGTTGCCGGCTGCATCCACTGCCTGCGGCAGGTCGATGATCACCGGGCCGTCGGCGCCGAAGAGGATGTTGAACTCGGACAGGTCGCCGTGGACGACGCCGGCGCACAGCATGCGCACGACTTCGCGGATCAGGGTGCGGTGGTGGGCGAGGGCTTCGTCTTCGCTGAACGACACGTCGTTGAGCCGGGGCGCGGCGTTGCCCTCGGCGTCGGCCACCAGTTCCATCAGCAGCACGCCCTCAAAGAAGTTGTACGGCGTGGGCACGCGCACGCCGGCGGCGGCGAGCCGATACAGCGCATCGACTTCGGCGCTCTGCCAGGCGGCCTCCTGCATCTGGCGACCATACTTGCTGCCCTTGGCCATGGCGCGCGCCTGGCGGCTGTTCTTGGTCTTGCGGTTTTCGGTGTAGTCGACGGCCTGGCGGAAGCTGCGCTTGTTGGCTTCCTTGTAGACCTTGGCGCAGCGGATGTCGTCGCCGCAGCGGACGACGAAGACCATGGCCTCCTTGCCGCTCATGAGCTGGCGCACGACGCCGTCGATCAGGCCGTCTTCGAGCAGGGGTTCGAGACGTTTGGGGATTTTCATCGGGTATCGATCTAGCCGCGCACCTTGCGGTACGCCTCCAGCAGGTGCCGGTGCATCGCGCTGCCTTCGAAGTCGCTGCCCAGTTTGGTCAGCCCGAAAAAGCGTTCGTCCTGGTTGAATAGCGCGAACGCCAGTTCCAGTGTCTCGCGGCCGTACAGCAGGGCCAGCGCAGATTCGAAGGGATTGGGGTCGCCGAGCTGGACGAGGTCGGCGATGCAGCGGTAGACCTTGAGGCGCGCTTCGCTGCGCTGGCCGTACTGGGCGATCCAGGTGCAGCCTTCGAGGATGGCGTCGTCGTCGCCGAGGGCCAGCGCGAGCAGCAGCTTGAGTTCGCCGACGCGCAGATCGGTCCACGGCGAATCGGCATCCGGCGCCAGGCCGATCAGCACGGTGACGAGACGGTCGTCGGCCAGTTCCAGCTCGATTATCAGGTCAAACAGCTCGGCGCATTCGTCGTCGCCCAGTTCGGGCAGGCGCGCGAGCGCCGGGCGGATCAGGTTGCCGACGCTGTTGTTCTCGAATTCGAGCTCCTCGAACGGGTAGATCTCGGACACGCCGGGCACCAGGATGCGGCAGGCGTAGACGCCCAGATGCTCGAAATCGGCGATGTAGATATCGTGCCCGTCGGCCTGCAGGGCGTCGACCGACCACGCGTAGTCCTCTTCGGTGGTGGTGCCGAAGTTCCAGTCGACGAAGTCGAAGTCGGGGGTGTCGCGCAGGAACTGCCAGGAAATCACGCCGCTGGAATCGACGAAGTGGATTTCCAGGTTCTGCGGATCGGCGATTTCGGCCTCGTCAAATCCGGGAGCGGGAAAGCCTGCCAGCGAATCGAGCGCACGACCTTGCAGCAGCTCGGTCAGCGCGCGTTCCAGCGCCACTTCGAAGCGCGGGTGCGCGCCGAAGCTGGCGAAGCAGCCCTGATCCTCGGGATGCAGCAGGGTGACGTTCATCACCGGATAGAGGCCGCCGAGCGAGGCGTCCTTCACCAGGATGCCGAAGCCGGCGCAACGCAACGCGCGGATGCCGGCGGCGATGTGCGGATAGCGATCGATGACGGCTGCGGGCACGTCGGGCAGGCACAGGCCTTCCTCGATGATGCGGAACTTGATGTGGCGTTCGAAGATTTCGGACAACGCCTGGGTGCGCGCCTCCATCGGCGTGTTGCCGGCCGACATGCCGTTGCTGACGTAGAGGTTGCCGATCAGGTTGACCGGAAAATACACGGTTTCGCCGTCACGCAGCCGCTGGTAGGGAATCGCGCAGATGCCGCGTGTGGCGTTGCCGGAATTGAGGTCGACCAGCTGGTCGGCGCGCACGCTTGCTTCCGGGTTGTAGAGGCCCTGCAGCGTGGACGTGAGCAGGCCGGCTGGCCAGGCATCGCCGCTGTCGCCGAGCGCGAACCAGCGCTCGGCGGGGTGATGGACGTATTCCCGGTTGGCGATCGTCGCACCCAGATGGAAGTGGGTCCAGAAATAGTTGGTCGACAGCCGCTCGAAATATTCGCCCAGCGCGCTCGCCCGCGCGGCCAGTTCCGAGGCGCCCTTGCCATTGGTGAACAGCAGCGGGCAGTCGCGGTCGCGGATGTGTACCGACCACACGCCTTCCACCGGATTGAGCCAGGAGCGTTCCTCGATGTGGAAGCCGATCGCTTCGAGCCTGGATTGCAGGGTGGCGATCGACGCTTCGAGCGAGGCATCCTTGCCGGGAATGAAGTGTTCGGTGACGTGCATGAGGTGGCTCTTTTCTGGACAGCGAACAGCATAAGCGATGCGTCAAGTACGGCGTAAAATGAATGCCGACCCCCGTAACCTTGCCGGCTGCATCCTGCCCCATGCCTGACCGTCTCTCTTGCTTGTTGTTGTTGCTCTGCCTTGCGCTTGCAGGCCCGGCGGCGGCTGCTGCCGCCCAGACCTTCGGTCTGGACAACGGCCAGGCGGCGCTGGCCGCCCGTCCGCAGGCCGAGTGGGTGCGGCAGGCGCAGGCGCTGGAAAAACGCGCCGACTGGCCAGGCCTGCTGGCGTGGGGGCAGGCCTGGGCGCTGGCCGATGCGAAGAGTGCGCTGGCCTGGTTCGTTCAGGGGCGCGCGCTGGGCGAGCTGGGGCGGTTCGCCGAAGCGATCGTGGCATATCGGCGGAATGTGCGCCTGGACCCTGGCGATGTGTATGCGCACAACAATCTGGGCAATGCCTACCGCGACAGCGGGCGCCCGCGCGAGGCGATGCAGGCGTATCGCGCGGCGGTGGAGATCGATCCCGACTACGTCCAGGCCTGGCACAACCTGGGGCTGACGTTTTATCTGACCAAAGGGCAGGACGGGGTGATGCAGGCACTGCAAAAGCTGCAGGCCACCGACCCGACGCTGGCCGAGGTCTGGCGTGCGCTGGCGGTCGAATATTCGATCACGCGCGACGCACGGGTGGCACGCGAAGCGGTGCGGGTGCTGCGCGGCCTGAGCGCAGCCGAACGCGCGCGCATGTTCGGGATTCTGTTTGCCGAGGGGTGACCGCCCGCTTGCGCAGTCGCAGACCGCTATTTCACCCCGCGCTCTGCTCGAATTCCGCTACCAACTGCCGCAACCGGCTGGCTTCCTGTTCCGGCCGCAGCAGGCTGCGTCGGGCACGCGCGTGGCCGAGCAAATCGGCATAAAAGCCGGGATCGTGTTCGGCCATGGCCAGCAGCCTGGCCAGCCGCCTTTCATCGCCCACCGGAAAATAGCCGGGGTAATCCTCGCCCAGCATGCCGACGTTGCCGGGCATGTGCGAGGCCAGCACCGGCACCTCCGCCGCCAGGGCCTCGCAGATCACGTTGGCGCCGCCTTCCAGCACCGATGGAATGACCATGAGCTGCGCCCGCGCCAAGCGCTTCAGCACCGTCTTGTGCGGCACCTCGCCGAGCCAGTGCCAGCGCGGCAGCTTGCTTTGCGCCAGCGTCGCGGTGTCGGCCATCTCCTTGCTCAGGGCGCTGCCCAGATGCGTCACCTGAATGCGCGAGTGCTCGGGCAGGTAGGCGGTCGCCAGCGCCACCCGGAACGGGTCTTTTTCCGTGCGCAGGTGGCCGATCACCAGCACTTCGAAAGTGTGGGCAGGCGAGGGCAGGCGGGCAATGTCGGGCGACGACTGGTAAATCACCCGCGTCTTGGCGGCCAGATGCGGGGCCAGCTCGTCGACCCCGCGATCCTGCAGCACGATCAGCCGGTGCGCGAGCTCCAGCGCCTGCTGGGCGTCGCTGTCTTCGTGGATGTCGCGGTACAGGTCGGTGCCGGTCAGCGCCAGCAACAGGGGGTGGCTCGGAAAGCGCCCGGCAAAGGCGCGGATCGAGGCGAAGCTGCGCCGCGCATGCAGCGCCAGCATCAGGTCGGCCGAGCGGCCATCCCATTCCACCTGCGCCCGCACCGCGTGGCCCGCCTCGCGCAGGAAACGCGCCCAGCGTGCGGCGGTGTGCCAGTTGCCGTTGCGGTGTTCGCGGCCATACGGCGTGATGAGAGCGATGCGCATCGTGTGAGTGTAGCTTGCCGGATGAATCGCGGATAATCGGCGCATGACCGAGACCGCCATTTCCTCGCGCGACAATCCCATCTTCAAACGGTTGAAGAAGCTCGCCGAGTCGGCTCGCGCGCGGCGCGAGGCGCAGATGACGCTGCTCGACGGCGAGCATCTGCTGGCGGCCTATCTCGACGCCGGCGGCCAGCCGCATACGCTGGCACGCGCCGCCTCGTTCGGCCGGGAGCGATTCGCGCAGCTGGCCGCGCGCTGTTCCCGCGCCAAGGCCATCGTCTTGCCTGACGCGCTGTTTGCCGAGCTCGCCCCGGTTGCCACGCCGACCGGCTTGCTCGCCGAGGCGGCCTGGCTCGCGCCGCCGCCGCCGGGCGGCGTTGCGCTCGCCGTCGTGCTGGAGGATATCCAGGACCCCGGCAATCTCGGCGCCATGCTGCGTACCGGCGCGGCGGCGGGGGCGACGCTGGCGGTGCTGTCGAAGGGCTGCCACGATCCCTGGTCGCCCAAGGCGCTGCGCGGCGGACAGGGCGCGCAGTTCGTGCTGCCGATGCGGCTGGGGGCGGATCTGGTGACCTGGCTGAAAGGCTTTGCCGGCCGCAGCGTCGCGCTCGCACCGGCCGAGGACAGCGATTTCTATGCGCTCGACCTCGACGGGCCGCTTGCGCTTATCGCCGGCAACGAAGGCGCGGGGCTGTCCGCCGCGGTGCGTGATGCGGCTCAGCTGAGCGCGCAGATTCCGATGGCGGGCAGGATCGAGTCGCTGAATGCGTCGGCCGCGCTGGCGGTGGCGGTATTCGAGGCCGCCCGGCAGCGCAGGCGATAAACGGTCTGCGCTGTCCGGCTGCACGCCTCAAGCCTGGCCGAACTCCTGCAGCCAGTCGCGGCCCAGCAGCGCGGTGATCTGCTCGGCCGGAACCGGCCGGCTGATGAAATAGCCCTGCACGATGCGGCAGCCGAGCTTGCGCAGCGATTCGAGCTGGTCCCTGTTCTCCACCCCTTCGGCGACGGTGCCGAGACCCAGCCCTGTGCACAGGGCGAGGATCGAGCCGATGAGCGCTTCGTTGACCGGGGCGTGCTGGATGTCCTTGACGAAATAGCGGTCGATTTTCAGGACGTCGAGCGGGAAGCGCTTCAAGTGGGCCAAAGACGAGTAGCCGGTGCCGAAGTCGTCGACGGCCACGGCGATTCCCAGCGCCTTCAAGGCGAGGATTTTCTCTACGGCCGCGTCGACGTTTTCCATGAAAATGCCTTCGGTCAGTTCGAGCTGCAGCGAGTGCGCAGGCAGGCCGGATTGCGCCAGCGCGTCGCGCACGTTCGCGAGCAGGGATGCGTGCCAGAATTCCTTGCTGGAGACGTTGACGGCAACGCCCAGATCGGCGAACCCGGCGGCGTGCCAGCTTGCAGTCTGACGGCAGGCTGCCAGCAAAAGCGACCGCCCGATGCCGACGATGCCGCCGGATTCTTCCAGCAGCTCCAGAAAAACAGCCGGGCCGAGCAGACCCTTGTCCGGGCTGTTCCAGCGGATCAGTGCCTCGACGCCGTGGATGCGCCCGGTTTCCAGGTCGAGTTGGGGCTGGTAATGAAATACGAATTCGTTGCGCTGCAGCGCATAGTGCAGCTCGGTTTCCAACTGCAGTCTTTCTTCCGCCATGGCGTTCATCGCCGTATCGTAAAGCTGGAAGCGGTTTCTGCCGCCACTCTTGGCGGTGTACATCGCCGTGTCGGCGTTCTTCAGCAGGCTGCCGGAGTCGGCGCCGTCATTCGGATAGACGCTGACACCGATGCTGCAGCTGCCAAAAATCTCGCGTCCGGCGATCTGGTAGGGCCTGCCTACGACAGCCAGGATTTTTTCCACGACCTGCAGGATATGGTTGAGCTTGGCGGCATCGATGACCACCACGAATTCGTCGCCGCCCAGCCGCGCCACGATGTCCTCGGCACGCGTGGCTGCCTGCAGGCGCCCGGCCACCTCGCTGATGAGCGTGTCGCCCATGGCATGGCCGAGAGTGTCGTTGACGCGCTTGAAGCGGTCCAGATCGATGAACATGACGCCCACCAGCGTTTTACGCCGCTGCGCACGCACCAGTGCCTGCTCCAGGCGATCCATGAACAGCATGCGGTTGGGCAGGCCGGTCAAGGTGTCGTGGGTGGCGAGATGTTCACGTTCGCGGCTGACGCGATTGGTGTAATGAATGACGGCTGCAGCGACCAGGATCCCCAGCAGCAGGGCAACGCCGGACAACAGATACATCCAGAAACGCGCTACCCCGTGCGCCTCGTGCGCCTCGCGACTGGCCGCCAGCGCGATTTTCTGGGTTTCGGCGTCGAGTTGCGCGAGCACGTCCAGAACATTGTTCTGTGCCGGAATGGCATCGGCGAGGATGCGTTCTTCGGCTTTCCGGCTGACGTCGTTGCGGAACGTGTCGGCAACCCGGTTGTGAATCTGCTGGGCAATGCCGGTCAACCGTCCCTGCAGGGCGATCAGTTCGCGTTCGCGGCTACTCAGGGGCATGTTCAGCAGCGCTATCCGCGCATTGGCAAAGGCCGAGGCGCCCGCGTCGAACTGCATGATAAACCCGTCCCGCTCGAACGGGTCGTCGCTCTGGGCCAGCCTGAGCATGCTGAGCGTGCGTTCGCGAGCGGCGCTCATCATGGCCTTGGTGAGGCTCAGCTTGCGCATGTGGACGTCGACGACCGTGCCGAGGTTGTCGGCGGTCATCCTCAGCTGCTGCAAACCGATGGCGGTTACGAACAGGATCAGCAGCAACTGGGTGACAAACCCCGCAAACAGCGCGCGTCGCCAGGTTGAGGGGAGGGCAGGACGCAGCCCCGCCTTCGCATCGGCATCGATCTCGGCGTGCATGGTGTTCAAACTGTGATTTTCCTGGCGGAATTCCTGCGCTTGCAATCATCCATCCGTCCACAACCCTGCTGCGGCGGGGAGTATGGCGGCGAATGAGCGGGTGCTCGAAAAATGGCCGGACATCAGAAAACTCCTGGTATTTGAACAAGGGCAGGGATGCGCACCGCAGGCTGCATCGATGCAAGGCGTCTGTTCAAACGGTCGAATGGCAGAAAACTTGAGTGCGGGCGGGCCAGCTAGGGGTGCCGCAGGCGTGCCGCGATTTCTTCCACCGACATGCGGGTGGTGTCGAGGACGGGAAGGGCGTGACGCTTGAAGAGCGCCTCGGCAGTAACCAGCTCTTCGCGGCATTGTTGCGGACTGGCGTAGCGGCTGTCGGGGTAGCGCGCCTGGCGGATGGCACTGAGGCGCTCGGCCGACAGGGTCAGGGCGCGTAGCCGCGGCAGATGGGTGAGCAGGACGCCGGGCAGCGCGGGATGGGCAAGGTCGTCCGGGGTGAGCGGATAGTTGGCGACGCGCAGGCCGTATTGCAGGGCGAGATAGAGCGCGCTGGGGGTTTTGCCGACGCGCGAGACGCCGACCAGGATGAGGTCGGCCTGGCCGAGGCGTTCGGGGTTGAGGCCGTCGTCCAGGTTGAGCGCAAAGTTGACGGCGTCCATGCGCGCCTCGTAGTCGGGCGCCATGCCGTGGGTGTGGCCGCCGCTGGGGGTGGCAGTCTGGCCGAGCGAGGCCTCGACAGCGGGAGCGACCAGTTCGAATACGTCGAACAGGCCCGACCCTGCGCTGCGCAAGAGTGCACGCAGCGCAGGGTCGGTCAGCGTGGAAAACACCAGGGCGCGGGGCGCGGCGGCAATGCGCGCGGCGGCGGCCTGCGCTTTCCCGGCGCTGTCGACGAAGGGCAGCGTAATCAGGCTAAACTCAAGACGCGGGAATTGCGCCAGCACGCTTTTGGCGACGGCTTCGACCGTCACGCCGGTGTGGTCGGACACGCAAAATACGCTGCAATTATTCATGGAGCTCACCTAATGTCTGCTGACTATATTGTGCCGCTGGATGCCTTGTCGATCGCGGATGTGCCGCGCGTGGGCGGCAAGAATGCCTCGCTCGGCGAAATGATCCGCCATCTGGCGGGAGCGGGAGTCAAGGTGCCGGGCGGGTTCGCCACCACCGCACAGGCGTTCTGGGATTTTCTCGATCATAACGATTTGCGCGCGCGCATCCATGCGCGGCTGGCGGCGCTCGACGTGGCGGACGTGACGGCGCTGACCGCGGCCGGCGTGGAGATTCGCGCCTGGGTGGAAGCAGCCAGCCTGCAGCCCGCACTGGAAAGCGGTCTGCGCGCCGCCTATGCGGCGCTCGGCGATGCAGTATCGGTGGCGGTGCGCTCATCGGCCACCGCCGAGGATCTGCCCGACGCCTCGTTCGCCGGCCAGCAGGAGACCTATCTGCACGTACGTGGCGAAGACGCGCTGCTGGCACACGTGAAAAAGGTGTTCGCCTCGCTCTACAACGACCGTGCCATCGCCTACCGTGAGCATCACGGCTTCGACCATGCCGAGGTGGCGTTGTCGGCCGGGGTGCAGCGCATGGTGCGTTCCGACATCGCGTGTTCGGGGGTGCTGTTCACGCTCGATACCGAATCCGGGTTTCGCGACGTGGTGTTCATCACCGCCGCCTACGGGCTGGGTGAAACCGTGGTGCAAGGCTCGGTCAACCCGGACGAGTTCTACGTGCACAAGCCGACGCTGGCGCAAGGCTTTCCCGCCGTGGTGCGGCGCGAGCTGGGCGAAAAAGCCATCCGCATGGTCTGGCGCGATGGCGCCACCGCGGTCGAGGAGACTCCGCTGGAGCTGCGCCGGCAGTTCGCGCTGACCGACGCCGAAGTGCTGGAACTGGCGCGCCAGGCGGTGCAGATCGAACGCCACTATGCCCGGCCGATGGACGTCGAGTGGGCCAAGGATGGTGAAACCGGTGAACTTTTCATCGTGCAGGCGCGGCCGGAAACGGTGAAGACGCGCGAGAAAAGTGGCGGCGAGCGCTACGTGCTGGAGGCCACCGGCGAGGTGCGCATCAGCGGCCGCGCCATCGGCCAGAAAATCGGTGCCGGCGTGGTGCGGGTGATCGCCAGCCCGGCGGAAATGGATCGTGTGCAGCCGGGCGACGTGCTGGTGAGCGACATGACCGATCCCGACTGGGAGCCGGTGATGAAGCGGGCCGCGGCGATCGTCACCAACCGCGGCGGCCGCACCTGCCACGCCGCGATCGTGGCGCGCGAACTGGGCATCCCCGCCGTGGTCGGTACCGGCGCGGCGACCACGGTGCTGAAGGACGGCGAGACGGTGACGGTGTCGTGCGCCGAGGGCGATACCGGCAGGATCTATGCGGGCAAGCTGCCGTTCACGGTGGAAACGCTGATGAGCGAAACCCTGGCCGAGCCCCCGGTCAAGCTGATGATGAACGTCGGCAACCCGGAGCGCGCCTTCGAATTCGCGCAGATTCCGAACCACGGCATCGGCCTCGCGCGCCTCGAATTCATCATCGCGCGCATGATCGGTGTGCATCCGCTGGCGCTGCTCGACCATGCCGGCCAGACGCCCGAGCTGCGCGACGAGATCGAACGGCGTACCGCCGGCTACGCCGATCCGGTGTCCTTCTACGTCGACAAGCTGGCCGAGGGCATCGCCACGCTGGCGGCCGCGTTCTGGCCGCAGCCGGCGATCGTGCGATTGAGCGACTTCAAGTCCAACGAATACGCCAACCTGCTCGGCGGCGGCCGCTACGAGCCGAAGGAGGAGAATCCCATGCTGGGGCTGCGCGGCGCAGCGCGCTACGTGTCGCCACTGTTCCGCCCGGCGTTCGAGCTGGAGTGCCGTGCGCTGAAAAAAGTGCGCGACGTCATCGGGCTCACCAACGTCGAGGTCATGATTCCCTTCGTGCGCACCGTCGAGGAATGCGCGGCGGTGGTCGACCTGCTGGCGCTCAACGGCCTTGCGCGCGGCGACAATGGCCTGCGCCTGATCATGATGTGTGAGATCCCCTCCAACGTGCTGCTGGCCGACGATTTTCTGCAGTACGTCGACGGCTTCTCCATCGGCAGCAACGACCTCACCCAGCTCACGCTCGGCATCGACCGCGACTCGGGTCTGGTGGCCGAGAGCTTCGATGAGCGCAACCCGGCGGTGAAGAAACTGCTCGTCGAGGCAATCGCCGCGTGCAAGCGCAACGGCAAGTACATCGGCATCTGCGGCCAGGGGCCGAGCGACCATCCCGACCTGGCCGACTGGCTGGTGGCGCAGGGCATCGGCTCGATGTCGCTGAACCCGGATACGGTGGTGGCGACCTGGCGGCGGCTGGCCCGTGCACAATAGATCGTCAAGCGCAGGGGAACACAATGCCGACAACAACACCGCGGCGCAGAAGCAGGCGCAAATGGCTGGTCGGCAGTGGTACTGCACTACGAGGAGCATCGCGGCATCCCCACCCCTGCTATGGCGACACCAGCCACTTCGTCAGCCGCATCGGGCGATCGATGAGTCCGTGCCGTTCCTGGGCGCACCGGCGGCGCCCCGCCCCTGAGGGAGGGTTTGCGGAAAAGCCGTCACGGTTTGAGCGGCAGGGTGGGATGGAGTAGAATCCGCCATCACCCGCCCCCGCTTACAAAATGACGAAGTATGTGTTTGTCACCGGCGGGGTGGTTTCTTCCCTCGGGAAAGGGATCGCCTCCGCTTCTCTCGCTGCGCTGCTCGAATCGCGCGGTATCCGCGTCACCCTGTTAAAGCTCGATCCGTACATCAACGTCGACCCTGGCACCATGAGCCCGTTCCAGCACGGCGAGGTGTTCGTGACCGACGACGGTGCCGAGACCGACCTCGACCTTGGCCATTACGAGCGCTTCTCTAGCGCGCGCATGAGCCGGCGCAACAACTTCACCACCGGCCAGATCTACAAGTCGGTGATCGACAAGGAGCGCCGCGGCGACTACCTCGGCGGCACGGTGCAGGTGATCCCGCACATCACCGACGAGATCAAGCTGTCGATCCGCGAAGGCGCCAAGGGTGCCGACGTCGCGCTGGTCGAGATCGGCGGCACCGTCGGCGACATCGAGTCGCTGCCTTTCCTCGAAGCCATCCGCCAGATGGGCTTCGAGGACGGCAAGGAAAACACCTGCTTCATCCACCTCACGCTCTTGCCCTACATCGCGACCGCCGGCGAACTGAAGACCAAGCCGACCCAGCATTCGGTGAAGGAACTGCGCGAGATCGGCATCCAGCCCGACATCCTCCTGTGCCGCGCCGACCGCGAGATCCCCCTGGACGAGCGGCGCAAGATCGCGCTGTTCACCAATGTGCGGCCGGAGGCGGTGATCGAAGTACTCGACGCCGATTCGATCTACAAGATCCCGGCGATGCTGCACGAGCAGATGCTCGACGAGATCGTCTGCCACAAATTGAACATCTTGGCGCGCGCCGCCGACCTCTCCGTATGGAAGAGCCTGGTACACGCGCTCGAGCATCCGCAGCACACGGTCAACATCGCCTTCGTCGGCAAGTACGTCGACCTCACCGAATCATACAAGTCGCTGTCGGAAGCGATGATCCACGCTGGCATGCACACGCTGAGCCGGGTCAAGATCCATTACATCGACTCCGAGCAGATCGAGAAGACTGGCACCGATTGCCTGCAGGGCATGGATGCGGTCCTGGTGCCGGGCGGTTTCGGCAAGCGCGGGGTCGAGGGCAAGATCGCCGCCATCCGCTACGCGCGCGAAAACAGGGTGCCGTATCTGGGCATCTGCCTCGGCATGCAGCTCGCGGTGGTCGAGTTCGCCCGCGACGTCGCCGGCATGGCGGACGCGCAATCGACCGAATTCGATCCGGCCACCACGCATCCGGTGATCGGCCTCATCACCGAATGGCTGGACCGCGACGGCCAGGTCGAAAAACGCAGCGAACAATCCGACCTCGGTGGCACCATGCGCCTTGGCGGCCAGCCATGCGAACTCAAGGACGGCACTCTGGCGCGCCGGATATACGGCGCCGCCAGCATCGTTGAACGCCACCGCCACCGCTACGAAGTCAACAACACCCTCCTGGCGGAACTTGAGGCCAAGGGCCTGGTGGTGGCCGGACGCGCGCCGGGCACCGATCTGTGCGAAATGGTCGAACTGCCGGCCTCGGCGCATCCCTGGTTCGTCGGCTGCCAGTTCCATCCCGAATTCACCAGCAACCCGCGCAACGGCCATCCGCTGTTCATCGCTTTCGTGCAGGCGGCGCTGGCGCACCAACAGGAGCGCAGCAAGTGAAACTGTGTCATTTCGAGGCAGGTCTCGACCAGCCGCTGTTCCTGATCTCCGGCCCCTGCGTGATCGAATCCGAGCAACTGGCGATGGACACCGCCGGCACCCTGAAGGAAATGTGTGCCGGGCTGAATATCCCTTTCATCTATAAGTCCTCGTTCGACAAGGCCAACCGTTCGTCGACCCAGTCCTTCCGCGGACTCGGGCTGGACGAGGGGCTGCGCATCCTCTCGGAGGTGAAGGCGAAGATCGGCGTGCCGGTGCTGACCGACGTACACGAAGACACCCCGCTCGAAGAGGTCGCGTCGGTGGTCGACGTGCTGCAGACGCCGGCCTTCCTGTGCCGCCAGACCAACTTCATCCAGAACGTCGCGCGCCAGGGGCGCCCGGTCAACATCAAGAAGGGCCAGTTCCTGGCGCCGTGGGACATGCAGAACGTGGTCGACAAGGCGCGCGCCGTCGGCAACGAGCAGATCATGGTGTGCGAGCGCGGCGTCAGCTTCGGCTACAACACCCTGGTGTCCGACATGCGCGGGCTGGCGATCATGCGTGCGACGCAGTGCCCGGTGGTGTTCGACGCCACCCACTCGGTGCAGCAGCCGGGCGGGCAGGGCACGACCAGCGGCGGCCAGCGCGAGTTCGTGCCGGTGCTGGCGCGCGCCGCGGTGGCCAGCGGGGTGGCGGGGGTATTCGCGGAGACGCATCCGAATCCGGAGCGTGCGCTGTCCGACGGACCGAACGCGTGGCCGCTCGGCATGTTGAAGGAACTGCTGGAGACACTGAAGGAAATCGACGCGCTGGTGAAGCAGCGCGGGTTTATTGAACATAAATTGATGAAAACCTGATCCGCGAATGCCCGAAGGGCATAAAGGGCGCGAAGAAACGCGAAGAAAACCCGGAGTTTTGTCTTGTTTTCCCTTCGCGCCCCTTAGCGTCCTTCATGCCCTTCGGGTATTGCGGATAAGAATTGAATCTGAAGGATAGAAATTGAGCGCAATCATTGATGTCATCGCCCGGGAAATTCTCGACTCCCGCGGCAATCCCACCGTCGAAGCCGACGTGCTGCTTGAGTCAGGCGTACTCGGGCGTGCCGCGGTGCCGTCGGGCGCATCCACCGGCAGCCGCGAGGCGATCGAGCTGCGTGACGGCGACAAGTCGCGCTACCTCGGCAAGGGCGTGCTGAAGGCCGTCGAACATATCAACACCGAAATCTGCGAAGCCATCATCGGGCTGGACGTCGAAGACCAGGCTTTCATCGATCGCACCATGATCGAACTCGATGGCACCGAGAACAAGTCGCGCCTTGGTGCCAACGCGATCCTGGCGGTGTCGATGGCGTGCGCGCGCGCCGCCGCCGAACAGGCCGGGCTGCCACTCTATCGCTATCTAGGCGGTGCCGCGCCGATGGCGCTGCCGGTGCCGATGATGAACATCATCAACGGCGGCGCGCATGCCAACAACAACATCGACATGCAGGAATTCATGGTGATTCCGGTCGGTGCGCCGAGTTTTCGCGAAGCCTTGCGCTATGGCGCCGAAGTGTTCCACGCGTTGAAAAAGCTGCTCGACGACGCTGGCATGGCGACCACCGTCGGCGATGAGGGCGGCTTCGCCCCCAACCTGGAATCGCACGAGGCGGCGCTCAAGCTGATCGTGCAGGCGATCGAAAAGGCCGGCCTGCAGCCCGGCATCGACGTCGCCATCGGCGTCGATTGCGCCGCTTCAGAGTTCCACAAGGACGGCCGCTACCACCTCGAGTCCGAAGGGCTCAAGCTGACTTCCGCCGAGCTCGCCGATTACCTGGCGGCCTGGTGCGACAAGTACCCGATCATCAGCATCGAGGACGGCATGGCCGAAGGCGACTGGGACGGCTGGAAAACCCTCACCGACAAGCTCGGCAAGCGTGTCCAGTTGGTGGGTGACGACCTCTTCGTCACCAACGCCAGGATCCTCAAGGAAGGCATCGACAAGGACATCGCGAATTCCATTCTCATCAAGGTCAACCAGATCGGCACGCTGTCGGAAACCTTCCAGGCGGTCGAGATGGCCAAGCAGGCCGGCTACACCGCGGTGATCTCGCACCGCTCAGGCGAGACCGAGGACACCACGATCGCCGATCTGGCGGTGGCCACCAACGCGCGCCAGATCAAGACCGGCTCGCTGTCGCGCTCCGACCGCATGGCGAAATACAACCAGCTGCTGCGCATCGAAGAAGAACTCGGCGACACGGCGAGCTATCCCGGACGTGATGCTTTCCGCCAGCGCGCCTGACCTCAACGCAGTCAGGCTGGTCGCGCGTATTCGCAGCCAGGGCTTGACCTGGATGCTGGCCGTGGCGATCGTGCTGTTGCAATACCCGCTGTGGCTGGGCGAAGGCGGATGGTTGAAAGTGCGTGAAAGTGCGAACAGAATCGACACCCAGCAGGCGCTGAACCTGCGTCTGCAGACCCGCAATGCCGGCCTGCTGGCCGAGCTTGGCGACCTCAAGCAGGGACGCGACGCCATCGAAGAGCGCGCGCGCAATGAGCTGGGCATGATTGCGTCGGACGAATGGTTCGTCCGGGTGGTGTCTGCCCACACCGTTCAGTCGGGAAAAACGAATGAGTGACTTGCAAATCGGCTTGCTGGTGATCGGCGTGGCCATCGTGGCGGTGGTGCTGCTATTCAACTGGATTCAGGAGCGTCGCTTCCGAAAACAGGCCGACGCGGCTTTCCAGCCGCCAGTGGGCGATGCGCTGATGCAGCCGGAGACGGTACCGCGCGAAACGCACAGCCGGTCTGAGCGGTTTGAGCCGGCGCTGCGCGAACCAGTCTTCGATGCCAGTGACGACATGCGCGACGTGGCCGAGGTCAACGAACCTCATTTGCAGATCGATGCCGACCTGTCGCGGGCGGACGCCCCGCTTGAAGACAGTATGCCCACGCGCGTGACGTCTGCGGCACCGGCTCCGCCGCCTTCCGCTCACGCGCCCTACGTCGCGGTGACGGCACCTGAGGCACCCTACGACGAACTGATCGAATACCGTATCCGCGTCGGCGGCGATGGCGTCCTGGCGAATGTGTTTGCCGATGCCTTCAATCATGCGCGTACTCTGGGCAAGGCGGTGCGCTGGGCCGGATTGCCGGCTGCTGCCGCGGAATGGGAGGAGATCCAGCCCTGGCGCGACGTGCACTATCAGCAGGTGGTGGTCACCATGCAGCTGGCCGACCGTAATGGTGCGGCGCAGGAGGAGCAGCTCTCGGCCCTGTGCGCCTTGCTGCAGAATGTAGGTCAGGCACATGGCCTGCGCGTCGCCTGCGACGATGTGGCCGATGCGATGGAGCGCGCGCAGGCCATCGATCGCTTCTGCGTCGATGTCGATGTCCTCATCGGCCTGAACGTGGTGGCGCGCGGCGAAGGGGCGGTGAATCTGACGCGCATCGTGCACGAGGCCGAAGCCTGCGGCATGGCGCTGGGCATGGACGGCGTATTCCAGCTGCTCGACAGCCGCGGCGAGCCGCTCTATGCGCTGTGCAACCACGATGCCGAACCTTTCAATACCACCGTGATGGAAGGGCAAACCTCGCAGGGGGTGACCCTGCAATTCGACGTGCCGCGCGTACCGGATGGCCTCAAGGTATTCGACGGCATGGTGACGTTCGGCCGCAAGCTTGCCAGCGAAGTCGGCGGCATCCTGGTGGACGACAACCTGCGCCCGCTGACCGACAGCGGCATCGAGAAAATCCGCATTCAGCTCACGCATATCTACGAACGCATGGAAGCGCGCGGCGTGCCATCCGGTTCACGGCGGGCGCTGCGCCTGTTTTCCTGATGCCGGCAGCCGGTGTGCCGGCGCGCGCGGCGGCACTGCGTCAGGAAATCGAGCGCCATGATTACGCCTATTACGTTCTCGATGCCCCCACCATTCCCGATGCGGAGTACGACCGGCTGTTCCGCGAACTGCAAGCGCTCGAAGCCGAACACCCCGAACTTGCCACCCCCGATTCGCCGACCCGGCGCGTAGGCGGCAAGCCGCTGGATGGTTTCGCGCCGGTGCGCCATGCAGTGGCGATGCTGTCGATCCGCACCGAGACCGATACCGAAGCGAGCGGCGCGCAGGCTTTCGATGCGCGGGTGCGGCGCGAATTGGGGCTGGATGAAAGCGACCCGCCGGTCGAATACGCGGCGGAACTGAAGTTCGACGGCCTGGCCATCAACCTGCGCTACGAGCTCGGCGTGCTGGTACAGGCCGCCACCCGCGGCGACGGCGAAACCGGCGAGGACGTCACACAGAACATCTTCACAGTGCATGCCATCCCGCTGCGCCTGAATACCGCTGCGCCGCCCGCCGTGCTGGAAGTGCGCGGTGAGGCGTTCATGCGGCGCGACGACTTCGAGCGCTACAACGCGAAGCAGCGGGAAGCCGGCAAGCCCACCCTGGTCAATCCGCGCAACGGCGCCGCGGGCAGCATTCGCCAGCTCGATCCGGCAATGGCCGCGCAGCGGCCGCTGTCGTTTTTTGCCTATGGGCTGGGCGAGGTACGGGGCTGGTCGCTGCCGCCCACCCACAGTGCCACGCTCGACGCACTGGCTGAACTGGGCGTGCCGGTGTGCAGCGAGCGCATCGCCGGACTAGGTGCGGCGGCACTGGTCGCCTTCCATGACGATGTCGCCGCGCGCCGCGATCAGTTGCCGTTCGACATCGACGGCGTGGTGTACAAGGTCAACCGCCTGGACCTGCAGCGCGAGCTGGGTTTCGTCACGCGCGAGCCGCGCTGGGCAGTGGCGCACAAATTTCCGGCGCAGGAACAGCTGACCACGGTGCTCGGCATCGAGGTGCAGGTCGGCCGCACCGGTGCGCTGACGCCGGTGGCGCGGCTCGCCCCGGTGTTCGTCGGCGGCGTCACCGTGACCAACGCCACCTTGCACAACCAGGATGAAATCGATCGCAAGGATGTGCGCGTGGGCGATACCGTGATCGTGCGGCGCGCCGGCGACGTCATCCCCGAAGTCGTCGCGGCGGTGGTGGAGCGGCGGCCTAAGCCCGAGCCGCCGCGTTTCAGCATTCTGCAAAGCTATCCGCTCTGTCCTGTGTGCGGTTCGCACGCGGTGCGGCTGGAAGGCGAGGCGGCGGTACGCTGCACCGGCGGCCTGTATTGCCCGGCGCAGCGCAAGCAGGCGCTGCTGCATTTTGCCGGCCGTCGCGCGATGGATATCGACGGGCTGGGCGACAAGCTGGTCGATCAGCTGGTCGAGCGTGGCCTGGTGCGCACGCCTGCCGACGTGTATGGCCTCAATCTGGAAACGCTCGCCGGGCTCGACCGCATGGCCGGGAAATCGGCGGCCAACCTCATCGCGGCGATTGAGGCCAGCAAGGCCGCCACGTTGGCGCGCTTTATTTTCGCCTTGGGCATCCGTAATGTCGGGGAAACCACGGCCAAGGATCTGGCGTGGCATTTCGGTTCGCTGGACCGGCTGATTGCCGCGAGCGAGGCCGATTTGCTGAAGGTGCGCGACATCGGGCCGATCGTGGCGCAGTCGATCATCCAGTTTTTTGCCGAACCGCATAACCTGGAGGTGGTCGACAAGCTGCGCGCCGCAGGGGTGCGCTGGCCGGAGTCCACCGGCGTGCAACAATCGGCGGGCATATTGGCCGGCAAGACGCTGGTGCTGACCGGCACGCTGCCGACGCTGACGCGCGATGCCGCCAAGGAAAAGATCGAGGCGGCAGGCGGCAAGGTGGCGGGGTCGGTGTCGAAGAAAACCGACTACGTGGTGGCCGGTGAAGAGGCCGGCAGCAAGCTGGCGAAGGCGCAGGAACTCGGCGTGGCCATTCTCGACGAGGCCGGGCTGCTGGCCTTGCTGGCAGCGGACAACAATAACGAACAACACGTTTTAGACTTTTGAGCCAAAGGACAGACAGGGAAGCGATATGCAAAAAGTAAAAAAAGCCGTATTTCCGGTGGCCGGCCTGGGCACCCGTTTTCTGCCCGCTACCAAGGCCAGCCCAAAGGAAATGCTACCCATCGTCGACAAGCCGCTGATCCAATATGCGGTCGAGGAGGCGATGGCCGCCGGCATCACCGACATCATCTTCATCAGCAGCCGCACCAAGCGCACCGTCGAGGACCACTTCGACAAGGCCTACGAACTGGAAACCGAGCTGGCCGCGCGTGGCAAGGACCGCGTGCTGGAGGCCGTGCAGTCGATCCGCCCGGCCGGCGTCAACTTCATCTACATCCGCCAGGCCGAGGCGCTCGGGCTCGGTCATGCTGTGCTGTGCGCGCAGCCGGTGGTCGGCAACGAGCCCTTCGCCGTGATCCTCGCTGACGATCTGCTCGACGGCGAGCCGCCGGTGATGAAGCAGATGGTCGACCAGTACAACTACTATCAGTGCTCGCTGCTCGGGGTGCAGCAGGTGGCGCCCGAGGACACCGCGTCCTACGGCATCGTCGACGCCAGCCCCATGGCCGAGCGCGTGTCGCGCGTCAACGCCATCGTCGAGAAGCCGAAGCCCGAGGACGCGCCGTCGACCCTCGGGGTGGTCGGCCGCTACATCCTCACCCCGCGCATCTTTCACCACATCCAGCACCTGAAGCCCGGCGCCGGCGGCGAACTGCAGCTCACCGATGCGATCGCCGCGCTGCTGAAGGAGCAGCAGGTGCTGGCCTACGCGTACGACGGCATCCGCTACGACTGCGGCAGCAAGCTCGGCTATCTGCAGGCGACGGTCGAATATGCGTTGAAGCACAGCGAAGTCAGCGACGACTTCGCGGCATACCTGAAAAATCGCGTCTGCTGATCAGGCCGCCGCACCGCTGCCGTGCAGCCAGACGGCGGCTTCCAGCGCGTCTCCCGCAGCCATTCCCTGGCCCAGCAGCGCGACGACCATGCCGGTCAGGCGATCGCCGGAGCCGGCCTGCGCCAGCCAGGGGCCGCCGCTGGTGTTGATGGCATAACGGCCGCCGGGGTGGACGATCACGGTGCCGGCGCCCTTGAGCGCGACGTGCGCGCGATAGTGTGCGCTGAGCTGCTGCGCGGCTTCGATACGGCTGGCCTGGATGTCGGCATTGCTCAGACCGAGCAGGCGCGCAGCCTCGCCGGGATGCGGGGTGAGCAGGGTCGGGTGGGCGCGGCGGCCGATCTGCCTGGCCACTGCGGAATCGCCGGCCAGCAGATTCAGCGCATCGGCATCCAGCAGCAGCGGGCAGGGCGCCGCGAGGGCGGTTTCCAGCAAGTACCGTGCACGCGCGCTGTGCCCCAGCCCGGGGCCGATTGCCAGCCCGTTCAATTGCGCATCCGCCAGCTTTTCCGGCACGGCAAACATCAGCCGCGGCTCGCCGTAATCGACCGCGATGCGCTCGTCCAGAACTCCCAGCGTCGCCATGCCGGCGCCCTGCCGCAGCGCGGCGCGCCCGGCGATCAGGCAGGCGCCTACCATGCCGGGGGCGCCGCCGACGATGCCGACATGGCCAAACTGGCCTTTGTGGCTGTTGCGTGCGCGCGCAGGCAGGCAATGACGGGCTTCCAGCTGCGTCAGCGCGATGCCCGGGGTGGCGGGCAGGGTGGCCGGGTCGACGCCGAGCGTGTCGAGGTGCAATTCGCCGGCGTGGTCGGGGCCATCGGCGGTGAGGAGGCCCGGCTTGAGTCCGAGGAAGGTGAGCGTGTGGTCGGCGCGCAGGGCGCAGCCGCGAATCCGGCCGCTGTCGCTGTCGAGGCCGCTCGGCACGTCGAGCGCCAGTTTCGGGCAGTCCAGGCCATTGGCCTGCGCGATCCAGCGTGCCTCCTCGCCGCCGACGTCGCGCTGCAGCCCCACGCCGAACAGGCCGTCGATGACGAGGCTGTATCGCTGCGACGGCGGAATGTCCGCCTGGATCACGCCGCCGCTTTCGCGCCAGGCGGCCCAGGCGCGCGCGGCGTCCGCCGGCAGGCGCGCGGGGTCGGCGCGACTGACGACGAGCACGCGACACCCCTGAAGCGCGAGCAGGCGCGCGGCGACCAGGGCGTCGCCGCCGTTGTTGCCGGGGCCGGCCAGGATCAGGACGGGGGCGCCCGATTCGCTGGCCAGCGTGCCCGCCAGTTCGGCGGCGGCCGCGCCCGCCCTTTCCATCAACGAGGTTGCGGGGTGGGCGTCTGCCCAATGCCGGTCGATGAGGCGGATGTCGGCGGCCGTGAACAGCGGCGGAGAAACGAGGGAACTGGGAGCGGTCGGCATGGGCAGACAGGGGAATTCGAGTCGGGCGCAGCGGACATCTTAATCCCGGCGGCGGCGCGATCGCGTGAACCGTTCCCGCGGCGGCATGCCGGACTGGTCGAAAATGACTACGCCGCCTGGTATCCAGCGCAGCTTCCGCAATGCCGTTGATGCTTTGCCGCGCGCCCAGCCCGGAAAAAGGAGAATGAAGATGCAACGACGACGCTTCCTGACCGCTCTGGCACTGCTTCCCGCGCTGCCATTGGCGGCGCATGCAGCCAGGACGGAACTGAACATCGGTATATACCCGGGTACCGGCAAGGCGGACGTGATCATGGGGGATTTCCGCGCCTGGGCGATGCCCTTTGCCCAGGCCCTTGGCGCGGCCGTGGGCGCGAAACCGGGGCTTACCCTGTTCCGCAGCATCAAGAGCGTCACCCGCTCCATGGCGGGCGGGCGGCTGGATCTGTATCTTGTGCCGCCGTCGGTGGCGGTGGCCGCGCTGGACCACCGCTACTCGCCGGTGGCACGGGTGCGCGACCAGGCCACGGGCGTTCTCGTGCGCCGCAAGGGCGCGGCGGTGGCGACGGTGGCGCTCACCGAAAAGGAGTCCTGGCTCGACGTGATGGCGCGCCACACGCTCAAGCGCAACAAGCAGGAAGCAGCGCAGATCCTCAATCTGAAAACCCAGGAGGAGGTGGTGCTGGCGATGCAGCGCGATTTTGCCCAGGCCGGCAGCCTGCGCAGCAAGCTGGCCGACGAACTGGTCGCCAGGGGCGGGTTCGAGACCTGGTATGCCTTGCCCGCAACCCCGGATTTCACCCTGATGGCGAGCGATCGTTTCGCCGTCGCCGAGCAGGACAAACTGGGCAGGGCTGCCGCCGCGCTCGGCCCGGACGTCATCCAGTCCCTGCAAAAAACCATCCACAGCAAGGTGACGGGATTCGTGATCGACAAACAGGCGGATTACCAGCTGATCAAGCAGGCGATCCGGGAGGCCGGGTACTGACCCGCGCGAACCGGTCCGGCCGGCTTGCGGGATGCCTGCGGCGGCATATACTGGAAAGTACTGCGAAACTTTCTGGAATGCGCATGGATACCCGTCATCGCACCCCGGCCGGCGCTTTGGTGGCGCAATGCACCGACGAAGACCGTTGTACGGTTTTCAACTGCGAAGTCTGCTTGCGGGAAATCCCCGCCGATGCGGTCAAACTGACGGATGCTCAGGATTACGTCCACCATTTTTGCGGGCTCGACTGCCTCGAAGCCTGGCAGAAGCAGACACGGATTCGCCGCTAAGGCGTCAACGTCGGCGACCGGGCGCCGCGAACCGCGCTAGGTCACACAGCGGGAAAAATATGAAATACGCCTTCTGCGGTCTCGCCTTGCTGCTCACTGCCTGCGCTTCCACCGGGCCGGTCGGGCCCGAACGCCGCGCGGCGCCGATGCCCCTCGACCAGGCGGCACCCGCGCAGTTCGACGCCCGCCTCTCGCTGTATGCCTATCCGTATGCGGTGAAGATCTTCGCGTTCGCGTCGCAGCGCCAAGCACTGGAGATGGCCTACATGGACGTGGCACCCGCGGGCGAGGCCAACGGCAAAACGGTGCTGCTCATGCACGGGAAGAATTTCTCCGCCGCCTCGTGGGCCAGGACCATCGACGCGCTGAGCAAGCGGGGCTACCGCGTGGTGGCACCTGACCAGATCGGCTTTGGCAAGTCGGCGAAGCCAACCCGCTACCAATTTACGTTCCAGGCGCTCGCGCGCAACACGGCGGCGCTGCTCGACGCAATCGGCGTTCACAGGGTGACCGTCGTGGGCCACTCGATGGGGGGCATGCTCGCAACACGCTTCGCGCTGATGTTCCCCGATCGCACCGACAAGCTCGTGCTGGTGAACCCGATCGGCCTGGAAGACTGGAAACGCAAGGTACCCTACGTCGATGTGCAGGCCTGGTACCAGAACGAGCTCAGGCAGACCCCCGGCGGCGTGCGCGAATACATGAAGGCGAGCTACTTCGACGGCAAGTGGAAGCCCGAGTACGAAAAGTTTGCCGACATCCAGATGGGATGGAGCGAGAGCGCCGACCGCGAGCAGCTCGCCTGGGTCTCTGCCCTCACCTACGACATGGTCTTCACCCAGCCCGTGCTCTACGAGTTTGACCAGGTCACGGCCCCCACGCTGCTCATCATCGGCCTGCGCGACCGCACTGCGCTGGGCAAGAACCTGGTCGCGCCCGAAGTGGCAAAGACGATGGGTCTGTACGAATCGCTCGGCCGCGCCGCCGCCACAGCGTTTCCCAACGGCAGCCTCGTTGAGCTTGAGGGCATCGGCCACCTCCCGCAGTTCGAGGCCTGGGACGCCTACATCGAGGCGCTCACTGGCTTCCTTGACTGAGGGCACGCGTCGCCGGCGCGCGCGATCCGGGGCCAGGGACGAATGGCACTGGCGCAAGCCCGCGGATTCGGATGCAGAGTGGGTCAGCCCGTCCGGTCAGGCGCTCCAATCGGATAAAATAGCGCCTTTGCCCTGTTCGCAAAGGCGCTCATGTCTTCCATCGTATCGCTCCCCGGCAGTGCTGCGCTGTCGTCTTTCCGCATCGATAAAATCCGTCAGGAGGCTGGCCGGCTGGGCGTTGCGTTGGGCGAGTTGACGGCGCGCCACTGGCATTTCCTGGAGCTGGAAGCCGAGTTGGACGCAGCGGCCGCGCAGCAGCTCGACAAAACGCTGGATTACGGCACCCCCACCGGCAGTCCGACGGCGAACGACATGCAGGTGCTGGTCACGCCGCGTCCGGGCACGATTTCGCCGTGGTCGTCCAAGGCGACGGATATTCTCAGGAACAGCGGCCTGGCCCAGCTGCGCCGCATCGAGCGCGGGGTGGCCTACCGCCTGTGCGATCCGCAGGGCGCCGCGCTTTCGGGGCAGGCGCTAACGGTGCTGCTGCCGCTGCTGCACGACCGCATGACGGAAGCCGTGATGACCTCGCTGGAAGCCGCCCGCGCGTTGTTTCGGCATGTGCCGCCGCGCGAACTGAGCGCAATCGATGTCATGGCCGGCGGCCGCGCCGCGCTTGCCGAAGCCAACCGCAGCCTCGGCCTGGCACTGTCGGACGACGAACTCGACTACCTGGTCGACAACTTCACCCGCATCGGGCGCAACCCCACCGATGTCGAACTGATGATGTTCGCGCAGGCCAACTCCGAGCACTGCCGCCACAAGATATTCAACGCCAGCTGGGTGATCGACGGCGCGGAACAGGCCAAGTCGCTGTTCGGCATGATCCGCGATACCCATGCCGCGCACCCCGCAGGCACGGTGGTGGCGTATTCGGACAACTCCTCGGTCATCGAAGGAGCGCAGATTGACCGCTTCTACCCGCGCGCCGACGGCAGCTACGCCTACAGCAGCGAGCTGACCCACGTGCTGATGAAGGTGGAGACGCACAATCATCCGACCGCGATCTCGCCTTTCCCGGGCGCCGCCACCGGCAGCGGCGGCGAAATCCGCGACGAGGGCGCGACCGGCATCGGCTCCAAGCCCAAGGCCGGTTTGTGCGGATTCTCGGTGTCCAACCTCAACATTCCCGGCTTCGAGCAGCCGTGGGAGTCGGGCGCCTATGGCAAACCCGAGCGCATCGTCACCCCGCTCGCGATCATGCTCGAAGGCCCGATCGGCGCCGCGGCGTTCAACAACGAATTTGGCCGCCCCAATCTGGCAGGCTATTTCCGCACCTTCGAAGAGACCGTGGCGGGGCAACGGCGCGGCTACCACAAGCCCATCATGCTGGCAGGTGGCGTCGGCAGCATCCGTGCCGATCACGTGGAGAAGAAAATGCTGCCGGCCGGCACGCTGCTGATCCAGCTGGGCGGCCCCGGCATGCTGATCGGACTGGGCGGCGGCGCCGCATCGTCGATGGACACCGGCGCCAACGCCGCCGACCTCGACTTCGATTCGGTGCAGCGCGGCAACCCGGAAATGGAGCGGCGCGCGCAGGAAGTCATCGACCGCTGCTGGCAGTTGGGCGAGGCCAATCCGATCCTGTCGATCCACGACGTCGGCGCCGGCGGCCTGTCGAACGCATTGCCGGAACTGGTGCACGGCGGCGGCCGCGGCGGCCGCTTCGAGCTGCGCGCCGCGCCGTCGGAAGAGTCCGGCATGTCGCCGCGCGAGATCTGGTGCAACGAAGCGCAGGAGCGTTATGTGCTGGCGATCCCGCCGCAGCGAATCGGCGAATTCCGCGCGATGTGCGAGCGCGAGCGCTGCCCGTTTGCGGTGCTGGGCGAAGCGACCGAGGACAATCACCTGCTGGTGACCGACAGCCATTTCCAGAATGCGCCGGTAGACGTGAGCCTCGACGTCATCCTCGGCAAGCCGCCCAGGATGACGCGCGACGTCGAGCATCAGCCCGCCGCACCGGCGCCGCTGCTGCTCGACGGAATCGATCTGAAGGATGCGGCCTACCGCGTGCTGGCGATGCCGGGGGTGGCGTCGAAGATGTTCCTGATATCGATCGGCGACCGCAGCGTCGGCGGGCTGACCGCGCGCGACCAGTGCGTGGGGCCGTGGCAGGTGCCGGTCGCCGATTGCGCGATCACCCTGGCCGGCTACCAGACCACGCTGGGCGAGGCGTTTTCCATCGGTGAGAAAGCGCCGTTGGCGCTGATCGATGCCCCGGCGTCGGGACGCATGGCGATCGCCGAGGCGATCACCAACCTGGCGGCCGCGCGTGTCGATGGCCTGGGCAGTGTCAAACTGTCGGCCAACTGGATGGCTCCGGCCGGCCATCCGGGCGAGGATGCCGCGCTGTTCGATACGGTGGCGGCGGTTTCGGAGTACTGCCAGGCGCTCGGTGTGTCGATCCCGGTCGGCAAGGATTCGATGAGCATGAAGACCGTGTGGCAGGAAGGCGGCGAGAAAAAGGCGGTAACCTCGCCGGTTTCGCTGGTGATCTCGGCTTTCGCCGTCACCCCCGACGCCACGCGGCATCTGACGCCGCAACTGCGTACCGATGCCGGCGACACCGACCTCGTGCTGATCGATCTCGGTCGCGGCAAGAACCGTCTTGGCGCATCGAGCTTCGCCCAGGCTTTCAAACAGGTGGGCGAGCGTTGCCCGGACGCGCCGGTTGCCGACGCACTCCAAGCCTTTTTCGACACCGTACAGGGGCTCAATGCAGCAGGCATGCTGCTCGCCTACCATGACCGTTCCGACGGCGGCCTGTTCGCAGCTTTGTGTGAAATGGCCTTTGCCGGCCATTGCGGCGTGGAGATCGACGTCGACGAGCTGTGCTCGGAGAAGATCCGTCTCGACGCCGAGAATGAAGGCGTGCCCGAGCCGGACATGCGGGATCCGCGCGGCTACTCCGAACGCGTCTTCAACGTGCTGTTCAGCGAGGAGGCCGGCGCGCTGCTGCAGGTACGCCGCGCCGATACCCGGACGGTGATGCAGGCTTTCTTCGATGCCGGCCTGCGCGGCGAGTTCTACATCATCGGCCAGCTCGATACGAGCGACCGCGTGCGGGTGCTGCGCCGCGAACGGGTCATCCTCGACGAGGCGCGCACCGATCTGCAAAGCGCGTGGGCGCGCACCAGCTACGAAATGGCGAAGCTGCGCGACAATCCGGCGTGCGCCGAGCAGGAGTTCGCGACCCATGCCGACGCTGCGGACCCCGGTCTGCGCCATGCCCCGAGCTTCGACGTGAATGAGGATGTCGCCGCTCCCTTCGTTGCCAGCGGTAAGCGGCCGCGGGTGGCGGTGCTGCGCGAACAGGGCGTCAACGGCCAGATCGAGATGGCCGCCGCGTTCGATGCCGCAGGCTTTGCGGCGGTCGACGTCCACATGAGCGACATCCTGTCCGGCCGGGTCAGCCTCGGCGATTTCAGCGGCCTCGCCGCGTGCGGCGGCTTCAGCTACGGCGACGTGCTGGGCGCGGGCGGCGGCTGGGCCAAGTCGATCCTGTTCAACCCGCGCGCGCGCGACCAGTTCGCGGCGTTTTTCGGGCGTGGCGACACCTTCGCGCTCGGTGTCTGCAACGGCTGCCAGATGATGAGCCAGCTGCACGAACTGATACCGGGCGCGGACGCCTGGCCGCGTTTCGAACGCAACCTGTCGGAGCAGTTCGAGGCGCGTTTCGCCCAGGTCGAGGTGCTGGCCTCGCCGTCAATTTTTTTCGCCGGCATGGCGGGTTCGGTGATGCCGATCGTGGTGTCGCACGGCGAAGGCCGGGTCGCTTTCCGTGACCCGGTGCACGCCGCGCAGGCGCATCCCACGCTGCGCTACGTCGATCACCGGGGCGCGCCGGCCGCGACCTATCCGGCCAACCCCAACGGTTCGGCCGGCGGGCAGACCGGTTTTACCACCGCGGACGGCCGCTTCGGCATTCTGATGCCGCATCCGGAACGCGTGTTCCGCGCCGCGCAGCTGTCGTGGAAACCGGACGACGTGACCGGTGCCGCCCCGTGGCTGCGGCTGTTCCGCAACGCGCGGCGCGCGCTTGGGTGATGCGCGCCGACTATGCGAAAATAACTGGCTTTGTCGCATGAATCCCGCTGTGCCGGGATCAATTCTCCAGTCATGAATGCACCTGAAAATCTGCTGACGGATGACCACCTGCGCGCGCAGGTCAAGCTGCTGGGCACCCTGCTCGGCCAGGTGTTGCTGCAGTTTGCCGGCGAAGACGTGTTCGATGCAGTGGAAACCCTGCGCCGCGGTTTCGCTGAATTGCACCAGCAGGAAGATCAGCAGCGCCGCACCGAGTTGATGGCGATGATCGACGCCATGCCCGCCGCCAAGGTGGAGCTGGTGGTGCGTGCCTTCGCCGGCTATTTCAAGCTGGTCAATGTGGCGGAGGAAAGCTTTGCCCACCGCAACCGCCGCCGCATGCTGTCGCACGGCATGCGGCTGTGGGAAGGCTCGTTCGACCGCACCCTGGCGGATCTCAAGGCGCAGGATATGCCGGTCGCCACACTGCAGGAGATGGTCAACCGTCTGCACTACGCGCCGGTATTCACCGCCCATCCCACCGAGGCGCGCCGTCGTGCGGTGATGGAAGGCATGCGCCGGATATTCCTGATCTGCGACGAACTGTACAACCCCGCCCTGGGGGTGAACGACCGCCGCGAACTGGAAGCGCAGCTGGCCGCCGAGATCCAGGTGGGGTGGCGTACCGACGAACTGCGCAGCGCCAAGCTCGAGGTGCGCGACGAAGTGCGCAACGGCCTCTACTATGTGCGGGAAAGCCTGTTCGAGGCGGTGCCGAAGGCGTATTCCTTCTTCGAGAAGGCGCTGCGCAAGCATTACGGCGTGAATGTCGACGGCACCGCCACCGTCCGCGTGCCGAGCTTCATCCGTTTCGGCTCGTGGATTGGCGGCGACCGTGACGGCAACCCGTTCGTGACCGCGGACGTCACCGAATGGACGGTGCATAAGCAGATGCAGGCCGCACTCGAAGAATACCGTTCGCGCGTGCTGGAACTGCGCCAGACGCTGACCCACAGCAGCGACTGGTGCACGCCTTCCGACCTGTTCCTGGAGCGCCTGTCGGAATACGAGGCCGAATTCGGCGAACAGGTGTTCCGCGGCACCGCGGTGCAGATATACAGCCGCGAACCCTACCGTCGCATGGCGGCAATGATGCTGGCGCGGCTGGACGCCAACCTGTCCTACATCCACCAGTGTCTGGCCGACGTGCCGAGCTTTACGCCGCATCTGGCGTATGAGAATGCTGCCGCCTTCCTCGCCGACCTCTACCTGGTGCGTGACTCGCTGATCAGCCATGGCGACCGCATCGTCGCCATGCAGGATCTGCAGGCGCTGATCCGGCTGGTCGAAAGCTTTGGTTTTCACCTGCTGCAGCTCGACATCCGCCAGGAATCGACCGTGCATACGCGCACGGTGGCGGCGCTACTGCAGCAGATCGATCCCGATTTCGATTACCTGGCTGCGAACGAGACCGAGCGGCTGCAGCGCCTGGCTGCCTGGATCGGCCATATCGATCCGATCGAGGTGGACGACGGCATGCTGGACGACGAGGCGCGTGAAGCGCTCGCGGTGTTCCGGCGCATGGTCAAGCTGCAGGCCGAAGTGGGCGACGAGGTCTTCGGCACCTACGTGATTTCGATGACGCACAGCGCGTCCCACGTGATGGAAGTGATGCTGCTGGCGCGGTTGGTGGGCCTGTGCGGCCACAATGGCCGCGACTGGTTCTGCCGCATCCAGGTCGCCCCCCTGTTCGAGACGGTGGACGACCTGCAGCGCAGCGAGACCATCCTCGACCAGCTGCTGTCGAACAAGGTATACCGTGCGCTGGTTACCGCCAACGGCAACCACCAGGAAGTCATGCTGGGCTATTCGGATTCGTGCAAGGATGGCGGCATTCTGGCGTCGAACTGGAATTTGTATCAGGCGCAACTGTCGATCATCGCGCTGACCCAGCGCTATGGCGTCGAATGCCGTCTGTTTCATGGCCGCGGCGGCACGGTGGGCCGCGGCGGCGGGCCGACTCACGAGGCGATCCTGTCGCAGCCGCCGGGCACGGTCAACGGCGAGATCAAGTTCACCGAGCAGGGTGAGATGCTGTATTACAAATACAGCAATCCAGAAACCGCCAACTACGAGATCGGCATGGGTGTCACCGGACTGCTCAAAGCCAGTACGACTGCGCTTGCGCAGATCGATGTGCGCTACCCGCAGGAATACCTCGACGGGATGAGCCGGATCGCCGCCGATGGCGAGAAAAGCTACCGTGCGCTGATCGGCATGCCGGGCTTCATCGACTATTTCTACGAGACCACGCCGGTCACCGAAATCGGCCTGCTCAACATGGGCAGCCGTCCGTCGCACCGCAAGAAGGCCGACCGCTCGCTCGGGTCGATTCGCGCCATTCCGTGGGTGTTCGGCTGGGCCCAGTCGCGCCATACCCTGCCTGCCTGGTATGGAATCGGAACTGCGCTGAAGGATTTCATCGGGTCCGCTCCGGCGGGGCTCGATCAGTTGCGAATCATGTACCGCGAATGGCCGTTCTTCCGCGGTCTGCTGTCCAACGTGCAGATGGCGCTGACCAAGGCCGACATGGAAATTTCCGAGGAATACGCGCGCCTGTGCGACCACCCCGACACCATGGCAATCTACCGCGCCATTGCCGATGAGTTCGCGCTGACGGTGGAGTGGGTCAAGCAAGTCGCGCAGATCGAGACCCTGCTGGAAGACAACCCGACGCTGGCGCTGTCGCTTTCGCGCCGCCGCCCCTACATCGATCCCATCAACCACATCCAGGTGCGCCTGCTGAAACGTTATCGCTCGGAGAGCGTGTGGGAGTCCGAACAGGATAGCTGGCTGACGCCGCTGATGCGCTCGATCAATGCGATCGCCTCCGGGATGCGCAACACCGGTTGAGCATGGATAAGGATATGGCCGCATCCTCTCCGACACGACCGAAGCGGCGTGGGCTGGCCATTTCCATCGGCCTGAATGCCGTGCTGGTTTTGCTGGTATGCGGCCTCGCCCTGTATGCCTTCATGCTGAATGTCGATCTGGGCGATGTGAAGCGGCGGCTGTCGAAGGAAAGCGAAACCCGCCAGCAAGCTGAGCGCTACCTGGTCGAAACGCGCAACCAGTTGACCGACAGCCTGCGTGAAATCGAACAGCTCAAGGCGCAGCTTGCCTATAAGGAAACCGACATCCAGACGGCGGTGGCGGCCAAGCCCGCGCTGCCGGTGGTGATCGGTTTTCGTTCGTCGATGCTGGGCAAGGGGCTGGTGGCGGTGATCGAAAACACCAGCGACCGCTATCTGACCGTGGTCCTCGCCGTGCGCAACCCGACCCTGTCCCTGGCGCGGCGCTTCGAACTCAAGCTGGAACCCAGGTCCAGCACCGACTTCGGACACATGGAAGGCTGGCAGTTTGCCTCGGGCGACGAAGTGGGATTGTTCAACGACGACTTCGGCGCGCTCAAGCTCACGGTGCCGTAACGGCAGGGCGTGGCTTCGGCAATTTCAGGCCGAGCAGCGCGGGCATCAGCAGCAACTCGAACACCTGGCCGGCGAACAGGCCGACCGCGCACAGCATGCCGAAGTGAGCGGTGGGGCGGAAGTCGGACAGCCCCAGCAGGCTGAACTGCGAGATCAACACCACCGAAATGGCGATCACCGCGCGGCCCGAGGCCTCCACGCTGCGGATGATGGCGAACACCGGGCTGACGCCGCGGCGGATGCGGTGCAGGTAGCCGTGATACAGATGGATGGTGTCGTCCACCGTGATGCCGAGGATGACGCCGGCGATCAGGACGGTGGCGACGTCGAGCGAAATTCCCGCCGTCCCCATCACCACGAAAATGAAGAACAGCGGCGCCAGGTTGGGCACCAGGCAGATCAGCGCGCCGCGGAACGAGCGGAACAGCAGCGCCATTAGCAGCAGAATCTGCAGGAAGGCCGAGGCAAAGCTCTTGACCTGGCCGTCGACGATGCGGTCTTCCTGGTCCGAGAACAGCCGCCCATACCCCGCGAGGTCGATTTCCACGCCCGCAATCGGCTGCGCGGCGACGTGCGCGCGCACCCTGTCGATCACCTCGCCGATTTCGTTGGCGCCGTGCACGTTGAGGCTCATCGGGATGCGGGCGCGCTGGAACTCGCGGTTGACCAGCTCGTATAAATCCTTGCCGTCGTAGATCAGCAGCAGCTGTTCGACCAGCTTGCGGCTGGTCGGCAGCGCATCCGCTCCCAGATCCTCGCCGCTGAGGGCGCGGTTCATTTCCTCCAGCACGTCGATCAGGGAGAAGCTGCGGTCGACTTCCGGCTGCTGTTCGAGCCAGGTTTGCAGCGCCTTGATCTGCGCCAGCGTCGCCGGATTCTTCAGGCTGTCGCGGGCCGTGCCGGTGAGGACGACTTCCAGCCCGGTGACGCCGGAAAGCGTGCTCTCCACTCTGGCGGTGCTGCGGCTGATGCTGTGGTCGGGCGCGAAAAACTCGATGATGTTGGATTCGACCTTGACCTGCATCACCAGCGGGATGGCTGCCAGCACCAGCAGCGCGGTGGCCGTCAGCACGGCTTTTGCGTGCCGCAGGCTGAACACGGCCACGGCTGCCGCGATGCGGCGTGCGTGCGCCAAGCCGGAACGGTGGCGCGGCCACCGCGGCGTATCCCATTTCAGCATGATCGGCGGTACCAGGATGAACACCACCAGAAACACGATGAGGGTGCCGATCGCGCCCGCCAGGCCGAAGGCCTGCACCGGAGGAATGTCCACCCACAGCAGGCTCAGCATGCCCGCGCCGGTGGTCAGCACGTTGAACAGGCCGGGGACGAAGGTTTCCTTCAGTGCGCGCGCGATGCGTTTCGGACGCGGCAGCAGTGCGATGCGGGCGCGCTGGATCGCGGCATACAAATGCAGCAGCGTGGCCGTGGTGTAGGCCGCCATCAGGGTGGGAATCATCGCGGTGATCGGGGTATAGGGCTGGCCGGACAGCACCAGCCCGGCAACGCTGGCCGACACGACCGTGCCCATGGCCAGACCACCCACCACCATCGGGCGCACCCGCCCCACCACCCACCATAGCAATGCCATGCCGATGACGAAGGTCAGCGGGATGAAGATGGCGCTGTCGCGCCACAGCGAGCGCAGCTCTTCGACCGTCTGCGCCACTGTGCCGGCGGTGGCGGTGTGATAGGGCGTGAGTTTTTCGGCAGCGATGGCGGCGTCGAGCGCGATCTGGATATCGCGGCGGGCCAGGCTTTCCTTCAGGATCTTGGGGCGCACCACCAGGGCGACCGCACGGCCGTCGCGCGAGGCGAGCAGCCCCGGTGCGAAGCTGTCGCCCAGCACGCGGGCCTTCCATTCGGCGGGCGTGCGGGTGGCGAGGTCGTCGGGGTCGACCAGCAGCGAGACGGCGAAGCCGTCGTCGGTGGCGTCGATGTGCTCCACCGTGGTCAGCGTCAGCACCCGGTCGACCGCCGGGTGCGCCGCCATTTTCTGCGCGGCGCGGTCGAGTGCGGCGAGAAATTCCGGGGTGTAGAGCGCATCGCCCTCGAACAGCGCGATGACGGCTTCGTCGTTGGGGAATTCCCTGAACAGCGATTCGCGCAGTTGGATGGTGGAAGAATCCGGCGGCGAATAGATGTCCGGCGCGTTGTTGAAATGCAGCTGCAGCAGAAACGGCAGCGCCGCCAGCTGGATGCCGAGCAGGATCGCCAGCGCCAGCCAGGGTGGCAGCATGCGGCTGCCGTTGAGCCAGGGTTTCAGCATAGGAGCGTCGGCATGGCGGCGTCAGGCAATCAGAATTTGCTGCGCAGCCCCAGCGTGATCAGCGAATGATCCTGGTGGAAGCCGCCCAGGGTGCGCGCTTCGCCGTCGAAGTAGTGGGCGGCGACGTAGATCTCGTGCGGCTCCCAGCCGACATAGCCGAGTTTGGGGCTGAGATAGACGTCGTTCACGTTGAAGCCGGCGGCAAAGCGCATCCCGGCTTTCCAGCGGCCCTGGCCGAAGCGGGTCTCGATTTCGCCGTTGGCGCCGTAATACTCCTTCAGTTCGAGGATGCTGCGGTCGGTCTGCAGCGCGTGCGCCACCAGTTGCAGGTTGACGCGGGTGTCCGCCCCGCCGGGGAAGAATTCCAGCGCGCCGATCCAGTCGAGCGAATGCGTCGTGTCGAGCGCGGTGGTGGCCAGGGTCACCGGCACGTTGTCGGTGTAGCCGGCTTCCATGCGCCAGGTGAGGCCGCCGCGCACCAGTTCGACATCGGCGCCGACGAAGGTGTTGAACGGATGCACCGCGGTGAGCGTGGCGGTGGGCAGGTCGAGCCGGTAGTACGGCAGCGACTGCCGGGTGCGCGCCAGCGTCATGCCGAAGTCGAGCGCGCTGCCGGTCCGGGTCAGGCGCAGGGCGCCGCCGCCACTGCCGTGTTCGTCCTCGTCGATGCGCGCGGCATTCACCCAGGAGGTGAGCGCGGGATCGATGCCGATGATCTGGCGGCTGGTGCGATTGACCGGGCTCCAGATGCTGGCGGCGTCCGGCAATTGCGCACCACGGAACAGCGGCAGCCAGACCGCGTCCAGCTTGTACTCGCCGAAAGTCTGCTCCCAGCGCGCGGCCAGCTGTGCGCGGCGGCGGTCGGGCAGGTCGTCCAGCACGAAGCGCGTCAGGTCGGCGCGGCTGACGCGGTCGGCCAGCGGGATTTCGTCGGCACGGCCCCAGATGATGGTTTGCGCGCCGAAGGTCAGGCGGGTATCGCCGTTGCGGTAGCGCACATAGGTATCGCCGTAGTCGGCCAGCATCTCGTCGTGATCGGCGCGGCCACCGGCCTGCGTCATGCCGTCGAGGCGGGCGCCGGCGCGGAATTCCCAGTTGCGGCTGGGCTGCCACAGCACGTAGGCGCTGGTGCGCAGGGTGGAATAGCGGTCGGCCTCGGCGGCGTCGGGCAGGCCGCCCGCTTCCAGCAGAAAGTCGTCGATGCCGGCCTTGAGCGTGGGCTGGAAGCCGCGCGCGGCGGGCTTGCGGCTGCGCGCGGTGGGCGGTGGCAGATCGTCGGCCATTCCGGCCTGCGGCGTTGCCGCCGCGGCGGCAACCGGGCGCGGTTTGCGCGTGGTGGCGCGCGGCGGCGGCAACTCGTCCGCCGTGTCCTGGGCGGAGACGGCGCGCGGTGGCGGCAGCTCGTCGGCGGCGCAAACGGGCAGGGCGATGAGCGACAGGCTCAGGGACAGCAGCAGCTTTTTCATGGGCGATATTCCGATTCCAGGCTTTCGTCGGCCAGGGCTTGCGAGGTGAAGAGTTTGGCGGGCAGTTTCTGGTCGTACAGCGCGCTGTCGACCACCAGGCGGGTTTCGTGACCACTGGCCAGATCGATCATGCGGCTGTCGGTGATCGTCCAGTAGCCCTGGTTGCGTTTTTTGCTGCGCAGCAGCCAGCGCTTGCTGGGGGTGCTGGCGTCCTTTTCGAAATAATCCACCCGTTGCGGGATCGCGGTGGCGGGATCGATCCAGCTGATGCGCTTCCGGTATACCGAATCGCCGGTGTCCAGCGGCACGCTTTCGAGCACGTCGCACAGGAGGCCGTTTTCGGCCTGTCTGCCGAGCAGCCGGTGGCGGTCACTGGATGGCTTGCGCTCCTGCAGATCCTCGAAATACAGGTCGGAGCCGACAAAGCGCCCGCCTTTGCGGTCGCTGGAGATGCGCCGTACCCGGTCGAGCGCCGGCAGGTACAGCCACTGGTCGGTGCTGCCGTCGGCCTTGTCTATGCTGAGAAGGCCGGTTCCCGCGATGTCTTCGGGATCGAGAAAGCGGATCAGGTTGGCGGTTTCGCCGCCCGACTTGTCGAGACGGTAGGTGACGAGTTCGCGGATGCGCGGTGCGCGGCCTTTTTCGGTGAGCACCATGCGGCCCAGCGTGGTGAGATCGCGGCCGTTGGGGCGGTCGTAGACTTTTTGCGCAAGGTCCGCGGCTTCATCCGCCTGCGCGGCGGCGGCGCCGAGCAGCAGCGCCAGCATCAGGAAACGGATGAAGTCCAGCAGGGGGCTTGGAGGTGCCATGGGTTTTACGCGCACGTGATACCTTATGACCAACGGATCGCCAGCCCCGAACTTTACCGCAAAACCGGGTAGGCACCGACCGCGCCGGCACAGGCGCCGGGCTCCGGCGCTGCGCTGGATTTCAGGGTTTGCCTATGATAAAAAGACAAAAAAGTCCCCTATTAAGGATGCCAAGATGACGTCGACGACACTGGAACTGCTTCAGAAATACAGCGTGCCTGGTCCGCGCTACACGTCGTATCCGACCGCGCCCTATTTCCGCACCGATTTTGGCGAGGCGGACTGGGACGCGGCGCTGACGGCGTCGGCGGTGGATCGCGGCCTGTCGCTGTATGCCCATATCCCGTTCTGCGATTCGCTCTGCTACTACTGCGGCTGCAATATGGTGGCGACGCGCGACTACAGTAAAACCCAGCCCTATCTGGCCTATCTCGATCAGGAAATGGCGCGCACTGCGCAGCGGGTCGATCCGGCGCGGGTGGCGCGCCAGCTGCACTGGGGCGGCGGCACGCCCACCTATCTCAATCCCGACGACATCCGCCGCCTGATGGCGATGATGCGCCGGCATTTCACCCTCGCCCCGGATGCCGAAATCAGCTGCGAGGTCGATCCGCGCGAACTGACCCGCGCGCATCTCGAGGCGCTGCGCGAATCCGGCTTCAACCGGCTGTCGTTCGGCGTGCAGGACATGGACCCGGCGGTGCAGCAGGCGGTCAATCGCATCCAGTCTGCGGCCCTGATCCAGCAGGTACTCGACTGGTCGCGCGAACTGGGCTTCTCCAGCATCAACCTGGATCTGATCGTGGGGCTGCCGAAGCAGACCGTGGCGAGTTTTTCCCGCACCCTGGAACAGGTGGTGGCGTGGGCGCCCGACCGCCTTGCGGTGTTTTCCTATGCCCACGTGCCATGGCTGAAAAAGCATCAGAACCTGATCCAGGAGGCCGATCTGCCGGATTCCGCGATGCGCCTGGGCCTGCATCAGGCGGTGAACGAGGCGCTGGGGGCGGCGGGTTACGTCAACATCGGCTTCGATCACTTTGCCCGCCCCGAGGACGAACTGGTGCGCGCGCAGCGGAACAAGACGCTGTGGCGCAATTTCCAGGGCTACACCACGCACAAGGACTGCGACATCCTTGCCTTCGGCGTGTCCGGCATCAGCCAGACGGCGGACGTGTACATGCAGAACGAAAAGAACCTCAAGCGCTACGAGGAGCGCATCGCGGCGACCGGGTTTGCGGTCGAACGCGGCCTGAAGCTCAGCCGTGACGACCAGATCCGGCGCGATGCCATCACCCGCGTGATGTGCGACCTGGAACTCGACTTCGCCGCCTTCGGCAAGGAGTGGGATATTGGGTTCAGCGACTATTTCGCCGACGCGCTGGCCGGCCTGCGCCCGCTGGCGGACGACGGGCTGGTGACGATCGCCCCCGACAAGATCAGCGTCACCCCCAGCGGCCGCCTGTTCCTGCGCAACATCGGCATGTGCTTCGACCGCTATTTGAAGGAGGCCGCCGGCGAAAAGCCGCGCTATTCGCGCACGGCCTGAAGCCCGGGCAGGGGCTTGCAGGGTAAAAGCCGGCGGCATGAGGCGCGCAGGCTGTTGACAGAATAGCCGTGACTTCGCAATAGTCGGCCCATAACAAGCGGAGGACAGTGGAAGATGCTGGCTGGGAGAATCGGCCCCCGCGCCCGTAACGCATGGCGCCGAACGGCCAGGATGTCGCTGCAGTGAACCGGTTGCGGCTGTGGCAGCATCGCCTGCTGTTTCCGCTTGCGACCGGGCTGGGCTATTACCTGGGTGCCGCGCTCGGCGTGGCGGCCTCGACGATGTCCGAGGGCATCGCGATCTTCTGGCTGCCGAACGGCATCCTGCTGGCGGCCCTGTTGCTGGTATCCCGGCGCGAATGGCCGCCTGTCCTGCTGGCGGCCGTGGTGGCGGAAATTGCCGCCGACCTGCCGGCCTTCACCCTTGCGCAGGCCCTCGGCTTCGCCGCCGTCAACCTGCTTGAATGCCTGCTGGCCGCCTGGCTGCTGCAGCGGGCCGCCCGCCCGTTTGCGCTCGACCGGCTGCGCCATGTCGTCCTGTTCGGCGTCTATGCGCTGGGGGTGGCCTGCGGGCTGGCCGCCGTGCTGGGCGCATCGATCTATACGCTGAGCGGCCAGGCGACCACTACCTCGTTCTGGGCTTTCTGGGCAATATGGTGGCTGGGCGATGGCATGGGTGTTCTGCTGATTACGCCGCTCCTGCTCGGCTGGCTGCGCGGCCCCGCGCAACCGGCCGAACAGCGTCGCCTGGAAGCCACGGTGCTGTTTGCGCTGACGCTGCTGCTTGCGATCTGGATTTTTTCGCAGGCCGGCACCGACAACTTTCCCAGAAGGCCTTTTCTGCTGTTTCCACTCTCCCTTTGGGCGGCCATCCGCTTCGGGGTGAGGGGTACGGCCAGCATCGGGCTGCTGATCTCGGCCATTGCTATTACGGCCACCCTCAACGACGTGGGTCCACTGCTTGTCGCCACGCCGGCGGACACCGTTCTGCTGCTGCAGGAATATCTGGCCGTGCTGACGTTTTCGTCCCTCGCGCTGGCTGCGCTGTTGCAGGAGTTGCGCGAGCGCAATGAACGTCTGCGCATTCGCGAAATGGAATTGCATGCCACGCATGACGAGCTCGACCGCCTCAACCGCGAGCTCGAGGCGCGGGTGGCGGCGCGCACGCGAGAATTGCAGCAGGCCAACCAGCGCCTGGAGGCGCTGGCTTCGATCGATCCGTTGACGGGCGTCAGCAATCGGCGTCATTTCCTCGAACAGGCCGGGATCGAGATCAGCCGTGCCAAACGGCAAGCGCTTCCGCTGTCGGTGATCATGCTGGATATCGATTTCTTCAAGTCGATCAACGATCGCTTCGGCCATGAAGCCGGCGACAAGGTGCTGGTGACGCTTGCCGACACCATCCACGCCGCGCTGCGCAGCGGCGACATCTTCGCCCGCCTGGGCGGCGAGGAGTTCATTGTCATGCTACCCGGCCAGGGAATCTCCGAAGCCTTCCAGATGGCCGAGCGGCTGCGCCTGCTGATTGCGCAAAACGCGGTGCCGGACTATCCGGTCCACGTCACGGTCAGTGCCGGTGTGGCAGGTCTGGAAAACGAGGCGGAAGAAATCGACGACCTGCTGCGGCGCGCCGACCAGGGGCTCTATCGCGCCAAGAGCCAGGGCCGCAACCAGGTCTGCCTGGGGCAGGGTATGCCGCCGGACAGGCTCGCTGGCACGTAGGCCGCCGCGTCACGGAAAATCAGCAGCAGCCGCTGCCGTCGTCGCGCTTGGGGCAGCCCTCGGGCCGGCTGCGGGGAGGCAGCGGACAGCGGTTGATCTCGTCGGCGCTGCGCTGGAAGTAGCAGGTCATGGCGCTGGAAGCGATGCCCAGCAGCCAGAATGCAAAGAACCCGACGGTGTAGGCGGCGATGCGCTGATCGAACAGCGTCTCGCCGTGATAGGTGATTTCCAGCGGGTCGAACAGGGTGGTGAAGACGATGTCGGCCACCCCGGCAACGAGAAAGGACGGCCACAGTATGTGGATCAGGCGCTTCAGCATGGCGTGCTCCTCGTGGCGGCGGCGGTCATTCTTCCGGGCTGTTCATCTTGCGCTTGTACCAGCCCAGCAGGGTGATCGCCATGCCGATGATGAAGAGGATGGTGAACAGGCTCAACAGGCCGATCGGGCTGGTAAACAACAAATCGAGTACGACGTCCATTTCAGTCTCCCTCTGGTTGATGAACGGTAGATCCGGAAGCCGTCAGCGTGACGGCCCGGTCTAGCGGGGTATGCAGCACGCCGCCCAGGCGCCAGGTGGCTTCATGGTCGGTCAGCTGGACCTGCCATTTGCCGGCGGGCAGCAGGGGCAGCGCCGCGCGATAGCGGCCGCCGCCGGTGTGAACGAGGGTGAGGGTCCGGTCCATGCCCTGGCGGGTGGGGTGCGCCAGGGTGAGCGTCAATTGCCCGGGATACGTCTGCATGCGTCCGTCCAATGCCAGCGCCAGGCCGGCGTTTCCGTTTTGCACGGTGGCGGTCAGCGCCAGCGCGCGGGCGGCGTCGTCGCGCGCCAGCGTCTGGTTGATGGCCAGCCCGGCCTTGTAGTAGTCGCCGACCACCAGGCCATCGGCGCTGGTGGCCGCGATCCACACGGTGACGATCCCGGCGACAACCGCGCTGGCGGGCAGGCTGATGAGAAACCAGGGCCAGGGTTCGCGATACCAGGGTTTGGACTGCAAGGCACGGTTCGTCATGGCGCTCACCGGTTGAAGAATTTGGTTGCGACGGCCTGCCGAATGCGCGGATCGTCGATGGCCTGCACCGTGAAGGTCACCTCGATCGAGCGGCCTTTCAGGTCGACAGGATCGGCAATCAGGCTGACCGGGATGTCCACCGTCTGCAGGGGCGCGGCGGCGATTTCGCGCGTGGCGGCCACCACCTGCAGGCCGGCGATGCCCTGCGCGCCGATCGTGTAGCGATGCGGCCGGCCGTCCTTGTTGATGAGTTGCAGGCGATAGACGTTCTCGATCATGCCCTCGTCGGTTTCCTTCGACAGCGCCACGCGGTCGCGCACCACGTCGACGCGCAGCGGCACACGGGTGGCGAGGCTCCAGACGAAGGCGCCGGAGATCAGCGCCAGCAGCACGCTGTAGATGATGGTGCGCGGGCGCAGCACGTGTTTGAGGATGCCGCTGTCCGGGTAGTTGCCTTTCACCACGTTCTCGGTGGTGTAGCGGATCAGGCCGCGCGGGTAGCCCATCTTGTCCATGATCTGGTCGCAGCCGTCGATGCAGGCGGCGCAGCCGATGCATTCGTACTGCAGGCCGTTGCGGATGTCGATGCCGGTGGGGCAGACCTGCACGCAGACTTCGCAGTCGACGCAGGTGCCCAGCCCGGCCGCCTTGTAGTCGGTCTTTTTGCTGCGCGGCCCGCGCGGTTCGCCGATCGAGCTGTCGTAGGTCACGGTCAGCGTGTCGGAGTCGAACATCACGCTCTGGAAGCGCGCGTAGGGGCACATGTACTTGCACACCTGCTCGCGCATGAAGCCGGCGTTGCCCCAGGTGGCGAAGCCGTAGAACAGGATCCAGAAGCTTTCCCACGGGCCGAGGCTGGCGCTCGCCACTTCGGCGGCGAGCGTCTGGATCGGGGTGAAATAGCCGACGAAGGTGAAGCCGGTCCACAGCGCGATCAGCATCCAGACCAGGTGCTTGAAGCCGCGCCGGCGCAGCTTGTTGGCGTTCCACGGCGACTGGTCGAGCTTCCTGCGCGCGAGGTGGTCGCCTTCCAGCCAGTTTTCCACCCACATGAAGATTTCCGTGTACACGGTCTGCGGACAGGCATAGCCGCACCACAGCCGTCCGGCCACCGCGGTGAACAGGAACAGCGCCAGCGCCGACAGGATCAAAAGGCCGGTGAGATAAACGAAATCCTGCGGCCAGAACACCAGGCCGAAGATATAGAACTTGCGCGCGGCCAGATCGAACAGCACCGCCTGGCGGCTGTCCCATTGCAGCCAAGGCAGGCCGTAATACAGCACCTGGGTCAGCAACACCAGCGCGATGCGCCAGCTGGCGAACACGCCGTGCACCGAGCGCGGCTGGATCTTTTGCCGGATCGCGTAGAGCTGCTGCTCGATCGGCGTGTCGGCGGGGGCGGGCTGCTTGTCGTCTGTCACTGCTTTCATCCGTTAAGGCTGAGCCGCCTGAGCGTACTGGGACAATACGCTCAGGCGGCGCGCCGGAAATATTCCGGCGAGCGCCCGTTGCTTACTGCTTTTGCGACAGGCCGTACACGTAGGCCGCCAGCAGGTGCAGCTTGGCTTCCTTGTTCGAGGTGGTGCCGAGGGTTTGCGTCATGGCTGGCATCACGCCGTTGCGGCCTTTGGTAACGGTCTCGATGATCGTGGCTTCGCTGCCGCCGTACAGCCACACCTTGTCGGTGAGGTTGGGCGCTCCCAGGGCCTGCATGCCGGTGCCGTCGGGCATGTGGCAGGCGGCGCAGTTTTCGGCGAATTTCACCTTGCCTGCGGCTGCCAGCGCGGCGTCGTGCTTGCGGCCCGACAGCGACAGCACATGGTTGGCCACTTCCTTCGTCCCTTGCGGGCCGAGCGCTTCGCCCAATGCGGGCATGATCCCGCTGCGGCCGCCGGTGAGGGTGGCGACGATGGTGTCGGGGTCGCCGCCATAGAGCCAGTCGTGGTCGGTCAGGTTGGGAAAGCCCCTGGCGCCGGTCGCATCGGAGCCGTGGCACTGCGAGCAGTAGGTCAGGAACAGGTTCCTGCCGATGGCGCGCGCCTCCGGGTCGGCGGCCACGCTGGCGATGTCCTGCTTCATGAACCCGGCGTACACCGGCTGGAATTTGGCTTCGGCGGCCTTCACCTCGGCCTCGTACGCGTTACTTGAGGTCCAGCCCAGCACGCCGGCAAAGTTGCCCAGCCCCGGCCACAGCAGCAGATAGGCCACCGCAAATACCAGGGTGCCGTAGAACAACCCCAGCCACCAGCGCGGCAGCGGGTTGTTCAGATCCCGCAGGTCGCCGTCCCAGGTGTGCTCCATCAACTCGGGCTTTTCGCCGGGCGCCAGCTTGCGGGTGGTCTGCGAGCGGAGAAACACCCAGGTGCCGACGATGCTCGCCACGGTGATGACGCTGATGTAAATCGGCCAGAAGCCGTGTGTGAAATCGCTCATTGCTTGTCTCCTTGCTTGGTGGGAGCGTCGTCTTCGCTGAAAGGCAGCTTGCCGGCGTCTTCGAAACGCTTTTTGTTGCCTTTGCTGTAGGCCCACCAGACGATGCCGATGAACACCAGGATGAAGACGACTGTGACGATGCCGCTGATCGTTCCGCTGTCCATGGCAGCCTCAGATCCTGGGGGCGTGGGTGCCCAGCACCTGCAGGTAGGCGATCAGCGCCTCGAGCTCGGTCTTGCCTTCCAGCGCGGCCGGTGCCTCGGCGATTTCCTGCGCACTATAGCCGTGGCCGACGATGTTCAGCGTGCGCATCTTGGCCTGGATCGCGGTGTCCTTCAGCGGACGGTCGAGCCAGGGGTAGGCGGGCATGTTGGATTCCGGCACCACGTCGCGCGGATTCATCAGGTGAGCCGTATGCCAGGCGTCGGAATAGCGCCCGCCGACGCGATGCAGGTCGGGGCCGGTGCGCTTGGAGCCCCACAGAAAGGGACGGTCGTAGACGAATTCGCCCGCCACCGAATAGTGACCGTAGCGTTCGGTTTCGGCGCGGAACGGACGAATCATCTGCGAATGGCAGCCGACGCAGCCTTCGCGGATGTAGATGTCGCGTCCCGACAGCTGCAGCGCCGTGTAGGGCTTCAGGCCTGCCACCGGGGTGGTGGTGGAGGTCTGGAAAAACAGCGGCACGATCTGCACCAGGCCGCCGACGCTGACGACGAGAATGGTCAGCACGATCAGCAGGCCGAGGTTCTTTTCGATAGTTTCATGCGAAATCATGTTCGGTCTCCTTAGGCGTGGACGGCTTGCGGAATGGCGGCGTCATTGACGACCCGTCCGATGCGCACGGTCTTCCAGACGTTCCAGGCCATCATCAGCATGCCGCTGAAGAACAGCACGCCGCCCAGCAGACGGATGCCGTAGAACGGATACATGGTGTTGAGCACCTGGGCAAAGCTGTAGGTCAGCGTGCCGTCGGCGTTGGCCGCGCGCCACATCAGGCCCTGCGCCACCCCGGCGATCCACATCGAGGCGATATACAGCACCACGCCGATGGTGGAGAGCCAGAAATGCCATTCGATCATCTTGGTGCTGTACATCGATTCGCGGCCGTACAGGCGCGGAATCAGGTAGTACATCGAGCCGATCGTGATCATCGCCACCCAGCCGAGCGCGCCGGAATGCACGTGGCCGACCGTCCATTCGGTGTAGTGCGACAGCGCGTTCACCGTCTTGATCGCCATCATCGGACCTTCGAAGGTGGACATGCCGTAGAACGACAGCGCGGTGACGAGAAACTTCAGGATCGGGTCGGTGCGCAGTTTGTGCCAGGCGCCCGACAGCGTCATGATGCCGTTCATCATGCCGCCCCACGAAGGCGCCAGCAGCATCAGCGAGAACACCATGCCGAGCGACTGCGCCCAGTCCGGCAGCGCGGTGTACTGCAGGTGGTGCGGACCGGCCCACATGTAGATGAAGTTGAGCGACCAGAAGTGGACCACCGACAGGCGGTAGGAATAGATCGGACGGCCGGCCTGCTTGGGAATGAAGTAATACATCATGCCGAGGAAGGCCGTGGTGAGAAAGAAGCCCACCGCGTTATGGCCGTACCACCACTGCACCATCGCATCCTGCACGCCGGCATACAGCGAGTAGGACTTGGTCAGCGTCACCGGCAGTTCCAGGTTGTTGACAATATGCAGGATCGCGATGGTCAGGATGTAGGCGCCGAAGAACCAGTTCGAGACATAAATGTGCTTGGTCTTGCGCTTGGCGATGGTGCCGAAGAACACCAGCGCATAGGCCACCCACACCAGCGTGATCAGGATATCGATCGGCCATTCCAGCTCGGCGTATTCCTTGGTGCTGGTATAGCCCATCGGCAGGGTGACGGCCGCCAGCACGATCACCGCCATCCAGCCCCAGAAAGTGAAGGCCGCCAGCTTCTCGGCCCACAGTCTTACCTGGCAGGTGCGCTGCACGATGTAGTACGACACCGCGAACAGGCCCGAGCCACCGAAGGCGAAGATGACGGCGTTGGTATGCAGCGGACGCAGACGGCCATACGACAGCCATTCGATCCCATAGGTTAATTCCGGCCAGATCAGCTGCGTCGCCAGGGTCACCCCGACCAGCATCCCGACGATCCCCCACACCACCGTCATGATGGCGAACTGGCGGACGACCTTATAGTTGTAGGTTGTCGCTTCCATACACGTCTCCCGTGATTGATAACTGGATTAACACATGCGGATACGATGATATGCGCATATGCGGATAAATATATCCATTTAATATTGAATGTGTCAAGGAAGCATGTTCGGGCGTGAGCGAACAATGAGGCCAAGTGTTGTTTGGCTGGGAAAAAGCCATCCCTGCTCGTTGCCGGATCTGGATTTTGTATAGCCCAGTTAGCACGCGATTGATATGCGTCGATATTGTTGGGTGGATTACTCGATCGTGTGATGCTTCTGGCCCGAATGATCGGGTTGGGTAGCTACGGGGTCTCAATCTGTACCCGACCGTGCGTGGCGTGAGGCGCTGGGATTTACACCAGAATCAGTTTCGCAAAGGCCAAAGCCGCCAGTGCGGATTAGCCTTTCCAGCGAGGCACAGAAAAACTTCGACGCGGCAGTTGACTGATATCTCGAAGAACTCGCGTTCACAGCAACAGACGGTTTTGCAGACGAGTTCGAACAGCACTGACGCTGCTTGCTCGATTTTGTGTGCGCTTGAATGTGCGGTATGGCGGTGCGTTGCAGGACATTGGCGCGCGCGATTTCCCCTGCAGGCGAGAGGCGGCCTGTGCCAGCCGCGGCCCGGTTTAGCTGAACCCCAGATCCTGCGCCAGTCCGGCATGAGTGATCTTGCCTGCGTGCACCTGCAGTCCCGTTCGCAGCCCTGCGTCCGCGTCCAGTGCGGCCAGGCCCTGGGCCGCCAGCGCCCGCACATAGGGCAGGGTGGCATGGGTGAGCGCGTCGGTGGCGGTACGGGCGACAGCGCCGGGCATGTTGGTGACGCAGTAGTGGACGACGCCCTCGGCAACAAAAAACGGGGCGCTGTGGGTGGTGGGGCGGGAGGTTTCGGCGATGCCGCCCTGGTCGATGGCCACGTCCACCAGTACCGATCCCGGCGACATCTGCTTCAACAATGCGCGGCTGATCAGGCGCGGCGTGTGGCGTCCGGGAACCTGGGCGGCACCGATGACGATGTCGGCTTGCGCGAGGCCGTCGGCAATCGCCCGCGGCGAGGAAAACCGCGTTGTCACTCGCGCGCCGAACAGCGCTTCGGCGTGGGCGAGCTTGTCGGCCTGCTGGTCGAGCAGGGTGACCTGCGCGCCCACGCCGGTGGCCGCGCGTGCGGCGCTCATGCCGACGACGCCGGCGCCGATGATGAGCACATGCGCCGGCGGCACGCCGGGCATGCCGCTGATCAGCTTGCCGTTGCCGCCGTGGGAGGTGTGCAGCCCGAGTGCGCCCATCTGCGGCGCCAGCCGCCCGGCAATGTCGGACATCGGCTGCAGCAGCGGCAGGCCGCCGGCCGGGCGGGTCACGGTTTCGTAGGCGATCGCCGTCACCCCGCGCGTCATCAGCTCACGCGCCAGCGCAGGTGCGGCGGCCAGGTGCAGGTAGCAGAACAGCAGTTGTCCGGCACGCAAAGCGGCCAGCTCGTCCCGCTGCGGTTCCTTCACCTTGACCACCAGGTCGGCGGCGTAAGTCTCGGCGGGGGTGGCGACGATGTCGGCGCCGCTGGCGTGATAAGCGGCATCGTCAAATCCCGCGGTGGCGCCGGCGCCGGTTTCGATGCTGACCCGGTGCCCTGCCTGGACCAGTTCGCGCGCGCCGTCGGGCGTGAGGGCGACGCGGTATTCGTGGTTCTTGATTTCCTTGGGGATGCCGATGTGCATGGTGGGTCTCGCGCAGGATGGATACCCGCGCAGCATAACCAAAGCGGCCGTGTGCTGGCGAGCGCTAGCGGGCCGGGCGGAGGTCGGCGCGACGCTCGAAGCGGTAGTACGCCGGCGGAATCCGGTTGAACTTGAGTTCGCTGGTGCCCCAGCCGATGCGGATGCGGCCGACGCTGCGATAGGGCCCCAGCATCGACGGCGCGGCCTGCATCTCGTAATCGCCGGGGGCGAGCAGGCGCGCCGAGAGGGTCAGGCCGCCGTCGCGCGCATGGTGGGCGACGCCGGCGAACGGGCGCGCCAGCGGTTCGCCGATGAAGAGACCCTGCCCCGGCATCTGCACGCTTTTCCAGTAGGCTTCGAGCAGGGTTTCGCCCTGCAGGTAGTGCGCCATGACGATGCCGGGAAGCGGAAACTTGGCGGGGAAGTTGCACGGCTCGACCACGGCGCCGTAGCTGCCGGTGGCGCCGGCCTGCAGCCAGGCGAGGCTGCTCATCTGCGAGCCGCCGAATAGTTCGCCGCCGGCCGAGGTGAGGTGGTCGGCGATGGCGCCGGGCAGGAAGCGGTTGCTGTCGAGCGACGCCACATGGGTCAGCCCGGTGAAATAGAACATCACGTCGGACTTGTTTTCGAGGACGTCGGCCGCGACGATTTTAGTGGGCAGGATGCGCTGCATCTGCGTGCGCAGCGCCGCGTAGCCGGCGGCGCGCACGTTGCGCGCCTTGTCGCCGGTACTGACCAGATAGGCGGTGCCCGCCGGGTTGCTGCCGTCGGCGGCGACGCCGCGATCGATGAGTTGTTTCGCCTCGGCCACGCTGGTGGCGGCCAGGCTCATGGCCGGGCGCATCCTGTAGGTGTCGAAGGGGCGTGCCGCGCTGCTGTTGAAATACGGGCTGGGTTGCGTCGGCTTGCAGCTGCTGGCGCACCAGGCGGGATCGAAGCCGAAGGCGAAGGCAGAGGTGATCGACATGCAGTCGACCCGGTAGGGCTGGGCCCAGGTCAGGGCGTAGGCCTGGATATTCCCGGGCGTGATGCGGTCGACCCGGCGTTTGAGCGCGGCGAATTCCTCGCGGGAAAGCGTGCTGCGTCCGGGCTTGAAGCGCACGTGGATCAGGTTGGCGGCGGGGATGCCGCGCTTTTCGAGGTAATACGCGGCAATCGCCACGCTGTCGGGATCGTCGTCGTTGACGATCACGCCCAGTTGCCCGGCCGCGAGTCCCGGCTGGGCAAAGCGGGTGACGACGGCGTGCCCGGGCGGCGCGGCGTGCGCGGCGGCGGCCAGCACCAGCAGGCCAAGGACGAGCCCGCGCACTCGCTTCAGTTTCGTCAGGCGAGGCGCTGCACGCACTCGCGCACCAGTTCCGGGCCGCGGTAGATCAGACCGGAGTAGAGCTGCACCAGCGAGGCGCCGGCGGCGATTTTTTCCTGCGCATCGTCGCCCGACAGGATGCCGCCGACGCCGACGATCGGCACCGCGTTCTTCAGGTGGCGCGCCAGTTCGCGGATCACCCGGGTCGACGCCGCGCGCACCGGTCTGCCCGACAGCCCGCCGGCCTCGTCGGCGTTGGGCAGGCCGGCCACTGCGTCGCGGGCGATGGTGGTGTTGGTGGCGATCACCGCGTCGATGCGGTGTACCATCAGCAGCGCGGCGATGGCGGCGATCTGCGCGTCGTCGAGGTCGGGTGCGATCTTCAGCGCGACCGGCACGTATTTGCCGTGTCGTTGCGCCAGTTCGGACTGCCTGAGCTTGATCGCCGAGAGCAGCGCGTCGAGCGCTGCGTCCTTCTGCAGCTCGCGCAGGTTCTGCGTGTTGGGCGAGGAGATGTTCACCGTCACGTAGCTGGCGTGTGCGTAGACCTTGTCGAGGCAGGCCAGGTAATCGTCCACCGCATGCTCGTTGGGGGTGTCCTTGTTCTTGCCGATGTTGATGCCGAGCACGCCGGTGAAGCCGCTGGCCGCGACGTTTCGCACCAGGTTGTCGACGCCAAGGTTGTTGAAGCCCATGCGGTTGATGATGGCGTCGGCTACCGGCAGGCGGAACATGCGCGGCTGCGGATTGCCGGGCTGCGGGCGCGGCGTCACCGTGCCGATTTCGATGAAGCCGAAGCCCAGCGCGGCCAGCGCATTGATGTGTGCGCCGTCCTTGTCGAGCCCGGCGGCGAGGCCCACCGCGTTGGGGAAGTCGATGCCCAGCGCGTGCACCGGCGTGCCGGTTGCGCGCGGCAGCAGGCCCAGCAGGCCGATCCGGTGCGCGAGATCGAGGCTGGCGAGGGTGAAGCGGTGGGCATCCTCGGGGTCGAGCGAGAAGAGGGCGGGGCGGATCAGCGTATAGAGCATGGTTCAGGCAGCCGGGCGGAAGGAGGCGGCGGGTTTCAGGGGCGGCCGGGTGGGCGCGGTACGATCGTCGGCATGACGCGAGTTTAACAGGACCGTTGCCGCCGGGCTGCCGCCGGGCGGCGTGCGATGTTATCCTGAACGGGTGCGCGTTTGCGCGCACCCGCCTGTTCCAATGCCCATTCTGTTCCTACTCATCGATAAGCCCATGACTATCCCGTATTTCCTGCAACGACTCGTATTGCTCTTTGGTTTTCTGCTCGCGCCGGCTGCGTGGAGCGCCTCCGCCGTCATCCCGCCGCCCCCGCAACTGGCAGCCAAATCCTGGGTGTTGATGGACGCCGTCAGCGGCAACGTGCTGGTCGACCACCAGGGCAATCAGCGCCTGCCTCCCGCCAGCCTGACCAAGCTGATGACCTCGCACGTCGCTGCGCTGGAACTTCAGCGCGGCCGCATCAAGGAGAATGACCTCGTCACCATCAGCGAGAAGGCGTGGCGCATGGGCGGCTCGAAGATGTTCGTCAAGGTCGGCAATCAGGTCGCGGTGAGCGATCTCTTGCGCGGCATCATCGTGCAGTCGGGCAACGACGCCAGCATCGCGCTGGCCGAGCATCTCGCGGGCGGCGAGGACACCTTCGCCGCGCTGATGAACCAGGAGGCGAAACGACTGGGCCTTGCCGATACCCATTTCGTCAACGCCACCGGCTGGCCGGCCGAAGGCCATTATTCGAGCGCGCTCGACATGGCCAAACTGGCGCGGGCCATCGTGATCGAGGATCCAGAGCACTACTCGCTATACAAGGAGAAGGAGTTCGTCTGGAACGACATCAAGCAGCCGAACCGCAATCTGCTGCTGTGGCGCGACCCCACTGTCGACGGCCTCAAGACCGGCCACACCGAGGAAGCCGGCTACTGTCTGGTGGCGTCGAGCCAGCGCGATGGCCAGCGCATGATCGCGGCGGTATTCGGCACCAACAGCGAATCCGAACGGGCGACCGAGACCGCCAAATTGCTCACCTACGGCTTCAACTTCTTCGACAGCAAGACCTTCTTCAAGAAGAGCGAAACGATACAGGCCGTAGCCGTCTGGAAAGGCGCCGCGCGCACGGTCAAGGCCGGGGTTGCTGCCGACTTCGCCGCCGCGCTGCCCAAGCGCGCCAGCAGCGAATACAAGACGCGCGTCGTGCTGAAGGAAGGCAACATCGTCGCGCCCGTCGCCGCCGGCGCACCGCTGGGCCGTGTCGAACTGGTGGGCGGCGACGGCAAGGTCGTCATGCAGGCGCCGCTGGTCGCGCTCGAAGCGGTCGAGGAGGGCGGCTTCTTCCGCCGGATGTGGGATGGCATCCGGCTGCTGTTCCGGGGCCTGTTCGGCTGAGGCTCAAGCGCGCACGTTAAAGGCGACCCCTGGAACGCGAGCGGTCGCCTTTTTGTTTGCAGCAAGGCTGCCGCTCCGGAAGCGCCCCCAGGCACACGGCCAGAAAGGGATTCACCGGCGCCTCGGGCGCGTTCAACCTCCTGGCATTGGCAACGTGAGTTGGAACCGCGTGACTCCATTGGCGGAGGTCACGGACAGGACCCCGCCGTGTGCTTCAACGATCGACTTGACGATGGCAAGCCCCAGCCCGGCGCCGTCGCTTTTGCGTTCGCGTGAAGGGTCGACCCGGTAGAAGCGGTCGAAGAGTCTGGGGATGTGCCCGGCCGGGATTTCCGGGCCCGGGTTCTCGACGACAACGACGGCCTTGTCGCCGGGCGTTTCCAGCGTAACGCGCACCGTGTGGCCCTGTGGGGTATGCCGGATGGCGTTGGAGATGAGGTTGCTCAGTGCGCGCCGCAGCATCAGCCGGTCGCCCGGGACTGAGGCCGAGCCGGTCTGTAGCAGAGAAACGCCACGCTCTTCCGCCCACGCCTCGAAATAGTCGAACAGGTTGGTGGTTTCGCTACTCAGGTCGACCGTCTCCAGACCGGGTCTCAGCAATCCATTGTCGGCCTGTGCGAGATACAGCATGTCTCCGACCATCTGGGCCATGCGCTCGTATTCTTCCAGGCTGGAGTACAGAATCTCCTTGTATTCATCGCTGTTGCGCGCAGTGGAGAGCGCCACCTGGGTCTGGGTCATGAGGTTGGAGATGGGCGTGCGCAATTCGTGCGCGATGTTGGAGGAAAACTCCGAAAGCCGGCGAAAGGCGTCATCGAGGCGGGCCAGCATGGCGTTGAAGGCAGTGGCAAGTGGCATGAGTTCGGCCGGCAGGCCCGCGGACGGGAGGCGCGCACCGAGACGTTCGGCTGAGATGCCCGCCACCGTGTCGGTGACCTTACGCAGCGGCGAGAGACCCCATCGGGTCACGGCCCAGCCGAGGCTGGCGGTGGCCAGGGCTGCCAGGGCGATGGCGATACCCAGGAGCGAGCGGAATGTGTCCATGAAAAGCTCATGGTGCTGGATGTCCTGCACCAGCGCCACGATGTATGGCGTGCCGTCGCCCGCCGTGATCGACGCGGCGATTCCCCGGTTGCTCACGCCGTTTTTCTGCCATTGGTGCAAGGTTTCTTCAGTGCATGCTGCCGGCCGGGCCTGGCAGACTTGCAACAGCCGGTGCGGGAAATCTGCCCCCGAAGTCGCGAACCAGATGTTTCCTGTCCCGTCCGTCACGACGACGGCAAGCCCATGATGCCCGACCAGTGCGTCGTCCAGTTGCTGCGGCAGGCGATCCAGTTCCCTCTGGCTGGAGGCATGCCGGAACAGGTTCTGGATGAGATCAAGCTTGCCATTCAGCTCGTGGTGATCCTCCTCCTCGAAGTGCGCCTCCACCGCCTGCGTCAGGACATAGGCCGTTGCGAGCAGGACCAGCGATGCGGCGACTGCGAAGAGCAGGCTGATCCGGGTGGTCAGCGACAGGGCCTTCAGGTCTGATTCTCCAGGTCGTTTTCCAGCACATAGCCCATGCCCCGCACGGTGTGGATGAGTTTGGACTCGAAGCCGTCGTCGATCTTGACCCGCAGCCGGCGTATCGCCACGTCGATCACATTGGTGTCCGAGTCGAAATTCATGTCCCAGACCTGGGAAGCGATCAGGCTGCGCGGCAGCACTTCGCCCTTGCGGCGGAGAAACAGCTCCAGCAGGGCAAATTCCTTGGCGGTCAGGTCGATCCGGCGGCCGGCCCGTGTGGCCCGGCGCCGCAACAGATCGAGTTCGAGGTCGCCCACTCTGAGAACCGCGGCTTCAAGACCGGCCTGCCCGCGGCGCATCAGCGTTCGCGCCCTGGCCAGCAGTTCCGCGAAGGCGAAGGGCTTCACCAGATAGTCGTCGGCCCCCAGTTCCAGTCCCTTGACCCGATCTTCGACCTGGTCGCGTGCGGTCAGGAACAATACCGGCCCTTCGATGCCGGCGCGGCGCAGGCCTTCGAGCACCTGCCAGCCATCGAGTCCGGGAAGCATCACGTCGAGGATGATCAGGTCGTAGTGCCCTTCCTTGGCGAGCTGAAGACCTTCCCAGCCATCGCGGGCGAGGTCCGTGACGAATCCGGCCTCGCTGAGGCCCTGTTTCAGGTAAGCGCCCGTCTTGGGCTCGTCTTCGACGATCAGGATCTTCATGGCTATGATGGTAGATCGAGCGGCCCATCCTGCCGCACAAATCGCCACGGATGGCGCGGATTACGGGTTTGTAATGTGCGAGTCGGCTTCATGTTTGTCCTGGGCGCCTGCGCGAACATGCCGCCGGGTGTTCCAGCCTGCGGGCCTCGATGGACTCAGGCCATGCCGCGCTTCATGATGGCGAGGTCAACCACGCTGCAGCTGGTTTTCCGCGTGGTCAGGCATGCGTCGTCGCCGGGGTGATGCTCAAACGAACAGGATCGTGCCTGCAGCATCGCCCAGTCGTCCTGCGCGTAGGCCTGGGGCGGCAGATTCGGTGGAAAGTAGACGCAACCGGAGCAGAGCTCGGCGGGTTCGGTGCGGTTTTCGTTCATGCGGGTGTCCTGTCTCCGACAGTGGGTAAAAATCACGGCGGCGTCTTGCCATCGCCGCGTGCGGTAGCTGTAACGATGGCAAAGATGACACAAATGTAACCCATCCGTCAGCTTGTCGTAGTGAACCGCCTTCCATACTGACGTCATTCATCAGCAGGATTTCCCCGCGATACCGCTGTTGACCCCCGAACCTGGCACCGAAAGGAATAGGCATGAGAAAGAACCTCACCCTGACCACTCTGTTCGTGGGTCTCAGCCTGGGCCTGCCGGCCTGGGCCGGGATCCAGCATGCGACGTACGTGAAAACGGCGGCGCAGACGGTTTCCCTGTCCGATGGGGTGGTGAAGAAAATCGACAAAGCACAGGGCAAGCTCACGATCAAGCACGGCCCGCTGGAAAACCTCGACATGCCGGGCATGACCATGGTTTTCCGCGTGCAGGATGCCGGCTGGCTCGACCAGGTCAAGCCCGGCGACACCATACGGTTCCAGGCTGAAAGGGTGAACGGCGTGCTCGCCGTAACCCGGCTCGAGATCGTTCAATAACCCAACTTCAAGGAGCGATTCATGCAGGCAATGCAACGCAACACCCTGATGTTTTCCCTGGCAGCCGCCATGGTGCTGTCCTCCGCCGCGCGCGCCGAGAGCAGCCATCATCCGGATCCGGCCCCTGCGGCGGCGCCTGCAGCGACACAGGCCAAGCCCGCGACAGCTACCGACATGCAAGCCCTGCGCGAACGCATGCAGGAAATGCGCCGTACGCGCGACCCCGCCCAGCGCATGCGGATGATGGAAACGCAGATGAACCAGATGGATGCCGTGATGAAGAACATGGAGGCCGGCTGCCCGATGGCCGGCCAGGCGCCGGGCGGCATGGGCATGATGGGCGGCGGCATGGGCATGATGGGTGGCCAGGGCATGCCCGGTAACGGCGACATGATGAACAGGCGCATGGAGATGATGGAAAAGCGCATGGACATGATGCAGATGATGATGCAGAAGGGCATGGGCATGCCGCCGCCCCCCGCCGCAACACCGGCCAAATGAGGAATGGCGCAGCTGGCCGTCCATTGCACCGTTGAAAAACAGCATGCATGAAAGCCATTTCCCACGTGCGGCCGGCGACGGCCATGCGCCGGAAAAAGGCAGCGGGGAGACCTGCGGGTAGGGGCTCAACAACGGGTCTGCAAAAAGACAGGGATCTATTCCGCGAGCACATCCCTGCGGACGCCAGGTTTGTGTCGCACTGCCAGTCTGGAGAACGGAAATGTGGGGATTCGAACACTACGGTATGGGATGGGGAATGATCCTGGTTTGGCTGGTTCCGATCCTGCTGGTCGCACTGGTCATCCTCTATGGCGTACGCGACCGGAATGAAAAACCCCGGCGCACGGCACTCGACATCCTGGAAGAGCGCTATGCCCGCGGCGAGATCGATCAGGATGAATTCCACAAGCGGCGTGCCGATCTGTCTGTATAACCCTATAGCTGAAACGGGCATGCGTGCCGCATCATCGTGGTCCTGAAGCGCACGCGGGGCGCAACGGGCATACAACCGGGGGGCGGTATGAGTAGGGGAAGAACAGCTGGCTCGCTGCGGCTTCTGTGGGCCATCGCGGCCTCGATCCTGGCGTTGCCTGCCTGGGCACAGGAAGCGCCGCTGCCGGGGGGGAGTGTCGATTCGCTCCTCACGTATGCCCGGGAACACAACCCCGAATACGCAGCAATGCGCCTGGAAGCGGACGCCGCGGGCGAGCGCGCGGCGTCCGCATCTGCCTTGCCCGACCCGAAGTTACGCATCGAGCTGCGCGACATCACCCGATTCGGCGAACAAAACCCGAGCCTGTCCCCGGGCAATGTCGGCAGCACCCGCTATCTGCTGATGCAGGATGTCCCCTGGTTCGGCAAGCGTGCGCTGAAACGGCAGGTAGCGGAACTTGATGCCGAGGGCGTCAGGGGGCAGGTCATGGGGAACTGGGCGGAACTCTCGGCCCGCATCAAATCGGCCTATGCCCAGCTGTACTACGTGCATCGCAACGAGCGGTACACGCGTGAAGTCCTCGATCTCCTGTCGCGCCTGGAAAAGATCGCCCGGGTGCGCTACGCCGGCGGCCTCTCGGCCCAGCAGGATGCCATCCGGGCCCAGGTCGAGCAGACCGGCATGAAGACCGAACTGGTCTCCCTCGAGAACGAACGCCGCCAGCTTCAGGTTCGCATGAATGCCTTGCTTGCCCGCCCCGCTGGCGCGCCGCTGGGCGAGCCGGAACAACTGCGGCCTGTGCCCATCGCGGCGAAGCTCGATCATTCCACGCTCGATGCACGCGTCCGCGCCCGCAATCCGCAATTGTTCAGCGAGGAGGCGCGCATCCGCTCGGCCGAAACTAGCCGTGAGCTCGCCTACCGGAACCGCTACCCGGATTTCACCCTGGGCGTGTCTCCCATCCAGTACCAGAACGCGGTAAGGGAATGGGAACTGATGGTCGAGCTCAACCTGCCCTTGCAGCAAACCTCACGCCGCGCCCGGGAGCGTGAATCGGAATCCCTGCTGCGCGCCGCCAGGGCGCGCGCGGAAGCTGTTTCCAACCAGATCCTCGCCGAGCTCGCCGGGCATCTCGCAGGCATCGAGGCGGCGCGCCGCACCGACACGCTGATCGCCAGCAGCCTGCTGCCGCAGGCCGAGCTTACCTTCCGGGCCGCGCTGGCAGGCTACGAAAACGGACGTCTCGATTTCGCCACGCTGCTGGACGCGCAGCGCCAGATCCTGCAGGCAAGGCTGAACCAGCTCAAGGCCCAGGTCGAGGTCCAGGTACGGCTGGCGGAAATCGAGCGACTGCTGGGGGAGGATCTATGAAGCGGGGCATGATGGGGGCGATGGGGCTGGCGCTTGCTGCGGGACTGGCGGGCGGCGGCTACTGGCTGGGGGTGCGAACCGTGGCTCCGGTCGCCGGTTCGGCTATTCATTCGCCAGCGCGCGAAGGCGCGCAGCAGCCACGCAAACTCCTCTATTACCGCAACCCGATGGGGCTCCCCGATACTTCGCCGGTTCCCAAGAAGGATCCGATGGGGATGGACTATATCCCGGTCTATGAAGGCGATGGGCAGGGCAACGACGATGCCGCGCAGGTCAGGATCAGCCCGGACAAGGTGCAGAAACTGGGCGTGAAGACCGAGGCGGCCGCCCTGCGGACGCTGGACCGGATCGTGCGCGCCGCCGGCCGCATCGAACCGGACGAACGGCGCATCGTCGCGGTCGCCCCCAAGTTCGAAGGTTACATTGAGCGCCTGCACGTCAATGTCACAGGGCAGCGGGTCGCGAGGGGGCAGCCGCTGTTCGAGGTCTACAGTCCCGAGCTGGTTTCGGCCCAGCGCGAATTCGCGCTCGCCGCCGAGGGGGTGCAGGCCATGAAGGATGCCGACAGCGAGACGCGGAACGCCATGCAGCAACTCGCCGAATCGAGCCTGGCGCGGCTGAGGAACTGGGATATTCCCGATGCGCAGGTGAAGGCGTTGACAAAGACGGGCGAGGCGAAACGCTCGCTCACCTTCCGCTCGCCGGTATCCGGCATCGTGACGGAGAAGAAAGCCGTGCAGGGCATGCGCTTCATGCCCGGCGAGACGCTGTATCAGGTGACCGACCTGTCTTCGGTCTGGGTCGTGGCGGACGTGTTCGAGCAGGACATCGGGCTTGTCAGGACCGGCGCCCAGGCCCGTGTGTCGATCAGCGCCTACCCGGACAGGGTGTTCGAGGGCCGGGTCACTTACGTCTACCCGACGCTGACGCCCGCGACGCGCACGGTCCCGGTTCGGCTCGAGCTCGCCAATCCCGGCATGCTGCTGAAACCGGCGATGTTCGCCCAGGTGGAGTTGCCGGTCGGCGATGGAAAGCCGGTGCTGGCCATCCCCGATTCGGCCGTAATCGACAGCGGCACCCGCCGCATCGTGCTGGTGCAGCTTGAAGCCGGCCGCTTCGAGCCACGCGAAGTCAGGCTCGGCAGGCGCGGCGACCGTTACGTGGAGGTGCTGGACGGGATCGACGAAGGCGAGCAGATCGTGGTCGCGGCCAACTTCCTGATCGACGCCGAAAGCAACCTGAGCACGGTGCTAGGGGGCATGGAGGGGCCGGCCGCAGCGGGCGGCGCGCCCGGGAATAAGCCGCCAGGAGCGGGGCACCGGGCCGAAGGAACGGTGGACAGCGTGGATTCCAGGAGCGGCGGGATCAGCATCAATCACGGTCCGGTGAAATCGCTGCAATGGCCCGCCATGACCATGGAATTCACGGTCGCGAATGAATCCCTGCTCAAGGGCATCAATCCCGGAACAGCGGTGTCGTTCGAGTTCGTCGAGCGGCAGCCCGGGGAATGGGTGATCACCGGCATCAAACCGATGGGCGACCCGGCTGCGCATTCCAGCCCTCGCGCCGGTCACTGACGGGGGTCGCCATGCTGGCCAGCATCATCGAGTGGTCGGGCCGGAATCGCTTCCTCGTCCTGCTCGCCGCCCTGTTCACCGTCATCGGCGGCATCTACGCTATCGCGAAGACGCCGCTCGACGCGCTGCCCGACCTCTCGGATATGCAGGTCATCATCTACACCGAATATCCGGGCCAGGCGCCGCAGGTGGTGGAAGACCAGGTCACCTATCCGCTCACCACGTCCATGCTCGCCGTGCCCCGGTCCAGAGTGGTGCGCGGGTTTTCCTTCTTCGGCGCATCCTTCGTCTATGTGATCTTCGAGGACGGTACCGACATCTACTGGGCCCGTTCGCGGGTGCTGGAGTACCTCAACTTCGCCTCCAGCCGACTGCCGAAAGGCGTGACGCCGACACTGGGGCCGGACGCCACAGGCGTGGGCTGGGTCTACCAGTACGTCGTGCTGGCGAAGGATCGGACGCTGGCCGAACTGCGTGCGATCCAGGACTGGTATGTGCGCTACCAGCTGACCAAGGCGCAGGGCGTGGCCGAGGTCGCCTCCGTCGGCGGCTTCGTCCAGACCTACCAGGTGACCGTCGATCCGGTGAAGCTGCGCGCCTACGGAATTCCGCTGCGCACGGTTTCGCAGGTCATCCGCGATTCCAACCGCGACGTCGGCGGGCGCGTCGTCGAAATGGCCGAAACCGAATACATGGTGCGCGGCAAGGGCTATCTGCGCGGCAAGGACGACCTCGAGATGCTGGTGGTGAAGAGCGAGGCGGGAACGCCGGTGCTGATTCGCGACATTGCCCGGGTCGAGCTGGCGCCGGACGAGCGGCGTGGCCTCGCCGAGCTCAACGGCGAGGGCGAGGTGGTGTCCGGTATCGCGATGGCGCGTTACGGCGCCAACGCCCTGGAGGTCATCGGCAATCTCAAGGCCAAGCTCGCCGAGATTTCCGCCGGTCTGCCGCAAGGGGTGACGATCGAGCCGGTCTACGACCGTTCCGACCTCATCCTGCGCGCGGTCGAGACCCTCAAGACCACGCTGATCGAGGAAAGCCTGATCGTCGCGCTGGTGTGCGTGATCTTCCTGCTGCACGTGCGCTCGGCGCTGGTCGCCATCCTGATGCTGCCGGTGGGGGTGCTGATCGCGTTCATCACCATGCGTCTGCTCGGCATGAATTCCAACCTGATGAGCCTGGGCGGCATCGCGATTGCCATCGGCGCGATGATAGACGCCACCATCGTGATGATCGAGAACGCCCACAAGCACCTGGAACGGCTGAAAGAGGGGGAATCGCGCGCCGAGGCGATGATCGTGGCGTGCAAGGAGGTGGGGCCGGCGCTATTCTTCTCGCTGCTTATCATCACCGTGTCCTTCCTGCCGGTGTTCACGCTGGAGGCGCAGGAGGGCCGGCTGTTCGCCCCGCTCGCCTACACCAAGACCTTCGCCATGGCCGGCGCAGCGCTGCTGTCGGTGACGCTGGTTCCGGTGCTGATGCTGCTGTTCATTCGCGGCCGGATCGTGCCGGAGGCGAGAAACCCGGTGAACCGCTTTCTCATCTGGACCTACCGCCCCGTCATCGCCTGGGTCATGCGCTGGAAGAAGACGACCCTCCTCGCCGCGCTGGCGGTACTGGCCGTTTCGGTCTATCCGGCGTCACGGCTCGGCAGCGAATTCATGCCGACGCTCAACGAGGGCACGCTGCTTTACATGCCGTCTTCGCTGCCCGGCATGTCGATCACCAAGGCGGCCGAACTGCTACAGACCCAGGACAGGATCATCAAGAGCTTTCCCGAGGTCGCCTCGGTCTACGGCAAGGCCGGACGGGCCAACACCGCGACCGACCCGGCGCCGCTCGAGATGTTCGAGACGCTGATCAACCTGCGGCCCGAATCCGAATGGCGACCCGGCATGACGACGGACAGGTTGATCGCCGAACTGGACAAGGCCCTGCAGTTTCCCGGGGTGTCGAACGCGTGGACCATGCCCATCCAGGCACGCATCGACATGCTTTCCACCGGCATCCGCACGCCCATCGGGATCAAGGTCTTCGGTCGCGATCTGGGCGAGATGGAAAAGCTGGCCCGGCAAATCGAGGCCGTGGTGAAGGCCGTTCCCGGCACGACTTCGGCCTACGCCGAACGCATCACCGGTGGCTACTATCTCAACATCGAGCCGGACCGCGAGCAACTGGCCCGCTACGGCCTCGCGGTCGGCGATCTGCAGGAGGTGATCGGTACCGCGCTCGGGGGCGAGGTGGTGACGACCACGGTGGAGGGGCGGGAGCGCTTCGGCGTGCAGGTACGCTATCCGCGCGAGTTGCGGTCCAATCCGCAGCAGATCGCACGGGAGGTGCTGGTGCCCACCATGGACGGGGCGATGATTCCGCTCGGCCAGGTGGCGCAAATGAAAATCGTCAAGGGCACGCCGGGCATCCGCACCGAGAATGCGCTGTTGTCGGCGTATATTTTCGTCGACATCCGCGACCGCGACATCGGCTCCTACGTGGCCGAGGCACGCCAGGCGGTCAGCGAGCAGGTGAAATTCCCGCCCGGCTACTACATCACCTGGAGCGGCCAGTTCGAGTACATGGAGCGCGCCATCGACAAGATGAAGATCGTCATTCCGCTGACGCTGCTGCTCATTTTCGTTCTGCTCTATCTCAACTTCCGACGGCTGACCGAAACGCTGATCGTCATGCTCTCGGTGCCTTTCGCCCTGGTGGGGGGTATTTGGCTGATGTGGGCCCTGGATTACAACCTGTCGGTCGCGGTCGCAGTGGGCTTCATCGCGCTGGCCGGCGTCGCCGCCGAGACCGGCGTGGTGATGCTGATCTACCTGGATCACGCCTGGGCATCGGCGCAGGCCCGGTGCCGTGCGGAAAACCGCCCCGCTGGCGCGGCCGATCTGTACGCGGCAGTGATGGAGGGCGCGGTGGAACGCGTCCGCCCCAAGATGATGACGGTGGTCGCGATCATGGCCGGCCTGCTGCCCATCATGTGGGGAACCGGGACCGGATCGGAAGTCATGAGCCGTATCGCGGCGCCCATGATCGGCGGCATGGTGTCCTCGACCGTGCTGACGCTGGCCGTGATCCCGGCGATCTATGCAATGGTCAAGCAATGGGAACTGGCGAGACGAATCCGCTCCGGCACGGCTATCGACCCAATGGCGCCCCGATCATGAAAACCGTGGCGATTTGAAGTGAGCGGCCTGCGCCAGCGCTGGGCGTCCAGGGCTGGAGCAAGGCCAGCATGGCACAAGCTGTCGCCTGTACAGCGTGTGTGCGCCAGCTGAATCGAAAACAGGCCGTTCCAGTCGCTCTGCAGCGCTTCCAGCGGATTTTTACCGATGCGTGCAGGGATGGCACCGCAAGCCTCCCAGGCATCGTGCACCCGTTATCCAGCAAGAACCGGCAGTCAGAATAAGGGAAATCCTGATATTGCATTGTCAGGTTTTACGACTTAAATACAAGCCGGGACAGAAACTGTCGAGCTCAATGGCTTATCCATAAAAATGGAGGAATGAAGATGTCTATCTTTGATCCGGATAACGACGCCAAGAACACATTGAAAATAGCGTCTTTGGTCGAGGCCGAGGAAGCCTTCATCGACAAAGCCAGAACAAACGCCGATTCGGTGTATTTCAGCCAGCATGCTGAGCCGGCAGCGGTAGTAAAAGATGGGCATGCCGAAGAGGTTGATCGTCTTCGACAGCCACAAAACCGACGCCATTTCCTGGCTTCCGTCGCAGCGCTCGCCAGTTCGGGCGTGGCGGGGAGGGCCATCGCGCAAACCGCCGGCCTGTCTCCGGACAACAAGGCCCCTGCAGGCGCGGTATGGCGGTCGGTTCCGGAAGATGCCACAAAGATTGCAGGCGTCGCCATTGGCGAAGACGGGGGCTATGGGACGCGCTCTCAGTTTGAAACCGAGGTTCGTTGGCGCTTTGGCACCAAGACCCCCATCTCCTCCTGGTCGATGACGCCACTGGAGCAGGGGGTTGGCATCATTACCCCGTCAGGACTGCATTTCGAGCGGCACCATGGGGGTATCGCCACCATTGATCCAGCTACGCATAAGCTGTTCGTGCATGGCATGGTGAAACAGCCAAAGAAATTCTCGATGCAGGACGTGAAGCGCTTTCCGTCGATATCTCGAATCCATTTCATTGAATGTTCCGGCAATGGCCTTACCGAATGGTCGAAACCCACGCTGAAAACCGTACAAGGTACGCACGGTCTCGTCTCAACTTCCGAATGGACAGGCGTTCCACTGTCGACAATCCTGAACGAAGTCGGCGTCAAATCGGGTGCCAAATGGCTGCTCGTAGAGGGAGGTGACTCTGCGGTAATGACGCGGAGCATCCCAATCAGCAAGGCAATGAAAGATTGTTTCCTTGCCTATGGGCAGAATGGAGAAGCGATTCGCCCTGAACAGGGGTACCCAATACGCCTGATCGTTCCAGGATACGAGGGGAATATGCATATCAAGTGGGTTCGCCGGATCGAGTTGTCCGACAAACCGTTCATGACACGCGAAGAAACTTCAAAATATACCGATCTGCTTCCCAGTGGCAAGGCGGTGCAGTTCTCTCTGGTCATGGATGCCAAGTCGGTCATTACGCGACCATCCGGGGAAATGACGCTCTCCGGACCCGGTTTTTATGAGATCAGCGGGTTGGCGTGGTCTGGACGCGGCCGCATAAAACGTGTCGATGTCTCCACCGATGGAGGGAGAACGTGGAAACCTGCGGATTTGCAGGGCCCGATCCTGCCGATTTGCCAGACACGTTTTCGTTTTCCTTGGGTGTGGAACGGTAAGGATGCGATTTTGCAAAGCCGTTGCGTGGATGAAACAGGGTATGTCCAGCCAACGCTTGGGCAGCTTATCGAAGTGCGGGGTTTGAATGGGCCTATCGGTTCAATTTACCACCTCAATGCAATCCAGAGCTGGAAGGTTGATACCGCAGGGAGGGTAAGCAATGTTCACTACTACTAAACTCTTTTTGCACGTCACGGCGTGCAGTGCCTTGTTCGCACTTAATACCTATACCGTGAGCGCAGACCCGATTCGGTATGGATTTGGCGCGCCGGCATCTGCAAGTGATCTACAGGATTTCGTCTCGTCTTTGCCGGATGGCCGCGGTCTACCGGCAGGCAGCGGCACGATTGCACGGGGCAAGAAAATTTACGACGAGCAATGTGCATCCTGTCATGGACAAAAACTGGAAGGTGGCATAGGTGATCGATTGATCGGCGGGAGGGGAACGCTGGTGAACAATGACCCCAAGAAAGCGCCGGTCAAGACTGTTGAAAGCTACTGGCCCTATGCAACGACATTGTTTGACTACATCAAGCGGGCAATGCCATTTTATACGCCAGGGACATTGACGAATGACGAGGTATATTCGGTAACCGGATATATCCTCTCAGAGGCCAATATCATGAGCGGCGATGAGCCGGTCACTGCGGAAAGTCTGGTAAAAGTCTCCATGCCGAATCGCGGTGGATTCATTCCAGACCATCGGCCCGATCGCTTCAAACCGGCAGATAAGCATCCACGCTTACGCTAATCCACTGCTCGTATGTTTTTGCATTCTCCCGGCCGTATGCGTCCGGGAAAATCCCATGCCCGGTAATTCGACGGCTAAGTTTTTCAGATTGGCGTGGACGGTATGATTTCGCATCCATCAATAGCAAGGGCCGCAAATGCGGCCCTTGCTATTGATGGGGATGGCAGGATTATCGCTTTGCCGTGCGCCGCAGGCGGTTCAACAGCCGCCGCGCCAGTTCGCCGAACAGCTCGGTCTGGGTCGGATGCGGGAAGATTGCCTTGGCGACCTGGGTCAGCGTCATCTCGCCGGCGACCATCATCACGCCGATGCCGATCAGGGTGTCGGTGTGGTCGGCGAGGTAATGCACGCCGATGATGCGGCCGCTGGCCTTGTCGGCCACCAGCTTGATCATGCCCTCGGTCTCGCCGGTGATCATCGCCTTGGCGTCGATGCTCATCGGCATCTTCGCCTCCACCGCGTCGATGCCCTTGGCCTTGGCCTGCGCCACCGAGAGGCCGACGAAGCCGGCCTGCGGGCGCGAGAAGGTGACGCCGCAGTCCTTATCCTGGTCGTATTCGCTTGCGTGGCCCAACAGGTTGTCGGCCGTGACGCGGCCTTGCGTCGCGGCGGTGTGGGCGAGCATGTAGCCGCCGATGACGTCGCCGACCGCGTAGATGTTCGGCGCGCTGGTGCAGCAGCGGGCGTCGACCTTGATCGCAGCGCCGTCGAGTTCGACGCCGATCTTGTCCAGATTCAGCCGGCTGGTGTCGGGACGCTTGCCGGTGGCCATCAGCACGACGTCACACTCAAAGGTGGACTCGACGCCGTCCTTGTTCGCGTAGCGCAGCTTCATCGCGCCGGGCTTGCCGGAGACCTCGTTGATGGCGGCACCGGTGACGACGGTGATTTCCTTTTCCAGCAAGGCGATCAGGTGCTTGGCGATCTCTTCCTCGGTTTCGGCGAGGATACGGTCATGGCGTTCGAGCATCAGCACCTCGGTGCCGAAGTCGCGGAAGATCTGCGCCATCTCGACGCCGATCACGCCGCCGCCGACGATGCCGAGTTTCTTCGGCGGCGCGGCGAGGTTCCAGATGGTGTCGGAGGTGACCACGCCGCCGGAGGCCAGGTTCTCGCGCGCGCCGGGAATCGGCGGCACGAAGGCGGGGGCGCCCGTTGCAATCACCGCGGCACCGAAGGAAACGGTGTAGGGCTCGCCCTCGACCGGAGTGACCTTCAACGTGTGGGCGTCGACGAATTCGCCGTAGCCTTCGCGCACGTCGATCTTCATACCCTTGTCGGCCTTCAGCGCCATGTCGCCGCGGCTGGTCTGTACCCAGCGCCGGTGCTTCTCGACCTGTTCCCAGTTGAGCCTGGGTGTATTGGTGCCGTCGACGCCCATCTCGGCGTCGTGCGCGCGGTTGCGAATATTGTCCGCCGCGGCGCGCCAGGCCTTGGATGGAATGCAGCCGCGCCACAGGCATTCGCCGCCGGGGAAGGGCTCGTTGTTGACCATCATCACCTTGACGCCATGGTCGGCGAGATCGCGTGCGCAGTCCTCGCCGCCGGGGCCGCCGCCGACGACGACGACCTGGACATCCCAGTTGCCCTCGGGAATCGGCGAGACGGGGGCGCTGGTGGTCGCGGCCGTACCCGTGACGGTTTCAGCGGCCGCGCCGCCAGCCATCCAGCCTTCAGGCGCCTCGATGGTCTGCTTCAGCGTGGCGAGATACAGCGCGACGTCGGCGCCGTTCAGCACGCGGTGGTCGCCAGTGATGGTGAACGGCGTGCCCTGCGGTCCGTTGGCGGCGATCGCCAGGATCGCCGAGATGCCGGGGGTGGGAATCGCGGTGAAGTGCGACACGCCCAGCATGCCCATGTTGGAAATGGTGAAGGTGGGGTTGGAATATTCGGCCGGCGCGAGCTTCCGCACGCGGGCGCGCTCGACGAGGCCCGTCCAGTCGGCCTGCAGCGCCTCCAGCGGCTTCTTCTCGATGCCGTGCAGGATCGGCACCACCAGTCCGCCGTCGTTCGACATCACCGCCACGCCGAAGTCGTGGTTCGCGCGCTCGACCAGCTTGTCGACCGGCTGGTAGGCCCAGTTCATGCGCGGGAACTTCGCCATCGCCACCGAGCACGCTTTGGCGATCGCCACCGTCACCGAGACCTTGTTCGCCTTGGCAGCAGCGGTCAGCTTCGCGGTGTCGATGTTCACCGTGACGTTGAAGGTCGGCAGGGTGAGCGAGGCGGTCATCGCGTGGCTCACCGCCTTTTCCATCGAGGTCATCGCACGACCCTGGCCCGGCACGTCGACCTGCGGCAGCGAGTGCGCGACCTCCTGCATCGAGGGCCGTGCGCGCGCCACGTCGGCGGCGACGATCACGCCGGACGGGCCGCTGCCGGCAAGGCCAGTGAGATTCACGCCGAGCTGCGCCGCCACCTTGCGCGCATAGGGGCTGGCCTGGCGGCCCTGCGGGCGCGCCACCGGCGGCAGGTTGCCGGCGGCGGACACCTGCGCGGGCGCAGCCTTGGGCATGGGAATATGCGCCGGCTTGTCGGCCGCATGCGGGGCAACCTTGTGGATGTCCTTGACCTTGTGCTCGGCGGAAATCGTCACGCCGGTGTCGTTGGCCTTGGCGGCATCGTCGACGATGAAGGCCATCGGATGGCCGACCTCGACCACGCTGCCGACATCGGCGATCGGGCCGGAGAGGAAGCCTTCCTGGAACACCTCGACGTCCATGATCGCCTTGTCGGTCTCGACCGTGGCGACGATGTCGCCGCGCCTGATCGCCTCGCCGGGCTGCTTCTCCCAGGTGACGACGACGCCTTCGGTCATGGTGTCCGACAGCTGCGGCATCACCACCGGGGTGCCGGCGTGGTGCGGGATCATCTCGGTCTGCGCCTTTTCCGCCACCACTTCGTCGGCGGCAATCGCCACGTCGCCGGCGGTGTCGGTGATGTAGCCGAGCGCTGCACCGACGGCGATGGTCGCACCGACGTCGGCTAGCGGGCCAGCGAGATAGCCGGCCTTGAACACTTCGACGTCCATGATCGCCTTGTCGGTCTCGACCGTGGCGACGATGTCGCCGCGCTCGACGCGGTCGCCGGGCTGTTTTTCCCAGGTGACGACCACGCCCTCGGTCATGGTGTCCGAGAGTTGCGGCATCGTAATGGCGTAATGTTGGGACATGTTTATTCCTGAAAAACTTTCATCCGCGAAGGACGCGAAGAAACGCGAAGAAGGCACACCGGGATGACGTTTTCCTTCGCGTCCCTTCGCGTCCTTCGCGGAAAAAAAGGGTTTACGCTTTTCCGAACAGCTTCAGTACTGCCTTGACCACATCCTCGTGATCCGGGATCGCCGCTTTTTCCAGCGTGTGGTTGTAGGGCTGCGGCACCAGCGCCGAGTGCACGCGCACCGGCGCGGCGTCCAGTTCGAAGAAGCATTCCTCGTTGATGATGGCGATCACTTCGGAGCCGACACCGACCGGCGCTTCGTCTTCCTCGGCGATGACGGCGCGGTGGGTTTTGCTGACCGATTTCTTGATGCCTTCGCGGTCCAACGGCGACAGCGAATAGAGGTCGACGACCTCGGCCGAGATGCCGTACTGCTTGTCGAGGATTTCGGCCGCTTTGAGGCACCAGTGCACCGAGACGTTGTAGCCGAACAGCGTCACGTCGGTACCGGCGCGAGCGATCTCCGAACCTTCCAGTGGGTGGAAGTATTCGCCGTCGGGCACTTCGCCCTTCATGTTGTACATCAGCTCGTGTTCGTTGATGAACACCGGGTCGTCGCAGCGGATCGCCGACTTCAACAGGCCATAGGCCTGCCTGGGGCTGGACGGCGTCACCACGCGCAGGCCGGCAATGCCCATGAACACCTTTTCCATGCGCGCCGAGTGCTGCGCGCCGAGCTGGTGCGCGGCGCCGCCGGCGGAACGGAACACGCACGGCGCCGTGAGCTGACCGCCCGACATGTAGCGCACCTTGGCGGCGGAGTTGAACATCTGGTCCATCGCCAGCCAGGCGAAGTTGACCGACATGATTTCGATGACGGGACGCACGCCGAGGAAGGAGGCGCCGATGCCCAGCCCGGTGAAGCCGCCTTCGGAAATCGGCGTGTCCATCACGCGCAGCGGGCCGTATTTTTCGTACAGGCCCTTGGTGGCCTTGTAGGTGCCACCGGCCACGCCGATGTCTTCGCCCATGCAGATGACCAGCGGGTCACGCGCCATTTCTTCGTCGTGGGCGCGCTGGATCGCTTCCCAGTACATGATGTTTGCCATGTTGTGTATTCCTTGAACCTTAAGCGGCTTTGCCCGTGAGCCACGGGAGCTGGGTGTCACGCTCGGCGAGCACGTATTTTTCGAGATCCTCGATGCGCGGCTCGGGGGACTCCTCGGCGAACCTGATCACCTCGTTCTCGATGTAGGCGTCGGTTTCCTTTTCCAGAGCCTCGAATTCGGCCATGGTCAGCGCGCCTTCCTTGATCAGGCGGTCGCGCAGAATGAAAATGGGGTCACGCTGCTTCCACAGCTCCTCTTCCTCGCGCGAGCGGTAGCCGCGCGAATCGGACATCGAGTGGCCGCGATAGCGGTAGGTCATGAGTTCGAGGAAGTAGGGGCCGTTGCCTGCGCGCACATGGTCGACCGCCTTGCGCGCATGCTCGTAGACGACTTCGATATCCTGGCCGTCGCACTCGTCGGCCGGGATGTTGTAGGCGGCGACGCGCTTGTGCTGGTGCACCACGGCGGTGGAGCGCTCGATCGAGGTACCGATGCCGTAGAGATTATTCTCGCACACGAACAGCACCGGCAGCTTCCACAGCGCAGCCATGTTCAGCGTCTCGTGGAACACGCCCTGGTTGTTGGCGGCGTCGCCGAGGAAGCAGATGGATATCTCGTCGCCGCCTTTCAGCTGGATCGCCTTGGCGATGCCGGCCGCCAGCGGGAACGGGCCGCCCACCAACGCGTAGCCGCCCATGAAGCGCTTGTCGGTGTCGAAGATGTGCATCGAGCCGCCGCGGCCTTTGCTCGACCCGGTTTCCTTGCCGTACAGTTCGGCCATCACTTCCTTCGGATCGGCGCCGCACTTGATCGCGTGGACGTGGTCGCGGTAGCCGGTGATCACGTAATCGTGGCCGGGGCGCGCGGCTTCCATCACGCCGTTGCAGCAGGCTTCCTGGCCGGGGTAGAGGTGCAGAAAACCGCCGATCTTGCGTTCGATATAGGCCTGGTAGCAGCGCTCTTCAAAACGGCGGTGCAACACCATTTCGCGCAGCACACGTTTCTTGTCTTCAATCTTCATTCGGTTACCCTTGTTGGATGGGGCGGAAAACGCGCTGGAAAAAAATCAAACGCGTAATTATCCGGGAAACCCCGCCAACCATCAAGAAAAACGCCATTCGCAAGGAATCGCCATGCTGCCTAAACTCACTGAAAACAAACAGGAAATAACCGTTAAATCGCTGGGAGCGGTGGCGCATGCATTGTTGCTGCTACCGGTGTCGAAATCCCTGCCCGAGGTGCCGGGCAGCATTGAACTCAAGGCCGCGATGAAGCGACGCGATCTCAAGATCGATGCGCTGGCCAAGTCGCCGGTGGCGGCGCAGCTGCCCGGCGGCACCCTTGCGGTCTACGCGATGCTCAAGGCCGACGCCGGCGCCTTCGAAACCCACGAACTGGTGCGCAAGGCATTGGCCTTGCTGCTGGGCGAGCATCCCAAGTCGCTGGCGCTGGCCGTGTTCGGCGAGGATGCATTCAAGGCGCGTGCAGCGGAAGCGGCGGTGTACACCGCGCTGGTCAATGCCGTGCCGCTGCCGTCGCGCAAATCCAAGCCCGATCCGGTGCTGAAAACCGTGCAGCTGTTCGGCCACCAATCGGCCGACGGCTTCGCCCGCGCCCAGGCGCTGGCCGAAGGCAATATTCTCACCCGCAGCCTCACCGTGCAGGGACCGGATGAGCTCTCTCCCGGCGTCTACCGCAAGCGCATCAAGGCGCTGGCGAAACAGTACGGCTGGACGGTCGAGGAATACGGCTTCGACAAGCTGAAGAAGATGGGCGCCGGCGCCTTCTGCGCGGTGGCGCAGGGTTCGCCGTCGAAGGATGCGGCGATCGTGCGGATCCGCTGGGAAGGGGGAAAGGGGAAGGGCAAAGGGTTGAAAAAAGTGGCCTTCGTCGGCAAGGGCATCTGCTTCGACACCGGCGGCCACAACCTCAAGCCGGCCAAGTACATGCAGGGCATGCACGAGGACATGAACGGCTCGGCGGTGGTGCTCGGCATCCTTGCCGCCGCGTCGAAGCTGAAGCTGCCGGTCGCGCTGGACGGCTGGGTCGCGCTGGCCGAGAACCACATCAGCCCGCAGGCCTACCGGCAGAACGAAGTGGTCACGGCGCTCAACGGCACCACCATTGAAGTCGTCCACACCGACGCCGAAGGCCGCATGGTGCTGGCCGATACGCTGACCTTGGCGGCCAGGGGCAAGCCCGATCTCATCGCCGACTTCGCCACGCTCACCGGTTCCATGCACTACGCGCTCGGCAGCCGCATGTCCGGCGTGTTCGCCAGCACCAGCGCGATTGCACACCAGGCCTCGCGCGCCGCCACCTCAAGCGGCGAGCGCATCGTCGTCTTCCCCTATCCGGATGACTACGACGCGAGCCTCGATTCGACCGTTGCCGACGTCAAGCAGTGCAGCATGGAAGGCGAAGCCGACCACATCCTCGCCACCCGCTTCCTGTCGCGCTTCGTCGGCGACATGCCGTGGCTGCACATGGATCTTTCCGGCCATAGCTGCAAGGGCGGGCTCGGCGCGGTGATGAGCGACGCCAACGGCTTCGGCGTGGCGTGGGCGATGGCCTTGCTGGACGGCTTGAAGGGCTAGCCGCCCTTCTTTCATGCCTTCCGCAGGATGTCGCCGGCCCAGCTCAATGCGGCCGAAACCGTAGGAAACCCAAGGGTGCTGGTGAGGAGGACGATGGCGTGGTAAACCTCCTCGGGGCTTGCCCCGTTATCGATCGCCCTTCTGACGTGGCTGTGAACGGCGCCCTCGGAATGTATCGCGATAGCCGCGGCGAGCTGGATGAGGTTCGCAGTCTTCCCGTCGAGTGGCCCCTGTTTTTTGAGAACCTTGCCGAGGCCTTCAACCGCATCGATGAACGCCTGGTGCGTTTTTTTCTCGAGCAGATAATGCTCGGGGAATTTTTCCTTCGACATGAGATCCTCCAAATTAGGCCCCTGGGAATTTCACTTTAGTCGAGCTCCAGGCTGAACTCGAAAGAAATGCCGGAAAAGGAAAGGAATGCGGGATTCCGCAATGAAAAACCACCCCGCTGACCATGATGCCGAATCTGCCTGCTCTGCCATCGAGCCACGCTATGCCGACCACACCCTGCTGGTGCTCGACAAGCCCAGCGGCCTGCTGGCGGTGCCAGGGCGCGGTGTGGACAAGCAGGATTGCCTCGCCGCGCGGGTGCAGGCCCGCTATCCCGACGCTCTGGTCGTGCATCGGCTCGACATGGCTACCTCCGGACTGATGGTGATGGCGCGCGGTGCGGCGGCACAGCGCGAACTCTCCCAAGCGTTTGCCGCGCGCGCGGTGACGAAGCGCTATATCGCAGTGGTGGCCGGGCGGCTGGAGGTGCCGCCGGAAGAGTGGGGAATCATCGATATGCCGATCGTCGTCGACTGGCCCAGGCGGCCGTTACGGATCGTCGACCGCATCCGCGGCAAGCCGAGCCTCACCCGCTGGCGCGTGCTGGGGGTCGACGAAGCCGGCGCAAGCACCCGCGTCGAACTCGAACCCGTCACTGGCCGTTCGCACCAGTTGCGTGTTCATCTGCGGGAACTGGGTCATCCCATCCTGGGGGACGCGCTGTATGCGCCGCCCGAGGTGCAGGCCCGAGCCGGGCGCTTGCTATTGCACGCCTGGTCGCTGCGTTTCGCGCATCCATTGACGGGAGACGCGCTTGCGTTCGAGAGCCCGGCGCCGTTTTGACGGGGCGGACGCTCGAACGCGGACGAGTGCTTTAATTCACCACGCCGCAAGCCATGCGCGCACCGCCGCCGCCGAGCGGCGCCGGATGGTCGGCATGGTTGTCCCCACCGACGTGGATCATCAGCGAGCGTCCCTTCATGTCGGCCATCTTCAGGCGCGGCGCCAGCACGGGCTGGGTTGCGTTTCCGGTCGCATCGACGAAAAGAGGCGGCAGGTCGCCCAGGTGTCCGTTGCCCCACGGGGTGCCGTGGCGATTGGTCTTTTCGGGATCGTAGTGGCCGCCTGCAGCGAGCGCCGGAACCATCTTGCCGTCCTTTTCCTTGGCCTGGCAGTCCGGGTTCTGGTGCACATGGAAGCCGTGCATTCCAGGCGTCAGGCCGCTGAGGGCAGGGGTGAATACAAGGCCATGGCTGGATTCGCTGATGGTCACCATGCCGATGGCGGCGCCGATGCCCTTCTCGTCCACGAGATGCATCGTCACCACGCTGTCGGCGGCAGCGGCCAGAGGGGCGAGGCTCAAGGCCATCGCGTATGCCAGCGATCTGATTTTCATGTCTACTCCTTCAGGGGAAAGTGGAAACGTCTACGCGACAACCCAGGGGCAGGGGCAGACAGGCCTTCCCCTCGATCGGCCGATCCATTATAGGAACAGGCGAAGTCTTCCGTGCTTATCGGCTGACAGGTTCCAGACTTCCCGCGAGGCCTTCCGGGCCAGTAACACTGCCGTCATGCGGCGCCGCTAAATTCCCTTCCCTGCGCTGCGGCACGTCCGCCGCTTTTCATACTTGGGTCTGCCGGGATTGGCGGGACAAGCCATCAAGCCATGCAAGGGCTGCTATGCCTGGGGAAAAAATGTCGTTCGAAAACATGAAAATCAGAGTCCGGATGGGCCTGGGGTTCGGTCTGATTCTGGCCTTGACGCTGCTGGCGGCAGGGCTCGGCCTGCTGCGCATGGCGACGATCCAGGGTCATCTCGACCGGGTCGCCGGCAGCCACATGGTCAAGATCAAGCGGGTCAGCGAAATGCGCGATGCCCTGCAAACTGCCGCCATCTCGGCCCGCAATCTTGTCCTACTGACGGATGAGGAGGCCATGGAGGCTGCTGCGAAGCATGTTCAGGAACAGCGCAAACGCTATGCGGAGGCGAGCGGGAAGCTGACTGCCCTGGTGACGGGCGAGGCGGAAAAGGCGCTGCTCGCCAGGATCGTCGCGGCACGTGCGCAGACCGACCCCTCGCTCGACAAGGCGATGGGCTTCGCGCTCGGCAACCCCATCGCCGCGACGCAGACGCTGATCGACGAGGTTCATCCGGCGCAGAGCCTGTGGATCAAGGCGCTGGAAGACATGGCGAGGTTCCAGGAAAAGGCCAGCGCCCAGGCGCTGGCAGACGCCGAGGCAGCCTATGCCAGCGCGCGTGCGCTCGTGCTTGCCATGGCGGGTTTGTCGCTGGTTCTGGGCGGTCTGGTCGCCTGGCGCCTCACCCGTTCCATCACCGGTCCGATCGAACACGCGGTGAATCTTGCGCGCGCTGTTGCCGCCGGCGACCTGACGCAGCGCATCGAAGTCCGCTCGACGAACGAGACCGGCCAGCTGATGCAGGCGCTGAAGGACATGAACGAGAGCCTGGTCCGGATAGTTGGCCAGGTTCGCACCGGTACCGACAGCGTGGCCACTGCGTCGAGCCAGATTTCCAGCGGCAACCTCGACCTCTCCTCGCGCACCGAACAACAGGCCTCGAGCCTGGAAGAGACCGCCAGCTCGATGGAAGAGCTGACCAGCACCGTCAGGCAGAACGCCGAGAACGCGCGCCAGGCCAACCAACTCGTCGTCTCCACCGCCGACGTTGCGGTCAAGGGCGGCCAGGTCGTCGGCCTGGTCGTCGACACCATGGCCTCGATCAAGGACAGCTCGCGCAAGATTGCCGACATCATCGGCGTCATCGACGGCATTGCCTTCCAGACCAACATTCTTGCCTTGAACGCGGCGGTCGAAGCCGCGCGGGCGGGCGAGCAGGGGCGCGGCTTTGCCGTCGTCGCCTCTGAGGTGAGGAACCTTGCCCAGCGCAGCGCCGGTGCTGCCAAGGAGATCAAGGCCCTGATTGAAGACTCCGTTGGCAAAGTCGANGCCGGCAGCAAGCTGGTNGACGAAGCNGGCAAGACCATGGACGAGATTGTTGGCTCGGTGAAACGGGTCACCGACATCATGGGCGAGATTGCCGCGGCCAGCCAGGAGCAGAGCGCCGGTATCGAGCAGGTCAACCAGGCGGTTGGGCAGATGGACGAGATGACGCAGCAGAACGCAGCTCTGGTTGAACAGGCGGCGGCTGCGGCCGAGAGCCTGCAGGATCAGGCGGCCAAGCTTGCCGAGGCGGTGAGCGTATTCAGACTGGATGGTTCGAGCGGCCAGCGGGCCGCGCTGCCGGTGCTGCGCGAGGTCGTGGCGCTGCCGCCGTCGCGCCCGAAGGCGGCGGCTGCGCGGCCGAAGAAGCTCGCGGCTGCCGGCGGCGGCCGCGCGTGGGCGGGGTGAATCTAGTGAGGCAGCTTGATCGCCCGCCAGCCCGGGTGATTGAAGTATTTGCCGTAGGTATTCAGGGTCTGGGAAACATTGACCACCCCCATGGCGCGTGCCTGGCCGGGCTGCTTGCCCTTTATCGTGTCGACACCGCCGGCCAGCTCGCCGATGACGATGTGGAGCTGCGCATCGGCCTTGGGGTCGAGCTTGCAGTTGCCCACGATATAAGCGATGCGCGAATCGATGTCGTTCGCCAGGGCGTCGTACCCGGCAGCCGTGAGCTTGCCGGCATGCGCGGCCGGCAGCGCGTTTTCCACAAGTGCCCGGATCGCTTCCATGCCCTGGCGCAACGCATCGTCGGTGGCCCATTTCTTGCCGGCATTGAGCTGGATTGATTGCGGAGCGCCGGCCCCGTGATCGTGGTGGTGGGCCGGACCGGCAGCCTGCACCATCAGGGGGAGCGCCAGCATGGCGGCGGACAGCGAAAGAAGAAGGGGTTTCATGATTCACTCCATGGTTATGGCGGGTTAGCGGGCCGGCTTCACGGCAGTCGTTTTCCCGGAAGTCAAACCTCCCCGCTTCAGAGGTGGAAAGGGCTCGGTCGAAACCTGGTAGATGCCGTGGCAGGCATTGCATGTCTGCAGCAGGGTGCCCATCTGTTTCAGGGTGTGCCTGGGGTCGCCCAGGCTTTCCGCATCCAGCGCAATCATGTCGAACGTGGTGTGCACGGTACCGGCCAACATCTTGAAGGTATCCGGCAATTTTGCCACGGTCTCGGGCGGGATTTCATTGGCGGCCCCGCTGCCCATGGTTCGCGCCGCATCCGCCAGCGTTTTCATGTCTTCCCGGGTCAGCGAGTCGGTCATGGTCTGCAAAACGTGGAGGAAGTTACGCATTTCGAGCAGCACCAAATGGCGCTCGTGCGGTTCGAGTATCAGCTTGAGGCGTTCGTCCTTGCCCACGTCGGCTGCTGCGCCTGCCATGACCAGGCTTGCCGCCAGGCCGAGCCACGCTGCCTTGAAATGTGGTTTCATGAATATGCTCCAAAATTAGAATGGGTTAGTGGTCTTCGGCCGGCGCGGCAGGTCCGTGCCGTCGGCAGCCATGCTTTGCGCGTACCTCGCGCGCCGTGAGGCGGGCTCAGCCAACCGTGGCCTCGGCGCTGTTTTTTTCGCCCTTGCTGTCTTCCCAGTGCACGGTGATCTTGTCGCCGGCCTTGGCGCCCTTCACCTTCAGTCCCAGGAAGGGGTCTTTGGAAATGGCCCCGCCCCATTGGGCGGCAATGACCGTCTTGCCGTTCAGGCCGACGCTGAGCTGCTTGATGAAATGGGCGGGGATCACCTGCCCGGTTCTCGGGTCTTTGCGCTGGCCGGTCTCCATGACGTGGCCGATCAGGACCTTGATTGCCACCAGGTCGCCGGAGAGCTGCGTGCGAATCTTCATCGGTTCTGCCATTTTTCATTCCTTTCCTTGTTTGAAATTCCGTTTCTCAGCCGCCGCAGCCGCCGATGGTGACCTTGATTTCCTTGGCCGCGCTGTAGTACTTGCCTCCGGCCTTGACCACCACGCGCACGTTGGAGGTTTGGCCCATCTTGATGCGGGTGGAGACGTAGCCCTGCGCCCCGTCGACGAACTCGAACATCGCCAGAAGCGGCAGAGGGTTCTTGTCCGCCAGGATGGTGATGGACTGGGTGCCGGCGATCTGGCTGGTCACCTCGACGGGTATCACGGCGCCGTTTTCGGCAACGTCGGAAGCCTTGATCAGGATGTCCTTGCTGTCGGCGACCCCCGATGCACCCAGGCCCTTGAGGACGTCGGCGACGTTTTTGGCCTCGAAGGCGCTCTTGTTCCATTCCGCGGCGAGGGCGCGGCCTGGCACCAGCAGCCCGGCGGATGCGGCGAAGGCGACGAGGCCGGCGGCGCATCCGCCCTTCAGCAACGCCCTGCGTAGTTCATTCAGCTCATTCATGTCGTTCTCCGTTTGCGGTTGCAGTGAACGGTTAGCGCGCCGATGGCACGGAAACCGGGTAGTCGTTGGAAAGCACGGTGTAAAACACCTCCAGGTCGGTGTAAGCCGGGTCGCCGGGCGGCAGTGCCTTGGTGCGGGCCTGCAGGTTGCAGCGCATGAAGCGCTGCTGCAGCGACTCGATATCGCCCAGGGCCAGGCGGTAGGTGGGGAAGTGGGCCGCGTCCCCGAACGGGGTGGTCGGTACCTGGCCGCGGAAGCGCTGGCCCAGCAGGCCCGACGAGGTGTGGCAGGAGGCGCAGGAGAAGTTGAACTGTCCCACCTTGGCATGGAACAGTTTCTCGCCGCGCCGATAGGACTGCATGATCTCGGCGGAGCCGGTGTCCACTCTGATCGGTTCCCGGGCTGACAGGGACTTGAAGTAAAGGGAGATTTGATTGTTTGCCGGCGACCCCTGCTTGAAGGTCTCCCACAGGGCGGTCTGCGCGCAGTGCTCCACCCGGCCCTCGACGGTCATGATCCGCTTGAGCTTGGGATCGTACTTGGGATAGGTCGCCGCCAGCCCCTTCAAGTCGGTTTTGCCCTCGCCGAGGCAGGTGCGGAATGCCGGCTCGCGCTTGGCCCACAGCTTGAACAGTTTTTCTCCCGCTTCCAGCGCCAGGTATCCCGGGTGCATGTCGTCGGTGCGGTCGAAGTCGAGGAATTTCCAGTTCAGCTTCCACTCATGCTCCGGGTCGCCGATCCACTGCTTGTGCTGCTCGAGCGATTTTTCGTCCTGCCAGTACTGCAGGGTGGCGCCGAAGTCGGCATCGCCGGCACCGCCGATGCCGCGGGACGGGTCGATTGCCGCGCGCGGATAGGCTTCACGATATACGGCTCCGGCGCCGGCAGCCGGCCCCGGGGCCGCCATGACGAACAGCGATATCAGGGCAAGCGCGTGCAGGGAAAAAGAATGGTTTCCAGCCATGACAGGGCTCCTTTACTTCGATGACTGCAGGAAGGCGACGACGTCGCGCAGTTCCTGGTCGTTCAGGATTTGGTTGACCCCGAACGTCGGCATGACGGTGTCCGGGTTGCGCCAGCGCATGTCGTAAACCAGGGCGTAGGTTTCCGCGTCGCTTCTGTCCCATGTGCCGTAGGCGCTCAGGTCCGGGCCTTTTGAACCGGGCTGCTCCGCGCCCTGGATCAGGTGGCAGGCGACGCAATTGCCCTTGCTGCGTTCGTTGGCAAACACCTTGCCGCGCGCCGGATCGCCGCCGAGCGGCCCGGCGAGCGCCTGTTTAACCGGCTTGCGGTTCGGGGTCCGGCCGCAGGCCAGGGTGTAGCTCAGGCAGGGCCACTCCGAGAAATCCGTTCCCTTGCCGCCTCCGGCCGCCGGCTGCGCCGGCTTGCCAGGCTGGGCGACGCAGCCGGCGAGCGCGGCGGCCAGTAGCAGCGGCACAAGGTTCCGCCATTTGCTGAAAATCGGTCTCATGAATATTTCTCCTTTGGTGTTTTTCCGTCGCCCGGCGCGTGCCTAGAAGCTGTGCGTCAGCCTGAGCCCGAAGCGGTCGCCCACCGAGCCGGAGACCACGTTCGCGTTGGTGGTGCTGGGATTGCTGATGACGCCAGCGGTCGTGCGCGCCGGGTTCGGGGCGGTGACGTTGCGGAACTCGTAGTTGAAGGTGAGCCGGGTCTTGGGCGTGAAGTGGTAGTTCACGCCCAGGGTCGTGTACTTCAGGATGCGCTCGTCGCCGCTGGTCCAGTATTGGACGGCCGGGTTGGCGTTGGCCGTTTCGTACAGCAGATCGTTACGCGAATAGCGGATGTCGAACTGCCAGTTCTTGTTGAGGTAGTAGCCGTAGTCGAGCGTAATGCCCTTGGCCTTGTTGCCGCGCTCCGCCGCGAACTGGACCAGCCCGCCGTAGGGCGCGTCTGCCGTGTTGGCGGTGGGGGTGTAGTTGATCATCCCGTCGGCGAACATCAACTCGAATTCCACCCGGTGCTTGCCGTTATCCTCGCCGAACAGGTAGCCGAGTGCCTTCATGCCGATGCCGTAGCGGATCCGGTCGAAATCCTGGCTCTCGGTGCCGTTGGCATCGATGACGAAGTTGCGTACGCCCTTGTGGTGGTAGCCGTACAGCTTCACCCCGTGCTTGAGCGGCCCCTTGCCGCCGGGCAGGTCGTACTCGGAGGAGAGATAGAGGTTGAGGTCCTTGTCGCTGTTGTTGTCGCCCCGATGGATGCCGTTGCCGTTGCCGAACATGACCGAGTAGGTGTGGGTCCATTTGTCGCGGCTGAAGGCATCGAAAAACTGCAGTCCCCAGTCGCGCCCGGCGTCCGCGTCGTAGCCGTGCCGGGATACATTGCCGGCATAGCCCTGGCCTGCGATCGGAGCGGTAGCCTTGGCGTTGCCATTGATGAAGCGCTCGATCTGCACCCGCTGCACGAAGTCGGTGAGGAAGATGTAGTCGGTTGCCTCCAGCCCCTGATACAGCTCCTCGGGGCCGGGCTTGCGCAGCAGGCCGGTTCGTACCCGCATGCCGGGGATGTAGTGGAAGGAGAGACTGGCGTCGGTCAGGCTCGCGATGTGCTTGCGCTCGGTGTTGTACGGCTGGTAGTTGGCGACGTTCTCGCCGGCGTTGGCGGTGAGCATGTAATTGATGCGGCCCGGAATCAGATTTCCCCGGACCCCCAGCATCAGGTTCTGCAGATAAAGGCCGGACTCGTCATTTCTCAGCTCCGGGCCAACCCGGCAGTTGTTTACCACTAATCCGTTGTTGGCTGCTGCGGGGCCCACAAAGCCACGCGTGTCCCTGCAGTCGAAGTTGTTTTCGTAGGTGAGCTGCACCGCACCGAGCAAGCGGTGGGTGCTGGCGAGGGGTTCGGTCCCGAACGCCATCACCCAGTTGGCGGCCTGGCTTGCCCCGCCGGATGAAAGCCCGACTGCCGTCCAGGCCGCGGCGATAAATTTCCTCTTGATGCGCATTCCGTTCTCCTCCTCGTTTATCTTTATTGGGTGAACAAACATTGATGCGGGCTGCCTGCTTTGAAGACATCGCGTTCTTCACTGGCTTAAACGAGAGGGCGAGAGAAATGTTCCGGTTTTTTCTACGACCCCGGAGGTTGGGGAAGCGGTGAAGGCAGAAACGCCGCCGCATCGGTGACGACGGCGTTCAGGCGGGAAGAGGGCACGGGCATGGGAGGCCGCTCGGAATGATCCGTCGGCCGCCAGACTGTCCCAAGGGTATGGCGAAAGCGGCTCCAATAATGCCGGCGCTGCTATGCCGTGCCGTATGTCGCTACACGTTGAAATAAGGCTGAGATGTGCCGGCCGGTCGGCATGGCCGAAGCCGGAAATTGCGGACGGTGTTTTCGATCGGCAATGGCTCGATGGCAGGATCGCGCACGTGCGCCATCCTGCCATGTCGATACCGGTTCTGCCGCATCAATCGCCGTGCAGCCGCTCCTCGAGCGAGCCGGCGGGTTTTTGCTGGATCAGGAGTTCGGCCAGAGCTTCCCGCTGAGTGGCATCGAGCATGCGCTGCTCTTCCATCAGCTGCTCGATGACATGACGCTGCTGCTTTTCCTGGAGGCGCGAGATGGCTGCGCGATCGGCTTCGATCGCTGCAAGGTCGGGCTGCTGCGAGAAAATCTGCCGGATCATGCGTTCGCGGTGAATGCGAACCTCCTCCCAATCGGCCCCCATTTCCCGCAGAAACTTTCCTTCTTTTTCCTGCCACTGCCGCCGCTGTTCCTCGCTGAGGTTGAGGTACTCCGCCAGGTGGTCATGCTTGGCGTCGGCATGCAGATCGGGCCCCCCGCCATTTTGCCAGGCCTGGTAGCCCACCGCGCCCAGCACCCCCACGTTGAGAAGCAGGGAAAATGCTAGCAATGTATGAAGCCAGGAACGTTTCATCAGATTCTTTCCTTCGGATAGCATCCCGCGAATCCGATACATATGCCGCCTGGCGGGATGGGATCGAACATGGCCAGCGTCGGGGCAGTCACCTCGGCGTCGAGCCTGCCGGTGAGGAGGCTCCCCAGGAACACCCCCAGCGAAACCGTGGCCACGGCCGCGAATGAAACCGGCAACAGCCGCCACCAGTTGAAGCGCAGCACGCTTGTCGGGCGGGCGCTACGCCGTCCCAGCTCCGCCAACACCACAGGTGCCAGGTCGAATCCCACTTCCGGCTGTGGCAAGGTCTGGAAACACCCCTGGAGACAGCGCAAATCGCGCAGCATTTCCTTGCAGGTGAAACAGTCTTCCAGGTGCCTCTCGAATTTGAGGCGGGTCTTCTCGTCCAGCTCATCGTCGAGGTAGGCGGACAGATTCTCACTTCTTTTACAGTGCTTGCTCATGATCGTTGCTCTCAGATTTGCCGAAATCTCCAAATGATGGCCTTAGATCCTGCCCTTGCAGACCTCCAGCAGAGCCTGTCTCGCACGTGCGATGCGGGACTTGACCGTCCCCTCGCGTAACCCCAGCACATCGCCTATTTCGGCGTACGACATTTCCTCGACTTCCCGCAACAAGAGAACCTGCCGGTAGTCATCCTGAAGCCGCTGCAGCGCCGCTTCGAGAATGCGGACGCGCTGGGCCGATTGCAGTTCCTCTTCCGGCCCGGCCGCAGGGTCGGGAAACTCCATGTGGGCCTCGATCGGCTCGTACTTCACCACCTTCTTGCGCCGCAGTCTGTCCGTGGCCGCATTGCTGGCGATACGAAACAGCCACGTACCAAAAGCGGCGTCAGGCCGCCAGCCGGGGAGTGCGCGAAAGGCTTTGAACATTGTCTCCTGAGTCAGTTCAAGCGCCTCTTCACGGCAGCCCGTCATGCGCAGGAGGAAACGGAAAATGCGATTCTGGTGGCGTCGCACCAGCTCCGCAAATGCTTCCTGCTCGCCGCGCTGGAACAGGGCGATGCACTCGTGATCCTGCAACTGCTGCCAGCTGCCGCATGATTCACTCTTGTTCATCCGGCACTCTGGTCATCGACGTCCCGTTCCTGGGCCCGGCCATCCCACTGCTCTGGTTGGTTCTTGATCCTGTCAGGCAAGTCCGGGATTTTTGGCTGACGGTCTTCTTCCATACTGCGTCAAACGAAGCAGGAAGAGAAAAGTTCCAATTATTTCAACCCAACGGCTAGCGAGCCGACAGGTAGCGGGGGAAGGCGTGTTTGTCGAGCAGGACTTCGATAAGGTTGATCGCGCCGGTGAGGTCGGCGTGGGCAAACAGGGCATCGAGGTCGGCCCCGGTCTCGATGCGGTAGTGTTGCACGCCGAAGGATTGCGCGAGCAGGCCGAAGTCGGGGTTCGCAAAGTCGCAGTCGATGTAGCGTTCGCCATAGAGCTGGAACTGGTTCTTGCGGATGAGCGAGAGCGTGCCGTTGTTGATCACCACCACGTTGAGCGGGATGCCGTAGTTCACCGCGGTCATCATTTCCATGCAGCACATCTGGAAGCCGCCATCGCCGAGGATGGCGAAGGTGGGGCTGTCAGGGGCAAAGCAGCGCGCGCCGATGGCGGCCGGGATTGCGTGTCCCAGCGACGAGATGCCTGAATTCGGGAAGTAGTGGTTGCGGTCGGAGACGTCGAAGTAGCTCTGCGCGAAGACGATGTTGTCGTCGAACACCAGCGCGTTGTGCGGGAAGTGCCGGGCGAGCCCGCTGAAAAATGCCTGGATCAGGTGGAAGGGTTCCGCTTCCGCCGGCGCAGCGTCGCCGCTTGCGGGTGGCGGGGTGGCCGCGCGGTGGCCGTCCAGCAGGTCGCGGGCCTTGGGCGGCATGGCGTCCGCTTCGAGCATGGCGAGCAGTTCTTCCATCACCGCGCGGACGTCGCCGCAGATCGCCACGTCGGGCTGGAACACGCGGCCGAGCTGGGCGGCGTCGCGGTCTACCTGGGCGATCTTCTTGCCGGCCAGCAGCTTCGCGTCCCACAGGTAGCTGGTGCGTTCGTTGAAGCCGGCGCCGAGAAACACCAGCAGGTCGGCGTGGTCGACGAGGTAGCGGTAGGCATTGCCGTTGGACGTCACCCCGAGACAACCCAGCGACAGCGGCGTGCCTTCGGCCACCACGCCCTTGGCCTTGAGGCTGGTGGTGACCGGGACGTTGAAGCGTTCGGAAAAGGCGGCGACGGTTTCGCGCGCACCCGCCTGGATGCAGCCGTAACCGGCGACGATCACCGGCGCATGCGCAGCCCGGATCAGTTCGGCGAGCGCGCTCGTCGGCGTCGTGTGGCGAATCGTGGGCTGGCAGGGGAAATGGATCTGCTCGAGCACGCTGGCGTCGACCTGTTCCTTCTGCACGTTGTACGGGATCGAAAGCAGCACCGGCCCCGGTTCACGACCGAGCAGCGCCCGGGTGGCCTGGTTCAGCACCTGGCCGAGATAATCAGTGCGCTCGACGAGCCTGTGGTAGCGGGTGATGCTGGCGAACAGCGCGCCCTGGTCGATGGTGCCGCCTTCGCCGGAGCTTTCCTGCAGGCCGCCACGGCCGAAGATGTAGGTCGAGGTCTCGCCGGTGATCACCAGCACCGGCAGCCGCTCGGCGTAGGCATTGGCGATGCCGGTAATGAGATTGGTCGCTCCCGGCCCCGCGGTGGCGATGCAGGCGGAGGGCCGCTGCGACACCCGCGTGTAGCCGCCGGCCATGAAGGCCGCGCCCTGCTCGTGCTTTACCAGCACGCTCTTCACGCCCGAATCATGCAGGCTGTCGTAGATCGGCAGCACGTGCGCGCCCGGCATGCCGAAAATGTGGTCGATGCCCAGGCGTTCCAGATACCGGACGATCAGTTCGCTGACGGAAATATTCATGTGCTTGTCAGGGTGTTGTGCAGGCTTGCTCCGTCGGCGCGCGTTTCGCCGCGGCCGTCCGTCCGGGATTTGAGCACAAGATGCGGTGCGGGAAAACCTTGGATGTTGCGTGGGATAGGGCTTGAGTCCGGCCGGAGATGCCGGCTTGGCGGAATGGGTGCGGGGATGCGTTCGAAACCGGGCACTGCAATGTGCCGTCGCCGCTGCCTCTTGCCGGGCGACGGCAGGGGCAGCGGTTCAGCGGCTCAGGCGTGCGCCAGCTGCTGCTCGATTTCAATGAAGGTGTGCGCCACTTCGGTGGTTTCGACGTTGACGCCAAGCTGCTTGCACAGCTGCGACAGCGATAGCAGGCCGCGCACCATTTGCAGGCCGTTCGCGTTTTCGATCACCAGGGCATGCTGACGGCCGCGTGCCTTGAGCGTTTCCAGTACATGGCCGACGCGGGCATGCGACAGGTCGTCGAAGTCGACCGCTTCCAGCCGGTCCACCGGGGTCATGATGTCGGCCACCAGCACTTCGTCGCGGCGGAGGCCGCGGCTTTGCAGCACCTGCAGGGGCTTTTCGCCGTGGATGTCGGTACTGGTGATCAGCCCGGCCACGCGATCCTGACGGTCCATCACGATCAGCAGGCGCACCTTGCGGCGGATCATGCGCTCTTCCGCCTGCTTGATGGTGTCGCCGGGGGTGGCGATAAAGGCGGTCAACCGACGGAAATCGGTCATCACATCGAGGGCGGGGTTGTCCATTCCCACGCGCTCGGGCAATACGCAGGCAGGGCGTAACAGGCCGGCGGTTTTATCGAGATTGCTGGTGGGCAAACGGGTAAAGCTCATGGCGCGTCTCCTTGTGTCGATTCTGGTATCCCATTGCGCCGGCCGGCGCAATCGAGCGGGAATGGCCATCCTCTCCCCCGCAAGCTTTTCTGTCCATTCAAGATTTCTTTTCAGCGCATAAATTGTTCTTGGTTGATATGCGGTGGTGCAAGGGGTAGCGCGACAGCTTGAGCTGTCGCCCGATCCGGCCGGCCAGGTGGCTGCCGACGTAACCCTGCCGTTGCGTCCGGCCCTTGACGCGGCCGATCTCGGCGGATCGATGATGGCGGGCTTCCGCAGCATCAACAGGACACGCATGGCAGGGATAGGGGGCCGCTCACCCGGTCTGCAGCAGCAGTTTCTGGTACGCGGCTTCGAACAGTTTGACGCCTTCGTCCTGCAAGGTATTGCCGACCGTGTCCATGTCGATCCCCAGCCGCGCCAGATCCACCCACTGCGCTGTCGCCTCGGCAATGCCGTCCTCCAGCCGCAGCGCCGGTTTGCCGTGGTCGCGCAGCGCGGCGAGCGTCTTGTCGGGCAGCGTGTTGATGGTTTCCCTGCCGATCAGCGGTTCGACGTACAGCAGGGCGTGGTAGTCCGGGTTTTTCACGCCGGTGCTTGCCCACAGCAGGGTCTGCGGCATCGCGCCCTGCTGCGCCAGGGTGGCGAAAGCCTCGCCACGAAATATTTTCAGATAGTTTTGATAGGCGAGCCTGGCCATGGCAATGGCCGCCTTGCCGCGCAGCGACAGCGCTTCCGGCGTGCCGATCGAATTGAGCTGCGTGTCGACCAGGGTGTCGACGCGTGACAGGAACAGGCTCGCCACCGCCTTGCTGCGGCGCACGCCGGCCCCGGTTTGCACGCGTGCGGCAAGGCCGCGCAGATAGGCGTTGAACACTGCCTCGGTCTGGGCAAGCGAAAACAGCAGCGTCACATTGACGTTGATGCCGAGCCGGGTCAGCGTCTCGAACGCGCTTATGCCTTCCGGTGTGCCCGGCACCTTGATCATCAGGTTGCTGCGGTCCACCGCGGCCGACAGGCGCTGGGCCTCCTCCACCGTGCGCGCGGCATCGTACGCCCAGCGCGGCGCGACTTCCAGGCTGGCATAGCCGTCGTTGCCGCCGCTGCGTGTGAATATCGGCAACAGCAGATCGCAGGCTGCCCGGATGTCGGAGATGAGCAGCGCTTCGTAACGCCGCTCGGCATCGGATTCGCCCGTTTTCAGCCGTGCCAGGTCATCGGCGTAATACGGGCTGGTGGCGAGCGCATTCTGGAAAATCGACGGATTCGAGGTCACGCCAGATATCCCGTCCTCGGTGATCAGCCTGGCCAGCGTGCCGTCGCGGATCAGGCTGCGCGACAGGTTGTCCAGCCAGAGGCTCTGACCGAGGGTGGTGAGGTGCTGCGTGGTATTCATTGGGGCGTCCTCGTTCCGTGAGATGAAATGTTCAGGATAGCGGCTAAATACGGATCGGTCTTGCCGCGGCGGGCCCGGCGGGATGCGGCGGGCGGCGTGCAAAGCCGCGCCTGTGCTAGACTTCGGCGCATTCTTTCGGTCCTTTCCGCGGTTATTTCCATGTCTGGCAGCACACTCGGCAAACTGTTCTGTGTCACCGTGTTCGGCGAATCGCATGGCCCAGCCATCGGCTGCGTGGTCGACGGCTGTCCGCCCGGCATGGCGCTGTCCGCGGCCGACATCCAGCACGATCTCGACCGCCGCAAGCCCGGCACCTCGCGCCACGTCACCCAGCGCCGCGAATCCGACACCGTTGAAATCCTGTCCGGCATCTACGAGGACAGGACCACCGGCACGCCGATCGCGCTCCTGATCCGCAACGAGGACCAGCGCAGCAAGGACTACGGCAACCTCGCCGAGACCTTCCGCCCCGGCCACGCCGACTACACCTATACGCAGAAATACGGCTTCCGCGACCCGCGCGGCGGCGGCCGTTCGTCGGCGCGGCTGACCGCGCCCATCGTCGGCGCCGGCGCCATCGCCAAGAAGTGGCTGCAGGAAAAACATGGCATCGTCATCCGCGGCTACATGAGCGCGCTGGGACCGATCGACATTTCCTTCGAGTCGTGGGACGAAATCGACAGCAACGCCTTCTTTTCGCCCAATGCGGCCATCGTGCCCGAACTTGAAACCTACATGGACGCGCTCAGGAAGTCGGGCGACTCGGTCGGCGCGAAGGTGACCGTGGTGGCCGAGAACGTGCCGCCCGGCTGGGGCGAGCCGCTGTACGACAAGCTCGACGCTGACCTCGCCCATGCGCTGATGGGGCTGAATGCCGTCAAGGGCGTGGAAATCGGCAGCGGCATGGACGCCGCGCGGCAGAAGGGCACCGAGCACCGCGACGAAATCACGTTGGATGGTTTTTTGAGCAACCACGCCGGCGGCGTGCTCGGCGGCATCTCGTCGGGCCAGGCCATCGTCGCCCACGTCGCGATCAAGCCTACCTCGTCGATGCGCCTGCCCGGCCGCTCGATCGACCTCAACGGCCAGCCGGTCGAGGTCGTCACCCACGGCCGCCACGACCCCTGCGTCGGCATCCGCGCCACCCCCATCGCCGAGGCGCTGACGGCGATCGTGCTGATGGACCACGCGCTGCGCCACCGCGCGCAGTGCGGCGACGTGGCGAGCGGCGCGCCGCAGGTTCCGGGAAACCGATAGCAAGCAAGCCCGCGGATTCAGGCCGGGCCGCATGCGCCGGCCCGGCCCCGGGAATATTGACGGATGGGCGGCTTGCGCTAGGGTTCAATGTGTCGAGCATTCAGGATCTGACGCCATGCGCCTGCCCATCAGTCTGAAAATCTTCAGCATCACCACGGCCCTGCTGGTGCTGATGGTGGTGGTCACCTGGCTGTCGGTGCTCAACTTCCGCCAGCTCAGCAACCAGGTGCGCGCGCTCTCGGACTGGTATCTGCCGCTGCAGCAGCAGGTCGCCAGCGTCGAGATCCTGATCCGCCAGCAAATGGTGCACATGGAGCGGGTGATGGCGGGGATGGAGGCCGCGAAGCCCGATCCCGAATTCCTCGCCAACGAATCCACTGGCTTCGACATGCGCGGCATCAACGCCGACCAGATCGTCGATTCCTCGCTGCGCATGCTGGATGAGGCCGAGGCGCAAAAGGACCTCGAACTCGACCGTGTGACGCTTGCCGTATTGGGTAAGCAGCTGCCGGCGATCCAGACCGCCCGCCAGCACTTTCACCTGACCTTCCGCCAGTTCCAGATTGAGGCCGAGGAGGGCACGCCGCGCTCGGAAAAAATCGTGCGCGACGCCCTGCTGCGCGAGAAGGACACGGTCGACGTCGAAATCGGCAAGACCATCGACATCCTCAACAAGCTGACGCAGGACACCGCGATCCAGGCCAAGTTGGAGGAGAAACGCGCCACCACCCTCAACTGGATCGTCACCGCGATCGCCACCGCGCTTGGGCTGATTTTCGCCACCTTCGTCACGCGCTCGCTGGTCGATCCGGTCAAGCGCCTGGTGGGCGGCACACGCGCGGTGGAAGACGGCGACCTGGGCGTGGAAATCCAGGTCAGGTCGCGTGACGAGATCGCCACCCTAGCCACTTCCTTCAACCACATGGTGGTCGGACTGCGCGAAAAGGAACGCATCCGCGAGACCTTCGGCCAATATGTCGATCCGCGCATCGTCAAGAGTCTGCTGGAAAACCGCATCGACGCGGGCAAGGGTGAGCGCGAGGTGATGACCGTGTTTTTCTCCGATCTCGAAGAGTTCACACGGATGTGCGAAAACCTCACTCCGGATGCTGCGGTGCGTTTCCTCAACCGCTATTTTTCGCTGATGTCCGAAGTGATCCGCGGCCAGCAGGGCATCGTCGACAAGTACATCGGCGATTCCGTCATGGCGTTCTGGGGCCCGCCTTTCACCGACCCCGCCGAGCATGCGCGCCTGGGTTGCGTCGCCGCGCTTGGGCAGATGAAGAAGATGGACGATTTCCGGGCCGCGCTGCCCGGGCTTTTCGGCGTGCGCCACGGCCTGCCCGAGGTCAACGTGCGCATGGGCATCGCTAGCGGCGAGGTCACCGTCGGCAACATCGGCTCGGAGACCTCGCGCGGCTACACCGTCATCGGCGACACCGTGAACCTGGCTTCAAGGCTGGAGCAGGCCAACAAGTTCTACGGCACACGCATCCTCGTCAGCGAGGCCGCGCGGAATCTGGCGGGCGACACGCTGGCCTTTCGCGAGATCGATAGCCTGCGCGTCGCCGGCAAGCTGGAGCCGGTGAAGGTCTACGAACTGATCGGGCTCACCGACGAGATGGGCGATACGACCCGCAAGGCGGTGCAGGCCTATGAAGCGGGGCTCGCGCACTACCGTGTGCAGGCGTGGGACGCCGCCGAAGCCGCGTTCCGCGAATGCCTGTCCAACGCGCCGGGCGACAAGCCGGGCCGGGTCATGCTGGAGCGGGTTGCGGCGTTCCGGCAGGCGCCGCCGGAGACGGGGTGGGATGGGGTTTGGGTGGCGGGGAGCAAGTGAAGGGGTTTACGTTTCCGGGAGCGCAGCTGCGTACCCCGTTCGTAGCAGATGAGCTTGGGAGCCACGACAGCCATTTTGCTGGGCGCTCGGTCGATTCCACCGCCTTACTCGACAACCGCCTCATCCCCATGACACGTGCACCCCGGCTCGGTGCTGGCGGTATTGTCGCAGCACACGATCTTGCCGGCGCGGCAGCCGCAGACGCCTTTGTGGCCCTTGCAGCAGCTGAGCTGGGCGAGGTGGTTGCCTTTTGCACTGGCGAGGCAGACCTCGGGCGAGACCGCTTCCGCCAGGGCGGCGGGGGTGGCACGGTCGAGGGCCGGGCCGGCGCTGGCCGGCATGACGAAGCCGGCGGCGGCGAAGACGAGCGTGGCGAGCAGGGACGGGATGCGCATGACGGGTCTCCTCGAGAGCAACAGGCTAGATCACTATAGCCCCTCGGGCGCTCCCTTATCCACACCCTTGAGCAACAGCCCGAGCAGCAGCGCCGCGGCGACGAGGATCGCCGCCAATAACGTGAAGGCACTGGCGTAGCCGGCGGTGCCGACCATGAAGCCGGTAAGCACGGGGCCGATCGACTGGCCGACGTCCATCACGGTGCGCAGCACGCCCATCGACGAGCCGTAGCGGCCGTAACGGGTGAGGTCGGCGACGAGCGCGGCGGTAGATGATGTCACCGTGGCGAAGCCGATGCCGAACGCGAGGCTCAGTATCGACAGGCCGATGAAGCTGGGGAAGTAGGGCAGCAGCGCGACGCTCACCGCGCCGATCAAGAGGCCCGGCAGGATCACGCGGCGGCGGCCGACGCGGTCGGAGAGGCGGCCCATGACCGGCTTGGCGAACACGATGCTGACCAGCTGCACGCCGAGGATGACGCCGATCTGCCACGCCGGGATGCCGAGCGAGGACGCGTACAGCGCGAGGAAGGCCTCGATCGCGCCGAACACCAGGTATTGCGCCGCCTCGACCGTGCTCACCAGCATGATGCCGCGGTCGCGCAGCACAGTGACGAGGCTCGCCCAGAAATGCGGCAGCTCGATCTTGTCGGTGGGCTGCGACTGGCGGTCTTTAAGCAGCAGACCCGCGCCCAGCGCCAGGACGCCGGCGATGGCGCAGGCGACGTACACCGCGCCGAAGCTCGCCAGCGAGATCAGGGTGCCGCCGAGGAAGGGCGCGACCGAGCGGCCGACGATGGTGACCGAGGAGTAGGTGGAGAGTTTTGCCGCGCGGTCGGCGCTGTAGCGCTCGGCGATGGCCGCGCTGGCCACGGTGCCGAAGATCGCGGTGGCGAAGCCGTGATAGAAGCGCACTGCCATCAACTGCCAGGCGGTTTCGATCACCAGGTAGAGGAAGGGCGCGCTGGCGAACACCACCAGCGAGGCCAGCAGGATGCGCCGCTTGCCGAGGTGATCCGACAGCGCGCCGGCGGGATAGCTGATGAGAATGCCGGGAATCGTCGAAGCCATGACGATCCAGCCGATCTCGGCGGGGGTGGCGTTGAGCGAGGCGGCGAACAGCGGCAGCACCGGCGTTTTCGACAGCGTGGAACTGAAGATGGCCAGCCCGCCGATGAGGGCGATGAGGACGAAGAAGGAGGGCTGGGCGGGTTTCATCTGATGCACGTGTCTTTTACAGGAATGTAGTGCGAAATCCTGCGCCGCGCGAAATATCATGCATCCATGAACGCGCATGCCTCGCCGCTCCTGTTCGGCGCCTTCGACCGCCACAACTTCGGCGATCTGCTGTTTCCGCATCTGCTGGCAGCGCTGCTGCCGGGGCAGGTGTTCGGAGTGTGCGGACTGGTCGAGCGCGATTTGCGGGCTTTCGGCGGCCACCAGGTGCGGCCGTTAGCGGCGCAGGCAGCGCGGCTGATCCACGTCGGCGGCGAACTGCTGACCTGCAGCGCCTGGCAGGCCGCGGTCATGCTGCTTGATCCGGCTGCGGCCGCGGCCGCCATAGCGCGCTACGCTGCCGACCCGGCGGCCGCCGCCACATGGGCTGCGCGCCGGCTCGGCACGGCGCGCAGCATGCCCTACGTGGTCGGGCGTGGCGCGCTGGCGCCGGGCGGCAGGCTGATCTTCAACGCCGTGGGCGGGGTGGCGTGGGATGCCCTGTCGGCCTCGCAGCGGGACGAGGTGAAAGCGGCGCTCAGGGAGGCCGACTGGCTCAGCGTGCGTGATCACGTCACCCAAGCCGCCTTGCGGGCGGAAGGCATCGACGCGCCGCTGTGCCCCGATCCGGCGGTGATGGTGGCGGAATGCTCGGGTGAGTTGATTCTCCAGCACCAGAGGCGGGGCGCGGTGCAGGCGATGCGTGAAGCTTTCCCGCAGGGCTATCTGGCGTGCCAGTTCAGCGCCGATTTTGCCGACGACGCCAGCCTGGATGCGCTGGCGCAGGGGCTGGCGAGGACGGCTGCCGCGACCGGGCTGGGCGTCGCGCTGTTCCGCGCCGGTGCGGCGCCGTGGCACGACGATCCTGCGCTTTACGCAAGCCTGTTGCGCAGGTTGCCGCCGGGTGCGGCGCGGCTGTTCCCGTCGCTGCATCTGTGGGACATCTGCGCACTCATCGCCGCCAGCCGCGGCACGGTCGCGAGCAGCCTGCATACGCGGCTCGTCGCGCTGGCCTATGGCCTGCCGCGCGTCAGTCTCGCATTGCCGCAACAGGGTGAGCGCCCGGGCAAGGTGGCGGCGTGGGCCGAAACCTGGGAGCCGGAGGCGGTCCCGCGCAGCGTGGCGCTCGACCGGATCGAATCCGCGACGATGCAGGCGCTGGCTGTGCCGTCTGACGTGCTGCAGGACAGCGCCGCGCAGCTGCGCACGCGTTACCGCGAAAGCCAGGCGCAATGGGCCGGCCTGTTGCTGCCCCCGGGACATGGGCAATAATCAGGGGAACTTCGCTTCCGCCCCCGACCATGCCCATCGCCACGCTGCTGCCCGCCGACCTGCGCCTGACCATCGATCCCGCTGTCCTGGGATTCGCCGACACCGCCGAACTGCGGGACGAGACCCTGCCATGGATCGGTCAGGCGCGGGCCGAAGCAGCCGCACGCTTCGGCCTCGGCATGGATCAGCCTAACTACAACCTGTTCGTGCTCGGCGAAGTCGGCAGCGGCCGCTCCTCGCTGCTGAAGCAGGCGATGGTCGAGGCCGCCGCGCAGCGCCGGGTGCCGCCCGATCTCTGCTACCTGCACAATTTCGACGCGCCGGAACGGCCGCTGGCATTGCGTCTGCCAGCCGGCGAAGGGAGGCTGCTGCGCCAGCTGCTGACGCAGGCGGTAAAGACGCTACAAAGCGATATCCCGCAGCGGCTCGAGGGGCAGGACTACAAGGCCGAGAGTGAGCGCATCGAGCAGGCCTGGAAGGACGACGTGGCACGGCACTATGCCGAGCTGACAGCGTTTGCCGAGGCGCGCAGCTTTTCGCTGCACCGCGAGGCCGGGCGCATGGTGTTCACGCTGACCGGCAAGAGGGGGCAGGCGCTCACCGAGGACGAGGTGCTGGCGCTGCCGAAGGCGCGCCGTGCGGCGGTGGAACAGGCCGAGCAGGCGCTGCGCGCCGAGATCACCCGCTACATCGAGAAGACCCAGCCGCTGGAACGCGCGATGAACGAGGCATTGGCGGCGCTGCGGCGGCAGGTGGTGAAGCCGCTGGTCGAGCGCGAACTGCAGGCGATCCGCGCCGGCCTGAAGAAGCAGATCAAGGACGCCGCCAAACTCAACGCCTGGCTCGACGCGCTGGAGCAGGACGTGTTCGACAGGCTGGAACTTTTCAGCGGCAGCGAGGATGACGAGGAGCGGCTGGATGGCCTGCAAGCAGCGCTGGCACGCTACCGCGTCAACCTGGTGGTGGACAACGGCGGTCTTTCCGGCGCGCCGGTAATCGTCGAGGACAACCCGCTGTTCCGCGCGCTATTCGGCAGCATCGAATACCAGTCCGAGAACGACGTGCTGGTGACCGACTTCACGCGCATCCGTGCCGGCAGCCTGCTGCAGGCGCATGGTGGCTTCCTGATGCTGCACCTCGCCGACGTGCTGGCCGATACCCTGGTGTGGGAGAAGCTGCGGCGCTTCCTGCGCAGCGGGCGGCTGCAGATCGAGGAACCGGGCGTGTCGTTCTCGCCGATCGCGGCGGTGTCGCTGGTGCCGGAGGCGGTCGACGTCGAGGTCAAGCTGGTGCTGATCGGCTCGCGCGCGCAGTACTATGAGCTGCAGGAAGCGGCGCCGGAATTCGCCCGCCATTTCCGCGCCAAGGTCGATTTCGCCGACAGCTTCGTCGCCAGCGCCGACACCCGCCGCGCCTCGGCGATTTTCGTTGCCCATGCCTGCCGCCTGTCCGGCCTGCCGCATTTTTCGGCGGCGGCGGTGGCGCGTCTGCTCGAGGAATCGCATCGCGAGGCCGGCGACCAGACGCGCGAGAGCGCAATCTTCGCCCGCACCGAGGCGCTGGTGATGGAAAGCGCCGCGGTCTGCCGCGCCCGCGGGGGGCCGTGCCTGGTGGCGGCGGCAGACGTCGAGACGGCGCTCGCTGCGCATGCAGCGCGCCACGATTACCCCGAGCAGCGCCTGCGCGAGGAAATCGCCGAAGGCGACGTGCTGATCGACCTGCATGGCTCCCGGGCGGGCCAGGTCAATGGCCTTACCCAGATCGATCTGGGCGACTATCGCTTCGGCCTGCCGGTACGGCTGTCCGCGCATGCCTACGCGGGCGAAGACGGCCTGCTCAACATCGAACGCGAGGTCGAGCTGTCCGGGCCGATCCACGACAAGGGCGTGTTCATCCTGCAGAACTACCTGGCTGCGCTGTTCGCCCATCTGGCGCCGCTTTCAATGAATGCCTCCATCGTGTTCGAGCAGCAGTATCACGGCGTGGAAGGCGACTCCGCCTCGTGCGCCGAGCTCTATGCGCTGTTGTCGGCATTGTCGGGCCTGCCCCTCAGGCAGGGCATCGCCGTCACCGGTGCGGTCAATCAGCACGGCGGGGTGCTGCCGGTGGGCGGCATCAACGAAAAGATCGAAGGCTGGTTTCGCGTGTGCGAGACCGCCGGCCTGGACGGCAGCCAGGGCGTGCTGATCCCCGCACGCAACCGGCGCCATCTAATGCTGCAACCGTGCGTGGTCGACGCCGTCGCCCGCGGGCTTTTCCATATCCATGCCGCGGAGCACGTGACCGAAGGGATCGGGCTGCTGACCGGGGTGGCGGCAGGCGAACTGAACGCCGCGGGACACTATCCCCATGGCAGCGTGCTGGGGCATGCGCAGGATGCCCTGCTGGCATTTCGTCGTGCCTGCCAGACGCTGGAGCACACCAAGGTGCCGCGCCGGCATTTTCGCGCCGGCGACCGCTCCGGGCGGCGTTAGCGATCCGTTTTCCGGCGCCTGCAGGCGGGAAGGGGTGGACTATAGTGAAAATCATCCAATCGCTTTTGCAAGGAGTCGATCATGAACGCACTGCATCGTATGGAACGTTTTCTCGACCAGCATATGATTCCGTTCGACATCGTGGCGCATCCGCACACCCAGACCAGCGCCGAAACGGCGCGTGCGGCGGGAGTGCCTTCCAATCGGCTGGCTAAGGGCGTGCTACTCGACGGTCAGGGTTGCCAGATGGTGGCGATGATCCCCGCCGATCAGGAAATTCACCTGGGAAAACTGGGGCTGGATCATGGCATGGAGTTCAGCCTGGCCGATGAGGCCAGTGTGAGCAGGCTATTCAGCGAGTGCGAACCCGGCGTGGTGCCGGGCCTGCCAAATGCCTGGGGGGTGGAAATGGTTTGGGACGACGATTTGATGGCGCAACCGGACGTCTATCTGGAAGGCGGCGACCACAAGCGCCTGTTGCACATCGAAACCCGTTATCTGCGCGACATTTTTGGCGATGCGCCGCACTGCCACTTCAGCCAGCCGCGCATGCAGCACGTCACCTGAGCCTCATCTGCGCCGGATTCCGGCGGTGCCGCCCGCGCAGGCGGCGTGAGGCGTTGTCTTGCGTGTGTGATATGTATACGGCTTGATTACCCGCGCGTTGCGTGCGGGGAACGATGAATGAGCCAGACTGTCACCACGTCGTGAATCCGAAAGCATCCGATCCTTCCCGTAACCCGCATCGTCCGCTCGGACGCGGCATGGCACTGGTCGCCAGCCTGCTGGTGCTGGGGCTGTTTTATTTTTACTTCGAAAACAGCCTGCAGGCGCGCAGCAATCCCAATCGCCAACTGCAGGTCGCGCCCGGAACCGAACTGGTGCTGAAGCGCAGCGGCAACGGACACTATATTTTCCCCGGCACGATCAACGGCCGGCCGGTCACCTTCCTGCTAGACACCGGCGCCACTCTGGTGTCGATCCCGGCGCATCTGGCGGGCGAGCTGGGCCTGGAGGCCGGCGTGCCGCAGCGGTCGATCACCGCCAATGGCACGGTGACCACCCATGCCACCCGGGTGGGCGCGCTGGCGTTCGGCCCGTTCGCGCTGCACGGCATCGCCGCCAGCCTTAACCCCGGGATGGCAGGCGATCAGATATTGCTGGGGATGAGCGTGCTGAAGCATCTGGAATTCACTCAGCGCGGCGATACCCTGATGCTGCGTCCACTCGACGAAAAATGAGATTTTTCTTGGACATCGCTTTTATCTGTGCTATTAATGCACCATCTGTTGGATTCAAGCTTTAAATTGCGGTACCTCTGGTAAGCGTTTTCCTTGAAATTCGATCGATAGAGCATGTCGCTCAATTTTTTTAGATAGATAGGAAACAAGATGGAAACGGGTACTGTCAAGTGGTTCAATGATGCAAAAGGTTTTGGTTTTATTACCCCGGATAACGGCGGCGAAGACCTGTTTGCACACTTTTCCGCAATCAACTCCAGCGGCTTCAAGTCCCTGCAGGAAAACCAGAAGGTCAGCTTCGAAGTGACCACTGGCCCCAAGGGCAAGCAAGCCTCCAACATCCAGGTCGTGTCGTAATCCTCGCGACCTGATGTGAAAAAACCCCGGTTCGCCGGGGTTTTTTTATGGGTGCGCGCTACAATCCATCGCCTTTTTCGAGTGATGACCTCATGGCACTCAAAGCCACCATCCACAAAGCCGACCTGCAGATTGCCGATATGGATCGGCATGTCTACGCCGACCACGCGCTGACCATCGCGCGCCATCCCTCCGAAACCGACGAGCGCATGATGGTGCGGGTGCTGGCCTATGCCCTTTACGCACAGGACGGCATTGCCTTCACCAAGGGGCTGTTCGATGTCGACGAGCCGGAAGTGTGGGTCAAGAGCCTGACCGACGAGATTACCCTGTGGATCGACCTCGGTCAGCCCGACGAAGCGCGTATCCGTCGCGCATGCAACCGCGCCGAACAGGTCATTGTGTTGTGCTACAGCAGCGGCTGCGAGGTGTGGTGGAAGCAGATCGCCAGCAAGCTGACGCGGTTTTCCAATTTGACCGTGCTGCAGCTGCCCGCCGCAACCAGCCAGGCGCTGGCCACCCTGGCGGAGCGCAGCATGCGCCTGCAATGCATGGTGCAGGACGGCGAAATCTGGATCAATACCGATACGCAGAATGTGCCGCTAAAACTGACCCCGCTGCAATTGCCTGCCTGAGCACGCTTGTTGCCGGCTGGCCGGCCATGCAACGGCGCCCCTTTGCCGGGGCGTTTCATTTTTCGGGCGGGCAGTTTTTGATGCAGACGGTTTCCGTCAGTCGCTGCCCGCCGCAGCCGACGAAACAGGCGTCGTATACGGGCAGGCAGCCGCAGTCGGCTTGGCAATTCGATTTTTCCAGTTGCGCCAGTACCTCGGTGCGGGTCGGCATCTGCGGCTCGAAATAGGGCGGCGGAAAATAGGGCCTTGGCCACGGATCCCACCAGTAGTAGGGATAGCGGTAGGGGTAGCTGTGCATCCAACTGAACTGCAGCTGCATCTCGTAGTGGCGCAAGGCCGCAGCGTAGCGCTTCAGCTCGAGTTCGTACTCCTTCAGCGCTTCGGTATAGCGTGCTTCCACCTGCGGTTCGAGGGTTTTCACGCAAGCCTGGTAACGGGTCTGGCAATCGGCCTGGCAGGCTGCTTTCCTGGCTTCACAGCCTTTTACGCAAGCCTGACCCTGCGCATCGTCCGGCGGGACCAGACGTACCGTCGTCTGGTATTGCGGCGTGGCGCAAGCTGCCAGAGTGCCGAGCAAAACCAGCGCAATGAAGGGAGCACTCAGGACTGAAACGCGCATTCGGCCATTCTCATTCAAACCCTGCCTTTTTCCAGCATAGGCCGTTTTCAGGATGGCTGCGGGTCGAGAAAGCGTGTTTCGAGTTCCTGCAGATTGAGCTCCTGCAGAATCTGCTGCAAGCGTTCGCGCGCGTTGCGGCGCGGCGCGCCGGTGCGGGTGGCGACGATCAACTCGTTTTTCAGCGAATGCTCCCAGCCGACCAGTTCGGTGACGGTGACCTGGTAGCCGTGCGATTCCAGCTGCAGGCAGCGCAGCACGTTGGTGAGCTGGCTGCCGAATTCGCGCGTGTGGATGGGGTGGCGCCAGATCTCGGACAGCGGCGTCTTGCCAAACGACGCATTCTTGTGCTTTCTGAGCACCGCGGCGACTTCGGCCTGGCAGCACGGCACCAGCACGATGTGGTGCGCCTGCCTGGCGAGCGCGAAGCGGATGGCGTCGTCAGTCGCGGTGTTGCAGGCGTGTAGCGCAGTGACGATGTCGATGCGCGGCGGCAGGGCGTCGGAGGTGATCGATTCCGTCACTGTCGTGCTGAGAAAGCTCATGCGCTCGAAACCCAGCCGCGCTGCCAGTTCGCGCGATTTCTCCACCAGTTCGTCGCGGGTCTCGATGCCATAGATATGGGCGCCGGCGCGATCTTTCAGGAACAGGTCATAGAGGATGAAGCCGAGGTAAGACTTGCCCGCGCCGTGATCGGCCAGCGTCAGCGTGTCCTGCCGGCCCAACACCTCGTCGAGCAGCGGCTCTATGAAATGGCACAGGTGGTAGACCTGCTTCAGCTTGCGGCGGCTGTCCTGATTGAGCTTGCCGTCGCGCGTCAGGATGTGCAATTCCTTCAGCAGCTCGATCGACTGGCCGGGGCGCAGTACCTCCGTCAGCGGGTCGACATAAGCGGCTTTCGGCGTGCCGGCGGCGGAGGGTGCGGCGCGCTTCATGCCGCCCCCAGCAGGCGCACTTCGCGTTGCGGCAAGGGGATGGGGATGCCGCATTCGTGGAAGGTTTCCAGCACCGCCTGGGTGATCTCGCCCGATGTGGTGTGGAAATCGGCCACCGAGGTCCACGGGCGGATCGCGATCTGCACCTTAAAGTCCGCCAGTGCCAGCACATGGATCATCGGCTCAGGTTCCCGCAGGATTTTGGGGTGCGCTATCAGCAGGTCGCGGATTGCCGCCAGCGCCCGCTTGATGTCGGCATCGTAGGCCACGCCGACCACCACGTCGAGCTGGCGCAGGGTGCCGAAGTTGTGCAGGATCTCGCCGGCGATCTTGCGGTTGGGGATGACCACGCGCGAGCGGTCGGGATGGCTCAGCACCGTGTTGAACAGCTTGATTTCCTCGACCATGCCTTCCTCGTCGACGATGGAAATGTATTCGCCCACCTTGAATGGCCGGGTGAAGATGATGGTCAGACCTGCTGCCAGATTGCCCAGCACCCCCTGCATCGCCAGCGCGATGCCGGCGCCTGCGACGCCCAGCCCGGCGATCAGCGGCAGCAGCTGCACCCCCAGATTCTGCAGCGCCATGATGAGAAACAGGCCCAGCACCAGGATGCGTAGCATGCGTACCAGCAGCAGGCGCAGGGTGGCGTCGAGCCCGAGTTTCACCAGCATCGAATCGGCCGCCCTGCCCACCCAGCGCCCGACGTAATAGCCCGCCGCCAGAATCAGCAGCGCCGCCAGCAGCCTGGGACCGAACTGGATGGCGAGGTCGATCGCGGTTTGCTGGGCATGTTCCAGCGTTTGCAGTTGTTCATTCATGATCGGCAAAAGGGAAGGGAATCCCGCAGGGTATCAAAACCGCCAGCCCGGCAGAACCGTCCCGTATTTATCCTGGAAGCCAGGTTTCCAGGATAATGCCGGCTTGCTGAAAGGTTTTTTTACCGTGTCCGTCGTCAATATTTCCTGCTACAAGTTCGTCACCCTCGCCGATCGCGAGGCGCTCAAGACCGATCTCACTTCGCGTTGTCTCGAACTTGGCCTCAAGGGCACGATCCTGCTCGCGCCGGAGGGTATCAACGTATTCCTGGCCGGTCCACGCACAGCGATCGACGCCATCGTCGCCCATCTGCGCTCCGATCCGCGTTTTGCCGACCTCGCGCCCAAGGAAAGCCTGTCGGCCGAGCCGCCGTTCAGGCGGATGCGGGTGCGGCTGAAGAAGGAAATCATCACCATGAAGCATCCGCTGATCCGTCCCGAAGCAGGGCGCGCGCCGTCGGTGGCCGCCGCCACGCTGAAGCAGTGGCTGGACCGCGGCATGGACGACGCAGGCCGCCCGGTAGTGATGCTGGATACCCGCAACGACTACGAAGTGGCGGCGGGCACTTTCGACCGGGCGGTCGATTATGGAATTGGCGTCTTCAGCGAGTTTCCGCCGCGCCTGGCCGCGCATTGTGCCGACTATGCCGGCAAGACCGTGGTGTCGTTCTGCACCGGCGGCATCCGCTGCGAAAAGGCCGCCATCCATATGAAGGCCATCGGCATCGAGCACGTGTACCAGCTCGAAGGCGGCATCCTCAAATATTTCGAGGAGGTCGGCGGCGCGCATTACCGCGGCGACTGCTTCGTGTTCGACGAGCGCGAGGGGGTGAGCGCGGATTTGCAGCCGGCATCCGGACGCCAGCATCGCTGACCTCAAGGGCTCAGTTCAACGCCCGGATCGACTGCATCGGCGGCACGCGCGTGATGTGGCGCGTGGTGAGCCAGCCACTCATCCCCACCAGCAGCGCGCCGGCCGTTGGCAACGTCAGCCACAACCATGGATGCAGACGCAGCGGCAGGTCGAACAGGCGCTCGGCGATCAGCGCCATGGCGATTTCGGCGCAGACGCTGGCGAGCAGGCCGGCCAACACGCCGAGCGCGATGAACTCGCTCCACAGCCCCTTCGCCAGGTAGGCGCGCTGGGCGCCCAGCGTGCGCAGCAACACGGCTTCCTGCCGGCGTGCGTCGAGACTGGCCAGGAGCGTGGCGACGACCACCGCCATGCCGGCGGCGAGCAGGAATCCCAGCAGTAACTGAATGGCACCGATGATCTGCGCGAACACTGCCTCGATGTTGGCGATGAGCTTGTCGAGCGCGAGCACGGTGATGCCGGGAAAGGCCTTGACGAAGCCGGGCAGCGCGCGGGCCGCGTCCGGCGGCACGTAGACGCTGGCGATGGCGCTGGCGGGCAGGGCGTCGAGCTGGCCGGGTGCGAAGATGACGAAGAAGTTGGGCTGCATCGAGTCCCACTTCACGCTGCGAAGGCTGGTGATGCGCGCGGTGAGCGTCTGGTCGCCGACCTGGAAGCCGAGCTGGTCGCCGACCGCAAGATGCAGCCGTTCGGCCATGCCGGATTCGACCGAGATTTCGGCGGCGTGGCGTTCGCCGTGCCAGCGTCCGCCCAGCACGACGTTGTTGGCCGGCAGGGTGGCAGTCCAGGTGAGATTGAGCTCGCGCCGCAGGGTATTGCTGTTGCGCGCGTCCTCGGGCAGCGTGTCGGCGATCGGCACGCCGTTCTTGCTGACCAGGCGGCCGCGCACCATAGGGTAGAGCGCGGAGGCCTGGAGGCGGTGCTGCGACAGATAGGCGGCTACTGCTTGCTGCTGTTGCGGTGCGATGTTCACCAGAAAATAATTGGGTGTTTGCGGCGGCAGTTGCTGGCGCCAGCCAGCGACGAGATCGCTGCGCACCAGCGCCAGCAAGGCCACCAGGAACAGCGCCAGAGTGAAGGCGCCGAGCTGCAGCGTGCTGTCGAAGCGGTGGCGCAGCAGCTGCGCGAGGCCGAAGCGCAGCGGGCCGTGTGCCATGCGCTGGACGCCGCCCCCGGCCAGCAGGGCCAGCCGGGCCAGCAGGATCAATACCGCGGCCAGCGCGGCCAGCGCGCCGACGAAGACGCCGACCAGCCGGGCGTCGCCCGCATACCAGGCAATCAGGAATAGCAGCGCGGACCCGCTGACGGCCGCGCTGGCCCACGCGGCCACCGGCAGCGGCGGCAGCTCGCGCCGCAAGACCCGCAGCGGCGGCACGCGGATCAGGCGCATCAGGGCCGGCAGGCTGGCACCCGCCAGCGCCAGCAAGCCGCTGGCGACGGCGGCGCCCACCGGCGCCAGGCCGAGTGCAGGCAGGCGGGTAGCCGCCTCGGGCAGGATCAGCAGCGCCAGCGCCTGCTGCATCAGCGCGCCGACCGCCACGCCCAGCATGCTGCCCAGGAGACCCAGCGCCAGCAACTGGATGGCATAGAGGCTGCGCAGCTGCGCAGCGGTGGCGCCGAGGCAGCGCAGCAGCGCTGCCTGGTCGTAGTGGCGCAGCGCGTGGTGGTGCGCGGCGACGGCGATGGCGGCCACCGACAGCAGCAGGCTGATGAGCGCGGTGAGCTGGATGTAGCGGTCTGCATTGGCGAACGCGCCGCGCAGGGTTTCGACGCCTTCGCGCGAACCGATGAGGCGCTGGGTGCTGTCGAGCCGTGGCTTGAGCGCCGTACCGAAAGCCGCGAGCTGCCCGGGCTCGCCCGCAAACTGGTAGAGGTAGGTGACGCGGCTGCCAGGCTGCAGCACCCCGGTGCGTTCGATTTCATCGGCCCGCATGAATACGCGGGGGGCGAGCCCGAATACGCCGCCGAGCTGTCCCGGTTCTTCGGCCACCACGCCGGCGATGCGGAAACGTGCTTCGCCGATCTGTACTTCATCCCCCACGCTGGCCGACAGCAGCGACAGCAGCGAAGGCTCGACGTAAATCGCGCCCGGCGGCGGCTGCGCCGGGCGCGGCGTGCCGACGGCGAAGGGGCGGGAGGCGATGCGCACCGTGCCACGCAGTGGATAGGCAGCGTCGACGGCGCGCACGGTGGCGAGTTGGAAAACGTCCTTCCGGGTGACCATGCTGGAAAATTCGAGCGCCTGGCTGGTTGCCAGCGAACCGGCCTTGGGTGCGCTGTTTTCAATGGAAAGGGCGGGCCAGACCTCGATCGGACGCGGGCTGGTGACCAGCAGGTCGGCACCGAGAAAGCTGGCGCCCTGTTCGCTCATGGTGCGCTTCAGACGGTCGCCGAGAAAGCCGGTGGTGGCAACGCTGCCGACGCCGATGATCAGCGCCAGCAGCAGCACGTGCCATTCGCCGCTGGCGCGTTCGCGCTGCAGCAGCCACAGGCCGAGCCGAATCACCCGTAAAGGGTATGCCGGTGGGGTCCCCGCTGCTGCGCAGCGACCCTTCCGCAGGAAGTTCATGCGACGCGCCCCGCGACCAGATGCAGCCGGCGCTGGCAGCGCGCCGCCAGCGCATCGTCGTGGGTGACCAGGATCAGGGTGGTGGCGGCGGAAGCGTTGAGCTCGAACAGCAGTTCGATGATGCGCGCGCCGGTGTCGGCGTCGAGGTTGCCGGTGGGCTCGTCGGCAAACACGATTTCGGGATCGGTGGCGAAGGCGCGTGCGATGGCGACGCGTTGTTGTTCGCCACCGGACAGCTGGCGCGGGGTGTGTGCCGCGCGCGCGGCAAGGCCGACGCGGTCGAGCCAGTAGGCGGCGCGTTCGCGTGCACCGGGGTGGCCCGCCAGTTCCAGCGGCAGCAGGATGTTTTCCAGCGCAGTCAGCGCAGGCAGCAACTGAAACGACTGGAACACGAAGCCGACGCGGCCGGCACGCAGGCGGGCACGGGCGTCCTCGTCGAGATCGTTGAGACGTTGGCCGAGTAAGAAGACTTCGCCCGCGGACGGCTGGTCGAGTCCCGCCAGCAGGCCAAGCAGGGTCGATTTGCCGGAGCCGGAGGCGCCGGTGATGGCCAGCGTCTCACCCGCTTTGACGGCAAGCCCTACATCGCTGAGGATGGCGAGTATGCCGTCGGCTGTGGCGACATGCTGCGACAGGCCGCGTGCACTGACGATGCCGGGCGATTGCAGTGAGCGGGTCGATTCAGCAGGGAACCGGGTGCGGACTGGTGACGTCATTATTGGCATGGGCCGGATTGGGATGAGTGAATGAATTATCGCGTATGGGTGCTGTTGTTGCTGTTGCTGCCAGGTTGGGCAGCGGCGGGCTCGTGTTCCTTGTTGATTGTCGGCGACAGCCTGAGTTCCGGCTATGGCCTGGCAAATGGTTCAGGCTGGGTGGATCGGCTCGATGCGCGATTGAAAAAAACCGCGCCGGACTGGCGCGTGATCAACGCCAGCGTGAGCGGCGACACCACGCAGAACGGCCTGCAGCGCCTGGCGCCCGCGCTGGCCCGGCAGCACCCGCAGGGTGTGCTGATCGAACTGGGCGGCAACGACGCCTTGCGTGGCACGCCGCCCGAGACGATCCGCAAGAATCTGCTGAGCCTGGTGCGCCAGGCCAAGGCGACCGGCGCATGGGTGGTGTTGCTGGAAGCGCCGGTGCTGCCGAATTACGGCAAGACCTATGCCGACGCGGTCGCGAAGTTGTACGGCGAGGTGGCGCGCGCGGAAACGATCACGCATGTGCCGTGTTTCGTCTGTGCGGTCGGCGCGAAGCCGGGCATGATGCAGGCCGATGGCATCCATCCCAACGAAAAGGCCCAGGCCGATATGCTCGACGCCGTGTGGCCGTACCTCAAACCGAAACTGCGCTGCCCAACGAAATGAAGACGCTTGACCCCGCCTGCGCCTGTGGGTCCGGGCGCACCTATGCGGCCTGCTGCGGACGCTTTCACGCCGGCGAACCGGCACCGGATGCGGAAACCCTGATGCGCTCGCGCTATAGCGCCTATGTGCATGGCCTGGAGTCCTATCTCCTGGCTACCTGGCATGCCGCTACCCGCCCCGCGGCGCTGGAACTCGACGCCAGCCCGCGCCCGCAATGGCTGGGACTTGCGGTGAAAGCGCACGTGCCGTCGGACGACAGTCACGCCGAGGTGGAATTCATTGCGCGCTACAAGCTCAATGGCCGTGCGTTCAAGCTGCACGAAGTGAGCCGTTTCGAACGGCTGGACGGACGCTGGCTGTATGTCGGCGGCGAGATCCGCGAATGATGGCGGGCATCGCGGGGTGCGGGCGGCGCACAAGACAAAGCCCGCTGGCGCGGGCTTTGTAGCGGCTTCTAATCGAATAAGGTGGGGTGGATGATGGGACTCGAACCCACGACAACAGGAATCACAATCCTGGACTCTACCAACTGAGCTACATCCACCATTGTTGTCGCCAGCATGCCGGCAACGAAAACCTTGGCCTGCCCGACAGGAATCGAACCTGTAACCCCCAGCTTAGAAGGCTGGTGCTCTATCCAGTTGAGCTACGGGCAGAGACTCACTATCTCGGGCGCGATCTCTTACTTGTCGGATAGGGGGTGGTCGGGGTGAGAGGATTCGAACCTCCGACATCCTGCTCCCAAAGCAGGCGCGCTACCGGGCTGCGCTACACCCCGAAATCCTGTTGGCGCTTCAAGGCGCATTTCGGAGAGGCGAGACTATACCGCGGCGAATCGGCCGGGTCAATTTCCACTTGAGTATGGTGGGTGATTTCCGGGAAAATCACCCTTTTGCTTCAGGGTTGTCCTAATGAGCGCACGCATTCTCGACGGCAAGGCCATGGCCGATACCATCCTCGCAGTGGTCCACGACAAGGTGGCCGAACGCGAGGCGCAAGGCAAGCGCCGCCCCGGCCTGGCGGTCGTGCTGGTCGGCGACGATGCCGCTTCGGCGGTGTACGTGCGCAACAAGAAGCGCGCCTGCGAGCGGGCCGGCGTGGCCAGCATCTCGCACGATCTGCCATCTGCCGCAACACAGGATCAATTGCTGGCGTTGATCGACCAGCTCAACGCCGACCCGGCCATCGACGGTATCCTGGTGCAGCTGCCGCTGCCCGCGCACATCGACGCTGAGACGGTGATCGAGCGCATCCGCCCGGACAAGGATGTCGACGGCTTCCACCCTTACAACATCGGCCGCCTAGCGGTGAAGATGCCGACGCTGCGGCCCTCCACGCCGCGCGGCATCATGACGCTGCTGCGCGCGACCAACGAGGAGCTGCGCGGCAAGAATGCGGTGATGGTCGGCGCCTCCAACATTGTCGGCCGGCCGATGAGTCTGGAACTGCTGCTGGCCGGCTGCACCATCACCGTATGCCACAGTGCCACGCGCGACCTGGAAAGCTTTGTGCGCTCCGCCGAAATCCTGGTGGTGGGGGTGGGCAAGCCGCGCATGATCCCGGGCGACTGGGTGCGCGAGGGCGCGATCGTGATCGACGTCGGCATCAACCGGCTACCCGATGGCAAACTGGTCGGCGACGTCGATTTCGATTCCGCGGTGGAACGCGCCAGCTGGATCACCCCGGTACCCGGTGGGGTCGGCCCGATGACCGTGGCGACGCTGCTGGAAAACACGCTCGAAGCAGCGCTGATGCACAACCCTTGAAATCAGGCTATCCGCGAATACCCGAAGTGCATAAAGACGCGAAGAAACGCGAAGGGAAGGCAGGTTTTCTTCGCGACCCTTCGCAGATAAATATTCAGTTGGCGTGCAGTGCCCTGAGGTAGGCCACGTCGACGAACGGCTGGCCGAGATCGGGGCCGGTCAGCACCCGGGTTGGTGTACCCGGTTCACCGAGGTCGGACAGCACGACGGCAGCGCCGCTGAAGTCGTGCTCCAGCGTGTAGTCGTTGACTGTCACCAGCGTTTTCAGGCTAGCGCCCAGGCTCGCGCGCAGGCCGTTCTCCGAATCCTCGAACGCCAGGCAGTCGGCGGCGTCGACCCCCATTTTCCGCAACGCGTAGTGATAGATGTCGGGCGCGGGTTTCTTCGCCGGAACGATATCGCCTGCAGCGATCACCTCGAACCAGTCAGCCGTGCCGGCACCCAGGCTGTGTTCCAGCAGCACGGTGACGTTTTCCGGGGTGGTGGTGGTGGCGATCGCCAGCCGCAGTCCGGCGCCACGCGCTTCGATCAGCAGACGCTCGACCCCGGGTCGCATCGGAATGCCGCCGCGCGCGGCGAGCGCCGCGTAGTGCCGGGTTTTGGCCTGATGCAGTTCGACCACCATTGTGTCGAAATTATCTGGCTTTCTATAGTCCGGCCGATAGTGGTCGATATAGTGTTTCATCCGCTCCTTGCCGCCAGTCACGGCGAGCAGTTTGCCGTAGAGGGCGACGTCCCAGTGCCAGTCGAGACCGGCATCCTTGAATGCCTGATTGAAGGCAGGACGATGGCCGTCGCGTTCGGTGTCGGCGAGTGTGCCGTCAACGTCGAAGAGTAGGGCTTGTAATGTCATATGGGTTGCGGCGGTTAAATGATTCTGCTATTAAGTCGGGTTGGGCTTCGCCCGGGATGAACCGAAATTTTCAAAGAGAACGAGATGGCTGAAACTTTGATGCGCTTTGAGCCGTACAAGGCCAAAAAAGGCGAAGAATACATGAACGCAAAACAACTCGAGCATTTTCGCAAGATGCTTGAGTCCTGGAAAGCGGAATTGTCGCAGGACATCGATACCACCCTGCATTCCATGCAGGATGAGCAGACCGTCTTTGCCGATCCCAACGATCGCGCCACTCAGGAATCGGACATGGCGCTGGAACTGCGTAATCGGGACAGGGAGCGCAAGCTGATCAAGAAAATCAATGAAACCATCGTCAAGATCGACAGCGGCGAATACGGCTACTGTGAATCCTGCGGTGTCGAAATCGGGCTCGACCGCCTGCAGGCGCGCCCGACCGCCACCCTGTGCATCGATTGCAAGACGCTCGAGGAAATCCGCGAGCGCCAGGTCGCCAAGTAAACCTGGCGTCCCGGATTGCCAGGTCATTTCCGATTCACAAGCTGATCCACGCAATGGCAGATACCGACGAGTTCGACCGTTATTACAATGGGCTGCTTTACAGCGTGATGCGCTGGGATCAGTTGACGGCGTTTTGGCAAAAAGTGGATGCCGGGGCCGGCTGGTACCTCTATGCGGTAGGCCAGCAGGCGCCGCAGGCACCAGCTTCTGCCGACAAGGTGCAGCAGTTCATGCGCGAACTGGATGAACTGCTGCGGCGCGAGCATCACGAAGATTACTGCGCGATCGTTTACGCGGACAATCTGGATACGCCCAGCTTCATCAAGATCTACGATCCCAATCATCTCGGCAGTTCGTGTGGATCGAGCGCGACCAAATCGTCGATCCTGCCGGGCTGGCTGATGAGCCGCATGCCGCCGCGCGAACTCGAAATGCGCGGAGTGGTGACTGGCCAGCGCAAACGCTGGTGGCAATCATTTCTCGATAATTCGGCATAAAAAAACCGCGCCCGAGAGCGCGGTTTTTTGCGGCCGTGAAGAATTACTTCTTGGCGGGCCCGGCAGGCATGGCAGCAGCGTCAGACTTTTTCGTTTCGGCCTTGGCAGCGTGCTTCTTGGCTTCTTCGGCCTTCTTGGGTGCGGCAGCGTGCATTTCAGCCGCGGAGGCAGCGGGGGCGTCGGCAGCGACGGCGGACATGCTGAACGCGCCGGCAATAGCCGCGGCGACCAGGGAAGACATCAGTTTGCTCATCAATTTCTCCAGTGTGATCAAGTAGGTTGCCATGCAATCGCGGGCTGCAACTGCATGGCGCCACTATGCAGCGTCATGCTTACACGAACCTTACGAATGTTGCCTTGATCGAGCTTCCGCCCGTGATGCGTTTCGGGCTGGATTGGCGGGATTTTCCGGATTCCGGATAAAGAGGCTTGCTGCGCGATCGTTTGTGCGGACAGCCGCGATGCGCCCGGCCTCAGCGAGATCCGAGATGCCAACGGCGGCTCTGTAGGATGAGACGCATGCCTTCGCGGAGCCCGCAGTGTGGCGCGGTGACGCTCCGGCATAAAAAAACCGCGCCCGAGAGCGCGGTTCGCTGCGGCCCGGAAGGATTATTTCTTGGCGGGCTCGGCAGGCATGGCAGCAGCATCAGACTTTTTCGCTGCGGCCTTGGCAACGTGTTTTTTGGCTTTATGGGCCTTCTTGGGGGCGGCGGCGGGCTTCTCGGCCGCGGAGCTGGCACCGGTAGCGGGGGGCGCGGCCGTGTCGGCTGCGATAGCGGACATGCTGAATGCGCCGGCAATAGCCGCGGCGATCAGGGAAGACATCAGTTTGTTCATCATTTTCTCCTGTGTGGTCAAGTGTAGGTTGCCATGCAATCGCGGATTGCAACTGCATGCCGGCCACTATGCGGCGCCACGCTTACAGGAACCTTACGAAAGCCGGCTCGGACGGATATTTTTGAGAAGCATTTCGTGTGCGATGGGCACGCTTTATGTCAGACTTTTGGCATGAAAATCCTGCTTGTGGAAGACGATCCGACCCTGGGCGAGGCGGTCATGCTGGCAACCCGGCAGGCGGGTTTTGCGGTCGACTGGAGCCGGGATGGCGTGCAGGCGGAAAACGCGCTGGCGGGGTATGCCTACGATGCCATGCTGCTCGATCTGGGGCTGCCGCGGCGCGAGGGGCTGCAGGTGCTGCGCAACTTGCGGAAACGTGGCGCGACCCTGCCGGTGATGATTCTGACTGCGCGCGACACGGTGGAGGACAGGGTGCGGGGGCTGGATGCCGGCGCGGACGATTACCTGCTCAAGCCGTTTGCGCTGGATGAATTGCTCGCGCGATTGCGGGCCCTGCTGCGCAGGGCGCATGGCGTGGCCGACACCCTGATACGGATCGGGCGCCTGAGTTTCGACAGCGTCAAGCGGCAGGCCAGCATGGGCGAGGCGCCGCTGGTGTTATCCGCACGCGAGGTGGAAGTGCTTGAGATCCTGCTCCATCATGCCGGGCACGTCACGGCCAAAGAGGCCATCGCAGACCGCCTGACCGGCTGGGATGACGGCGTGGGGGAGAATGCGGTGGAGGTCTACATCCATCGCTTGCGCCGCAAGCTGGAAGGCTCCGGCGTGGCGATCCGCACTTTGCGCGGCCTTGGCTATCTGCTGGAGGCCGAGCGTTGAATCGGGAAAAGCGGCAAAGCCTGCGGCGGCAACTGATCGTCCGCATGCTGGCGATGATGTTGCCGCTGTTCATTCTGCTTTGCGCCATTGCCTATTTTTCCAGCCAGTATTTCATCAATGCGGCATTCGATCGCTCGCTGCTACGGCGAACGTTCGCGCTTGCAGATCGGGTTGAGGTGCTGCACGGCCAGGTACAGGTGGATCTGCCGGTCGCAGCACGCGAATTGCTGGTGTTCGATCAGGAAGATTTATTGTTCCACAGCATCACCAGCCCGGATGGACAGGTCATCGAGGGGGAGCGTGATATGCCGCGGCTTCCCGCGCGAAAGCCGCTCAAGCCTGGCCAGTTGATCGTCTATAACGGCACCAAGGATGGCGCGAAAGTCCGGGTGGCGGCATTTGCGCTTTCGCTCAAGGGCACCAGTGCAAGCGGCGCGGCGCTGGTGCAGGTGGGGGAAACACTGACCCGCCGTTCGGTTCTGGCGGGGCGCGCCACGCTGGCGATCGTGATTCCGATGCTGCTCATGACGCTGACTGCCGCGGTTGCCATCGCTTTTGGCGTCGGGCGTGGGCTTGAGCCGCTGAGCCGGCTGCGGGACCGCTTGTCGGCGCGACAGGCGTTCGATCTAAGCCCGGTTCCGCTGGAGGGCACGCCTGCGGAATTGCGGCCGTTCCTGGATGAGATCAATTCGTTGCTGCAGCGCCTGTCCGAAGCGGTCGAAGCGCAGTCGCGCTTTGTCGCGGATGCAGCGCATCAACTCCGCACGCCCATCGCCGGCATCCGTGCACAGGCCGAGGCCGCGCTGGCGAGCACACGGCATGAAGACGCGCAGCACGCACTGGCGCGTATTGCACAGTCGGCGCAAACCATGGGCGGCCTGGTTGAGAAGCTGCTCATCCTGGCGCGCGTCGATGTTGCGGAAAATACCTTGCACCTGATCCGGCTGGACGGCGTTGAGGTGGTGCGGGAGGTTGCCCGCGAATGGGCGCCGCAGGCATTGGCCAAGGGGGTGGAAATCAGCTTCGATATGCAAGGCGGAGACGCATGGCTGATGGGCGATGCCCAGCTGCTGCGCGAGATGCTGGCCAATTTGATCGACAATGCCTTGCGTTATGGCGGGGCGGGGATCGCACTGACAGTATGCGGTTCGGAGCAGGGCGTGACGTGGCAGGTGGCCGATAATGGCCCGGGTATCCCGGAACAGCAGCGCACCGCAGTTTTTGCCCCATTTTACCGACTGTCTGCCGGCGTGGGAGGGGCCGGGCTTGGCTTGACGATCGTGCAGCGCATCGCGCATTTGCATGGCGCGACGGTAAGCCTGGAAGCGGGAGAAGGGGGAACGGGCCTGGTGGCGAGCGTGCGATTTCCGCCAGTGTAGGCGCAAAAAAAACCGCGCCCGGGAGCGCGGTTTTGGCGGGCAGGCTGTTTCAGCCCGCGGTTTCCGGTGTTTCGTTGTCGCTGCTGGCTGCCGGTGCGGGCGCATCCAGCAGCGCCTTCATCGACAGGCGCAGACGGCCTTTTTCATCGGCTTCCAGAATCTTCACCTTCACGATCTGGCCCTCCTTCAGGTAGTCGCCGATGGTGTTGACGCGCTCGTGGGCGATCTGCGAGATGTGCAGCAGACCGTCGCGACCCGGCAGCACGTTGATGATCGCGCCGAAGTCCAGCAGCTTGATGACCGGGCCTTCGTAGACCTTGCCGACTTCGACTTCGGCGGTGATTTCCTCGATCCGCTTCTTGGCGAGTTCGCCGGCTTCCATGCTGGTGCAGGCGATCTTCACGCTGCCGTCTTCCTGGATGTCGATCTGGGTGCCGGTTTCCTCGGTCAGCGCGCGGATGACGGCGCCGCCCTTGCCGATGACGTCGCGGATCTTTTCCGGGTTGATCTTCATCGCGATGATGCGCGGCGCGTAGGCCGACATTTCATGCGTCTCGGAGACCGACGACTTCATGATGCCGAGGATGTGCATGCGGCCTTCCTTCGCCTGCGTCAGCGCGGCCTGCATGATTTCCTTGGTGATGCCGGTGATCTTGATGTCCATCTGCAGCGCGGTCACGCCCTTTTCGGTGCCCGCGACCTTGAAATCCATGTCGCCGAGGTGGTCCTCGTCGCCGAGGATGTCGGTCAGCACGGCGAAGCGGTTGCCTTCCTTGATCAGGCCCATGGCGATGCCGGCGACGTGCGCCTTCAGCGGTGCGCCGGCGTCCATCAGCGACAGGCAGCCGCCGCACACCGAGGCCATCGACGACGAGCCGTTGGATTCGGTGATCTCCGATACCACGCGCATGGTGTAGCCGAATTCCTCCTTGGAGGGCAGCACCGCCAGCAGCGCGCGCTTGGCCAGGCGGCCGTGGCCGATTTCGCGGCGCTTCGGCGAGCCGACGCGGCCGGTTTCGCCGGTGGCGTAGGGCGGCATGTTGTAGTGCAGCATGAAGCGGTCGGAGTAGGAGCCTTCGAGCGCGTCGATGGTCTGTTCGTCGCGGCCGGTGCCGAGCGTGGTGACCACCAGCGCCTGGGTTTCGCCGCGGGTGAACAGGGCGGAACCGTGGGCGCGCGGCAGCACGCCGGTGCGGATGGTGATCGGGCGCACGGTGCGGGTGTCACGGCCGTCGATGCGCGGCTGGCCGGACAGGATGCGGTTGCGCACCACGCCGGCTTCCAGGCGGTGGAACGCGTCCTTGACGTGATTGGCAGCGACGGTATCCATGTCGGCGGTGATCAGTTCGGCGAAGGCCTTGCTGCGCACTTCGTCCACGGCCGTCATGCGGGCCTGTTTCTGCTTGATGTTGTAGGCGGCTAGCAGGCCATCCTCGGCCAGCGCCTTGAGGCGCTCGACCATGGCGGTGTCCTCGGCCAGCGGCTCCCAATCCCAGGCGTCGGCGCCGGCTTCATCGGCGAGTTCGTTGATCGCGTTGATCGCGGCCTGCATCTGGGTGTGGCCGAACACGACCGCGCCCAGCATGATGTCTTCGGGCAGTTCCATGGCTTCGGACTCGACCATCAGCACGGCGGTTTCGGTGCCGGCGACGACCAGGTTGAGCGCGGAATCCTTCAGCTCCGAGTTGGTCGGGTTGAGTACATACTCGCCGTTGACGAAGCCGACACGCGCGGCGCCGACCGGGCCGTCGAACGGCAGGCCGGACAGCGAAAGCGCGGCGGAGGCGCCGATCAGCGCGGGGATGTCGGCGCTGACTTCCGGGTTGGACGACATCACGGTGGCGATGACCTGCACTTCATTGAAGAAGCCTTCCGGGAAGAGCGGGCGGATGGGGCGGTCGATCAGGCGCGAGATCAGGGTTTCGCCTTCGGACGGACGGCTCTCGCGCTTGAGGAAGCCGCCGGGGATGCGGCCGGCAGCGTAGGTCTTTTCCTGGTAGTCGACGGTCAGCGGAAAGAAATCCTGGCCCGGCTTGACTTCGTTCTTGGCGACGACGGTGACCAGCACCACGGTGTCGTCCATGTTGACGATGACGGCGCCGGAGGCCTGGCGGGCGATTTCGCCGGTTTCCAGTGTGACCTGGTGGCGACCGTAGGTAAACGTTTTCTTGATAGCGCTCACACGAGTTCCTTTCAAAGCAGAAACGCCCCGCATGGGCGGGGCGTGGGAAATTCAGGAGGCAGCAATCCCATCCACTGTGCCGGTGCAGCGAAGTGCCGGATCATCACAGTGGCCTTGTCAGGATTACTTGCGCAGACCGAGGCGATCGATCAGGGTCTTGTAGCCTTCGAGGTTGGTGCGCTTCAGGTAGTCGAGCAGCTTGCGGCGGCGGCTCACCATCTTCAGCAGACCCCGACGTGAGTGGTGATCCTTCATGTTGGCCTTGAAGTGGCCGGTCAGATCGTTGATGCGAGCCGTCAGCAGGGCAACCTGCACTTCGGGCGAGCCGGTGTCGGCAGCGGCCCGCTGGTAATCCTGGACGATTTGCGCTTTTTGCGCGACGGTAACAGCCATGGTGTACTCCTTCTGAAATCGCGTGGCCTGCGGCTGAGCGGGACACGTTCTGGTAAACCGCGGATTTTACGCTGGAAAAGGACCCAAACTCAAGCGTTTTGGGTAGCAACCAGGCGGTGCGGCACCAGTTGGCCGGCGCTGGCGTCGGCCAGACCGATAAAGGTGTGCGCCGCCGCATACACGCGCGTGAGCCCTGCATGCGCCGCCGCATACGCGACGCTGCGGCCCTGGCACAAGGCCGTGGCATCGGTGGCATCGAGCTGCACGGCGGGCAGGTGCGCCACCAGGCAGTCTGCCGGCAGCAGCAAGGCCTGCCGCTGGCTGGCGTCGAGCGACTCCAGCTGGGCGAGCGTGTGCGCCTGGTCGAGCGTAAAGCCGCCGGCTGCAGTTCGCGTCAGCGCGCTGAGATGAGCGCCGCAGCCGAGCGCGGCGCCCATGTCCTGCGCCAGGGTACGGATGTAGGTGCCGGCGCTGCATTGCACGTCGAGGACCACGCGGGGCGGCGCACATTCGATCATCGCCAGCGAACGGATGGTGACCTTGCGCGGCGGGCGTTCGATTTCGATCCCGGCACGGGCATATTCGTAGAGCGGGCGCCCCTGGTGCTTGAGCGCCGAATGCATGGGCGGGATCTGCTCGGTTTCGCCCATGAAGCGTGGCAACACGGCGTTGATGCCGGCACAGTCGACCATCACCTCGCGGGTGTCGAGTACTTCGCCTTCCGGGTCGCCGGTCGTGGTGGTGACGCCCAGCTGCATCACGGCACGATAGCGCTTGTCCGATTCCAGAAGATAGGCCGAGAACTTGGTGGCCTCGCCGAAACACAGCGGCAGCAATCCGTCGGCAAAGGGATCGAGGGTGCCGGTGTGGCCCGCCTTTCTGGCGTTGAGCAGCCATTTGGCTTTCTGCAGCGCGGCGTTGGAGGTGATGCCGACCGGCTTGTTCAGCAGCAGCACGCCATCGACGATCTGGCGGGCTGGCTTCACGCGTCTTTGGGGTGTTTTGCGTCTTCGGCGACGGCAGTTTCGATCAGTTGGGTGAGCTCGATGCCACGCTCGACCGAGCGGTCGTACACGAACGTGAGCTTGGGCACTACGCGCAGCTGCATGCGGTGCGACAGCTGCGAACGCAGAAAACCGCTGGCGCGCTGCAGGCCATGCAGGCAGGCATCATGTTCGGTCTGGCCGCCGAGCGTGGTGAAATAGACCTTGGCGAACTCCATGTCGCGGTTGACCTCCACCTCGGTGATGGTCAGCATGCCGACGCGCGGGTCTTTCACTTCCTGCCGGATCAGCTCCGGCAGTTCGCGCTGGATCTGGTCGGCGACACGGCGGGCACGGGGATAGTCTTTGGGCATTTTTAGGGGCTAGGGATTAGGGGCTGGGGGATAAAGAAGCGCGCGGCGAAGCCGCGCTCAATCCCTAAATCCTAGCTCCTATATCCTCGGTCCTCACAGTGAACGTGCTACTTCGACCACCTCGAACACTTCGAGGATGTCGCCTTCCTGGATGTCGTTGAAGTTCTTCAGACTCAAGCCGCATTCGAAGTTGGCCTTGACTTCCTTGACGTCGTCCTTGAAGCGCTTGAGCGAATCGAGTTCGCCCTGATGCACCACTACGTTGTTGCGCAGCACGCGTACGCCGGCGCCGCGCTTGACTATCCCGTCCAGCACGTAGCAGCCGGCAATGGTGCCGATCTTGGAAATATGGAAGACCTGACGGATTTCCACGGTACCGATGACGCTTTCCCGCTTCTCGGGCGCCAGCATGCCCGACAGTGCGGCCTTCACCTCATCCACCGCTTCGTAGATGATGTTGTAGTAGCGGATGTCGACGCCACTGGACTCAGCCAGCTTGCGCGCCGACGCATCGGCGCGCACGTTGAAGCCGATCAGCACCGCCTTGGAGGCGAGCGCCAGGTTGACGTCGGACTCGGTGATCGCACCGACCGCGCTGTGGATGATGTTGACCTTGACCTCATCGGTCGACAGTTTGCCCAACGCATGCGCCAGACCTTCGTAGGAACCCTGCATGTCGGCCTTGAGGATGATGGGCAGATGCTGCACTTCGCCCTGGCCCATCTGCTCGAACATCGATTCCAGCTTGGCGGCCTGCTTCTTGGCGAGCTGCACGTCGCGGAACTTGCCTTGACGGAACAGGGCGATTTCACGTGCCTTGCGTTCGTCCGGCAATACCATCATGTCCTCGCCGGCCTGCGGCACATCGGAAAGGCCCTGGATTTCGACCGGGATCGAGGGGCCGGCTTCGTTCACAACCTTGCCCGATTCGTCGAGCATGGCGCGCACACGACCGAAAGCCTGGCCTGCCAGCACCATGTCGCCGCGGCGCAGCGTGCCGGATTGCACCAGCAGTGTAGTCACCGGGCCCTTGCCCTTGTCCAGGCGGGCCTCGATGACGATGCCTTTGGCGGGGCCGTCGGCCGCTGCCTGCAGTTCCAGCACTTCGGCCTGCAGCAGGATGGCATCGAGCAGGCCGTCGATGTTGGTGTTGGCCTTGGCCGACACTTCGACGAACTGGGTGTCGCCGCCCCATTCCTCGGGCGTGACGCCTTGCGCGACGAGTTCCTGGCGGATGCGCTCGGGGTTGGCATCGGGTTTGTCGATCTTGTTCACTGCCACCACCAGCGGCACATTGGCCGCCTTGGCGTGATGGATGGCTTCGATCGTTTGCGGCATCACGCCGTCGTCGGCCGCCACCACCAGCACCACGATGTCGGTTGCTTTGGCACCGCGTGCGCGCATCGCGGTAAATGCTTCGTGGCCAGGGGTGTCGAGGAAGGTGATGACGCCTTTTTCGGTTTCGACATGGTATGCACCGATGTGCTGGGTGATGCCGCCGGCTTCGCCGATGGCCACCCGGGTACGCCGGATGGTGTCGAGTAGCGAGGTCTTGCCGTGGTCGACGTGACCCATCACCGTCACCACCGGCGGACGCGCGACCATTTCCACTTCGCCGGTCTCGCCGGTTTCGATGAGGAAAGCTTCTGGCGTGTCGAGCGCAGCCGGCTTGCCGATGTGGCCCATTTCCTCGATTACGATGATCGCGGTTTCCTGATCCAGTACCTGGTTGATGGTCACCATGCTGCCCAGCTTCATCAGCGCCTTGATGACTTCCGCCGCCTTCACCGACATCTTGTGGGCGAGTTCGGCCACGGTGATGGTTTCCGGCACCAGCACCTCGCGCACGATCGGCTCAGTCGGGGCGACGAATGTGGTGTCGTCCTGACCGGATCTGGATTTGCCCTTGCGGCCGCGCCAGCCTGCCTCGGGCGCAGCGCCACCGCGGGTCTTGAGTCCGCCCCTGCGGCGCGCGGCGTCGTCCTTCCAGCTGCTTCCGGCCTTCTTGTCCGGGCCCTTGGCCGCAGCCGGCTTGTCCGGCTTGTGCAGGGTTTTTTCGGTGGGCGTGGCCGGCGTGGCGGGCGCAGCGGTTTTTTCCGCTGCAGCAAGCTTGGCGGCTTCGCGCGCAGCTTCCGCCTGTTTGCGCAAGGCTTCGCGTTCTATGCGCGCCCGGGCATCCGCTGCCTGACGCGCCTGCAGCGCCTGGTGACGGCGCGTCTCTTCTTCGCGTGCCTTGATTTCGGCTTCGTTCAGGATCGAGGCTTTTTTGATGCGGGTGGTTTTCTTCACCACCGGGGCGGGTTCCGTAGCGGCGGGCTCGGCAGCGGCGGCATCGGCAGCGGCGGCATCGGCAGCATCGGGCACGGGCGTGGCTTCAACCGCTACGGGTTCAACCACTGCAGCGGGCTCGGCGACGTCGGGCGCAAGCTCGGCAGCCGGGGCCACAACCGGTTCGACGACAGGTTCGGAGACGGGGGCTTCGATCATGCTCTCGGTGACGGGCTGGGCCTGCTCTGCCGCCGGCGGGGTGGGGTGTGCTTCCGCAACGGGCTCTGCCGCAGGTGGCGCTTCGGTCGCCAATGCGGCGGCATCGCGCTTGACGTAGGTGCGCGACTTGCGTACTTCCACCTGGATGGTGCGCGACTTGCCGGTGCTGTCAGTCTTGCGGATTTCGCCGGTCTGCTTGCGCGTGATGGTGATCTTGGTTTTGCCGGCCTCGGTTCCACCACCGTGCATCTTGCGCAGATAGTCGAGCAAATGCGCCTTGTCCGCTTCGGTGACAGGGTCGACGACATCTTTTTTGCTGACGCCTGCCGCTTTCAGCTGTTCGAGCAACAGCTGGGGTGGCAGTTTCAGTTCCTGGGCGAATTGTTCAACGTTCATGCAGTCCTCTTAGCCTTGGGCGAACCAGGGCGCGCGTGCGGCCATGATCAATTGTTTGGCACGTTCGGCATCCATGGCGGCCATTTCGGTCAGCTCATCGACGGCCAGCTCGGCCAGATCCTCGGTGGTGTGGACACCCTTGCTGGCGAGCGTGCGCGCGGTTTCCGCGTCCATGCCTTCGAGCGACAGCAGGTCGCCCGCCGAGGCCTCGACCTGTTCCTCGCCAACGATGGCGGCGGTCAGCAGGGCATTGCGGGCGCGGTTGCGCAATTCGTTGACCAGGTCTTCGTCGAATGCCTCGATCTCGAGCATTTCATTCATGGGGACGTAGGCGACTTCTTCCAGCGTGGAGAAGCCTTCGTCGACCAGAATCTGGGCGACTTCCTCGTCCACATCGAGTTTTTCGATGAACAGGGCAAGCGTCTTGCCGCTTTCGGCCGACTGTTTCTCTTCGGCCGTTTCGCGCGACATGATATTGAGTTCCCAGCCGGTCAGTTCGGACGCCAGGCGCACGTTCTGGCCGCCGCGGCCGATCGCCATCGCAAGCTGTTCCTCGTCCACCACCACGTCCATGCTGTGCTTGTCCTCGTCGACCACGATGGAACTGACCTCGGCCGGCGCCAGCGCGTTGATGACGTACTGCGCGGGGTCGGTCGACCAGTGGATGATGTCGACGCGTTCGCCTGCCAGTTCATTGGTCACCGAGGTGACGCGCGAGCCACGCAGGCCGATGCAGGTGCCGATCGGATCGATGCGCGGGTCGTGCGACACTACCGCGATCTTGGCGCGCAGGCCGGGGTCGCGGGCGGCCGCCTTGATCTCGAGCAGGCCTTCCTCGATTTCCGGCACTTCCAGCTCGAACAGCTTCATGATGAATTCGGGCGCGGTGCGCGACAGCACCACCTGCGGGCCGCGGGCGCCGCGGTCGATGCGCAGCAGGTAGGCGCGCACGCGGTCGCCGACACGCAGGTTTTCGCGCGGGATCATCTGGTCGCGATGCAGGAAGCCTTCGACGCGGCCCGATTCGATAATGGCGTTGCCGCGATCGATGCGCTTCACCACGCCGTTGACCAGGTGTTCCTTGCGGTCGAGGAAGTCGCTGATGATCTGCTCGCGCTCGGCGTCGCGGATCTTCTGCAGGATGACCTGTTTGGCCGCTTGCGCGCCAATGCGGCCGAATTCGACGTTTTCCAGCGGCTCCTCGATGTAGTCGCCGATCTCGATGTCGGGAATCTTGTCCTGGGCGTCGATCAGCAGAATCTGGTGGCCCTCGGACTCCAGTTCGGCCTCGGTCACCACCAGCCAGCGGCGGAAGGATTCGTACTCGCCGGTGTTGCGGTCGATCGACACGCGCACATCGGCCTCTTCCTTGAAGCGTTTCTTGGTGGCGGAGGCGAGTGCCTGCTCGAGTGCTTCGAACACCACCTCCTTGTCCACGTTCTTTTCGCGCGCCAGCGCGTCGGCCAGCATCAACATTTCACGGCTCATCATTCCCTCCAGCGCGGCCCGCCTAAACCATCGGTTTCAGGCGGGCCGCGTCCACATTCCTCAAGTCAACCGACACTTCCGTGCCATCGACGATCAATTTCACCGCATTCTCTTCCAGGCCGACCAGCTGGCCGCTCAGGCGGCGCCGGTTGTCCATCGGCACCCGCAGCTTCAGCGTCACCTGCTCGCCGGCAAAACGCGCATAGTCCTGCGGTTTGACCAGTGGCCGGTCGAGCCCGGGTGAAGAGACTTCCAGCCTGTCGTAGTCGATGTTCTCTACGGTAAACAGGTGGGTCAGGTGATTACTCACCGTTACGCAGTCGTCAATCGTGATGCCGCCCGGCTTGTCGATGAAAATCCGGATCAGCCCACGCCCGGCACGTTCCAGCACTACCAGCTCATAACCGAGTCCGGCGAGTACAGGCTGCAGGCGGGCGGGCAAATCCATCATCGAAAATCCATCATTGCTTCGCATTGGGCACAAATAAAAAATGGGCGAACCGCCCATTTGCCCAACGCCATTACACAAATAATCAAGCGGCGAAATTATACCACTCTGGCCAGTAGACTGGAAGGGAAAGGTGGTGCCCGGAACCGGAATCGAACCGGTACGCCATCGCTGGCGAGGGATTTTAAGTCCCTTGTGTCTACCAATTTCACCATCCGGGCGAAGCGGACAGCCGGCCCTGAATCTGGAGGCGCGTGCCGGAGTCGAACCGACCTACACGGATTTGCAATCCGGTGCATAACCGCTTTGCTAACGCGCCCAAGTTGAATACCGCTGAGATAGGCGGTAAACCGCTTAAACGAAAAGGGGAAAACATCCGGGCTTAGCCTTCTGTTTTCCCCAGAATACTGGAGCGGGAAAGGAGGTTCGAACTCCCGACCTCAACCTTGGCAAGGTTGCGCTCTACCAGCTGAGCTATTCCCGCGTTGAAGGCTGCGCATTATGGGGATTTCGTTTTTTTCTGTCAACACCTCAGGAAGATTCTTGCAGTGCGCGCGCCGCCATCACCAGGTAATACGCCATTGAAACCAGGGTGAGCAGCGCGGCGCCCCAGATCAGCAAGGTGCCGATGGCGGCGATGGGCAGGCCGGCGAAAGGGGTGAAGTACAGCAGCAGCACGATGGCGATCATCTGTGCCGCGGTTTTCAGCTTGCCGACGAAGGACACGGCCACGCTGGCCGATTTGCCGACCTTGGCCATCCACTCGCGTAGGGCGGAAATGGTGATTTCGCGGCCGATGATGATGAGCCCGATCAGCGGCGCCACCCGGTCGAGGTCGATCAGCACGATCAGCGCGGCGGCGACCATCAGCTTGTCGGCTACCGGATCGAGAAAGGCGCCGAAGGCCGAAGTCTGGCCGAGTTTGCGGGCTAGCCAGCCGTCGAGCCAGTCGGTCAGCGCCGCCACGCCAAAAAACCCCGCTGCGAACAAATTGGCTTCGAACGGCGTCACCCAGCCGTCGGGCAGGTAGAACACGCCTGCCATCAGCGGAATGAAGAGGATGCGCAGCCAGGTGAGCAGGTTGGGGAGGTTGAGCGGCATCAGTGGAGGGCGTGATAAATGGTTTCCGCCAATTCTCGGCTGATACCGTTGACCGAGGCAAGCGCGTCGATGCCGGCGTCACGGACGCCCTGCAGGCCGCCGAAATGTTCGAGCAGCTGTTTGCGGCGCTTGGGGCCGATCCCCGCAATGTCTTCCAGCGTCGACTGTACACGTGCCTTGCCGCGCTTGGCGCGGTGGCCGGTGATGGCGAAGCGGTGCGCTTCGTCGCGCACCTGCTGGATCAGGTGGAAACCGGGATGATCCTTGGCCAGTTTCAGTTCGCGGCCGTTGGCGAAGATCAGCGTTTCCAGCCCGGGCTTGCGCGCCTCGCCCTTGGCCACACCAAGCAGCAAAACCTCACCCAATCCAAGCTCATTCATGGCTTCGACCGCGCTCGATACTTGTCCCTTGCCGCCGTCGATCAACAGCAGGTCGGGCAGTACGCCGTTTTCCTCGATGCTTTTGTGGAAGCGCTTGATCAGCGCGGCGTGCATCGCGGCATAGTCGTCGCCCGGAGTGATGCCGCCGATGTTGTAGCGCCGGTAGTCGGATTTTTTCAGGTCGTCGCCTTCGTAGACGACGCAAGACGCGATGGTCGCTTCACCCATGGTGTGCGAGATGTCGAAACATTCGATGCGGTTGAGCGCCGGCAGATCGAGCGTGTCGCGCAGCGCGGCGAGCCGCTGCGACTGGTTGGCGCGCTCGGCGCTGCGACGTTCCGCCGACAGCCGCGCGTTGGCCTGTGCCATGCCGATCCAGACGCGGCGTTCGCCGGTGACACGGTGCTGCAGGCTGATTTTCTTGCCGGACTGCTCGGAGAGCAGCGCTTCCAGCGCGTCGGCCTCGATCGCCTCGTTGACCAGGATACGCGGCGGAATGGGGTGATCGAGGTAATGCTGGGCGACGAAGGCCTCCAGTGCTTCGGCTGGCGTCGCGCCTTCGCCGTGCTGAGGGAAAAAACTGCGATCGCCGAGATGGCGTCCGCCGCGGATCATGGTCAGGTTGACCGCGATCACGCCGCCGGCCTCGGCCGCCGCGATCACATCGGCGTCGGCTTCGCCGCCGGTGCTGTCGACGAACTGCTTTTCGCGCACCGTCGCCAGCATGCGCAGGCGGTCGCGCAGCAGTGCCGCGGTTTCGAAGTCGAGCGCGGCGGCGGCGGCGTTCATCTGTTCGGTGATCTGTCCGGTCAGCCGGGTGGCTTCACCATGCAGGAGTTGCGCAGCCTCGGCGACGTCGCGTGCGTAATGGTCGGGCGCGATGTGGCCGACGCAGGGTGCGCTGCAGCGTTTGATCTGATACAGCAGACAGGGGCGCGAACGGTTGGCGAACACGCTGTCCTCGCAGGTACGCAGCTGGAAAACCTTCTGCAGCAGCTGGATGCTTTCGCGCACCGCATAGGCGTTTGGATACGGCCCGAACGTCTGGTCGTGTTTTTTCGGCGTGCCGCGGAAATAGGCCAGGCGCGGAAAGCGATGCCCGGTCAGCAGCAGGTAGGGATAAGATTTGTCGTCGCGGAACAGGATGTTGAAGCGCGGCTTCAGCCCCTTGATCAGATTGTTTTCCAGCAGCAGCGCTTCGGCCTCGGTGCGCGTCACCGTGGTGTCGATATGGTCGACACTTTTCAGCATCAGCTTGATGCGCGGGCTCTGGTCGGTTTTCTGAAAATAGCTGGAGACGCGCTTTCGGAGATCCTTCGCCTTGCCGACGTAGAGCACCATGCCGGCCGCATCGACCATGCGGTAGACGCCGGGCAGGGTGGGCAGCGAGGCGAGAAAGTCCTTGGTGATACTCACTTGCAAAACCTTTTTATCCGCGAAGTACGCGAAGTGACACGAAGAAAATCTTCAAAGTCTTTCTTCGCGGTTCTTCGCGTACTTCGCGGATAAAAAAATCATTCCTCGTCCAAAAGCTTGCCGGCGATCGCCCAGTTCTCGTCCGGCAGTTCCTCGAACGCGATGGTGGTATACGACGCCGGTTTGCCGGCGTGGCGCTCCAGCGTGGCGGTGATTTCCTCGGCAACCTTCTGTTTCTGTGCGCGGGTGAGCGAACCGGCGAGCTTGATGGTGACGACGGGCATGGTCAGTCCTTGGCTTGAATTTTCTCGAACACCGCCGCGAACATTTCGGGGGTGAGGCGGCGCGTCTGGGTATTGTAGCGGGAGCAGTGGTAGCTGCTGACCAGCCGCCGGCCGTCGGGCAGGCGATGGTCGCTGGCGTGGGCGAAGGGGTAGTCCTTGAGCTTGAGGCCTTGCGCGCGCAGCACGGCCTGATGCGCGATCTGGCCCAGCGCCAGGATGCTGGCATGCCCGGGCAGATCGGCCAGTTCGGTGGCGAGATAGCGGTTGCATTCGCGAATCTCGCCGGGCTCCGGCTTGTTGGCGGGCGGCAGGCATTTCACCGCGTTGGTGATGCGGCAGCCGATGAGCTGCAAGCCGTCGTTTGCCGCTAGCGATTGCGGCGCACTGGCGTAGCCGAAGCGGTGCAGCGTCTCGTACAGGAGCACCCCGGCGTAGTCGCCGGTGAAGGGGCGGCCGCTGCGGTTGGCGCCGTGCATGCCGGGGGCGAGGCCAACGATAAGCAGATCGGGCGCGGCGTCGCCAAAAGCGGGTACCGGGCGGGCGTGGTAATCGGGGTGGCGTGCGCGTACCTCGTCAAGAAAGGTGGCGAGACGCGGGCAGGTGCGGCAATCCGGATCGAAGCTGGCAGGCATGAATGTCCCACGCGGGGATTCCTCTGCGGCGGGCCGAAGCCCGGGCAGTCGTAAGTCCCGCTGGGGGACGTTGATGGTATGGCGGACTGCGCTCAGCCTTCAATCGGGCCGGCAGCGGTTTGCATGTAGTTCTGTTCGCCCATGCGCTGGATGAGGTCGAGCTGGGTTTCCAGATAATCGATGTGCTCTTCAGTGTCTGCCTGGATGCTGACCAGGATTTCGCGCGAGACGTAATCCTTGACCGCTTCGCAATGCGCAATCGCTTCGATATACAGGGCCCGGCCGGTGTGCTCGAGCTTGAGGTCGCATGCCAGGCACTCGGGCACGTTCTCGCCGATCATCAGCTTGTTGAGGTCCTGCAGGTTGGGCAGACCTTCCAGAAAGAGGATGCGCTCGATCAGTTTGTCGGCATGGCGCATCTCCTCGATCGATTCCTCGTATTCATGCTTGCCCAGTGCAGTCAGCCCCCAGTTCTTGTACATGCGCGCATGCAGGAAATACTGGTTGACGGCAGTGAGCTCCACCGTCAGGGTCTTGTTCAGATACTGGATGACTTTCTTATCGCCTTTCATGACGCTCTCCTGGTGGCTGGAAATGCCCGCGAGCGGGCTGATGGCTGGACGCATGCCCGGTCAGGGGGCAATGCAGGTTCATCCGGCATTCTAGGTATACGGGCTTGCAAAGCAAGCGCCGCCGTGGCGATTCGGCGGCGTCTGGGTAATGGGAGTCGGGTATGGGCGGGGGTCAGGCGGCCACGAGCGCGGGGCAGCCTGCTTCGCTGCGTGTCTCATGCATGGCGTCGTGCAGCACTTCCCTGGCGCAGCGGCCGCACTTGCCGCATTGGGTGGCGACACCCAGTTGCCTGCTCAATTCGCGCATCGAGCATACGCCTTCGGTACGCACAAGCCGGCGGATATCGGTGTCGGTGACGCTGTGGCAAAGGCAGACGTACATGGTGAACTCTCCAGCAGTTGCATCGGTTAAATGGAATATTATATAAATGAGAATAATTGTCAATAACAAACATACAGGGCGGCACTACGCTGAAAGCAAGGAAAAAACAGTAGTGGCGGCGTGGTCGCGCCCGGCGTCAGCCTTAGGCACGCGCGGCCTCCGTCATGACGGCCGCCATAAGGCGCGCTTGTTCGTGTCCGCTTACACCGTCGCCCACATTCGCATCAGGTTGTGATAACAGCTGGTAAGCCGCACTGTGGTATCGGTCTCGCCCTGCTCGCCGCGCAGGGCGACGATGCTCATGTCCAGTTCATACAGCAATTCGCGCTGTTGCGGCTCGCGCACCATGCTTTCCAGCCAGGAAAAGCACGCCAGCCGCGTGCCGCGCGTCACTGCTTCGACGCGGTGCACGCTGTATGACGGGTAGAGGATGAGGTGACCCGCCGGCAGCTTGACCGCCCGCCCGCCCATGCCGTCCTCGATGATGAGTTCGCCACCGTCGTAGTCGGCGGGATCGTTGAGAAACAGCGTGAATGACAGATCGGTGCGCACGTGCTGGGCGCTCGCCGGATGGGTGCGGATGGCGTTGTCGACATGATTGCCGAAGGAATTGGCTTCGCCGCCGTAACGGTTGAATAGCAGCGGGTAGATGCGCCTGGGCAAAGCGGCGCTGAAAAAGGCAGGATTCTTCGACAGTGCTTCGAGGACGCTGGCACGCAACTGCTGGGCGAACGGACTGGCTTCCGGCAGTTGCAAGTTGTTTTTGACCGTGGCGGCCTGCGAACCGGCGGTGACGCGGCCGTCGGTCCAGTCGGCCTGGTCGAGCAGATCGCTGCAGCGGGCGAGGGTGGCGGCGTCGAGTACATTGGGAATGAGCAATAGCATGAGGGGCTCCTGTCAGGGATGTGACGCCGCGTGGGCAGCGTCACATCCCTGCCGACGGGCAGGGAAGGCGGGTCAGAATTTCAGTTCGCCGGTGAGGATGAAGGCGCGGTTGGTGCCGGGAACGGTGAACGGGCCGTTGTCGTAGATCGCGTCGTAATAGACTTCGTCGAACACGTTCTTGACGTTCAGGCGAACGCCCCAGTCCTTCCGTTCGTAGGCGACCATGGCATCCCAGCGGTCGTAGGACGGCGCGGTGTTGGGATGGAAAGCGGTGCCGCCCGGCAGGGTGGGAATCGCGCCCGCGCCGCTCGGGTTGTAGCCGTAGCGGTCGCCCTTGACCTCGACGCCGCCGCCAATTTTCCAGCCGCCGCCGAGCTTGTAGGTGCTCCATAAATTGAAGGTGTATTCGGGCGTATTGCGCGGCCGCTGGCCGATGTAGCCGAGGTTGCCCTTGGTGATGACCCCTGTCGTGGCATTGATGTTTTCGGCCGTGTCGAGGATCTCGGCATCCATCAGCGCGAGCCCGGCAAACACTTCCCAGTTGGAGGTGATGCGGCCTGCCAGCTCGAATTCCAGTCCGTCCGTCCGTCGTTTCCTGGTGAGAATCGAGGCCGTCGACTCGAGATCGGTGTTGCGCTCCCAGTGCTTGGTGGCACGGTAGAGGGCGGTGCGGAACGCGAGATCGCCGTCGAAGAACATCCATTTTGCGCCCAGCTCGACCACCTGGCTGGTTTCGGGTGGCTGTGGTGTGACGGTCAGCTGATACAGGTCGGCGGTGGGGCTGAACGAATCACTGTAGCCGAGGTAGTAGTGCGCGCTATCGTTGGGCTGCCATGACAGCGCCGCGCGGTAGCTCCACTCGCCATACTCCAGGCTGGGCGAGGTGAGGCTGTAATAATCGGCATACAGCTCGTCGCGCCTGGCGCCCAGCGTGGCTTTCCAGAAAGGCATGAACTCGACCGTATCCTGCACGTAGATTGCGTAGGAATCGCCGGTGAAATTGACCGCGCCCGTGGTGTTCTCGACGTAGGGCTGGAACAGCGGCGGATTGCCTACCGTCGTGCCGCCAAGATTGCGGAGTCCGATGCGATGGCTGTCCTCGTGCAGATACTCGACGCCGGTGACCAGTTCGTGCTTCATGTCGAAGGCGCGGAAGCGGGTGTTGTAGTCGGACTGCACGGTGACGGTCTCGTAGTCCATCGAGCGCGTCGGGCCGGCATTGGTGCCGATCAGGCCGATCGCGTTCGGCGGCGTGGTGGCATTGGGTGTACGTGCCCAGTAGCTGCGCTCGTAATCGCCGTAACGAACCACGGTGCGCAGTTCGCTCGTCGGCGAGAAACGGTGCGTCCACGTCGCGGTGCTGATGTTCACGTCGCTGTCGTCGAAGTTGGCATCGATGCCCCAGAAGGTGTTCGGCGAAAAATGGGTGTTCGGACGGCGCGTGGCATTGTCGAACGAGAAGCCGTAGTCGGGGATGTCCCGGTTGCGGGTGAATTGATGCGACAGGATGAACGCGTCGTCGGTCTGCATCCCCAACGCCAGGCTGACTGCCACGCCGCTGCGATCGACTTCCGGCTGGGCGCCGGTGACCGGGTTCTCGCGCCAGCTGTCTTCGTCGCGCTTCATCAGATTGACCCGCACGGCGGCGTCCTGGCCGATGCGCTTGTTGAGATCGGCCGTGGCTTCGGTGTACCCGTCGGTGCCGACGCTGCCGGTCAGCTTGTAGGCGTCGGCGCGCTTGGGCGTCTTGCTGACCAGATTGATGACGCCGCCGGCCTGGCCGCGGCCGAACAGCATCGAAGCGGAACCGCGCAGCACGTCGACCTGCTCCAGGTTGAAGGTTTCGCGGTTGTACTGCGCGGTATCGCGGAGACCGTCCAGATACAGGTCGCCGAAGGTGTAGAAGCCGCGCAGCATCATGTTGTCGCCCGCGCGGCCGCCTTCGGCGGCGTTGAAGGTAAGGCCGGACACGTTGCGCAGCGCTTCGCGCAGGCTACCGACCTGCTGCTCTTCCATCAACTGGTTGGTGAGGGTGGTGATCGCTTGTGGAACGTCGTGCGGATTCTGCTTGATTTTACCGACGCGGGTCTCGGTCGCCTGGTAGCCGTTATTGACGGCCATGGGGTCGGCGGTGTCCTCCACCTGTACCGTGGCCAGGGTGGTTTCGGCCGCGCCAGGGGTTTGCGCCAGCGCGGCGGCGGGGGCCAGCATCATGAATGCGAGCGAGGCTGCCACAGGGGTCGTGGCGGCCGGCTGGATGCGTGCCAGCAGCTGGCGGAGGGCACCCGAAGGCGGGTGTGGACGGGGGGGTGACATGGATTTGCTCCTGGCTGGAAAATAACGGGCTGGCGGAGCAAAACGCTGCTTGGCTGGCGGTTGAAAAGATGAGTGTGCGGGACGGGCCTCGAGCAGAGGTCCGTCCCACGAACTCGCCGGAGGTCAGTACGTTGTCAAGGGTGACGATTACGTTTTCCCCGGAAGTCGTGACGCAGGTCAGAAGGTGTATTTCGCACCCACTTCGAATGCCCGTTCGGGACCGGCATAGATGCCCTGGCGCAGACTGGCGATGTAGCGCTCGTCGGTCAGGTTCTTGATCGCGCCGAAGAGTTTGAGTTGCTTGTTGACGTCGTAGCTGCCGGTGAGGTCTACGGTGTAGTAGCTCGGAATCAGGCCCGACCAGACGGCGTTGCCGCTGCCGGTGATCGGCGTGGTGTTCTCGCCGGAACCGAATTGCTCATCGACGTAATTCCACGATAGTGCAGCGTTGACCGGGCCCGACGCGTAGCCGAGGCTCAGGTTCGCCAGCAGTTCTGGCGAGTAGGGCAGGCGGTTGCCGTCGTTGATGCCGCCGCCACGATCTTCGCGGTATTCCGAAACCGGAATCCAGGTCAGGTTGCCGTCCATGCTGAAGCCATTGTCCCAGCGGTAGCCCAGCGCGCCTTCCAGACCGCGATGCAGAGTGCTGCCGGCGTTCGCGTTCGCGAGGCCGCCGGAGATGGCCGGGGTGATCTGGTTGTCGAAATCCATCTGGAACGCGGTGAATTCATAACGTAGCGCGCCACTGCCGCCGCGTACGCCGAATTCGACGTTGATGGAATGTTCGGCGTCGAGTTGCTGATCGAGACCGGTGACGATCGACTGCGAGTTGAGTGGCGGCGAGAACGCTTTGTAGACACTGCCATAAAGCTGGGCGGCGGGGCTCAGCTTGTAGGTTGCGCCGATCCCGGGCAGGTATTCGGTGTTCGAACTGTCGCCGTTGTTGGCGCTGTTCTTCAGATCTTCACGCTCCTGCTCGTAGCTTTCGATCCGCAGGCCAGGGGTAATCGAGAGCCTGTCGGTCACATCGAAGCGATTCTGCGCGAACAGGGCGTAGCTGGTGGCGGTATCGATGCGGTCGGAGGTGATCGTGCCGGTACGCGGGTTGGCACGGGTCGCGGCGATACCCTGATCGACCATCTCTTCCTGCATCACGCGCACACCGATTTCGGCCTCGCCGGTCACGCCGAAGAGCCGGTTGGCGACAGTGAGACGGGAATCCAGACCGATGCGGTCGAAGGCGCGGTTGTTGCCGTTGACGACGTTCGTGTAAACCCAGCTTCCGGCGGCGGTCGAGGCGGCGTTGTCGACTGCGAAGCGCCAGTAATCGCGGTACATCTCGCTCCAGTAGACCACGGTGTTGAGGCTCATGCCGGGGCGGATTTCCCACATATGGTTGATGTCGAGCGATTTGCGTTCGGTCAGGAAATAATCATCCGGCGCGGGGTTGTACCCGGCTCCGGCGTTGTATTCGCCAAGGAACAGGCCGCGATAGGAAATATTGGCGTCGTTTTCGTAATAAGTGAATTTCGCGCCCAGCCACTGGTCGTCACCCAGCGCCATGCCGGCCTTGACCATGAAATCCTGCATGTCGAAGCCTTTGTCCTGGAAGCCGTCGCTTGACGCGCGGGTGTAGAACAAGCCGGCCCTGGCTTCTCCCGAAGGGGTCGAACCGCCTGCTTCGATGGTGGCTTCGCGATAGTTGTGCGTGCCAGCGCGGCCCGAAACGGAAAAGCCGTCGATGGGATCCTTGGTCTTGTAGTTGATGACGCCGCCGATGGTGTTGGGGCCGTAGCGCAGCGCAGCGGCACCCTTCAGCACTTCGATTTCGTCCATGCGCTGGATGCGCGGGTTGTAGTAGCGGCCGTTGCCGACGAACAGGCCGGGGGCAATGGGCACGCCGTCTTCGAGGATCAGCGACTTGTAGTCAGCCGCGTTCAGGCCGCGGATGCCGATGTTGGCGACGACAGCCGTTTCTTCTTCGCGCTTGATGTGCACCCCGGGCACCTGGCGCAGGGCGTCCTCGGTGGTGAGCGGCTGGATGCGTTCGAGTTGCGCCTGATTGACGATCGAGACCGAACCCGGTTGTTTGGCAATGGCTTCTTCGCCACCGGAGATGACGTCGATGCGCGGCAGCTCAGCCTGGGCGGCCATTCCCTGGGCGGGGAAATTGAGGGCGAAGGCCACGGCCACGGCCAGCCGGGATGGGGTGAGTACACAGGCCGGGCCCTGCTGCCTGAAAGTACGGGTGATGCGGTTCATTGCTTGCTCCCTTGCGTCGGATGTGTTTGGCTGGCTGGCTGGCTTGATGCAAGGCATGCGGCTGGCTGGCGGTGGTTGAAAATGGACAGCTGCGTCCGGTAGTGAAACCTTATCGGGGGTGGGGGTCGGTCACGAATCCCAGCTTGGTGAGACCGGCTTTCGCGGCGTCGGCCATGATCTGCGCGACATTGCGGTAGGCCAGATCGCCGTCGGCGCGGAGGTGGATTTCCGGCTGTGGCGTCTGCTGCGCAGCAGCTTCCATGCGTGCCTGCCAGGCAGCGGCGTCGACCGGCTCGGCGTTCCAGAACACCGAGCCGTCTGCCTTGATCGAGAGATTGATCGTCTCGGGCCGGGCCGGGTCGGGCTGGCTGGAAGCGGTCGGCAGGTCGACCTTGACCGCGTGCGTCATCAAAGGCGCAGTGATGATGAAGATGACCAGCAGCACCAGCATCACGTCGATCAGCGGAATCATGTTGATTTCCGCATTGTCGCCGTCGCCGCCGTCGTTCGTGAGTCCGCCGAAGGCCATCACGCGCCCCTTGCCACGGGTGCGCTGTAGATGCGCGCTTCGCCGCGGTCGACGCGGGTGTTGTTGCGCACGCCGGTGGACATGAAAGCGAACAGGTCGTGTGCGAAGCCGTCGACATCGGACAGCATGCTGCGCTTGGCGCGGTTGAAGAAGTTGTAGGCAAGCACGGCGGGGATCGCGACGGCCAGGCCCAGTGCAGTCATGATCAGCGCCTCGCCGACCGGCCCCGCCACCTGATCGAGGCTGCCCGACCCGCTCATGCCGATATTGACCAGCGCGTGATAAATGCCCCATACCGTGCCGAACAGGCCGACGAAAGGCGCCGAGGAGGCGATCGACGCCAGCATGGTGTGGCCGTATTCCAGGCGCGCGGTGTCCTGATTGATCGCCCGCCGCAACGCGCGGGTGAGGAATTCGTCTTCCGAGCCCGACTCGACCAGACGCTGGCCGGTCTTGTTGCGGAACTGCTCGGCGGCCTTGAGGCCGTGATGGGTGAGATGCGAGAACGGGTCGTTGATGCCATGGTTCTGCAGGTATTCGGCCACCGAGGCCAGGCCGGGCGCATCCCAGAAGCGCGCCAGGAAAGCCTGCGCATGTTTCTTCATGCGCCAGTTGGCAATGCTCTTGCTGGCGATGAGGTACCAGGTGATGACCGACATCGCGAGCAGTACGACGAGCAGGAAATGCGCGAGGCCGTCGGCCTGTGCGAGGAAATGGGCGAAGCCCAGCTGGGTGGGGTGTACTGCGGTTTCCATGACTTAGCTCCTGAGGGTGAATTGGATCGGCACGATGACCCAGGCGGCCACCGGTTTACCGTTCTGGCGGGCGGGCTCGAATTTCCAGCTGGACTGAACCGTGTCCATGGCGGAGCGGTCGAGGCGCGGATAACCGCTGCTTTGCGCCAGTTCCAGGCGTGCGACGCTGCCATCCGGATTGACCAGGATGTTGAGGCGCACCGTGCCGGCCTCGCCCAGTCGCCGCGACAGTTGCGGATAGTGCGGCTTGGGATTGGCCAGGTAATCCGCCTGACGTGGCGGTGTGGGCGGCGCTGGCGCAGGTTTGCTGATTTCAGCCGCCACCGGCGCCGGGGCCGGCTCGGGTGCCGGCACCGGCTCGGCTACGGGCACGGGCTTGGGTGCGGGTGCAGGTATGGGCACCTCCTCGATCACGGGCTGTGCTGCGGGGGTGGGCGTCGGCTTGGCTGCCAGTACTGGCGGCGGCGGTAGCGTCTTGACCACCGGTTCGGGCGGCCTGGGTACCGGTTCGGGCTGCGGCCGCGGCTTGGGTTGCGGCGTGGGCTGTGGCTTTACGGCTTCGGGTGAGATCAGGTTGATCGTCAGCGGCCGTGGTGGCGTAATGGGTTCCGGCGAGTCGCTGGCGAACAGCAGCAGGCAGAGCAGAGCGGCGTGACCAAGACCTACCGTGAGAAGCAAGGCGGGTGAAATGCGCGTGCGCTGGAATGTCGAACGGGCGCCGCGTGCTGCTGCTGTGTCGTGATCGTTTTTGAATTCCGGCGAAGCAGTCAGCGTGGCGGTCATCCCGGACATATCCAGTTCAATTTACAAACGATGCCAGCCGAAACCGTGGTCCGTGGCGAACGGCGATTCTGTCTGGCAGGGGCTGGTCCCGTCCGGGTTGAAACCGTTATGGCGGATCGGGAACAATTAAGCTAATGATAATAATTCGCATTATTTGTGTCAATAATCTGTGCTAACCAATATGCAAATGTTGCGTAATTGTATGGGCTGGGCGTGAAATGCTTTACTCCGTGGCCATCGTTTCCGGCGCGTACACCATGGAACCGTCCTTCATCCGATGGGCGATGCCGGCTTTCTCATCTTCCTCTTGGCCGAAGTCATTGCTGGTCTTGTAGCGCTCGACCTTCCCGACCTTCTTGACCTCCATTTTCATGGCCGCCTTGCCCGGATCGGTCATGATCGTGACGTCGCGTTTGCGGCAGGAGTTGAGAGGGCTTCAATGCTTGCATGCATGAAGATTTTTTTTTGTGTGTCATGAATAAAAGTAACGGCAGGGTGGCAAGGCTCACGCCTGCCTTTGCCGCCAATCTGTAGCTCTTGCCCATATCTCCGCGCCAACAACAGGAACAGGGCGAGTGGCGGATGAGGGGCTTGCCATACCGACAAGCCATGGCAGCGCGACGAACAGGTCGCAACCCATGTGTGCCGTTTCATGCCACGTGTTTGTCCACGTGGAGAGCGGATTCCTCCTCGCCGATGTGGGTCCGGATCGGCGCGGCGAAGGCATCGCGCTCCAGTCCCATGCCGTTCAGCATCCAGACGCCAACCCAACTGCGGATGAAGCGTTCGAAACTCGACCGGTTATTCCACGCCATCAGCAGCGTAAAAGCTTCGTGTTGGCTACGTGGCTCGTTGAGCTGATGTGAAACCAGCCCCTGCGCCTGTTGCAAGGTTTCGCGTGATGCCTGGTAGGCATGGCGGAAATGCTCGCGATGGCGCGGCAGCACATAAAAATGGTAGGAGATCGCGAGCATCAGCATGGCTCCAGGCTGGAGGCCAGCATGCGCCAGCCGGTGGTTTCGGGGAAGCCGGGCGTGCGCTTGTCGAAAAAGCAGGCGATGAGCTCGCCTGCAGCGTCGAGCAGTTCGACCGAGGTGACGATACCGTCGGTGGTAGGCTTTCTCACCAGCCAGGCCTGTGCCACCCTGTCTTCGCGCAGGTGCAGACTGAAATCGGGGTCGAGCACGCTGAGCCAGTTACCTCTGCGCTGGACATTCTGCACCGGTCCGGCATGGATCTGGATACAGCCTGGATTGCCGACAAACACCATGATTTCCTGACCGATCCTGGCGGCGGCCTGCAGCAGCCGCGCGGGTGCATCGGTCAGGAGCGGGATGGCAAATTCGCTGCCGATGAGGCGGAATGCCTGCGTACGGCTGAGCTTGTGTTTTTTCAGCAGCCCTAAAATCCCCGGGGTCTCGGTCATCACCCTCCAGTCGGCAGCGAAGGCTTTGGCGTCGACGGCATCGTCCGGGCGTTCCGGCGCGCTGCCTGCGGGATGCGGTAGCACGGTTTCGCCGGAGATCTGGATGGGCGCCGCCCAGGCATCGCGCAGCGCTTCGAAGGCGAATATGTCGCCGTTGTCGCGCAGATAAATCGTGTGAATGACGTCGCCGAACGCATCGAAAAACTGGAAGGAGCGGCGGGTTCCCTGTCCGATCTTCTCTTCGACCGCATAGCCGAATGCCCATTTGTCGTAAAGCAGGCGCAGGTCGATCGCGTCGCCCAGTACCAGACCGACCTGATCGCCGTGGGTGATGTTCGTGTATGCCCCCACCTTCTCATGGACGGCGGCCTCGTTGCGCGTCTGAGCCTGCACTTTCCCCAGTTCGCCGATGCGCATCATCAGGTCACGCAGGTCGCCGGTGAGGCGGGTGACGTGTGCGCCTACGCCGGTGGCGAGCAATTGGGCTTCCGATACGCCGAGTTTCTGCGCCGCATCGCGGGTGCGCAGGTTTTGCTGTGCGGTGAGCGCATGCCAGGCACCGCGCAGGGTGTGGAGGGTTTCGGTGGAAACAACAGCAGCGTGGGCGGGGCTCATGCGGGAACTCCTTTCGTGTTCGAGGCAAGGAATGGGCCGGGAATCGGCTTCCGATGCTGCGGGCTTTTCGCGCCCGGAACGGGGCGTGCCGCGGACCGGACGGGATACGCCGCGATGAGGCCGGGATGCTCGATATCGAGATCGCTGGCAAGATTGAGGCAGGCTTCGCGCTCGGCCGGCGTCAGGTCGGCGTATTCGGCCGCGCGCTCGAGCAGCAACTGGGCGGTCGCCTTGTTGCGCACGCAAGGGCGGCGCAACATGACCAATGCGGCAATAAGAAGTGAAGTGGGATGGGAAGGATGCACGGGAATTCCTTTCTTCAAATGTGAAACTTGCGAAGCGAAATGCCGGCACCGTCAGGCGGCGGCGATGAAGGACTGGCCGGGCTGCCATTCGCAGGCGGTGAGTGCGCCACTTTGCAAGGCGTGCAAGAGGCGCAGTGTTTCGCGTGCTGAACGGCCGACGTTCAGATCGTTCGCTGCCACGCTCATGACGCGGCCTTCAGGGCTGACGATGAAGATGGCGCGCACTGCCACCCCGGATTCGGTGAGTACGTCGAAGCCTTGTGCCAGCGTGCGCGACACGTCGCCCAACAACGGGAACCTGACCGCGCCGAGACCGTGCCTGACCCAGGCGCGGTGGGCGTGCGCTGAATCGACGCTGGCACCGAGTAGGACAGCACCGGAGACGTCGAAATCGTGGCTGAGATCGGAATAGGCACGGATTTCCGTCGGGCAGACGAAGGTGAAATCGAGCGGCCAGAAGAACAGCACCAGCCATTTGCCATGGTATTGATCAAGCGAGATGGGTTCGATGCGACCATCGGGCAGATAAGCTGCGCATGTGGAGTCGGGGATCGTTTGTCCAATCGAGATCATGGGAGGCTCCTTCAATGCAAGCTGGGGGGTGGGGGCACGGGGCGTGCGGCACCCGACACTGAGCGCCATTCGTACGACAGGCGTTCGCACGCATTGGCGAGCACGGGGCTGGTTGCGCTTGCCCGCATCCAGCGCAAATGCTGCTCGACCATACGGGCGAGCTTTTTACAGCCAGTCTTCTGGTAGCGGTGCATCAGCCACAAGGTTGCGGCGATGACGATTTCGTGGGTGTCGTGAAAATGCGGTGAGGCCATGCCAGTCTCCTTGAACTCGAGGCTGGCTGGCGCGTGTGCGCTGGCGGGCGGGTGGGAATTCCATTTTTCAGGCAGCTGAAAAATGGTGTGCGTACTACTTGGTCAGAATCAGTTTGTCGTTCTTGGTTATGCGCAGGCGATAGTGCTCGCCCTGGTGGCTGATCAGGATTTCCTGCTGGCCCTGGAATAAAAGACTCGTTGGGATGATGTCCGACGGAAAAACCCGTTGCCTGGGCTCAACCGGTAAACGGCGGGGTGAAGAGAGGTGCGTTCGCATGGTGTCGGCGTCAGCTTCGGGTTGAGCGGGATTCATTCGAGATATTTGTTTTTGCCTCAGGTGTTACGAATAATAACGATTCTCATTTGTGTGTCAAGCGCCAGCGCACGACTTTTTGCAGAAAAAATATTCAGGAGTGGGTGGGGGGATGGGGTGCGCGTACCAGCGGCGTCGCCGCCAGCACCTCGGGCTGCAGGGTGACATGACAGATGCCGTGCTGTGTGTCCAGGGTCCGGCGCGCTGTAGCGAGAATCGCTGGCCAGTCGGCCAGCGTGCGGATTTCCAGGTGGGCGGACAAGGCGATGGTGCCGGACGACAGGGTCCATACATGCAGATCGTGCACCCGCAGCACGCCTTCGAGCGTGGCCAGGTCGTGGCCGACGGCATCGAGGCGGACATGTGGCGGCACCCCTTCCATCAGCACATGCACGACTTCGCGCAACAGGCGCAATGCCGAGACCAGGATCAGCGCCGCCACCAGCAGCGACAGCAGCGGATCGATCGGCGTCCAGCCGGTGGTGACGATGACGATGCCGGCGACGATCGCCGCCACCGAGCCGAGCGCATCGCCTAGAACATGCAGCAGCGCGGCACGACTGTTCAAGGTGTGTTCGCCACGCGACAGCACCCAGGCGACGACGAGATTGACCGCGAGGCCGATGACGGCGATGCCGATTACGGCATCACCGGCAATCTCACGCGGGGCGCCGAGGCGATCGACGGCCTCATGCACGATGTAGCCGATCAGGATCAGCATCACCAGGCTGTTGAGCAGTGCAGCCAGCACTTCGGCGCGTACCAGCCCGTAGGAATGGCGTGTGCTGGGCGGGCGGCGCGCCAGCCAGGCGGCGCCGGCGGCCAGCCCCAGCGCGGACGAATCGGTGAGCATGTGCGCCGCATCGGACAGCAGCGCGAGCGAACCCGACCACCAGCCGGCCACTGCCTCGATCACGGCGAATGACAGCGTCAGCAGCAGGGCGACGGCCAGCTTGCCATTGCCGCCGGGGACCTCTGCGTGTACGTGGTGTCCGCTGGCGCCGTGCGGGTGATCGTGCTTATGCACGTCCACAGTAATCCGTTGGATCGATTTGCAGGTTGAGGTCGGCGGAATCCTGCCCCAGTCCGGCGATGTGGTGCAGCGCACTCACGTAGCGCGCCGATTCCCGCAGTGCGGTCATCGTCGGCGGATGCGGGTGGCCGTGCATGCGCGCCAGCCGTGCGCGCGCGGGAGCGGGCCAGTCCACCTGCAGCCTGGCCAGCACTTCGTCGGCCAGATCGGGGCGATTGCATACCAGCGCCATGTCACAGCCGGCATCGAGCGCAGCCGCCACGCGTTCGACCACGCCGCCTGCCACCGCGGCACCCGCCATGCAGAGGTCGTCGCTGAAAATCGTTCCGTCGAATCCCAGTTGACGACGCAGCAGCTGTTGCAGCCATATGCGCGAAAATCCGGCGGGCCGGTCGTCGACCTGGGGGTAGACAACATGTGCGGGCATGATCGCCGCGAGCCCCGCTTCGATCATCAGCCGGAAGGGGACGAGGTCGGCGACGGTGATGGCGGCCAGGCTACGCTCGTCCACCGGGACGGCGACATGCGAATCCGCCACCACGAAACCGTGACCGGGGAAATGCTTGCCGCAGGCGGCCATGCCGGCGTCCTTCATCCCCAGCATCACCGCCTGGCCCAACTCGAACACCGCGTGCGGATCGCCGTGAAAGGCGCGGTCACCGATTACGCTGGAGGCGCCGTAATCCAGATCGAGCACCGGTGCAAAGCTGAAATCGACGCCGTGCGCGCGCAGTTCGCTCGCCAGCAGGTAGCCGGTTTCGCGCGCCAGTTCGCGCGCGCGTTGCGGGTGCGTATCCCAGATTTCGCCGATGGCGCGCATCGGTGGCAGACGGGTGAAGCCCTCGCGGAAGCGCTGCACCCGGCCGCCTTCGTGGTCGACGCCGATCAGCAGCGGCGCCGATTTGAGCGCATGGATCTCGGCGGTCAGCGCGGCCAGCTGCGCCGGATCGCGGTAGTTGCGGGAAAACAGGATCACCCCGCCGACGAGCGGGTGGCTCAGGCGGCGGCGGTCGTCGGCGGTCAGTTCGGTACCCGCCACGTCAAGCATCAAGGGGCCAAGCGTCATGCGCGCTCCTGTGGGTTGGGCTGAGGGCCGGTTTGTTCCAGCACGACAAACGCCAGCACGAGGTCGCCCTCGTCCGACAGCGAAACATGATGCGCCGTGACGCCGCGCGCGGCCAGCCAGGCGGCAAGCGGGAGGGCGCATTCGATATGCGGCTTGCCTTGTGCGTCGCGCAGCACGGCGAGATTGCGCAAGCTCACCGGTACGCGCAGCCCGGTTCCTGCCGCCTTGGCAAACGCTTCCTTGGCCGCGAAACATTTGGCCAGAAAGCGCGCCGGGTCAGCGCTGGCGTAATACCCGGCGTGCTCGGCCGGGGCGAGAATGCGGTCGGCGTAATGCTCGCCAAAGCGGGCGAGGCCGCTGCGGATGCGCCCGGCATCGAGCAGGTCGGTGCCGATACCGTGGATCATGGCGACACCTTTACCGGCAGGCCGGCTGCACGGATTTTCTCGGCAAACGCTTCGAGCCACGCGGCGGGCAGCGCGGACAGGCGGCTGGCCTGCGGCTGCATCGACGGCCGTGCAAGGCCATACAGCAGCACGCCCTGCAGCGGAATCTGCTGCATCCGGATGCGTTCGACCGCAGACAGATAAGCCGCCTGTTCCGCGTCGGAAGGCGGCGCGCCATCGAGCGCGAAAATGCAGGTTTGCAGCCAGGTTGGACACAGATGCGCGGCCACGGCTAGCCGCTCGAGCTGCCTTTCGGGTGAAATCCGCGTCTGGTTGATGCTGCGCATGCCGCTTGCGGTTGCGCGATCGAACTTGAACCAGACTTCGCCGTTCAAGGCGGCCATTTTTTTCAGGCCGTCCTGCACGCGTGGACGGTCCGCGAGGCTGCCGTTGGTGATCAGCACCAGCTTGATCTTGTCGACTAGATCGAAATCCGCCATCACCCGGCCGATCAGTTCGATGACTTGCGGAAAGGCGCTGGCGCTGGTCGGCTCGCCGTTGCCCGACAGTGCGATGTCGTTGAGCCGCCGTGCCGTCTCGGGAACGCGCGTTTGCATGAAATCGCCGTACAGGATGGCGGCCAGCATCGCGCGCAGTTCGGTTTCCAGTTGCGCCAGGCTGATTTCGGGTGCCGTGCCGCGCGTCAGGTCCGGCACCTGGCAATACACGCACGCCCAGTTGCACGCGTTATTCGGGTTGAGATTGATTCCGACCGACACCCCGCCGGCGCGGCGCGACACGACGGGATAGACATAGGTCATCCCCGCGCTGTCGCGGTCGTGGTTGCGTGGAGTGAGGGACAAGGTAGGTGCCATCCGTGGATTTTCGCATCAGTTGGGGCGTCCCGGTCATTCGGCTGGCGGAGGCGGTGAGATTCGAACTCACGGATGGCTTGCACCATCGCCGGTTTTCAAGACCGGTGCCTTAAACCGCTCGGCCACACCTCCACGGCGCGCATTGTAGCGGGTTCGTTCTGGTTTGTGCGGAGCGCCGGAAGCGGCTGCGCGTGCGTGGCCGGATTGATGCGGCTTCATCAACAGGTGTCGGTTTTTCGTTAATCCGTCCGGCTTGGTGTACAGGAAATTCCGCCCAATCCGAACAAAACCAATGCGTTGGCATGGAGATTCCCCGACCCTGCGTTTGGCATAAATGGTGCTGGTCAGCAGGCATTTGTTACAAGTCGACGCCAGCCATGAGTGATTTATTTGAAATGTTGAGCGCGATTACCCGCCGCAGAAAAGCTGAAGCGAGATCACCGTTCGCCTCCGTGAAGGCGATTGAAAAATGGCTGAAAACCCTGCATGCGGATTCGGATTACGATGCGCATCATGCGCTGGTCGAAGGGCTGGAACGCTTCAATGCGGAGAATGAGGCGGCCACGCTCAACCGCATGCAGTTACTGATGAAGCTGGAAGAGGCGGGGCTACCCCTGCAGTTGCGCATCGTCGAGCAGTATGTGCGTAATCAGGCTACGTTTCGCCTGGCACGCGAGGCGCTGTGGCGCGAGTCATGGATGTTCTGGTCGCTGCTGGCGGAAGCCTGGCTCAGCATGCTGAAACAGGCCTACCGGGATCAGGCCAGTGCGGAACTCAAACCGTTTACTGCCGGGATCGCCACCCGTGCGCTGCGTTATGCCGGCCTGGTCATGCGCTGGGATTATCATCAGGCGCGTAATCCGCCCGCGTCGGCCTGGCGGCGAGTGCACAAGCTTTACCGCCTGGTCGAACGTGACGGTTTCGCCATGCAGGAAGTGCTGATCAACGCGCGCAGCACGCATTGCGCGCGCGAATACACGCTGGTGGTGTTGATGGGCCTGGTGCATCCGCTGGGCTACCGGGCGCAGGAAATCGAGTCGATTGCGCAGATCATCGAGGGCTACGAGCCCTTGCCCTTGCCTGCGGCCGTGCCGCAGCGCGAACTGCATACGCATATGGTGGACCTTTCGCTGAGCGAAGGTGCCTGCGTGCTGGACAGTGAGTGGGTGCAGGGACGCCGGCTGCGTTATTTTGCGCTGCGTCCGCTGGTCGATCACCTGAAATCGCTGGATCAAACCCCGGCGGCGGCGGAGGATAACGGGCTTACTCGCCAGGTGGCAAGCCTGATCGAACGCGGCGGAATTCGCCGTAACCGTCAGCGCACGCATCGTTTCGGCCGGGTCTGGGTGGCCGCGGGCGTGGACAACATTCTGGCGGCACTGGCCCAACCCGAAACCGCCCAGGGACGCCCGGCCCTGGAACCCTGGATGCTGCGCGACGAGAGCACGGAGGGTATGGGCTTTGTACTGTCCGAAGAGTCGGAGCTGCCGCATGGCCGCCTGGTGGCAGTGAGCTGGGATCCATCGGAAAACGTCTGGCAATTGCTGGCGATACGCTGGAATCGACAGGAGGACGGCCGACATCTGGTGGGTACGCAACGCCTGTCGCGCCATCCCAAGCGGGTGGAAATCTATTCAGAACCGGAGGTGCCGGGCGTGGCGCACGAAAAGACCTGGGCGGTCTTTCTGCCGATGACCCACCCGGAGGAGGGTGCCAGCAATCTGCTGCTTCCCCGGACCCATTACCGCCTGGGCGCGCCGCTGATGCTGCGCGACGGCGATACGGTGTACCGTCTGCGGCTGGGCGAGGTACAGGAAAGCCACGAAGGCTGGTTGCGCGTGGGGATGGATGTGGTGGGGCGGGAGCAGTTCGCCGCCGCTGCCTGAGTCTGGCTCTCAGCGCGTGCGGATGTCGCCGAAATGAAAGTCGAATGAGCCGGCGCGGCGATCGCTGAAATATTGTTCCAGCGTGGCACGCACGGTGCGGAAGGCAATTTCGTCCCAGGGAATGTCGGCCTCGGCGAACAATCGGGCTTCGAGCGATTCGATGCCGGGCTGAAAGTCCAGATCCAGCAGCCGGGCGCGGAACAGGAAATAAACCTGATTGACGTGCGGCAGGTTGTACAGGGTGTACAGCCCGCCGACTTCGATCCGCGCCCCGGCTTCCTCCCAGGTTTCGCGCGCAGCGCCCTCGAGCGTGGTCTCGCCGTTTTCCATGAAGCCGGCCGGCAGTGTCCACAGGCCGTACCGGGGTTCGATGGCGCGGCGGCACAGCAACACCTTGTCTTCCCACTCGGGAATGCAGCCGACCACCATCTTGGGATTCTGGTAATGGATGGTGCCGCATTTGGGGCACACATAGCGCGGTAGGTGGTCGCCGGTCGGCACGCGCAGCATCACTGCGCTACCGCATTCACTGCAAAAATTCATGCTGCATCCAATCGGTCGAGTTAGTTCCACGGTAACAAAATTCCCTCACCTCAAGCAAGGGCGAAGCTGGGGCGTGGCTGTCGCCACTTGAGTGCTTTACAACCACGGCCGACTCTTTACGGGTGGAATGCGAGTCCGTGAGCGATTATCATTTAGGGCCATTTACGTTGTTCTGATCGACCATGCGCCCTTCCCACATTGAAACCATCCTCGACCGCGAATTCGACAGCGCCGCCGACGGCCACCATACCCCGGTGATGCTGTGGGGGCCGCCCGGCGTGGGTAAGTCGCAGATCGTCGCCAAGATCGCCCAGCAGCACGGCGTGCCGCTGATCGACATCCGCCTGTCGCAGATGGAGCCGACCGACTTGCGCGGCATTCCGTTCCGCAGCGGCCAACTGGTCGAGTGGTCGATTCCTGCGGTATTGCCCGACGCTGAACGCCATGGCCCGTCGGGCATCCTGTTTCTCGATGAAATCACCTCGGCACCGCCCACCGTATCGGCGGCGGCCTATCAGCTGATCCTCGACCGCCGCCTGGGCGAGTACAAGGTGCCGGATGGCTGGGTGATCTTCGCCGCCGGCAATCGCCAGGGCGACCGTGGTGTGACCTACGCCATGCCGGCGCCGCTGGCCAACCGCTTCACCCATTATGCAGTCGAGGTGAATCTGGACGACTGGGTGGACTGGGCGCACAGCGAGGATATCGACCCGCGGGTCATCGCTTTCCTGCGCTTCCGTCCCGACCTGCTGTTCAGCTTCGACCCGGCGCACACGCCGATCGCCTTTCCCAGCCCGCGCTCGTGGGAGTATGCCCACCGTGCGCTGCAGAAATTCGACAGGACCGAACTGCTGGCCGATTCGTTGCAGGCCTGCGTTGGCCAGTCAGCCGGCCTGGAGCTGAAAACCTTCGTCGACAACATGGCGCAGATGCCCGATCTCGATGCCATCATCGCGGGCGCCGATGCCGAAGTGCCCGAAGGCATCGACCTGCAGTATGGCGTCGCCGCGGCGCTGGTGCGGCGTGCGCTGCAGGCTGCCGACAGCGGCAACGCTTCGGCGGTATACGGCAACATCCTCAAATATGCGCAGCGTTTCCCGCAGCGCGAAATGGGCGTCATGCTGGTGTCCGACCTGCACCGGGCGGTGGGACGGCCGCTGTTCGCCGTGCCGGCATTCGCCGAGTGGGCCAACAGCATCACCGATCTGGTTCTCTACGAGCATTGACCATGGCTGAACAGCCCGATGCTCTGCAGCCCATCTTCACCAAGCTGGCGGCCGCGCGCACCCGCCTCATCATGGAGCGCCCGTTTCTTGGTGCGCTGGTGATGCACCTTCCGCTGAAGGTTGGCGGCGACGGGTGCACCACCACTGGAACCGATGCGCAGGCGTTTTATTTCAACCCGAAGTTCATCGAGAACCTGTCGCTGGCGCAGACGCAATTCGTCCTCGCACACGAAGCGATGCACTGTGCCATGGGCCACCCCCAGCGCCGCAACCATCGGATGAAGCGGCGCTGGGATGTGGCCTGCGACCACGCGGTGAATCTGATCCTGATCGAGGAAGGCCTGAAGCCGCCGCTGCACGGCATCCTCGCCGACCAGAACTTCATGACGCTGTCGGCGGAAGAAATCTATCCGCTGATTCCCGAGGACACCCCGGAAGAGTCCTTCGACCAGCACCTGTTCGACAACGACAACGAGCAAGGCGCCAGCCCCGATCAGGACGAACGCCAGGATGATCCCGAGGGCGGCGAGGCCGGTGGCCAGGGCAAGGAAGGCCAGAGCGAGGCCGAACCGCAACAGGGCAGTGGCAGCCAGGCCTCGCAGAAGCCGAACGAACTGTCGCCTTCCGAGCGCGAGGAACTTGCCGAGCAGTGGAAAAACCGGCTGGCCGCCGCAGCCCAGGCGGCGCGCCAAGCCGGCAAACTATCCCGGTCGATGATGCGCTGGGTCGACGGCCTGTTGGCACCAAGCCTGCCGTGGCGCGCCTTGCTGGCGCGCTTTTTCGCGATCAACCAGCGCGACGATTATTCGTGGCGCCGTCCTTCGCGGCGCGAGGGCGACGCGCTGCTGCCGCGTCTGTCGAGCGAGGGCATCGAAGTGGTGGCGGCGATCGATACCAGCGGCTCGATCAGCGACGACGAGTTGCGCGAGTTCGTCACCGAGCTCGATGCACTCAAGGGCCAGGTACGCGCCAGGGTGACGCTGCTGGCGTGCGACAACCACGTGGCCGGAAACGCACCGTGGGAATTCGAGCCTTGGGACGCCATGCAGCTTCCCGCCGACCTCGAAGGCGGCGGCGGTACCGATTTCCGCCCGGTGTTCGAGTGGGTCGAGAACGAAAACCGCAGCCCCGACATGCTGGTGTATTTCACCGACGCCGAAGGCGACTTCCCCGGAATCCCGCCGAACTACCCGGTAATCTGGCTGGTCAAGGGCAAGGGTAGGGTGCCCTGGGGCGAGCGGGTGCAACTCAATTGAACCCCTTGCACGCTCAGCCCAGCCGGGTGCGCAGTTTCCTGTTCGAACAGCTTGACATCCGCGGCGTCTGGGTGCAGCTGGGAGCCGCTTGGCGCGAGATGACGGCGGGACGCGATTACCCCGGGCCGGTGCTCGAACTGCTGGGCCAACTGGCGGGGGTGACTACGCTGATCACCGCCAACCTCAAGCAGGCGGGGCGGCTGACCTTCCAACTGCGTGGCGACGGCGACGTGTCGCTGCTAGTGATGGACTGCGACGAGCAGTTGCGCCTGCGGGGCATGGCGCGCGCGCCATCCGAGTTGTCGGCGGGCAGCTTGCCGGTCCTGCTGGGCGGCGGCGCCCTGACACTTACCCTCGACAGCGCCGACATGCGCCAGCCCTACCAGAGCCATGTGCCCTTGCAGGGCGATACGCTGGCTGCCGTATTCGAGCATTATCTGGCGCAGTCGGAGCAGACACCGACCCGGCTGTGGCTGGCGGCCAACCACGAGACCGCGGCGGGCCTGTTCCTGCAGGCCTTGCCGGGCGCAGCCGCGCGTGATGCCGACGGCTGGAACCGGATGCAGATACTAGCCGATACGGTGCGGGCGGACGAACTGCTCGGACTCGGCGCGATCAAGCTGATTGAGCGCCTGTTTCCGGAGGAGGATGTACGGGTGTACGATCCTCGTCCGGTCAGCTATCACTGCCCGTATGACCCGGCCAAAATCCATTCCATGCTGCGCGGCGTGGGGCGGACGGAATGCGAGGCCATCATCACCGAGCAGGGTGAAATCCGGGTTCACGATGATATCTGCAACCATGAATATGTACTGGATGCAGCGGCGGTGGCCGCGCTGTTTGCCCCGAGGGATGCCGATTCTTTGCACGCCGAGGCGCCCGCTGTCAAGGGCAGCAACAAATGAAAGGACGCGCGATGGGGACAGGGTGGGTATTGCTGGGGCTGCTGACACTGTCAACGGGTGCACTGGCGGATGAACGCTATCAGGCGCTGCCGCTGGCAGGTGCCGAGGGCGGCAAGGGCGGCGCGCGCGCGTTTATCCTCGACACCCGTGACGGCCATGTCTGGATCTGGAGCGAAAATGAACTGACCATTGCGCCGGATGGCCGCCGCCGCTATGGCACCGGCTTTTCCTATCAAGGCAAATTGCGTCCTGGCACCCAGCCAGGAGAATTCATCGAAACGCCCAGAAAATAATGTGTCAAACTCGTTTTGTTGCAATTTGGCAACATCCGGAACGCGCTAAATCAATTTTTTAGTAGATTGTGGTTTTCTATTACCGTTTTGCTAGAATTCCGCGCGTCGGCTGGATCACAAGTCCCGGACCGATCTCTGGTGTGGGTTTTTATATTTGTAAGTAAAGGGAAATTAAATGAAATATTCCATCCTCCTGGCTGCCCTGCTGGCTGTCTCCATGACCGCTTGTGGTAAAAAAGAAGAAGCCGCTGCTCCTGTCGAAGCGCCTGCTGCTGAAGCGCCGGCTCCGGAAGCTGCTGCTCCTGCCGTTGAAGCCCCGGCTGCCGATGCTGCTGCGCCTGCCGCCGAAGCCCCTGCCGCCGAAGCTCCTGCTGATGCTGCTGCTCCCGCTCCTGCTCCCGCCCAGTAATTCCGGGTACGGAACACGAAACCGGCCTTCGGGCCGGTTTTTTTATGCCTGCAAAAAACGATCAAGCCGCGCCATGGCATCGGCCAGCCGCGGCAGAGGCTGGGTGTAGGCAAACCGGATGTGGCGTGTCGCGCGATGCGAACCGAAATCGACTCCAGGCGTTGCGGCAATGCCCGTCTGTTCGAGCAAATGATTGGCGAATGCGTAGCTGTCCGAGGTGAGGCGGCTGCAATCCGCATACAGATAAAACGCTCCCTGCGGCGTTACCGGAATATCGAAGCCGCGCTCGCGCAAGGCGGGCAGCAGAAAATCGCGGCGGGTGCGCAACTCGGCCTTGCGGGTTTCGAGTTCATCCAGGGTTGCGGGCGTGAATGCCGCCAGTGCCGCATGCTGTGTCGGGGTGGCGGCGGCCAGGAACAGATTCTGCGCCAGCCGTTCCAGTGCCGGCATGGCCCAGGCAGGAGCGACCAGCCAGCCGAGCCGCCAGCCCGTCATCGAGAAATATTTGGAAAAACTGTTGATGACGAATACGTCGTTCCAGCGTGCAGCGCTGTGCTCGCTGCCGTCGTAAGTGAGCGCCAGATAGATCTCATCGACGATCAAGGCCACGCCCTGTATGTGGCACCAGTCGCGGATGCGTGCGAGTTCGTCGGGGGAAATGGCGGTGCCGGTGGGATTGGACGGGCTGGCGATCAGCACCGCGCGGGTGGCGGGAGTGGCATGGCGCTGGATGGAATCGAGGGTAAGCTGAAAGCCGCTGTCGGCATCGACCGGAACGGCGATTGCGCGGGCATCGCAAAAACGGGCGAAATGGCGGTTGCAGGGATAACCCGGGTCGGCCATCAGCACTTCGTCGCCGGGGCCGGCCAGCAGGCCCAGCGTCAGCAGCAAGGCGCCCGAGGCGCCGGGTGTCACCACGATCCGCGCGGAATCGACCGCAGCCTGCCAGCGAGCGGCATAAAACCCGGCGATGGCTTCGCGCAGGACGGGCAGGCCGAGTGCGCCGGTGTAGTGCGTGTGTCCGGCGCGCAGCGCCGCGATGCCGGCCGCGACGACGGGTTCGGGCGTAGCGAAGTCCGGCTCGCCGATTTCAAGATGGATGATGTCGCGTCCGGCGGCTTCCAGCGCCTGCGCCCGCGCCAGGATGTCCATCACGTGGAACGGCGCGATGCCGTCCATGCGTGCAGCGGTTTTGGGATGGCTTGGGGTCATGTCTGGCTTTCCGCCCGGCGCAAGGGGTGCTGGCGATAAAACTGCTGCAGTTGCCGATAAATCGCCGGGTATTCCGCATCGAGCACGTGCGGCGTTTCAAAAAACACTTCGCTCAACACGGCAAAAAACTCGGCGGGGTTGGCGGTGGCGTAGGGATCAATCGCGGTGTCTTCGCCGCCATCGACGCGCGTGCACAGATCGGCATAGGCCGCACTGAAGTCGCGTGCCCAGCTGGCGGAATCCATGCCGCGATGCAGCGGCGGGAAGCCATTGGCGTCGCCATTCAGCATGTCGAGCTTGTGCGCGAATTCGTGCAGCACGACGTTGGAGCCGTCGGCCAGGCCGCTGGCTTCGGCGTCGGCGAGCGACAGCACCAGCGGGCCACCGTGCCAGGACTCGCCGGCAAGGATGTCGCGTGTATGGTGGACGACGCCGGCCTCGTCCATCTCCACTCGCGGACGCAGGAATTCGTCGGGGTAGAGGATGATTTCGTTCCAGCCCCGGTAGCTGTTTTCGTCGAGATTGAGGGTCAGCAAGCAGGCCTGGACGGCGATGATCAGCTGCATGGCATCGTCGACTTCGGCGCCACCGGCAGCGGAGAAGGTCTTGTCGTGGATGAACAGGCTGGTGATTTCGTGCAGGTGCGCCAGTTCGCCGGACGTCAGTCCCCGCAGGATCGGAAGGCGTTCGACTGCGGCCCGGAACGCGGCGAGTGGAACGAGGTGGCGCCGGAGAACGCGGTTGCGGCGCCAGTCGGAAAACCAGCTCATTCGTCCGCGTCGAGCAGGCGCGCGGCGCCTGCGTCCGGATGTTCGAGTTCGACCCGTTCGATCTGCAGGAAGCGGCGGCTGATCTTGTCGCTGGAAATGCGCACTTCGCTCACATCCTTGTTGGCCTGCTCGATGTGGCTGGCGAGCTTTTTCATGCGCTCGTCGAAGCGCGCGAAATCTTTCGCCAGCTTGGAGAGCTCGTCCTTGATCACGTGCGCCATGCGCCGCGTTTCCGAATCGCGGATTACTGCGCGTGCGGTATTCAGTACCGCCATCAGCGTGGTCGGCGAAGTGAGCCACACCCGCTTTTTCTGTGCATGCTCGACCAGATCCGCGTGGTAGGCGTGGATTTCGGCGAACACCGCTTCGGCCGGCAGGAACATCACGGCGCCGTCGGAGGTTTCGCCTTCGACGATGTATTTGGCGGCGATGTCGTCGACGTGCTTTTTGACGTCGGCCTTGAACTGCCGCCGCGCCGCCTCGCGCTCGGCCGGCGGCAGCGTGTCGTCGAACATGCGGCTGTAGTTTTCCAGCGGAAACTTGGCGTCGACGCAGACAGTGCCGGTGGGTTCTGGCAGGATCAGCACGCAGTCGGCGCGTGTGCCGCTTCTCAGGGTGTGCTGGAAGACATAGGCGTCGGGTGGCAGGCTGTTCCGCACCAGCGCCTCCAGCTGTACTTCGCCGAAAGCGCCGCGCGAGCGCTTGTCGCCGAGGATTTCCTGCAGCGACACGACGTTGGAGGCGAGTCCTTCGATTTTCTTCTGGGCTTCGTCGATCACCGCCAGGCGCGACATCACCGAAGTAAACGTCTCATTGGTTTTCTTGAAGCCCTCGTCGAGCCGCTCGGCTACCTTGCCGGAGATTTCATTCAGGCGGCCATCGACCGTCTGCGACAGCTGCTGCGCGCGTTCGTTGAACTGCGCGCTCATATGCTTCAGTGTGCCTTGCAGCAGGCTCTGCTCGGCACGTCCCTGTTCGATGAGCTTTTCCAGCATCGCAGTCTGGAACTGGCCGAACTGGCCGGTGACGGTTTCACGCGTCTCGGCCAGCCGCTCGGCCTGCGCGATCTGCAAAGCCGCCAGCTGGGTTTGCATGCGGTCCGATTGCTGCGACAGGCCCGCATGCAGGTCGGTCAGCACTGCGCGGTGACGGGCCTCCATATCCTGCACCAGCAGCGCGGGCAGCCTGGCTTGCTCACGCTGCAGCGCACGCAGGCGCAGCAGCAGGAGAACAGTCAGGAAAACGAGGACGGCGAGGCCGGAGAAGAGGCCGATTTCGACAGGATGCATGCGCGAATTTTACCCGTGCCGCAATGAAAAAACCCGGCGCTGGCCGGGTTTTGCATCACGCTGCGGCGCGGCTTGCGCGCTTGCGCTCGTGTTCCTGCAGATGGCGCTTGCGGATGCGGATCGACTTTGGCGTGATCTCGACCAGTTCGTCGTCGTCGATGAACTCCACCGCGGATTCGAGCGTGAGCTTGATCGGGGTGGTCAGGCGCACCGCCTCGTCGGTGCCCGAGGCGCGCACGTTGGTGAGCTGCTTGCCCTTGATCGGGTTGACCACCAGGTCGTTGTCGCGGCTGTGGATGCCGATGATCATGCCTTCGTACAGCTTGTCGCCGGGCGAGACGAACATGCGGCCGCGGTCTTCCAGCTTCCACAGCGCGTAGGCGACCGCCTCGCCGTTGTCCTGCGACACCAGCACGCCGTTGTGGCGGCCGGGCAGGTCGGCTTTCACCGGGCCGTAGTCGTCGAACACGTGGCTCATCAGGCCGGTGCCGCGCGTCATGGTCATGAAGTCGGACTGGAAGCCGATCAGGCCGCGCGCGGGAATGTGGTATTCGAGGCGGGTGCGGCCCTTGCCGTCGGATTCCATGTTGGTCAGCTCGCCGCGGCGGCGGCCGATTTCCTCCATCACGCCGCCCTGGTGCTCGTCTTCCAGGTCGATGGTGAGGTTCTCGTACGGCTCGCATTTTTCGCCGTCGATCTCCTTGTACACCACGCGCGGCTTGGCCACCGCCATCTCGAAGCCTTCGCGGCGCATGTTTTCCAGCAGGATGGTGAGGTGCAGCTCGCCGCGGCCGGCGACGCGGAACACGTCGGCGTCACCGGTTTCGTCGACGCGCAGCGCAACGTTGGTCAGCAGTTCCTTGGTCAGGCGGTCGCGGATCTGGCGGCTGGTGACGAACTTGCCTTCGGTGCCGGCGAGCGGCGAGGTGTTGACCATGAAATCCATGGTCAGCGTCGGTTCGTCGACCGACAGTACCGGCAGGCCGACCGGATTCTCCTTGTCGCAGATGGTGACACCGATGCCGATATCGTCCAGCCCGGAAACGATGATGATGTCGCCGGCTTCGGCTTCTTCGACCTGGATACGCTCGAGGCCACGGAAACCGAGTACCTGGTTGATGCGGCCGGTGGCCACCTGTTCTTCATGGTTCATCACCACGACCGACATGCCGGGCTTGATGCGGCCGTTGAGCACGCGACCGACGCCGAGGCGGCCGGTGTAGGTCGAGTAATCGAGCGCGGCGATCTGCAGCTGCAGCGGTGCGTCGGCGGAGCCGGGCGGGGTAGGGACGTGGGACAACACCGTGTTGAACAGCGGCGTCATGTCGGCCGCTGTGCCGCCCTGCGAAGGCGCGTCCTTCAGATCCATGCATGCCCAGCCGTTGAGGCCCGAGGCGTAGATGATGGGGAAATCGAGCTGGTCGTCGGTGGCGCCGAGCTTGTCGAACAGGTCGAAAGTCTGGTCGACCACCCAGTCGGGGCGTGCGCCGGGGCGGTCGACCTTGTTGATCACCACGATCGGACGCAGGCCCAGTGCCAGCGCTTTCTTGGTGACGAAGCGCGTCTGCGGCATCGGGCCTTCGACCGCGTCGACCAGCAGCACCACGCCGTCGACCATGCCGAGCACGCGCTCGACCTCGCCGCCGAAATCGGCGTGGCCGGGGGTGTCGACGATGTTGATGTGGGTGTCGCCGTAGGTGATCGCGGTGTTCTTCGCCAGGATGGTGATGCCGCGTTCTTTTTCGATGTCGCCGGAGTCCATTACCCGCTCGTCGACCGCCTGGTTGTCGCGGAAGGTGCCGGACTGCTTGAGAAGCTGGTCGACTAGCGTGGTCTTGCCATGGTCGACGTGCGCGATGATGGCGATGTTGCGGAGCTTGCGGGACATGATGGGGGCCGGATTGCGGGAAGCCCAACATTATAGCATGGTTGTTTGACAATTCATTGTTATTGTGCGAGCGGGTGTGCGGCCAGGCGGGTATCGATGCGGGCAATGACGCGCTGGTAGCGGGCGCTGCCGATGGGGCCGAAGCGGCGGTCGAATTCGGCCTGCGGCATGAATTCCGGCAGGTCGCGGAAATCCGGCAGCAGATCGGCATCGTTGCGGGCAAGGGCCAGATGCTGGCGCACCCGTGCCGCGGCAGCGCCGGTGGCGCGTTCACCCAGCCGAACGCCGGCGCGGTTGGCGGCAAGGTCGGTGAAGCTGAAGCCGGAACCCCTGCCCGCATCTTCTTCTTCCTTGATCAGGCCGATGGCGTTGGCCAGACGGCTGCCGCCATTGACCGACAACGCGGCGGAAATCATGAAGTGCTCGGCAAAGTCACGCCTTCCATGCAGTGACAGCAGTACGGGCGGCGCCCGGCGGATCGAGCGGCTGTCGCCTTCCAGCAGCCTGGGCAGGCTGATCCCGGCCAGGTAGGCCGCCAGAGCGGTGAGCGCGGCACGATTTTCCTCGCGCGCGTCGCCGCCGGTTTGCAGGGCGTGCGTAAACAGGGGGCCGGTGATCCGCACCAGCGGTACGGTGCTGCCGTGCGGGTGGCGCTTGAGCAGGGCGTCCAGCTGTTCGGCATAAGCCAGCATGCGTGCCTGGTCCTCGGGGGCGATCAGCAATTTCGCACTTTTGCGTTCCAGTTGGGTCAGCAACTCGGGATGCCAGCGGTAATCCAGGGTGGCCTGGTTTTCATCGAAATTGATCTGGGAGAACGCATCGGCCAGCGTGGCGTAGGTCTTGTCGCGGCGCAACCAGCGATGCGCCTGACGCGCCATCCAGTCGGCGAGTATGCCGGGCAGCGGCAGACTGCCCAGTTGCAGGCCCTGGATCCGGATGCCGCCAGGCACCTCGGCTATTTCCGCGGTGAGATTGAGGTAGCGGCCAAACGGGTTGGGCGGTACGGCGAGGGTGGCGGAAAGCGTGGCCATGCCGGGGGTGAGTTCGGCGGCCATGCCGCTGACGCGGTGCAGTTCGACGGCATAGTTCAGCAGACGGTTGAGTTCAGCCTCGTCGAGCCGGATGCTCTGAACCACGTCGGGCGTCTGGCGGCGCGGGTCATGTTTCTGGAATAGCGTTTTGACCCAGGCCAGATCGGTGCGGCGAAACTCGGCGGGCGGCTCGATCGCCGGTGCGTCGTCCAGCATCAGCCAGGGCAGCGCGGTGAGCGCGGCCAGCACGGCGAGCAGCGCGCTCCAGCCAATCAAACGCTTCATGGCGGGATCATTCCGGCTGGTTGCGCATGAAATCGGCGGTCTTGAAGAATGCCGCCGTCATTTCCTGCTGCATCGCGGCATCCACCCCCACGTCCTGCATCGCACGCATCATGCAGCCCATCCACTGGTCGCGCTCGGCTTCGCCGATGACGAAGGGTAGATGGCGGCGGCGCAAAAATGGATGGCCGAAGCGGTCGGTGTATTCCGGCGGTCCGCCGGTCCAGCCGGAGAGAAACCAGGCGAGCTTGTTGCGCGACTCGGTGAGGTCTGCCGGATGCAGCTTGCGGATGCCGTAATAATCCGGATCTTCGTCCATCAGGTCGTAAAAGCGGTCTACCAGCTTGCGGATCGTTTCGCCGCCGCCGAGGCGTTCGTAATGGGTTTGCATCGCTCAGTCCTTCACCGGCTTGACCGCCGCCGCCGCCGCCCTGGCATGCAGGCGGGCCTCGTTCGTGTCGCCAGCGGCGGCGAGCGCCACCCCCATGCGGCGGTTGACGAAGGCCTGCGGTTTGCCGAACAGCCGCAGATCGACGCCGGGTGTGCGCATGGCATCGGCCACGCCGTCGAAGGCGATGCCGGTCGCGTCCATGCCGCCGTAGATCACCGCCGAGGCGCCGGGTTCGCGCAGGCTCGTATCGACCGGCAGGCCGAGGATGGCGCGCGCATGCAGCTCGAACTCGTTCTGCCGCTGTGTCGCCATCGTCACCATGCCGGTGTCGTGGGGGCGCGGGCTGACTTCGGAGAACCACACCGTGTCGCCCTTGACGAACAATTCCACGCCGAAAACCCCGCGCCCGCCGAGATTGGCGGTGACGGCGGCGGCGATTTCCTGCGCGCGCACCTGTGCCGCGGCGGACATCGCCTGCGGCTGCCATGATTCGACGTAATCGCCCTTCACCTGCAGGTGACCGACAGGCTCGCAGAAATGCGTCTCGACCGTGCCCGCGGCACCGAGCGCGCGCACGGTCAGCAGCGTGATTTCGTAATCGAAATCGATCACCCCCTCGACGATGACGCGTCCCTTGTCCACCCGCCCACCGCTGGCAGCCGCGTTCCATGCAGCCGCCAGCTGGCTGGCGTCGTCCACCCACGATTGTCCCTTGCCGGATGATGACATCACCGGCTTGATGATCACCGGGTAGCCCAACTGGCTGGCTGCAGCCGACATCGCAGCCAGGCTGTCGGCGAACACGTAGGGCGATGTCGGCAGGCCCAGCGTTTCCGCCACCAGCCGGCGGATGCCTTCGCGGTTCATGGTGAGGTTGGCGGCGCGTGCGGTGGGGATGACCTCTGCCAGTCCGGCGGCCTCGATTTCCAGCAGGGTTTCGGTGGCGATGGCCTCGATCTCCGGCACCACCAGCTGCGGCTTCTCCGCTTCGATCAGCGCGCGCAGGGCCGCGCCGTCGCTCATGTCGATCACGTGCGCGCGGTGCGCCACCTGATGGCCGGGGGCGTCGGCGTAGCGATCCACCGCGATGACTTCGACGCCGAGGCGTTGCAGGGCGATGGCGACTTCCTTGCCGAGTTCGCCCGCACCCAGCAGCATGACGCGGGTGGCGGAAGGAGAGAGGGGGGTGCCGAGGCGCATGGCCGGAATCCTGGAAACAATCAAACGGGATTTTACCGTGTTCAGAGATGTTCCTCGATCGGCAGTGCCTGCAGCACACGCAACAGGCCGCGCTGGATCGGGGTGGTTTCGGGTTCGAGATCGAAAATGCGCTCGGAACCCTGGTGGATATCGCGCCATTGCAGGCGTTTCGCGACGCCTTTTTCGGTTTTTTCGACGACGAGCCGAGGCTGGTAGCTGCGTTCGGGACGCATCGCGTCTTCGACGATGACGGTGACCTGGCGGGCCAGTTCGGTGGAGTGGATGACCAGTCCCATTTCAGTATTGAGCAATGCCGAGCGCGGATCGAGATTGAAACTGCCGATGAAGACGTGCTCGTCGTCGAAGACGAAGGTCTTGGCGTGCAGGCTGGCGCGCGAGGAGCCGCTGCCGAGGTCGCGCAGGCGGCCGCCGGTGGGTTCGGCGACCGGTTTCAGTTCGTGGAGATTGACGCCCGCTTGCAGCAGCGGGATGCGGTAATTGGCATAGCCGGCGTGCACCACCGGCACGTCGCTGGCGGCATAGGCGTTGGTCAGCACGTCGATCTGCACGCCCTGGCTGCGCCAGTACTCGAAGTAAGCCATGCCGTAGGCGCTGGGCACGAAATAGGGCGACACGATGAGGGCACGCCGGGTGGGGTCGACCCAAAGCCCTGCAAGCTGGCCGATCAGCAGCCTGGACGGCGATTTGCTGCGCCTGAGCACCTTTCCCGGCGGATCGACGATGAGATCCGCGCGTGCGATGTGCCAGGGGGCTTTGCCTGTCAGCAGTTTGGGGAGTGGATCGGCCGCAGTCAGCGCGCGGCCATAGTCGCTGTCGATCTGCTGCGCGCGGTACTGCTGCAAGAATCGGACGGTGCGCTGCAGCCGGATGTCGCTGGCATTGACTGGCAGGGCGGCGGCGGGTACCGCCGCATCGCTGTTCCAGTATTGATCGAACGATCGCGACAGGCTGTCGACGATGGCGCCCGCCGCAATGACGTCGAGATCGACGAAGGCCAGGTCATGGTGGGCATCGAAATACTCGTCGCCGATATTGCGCCCGCCGGTGATGCCGAGCTGGTTGTCGGCGATGAAGACCTTGTTGTGCATGCGGCGGTTGAGGCGGACGCTTTCGCGCAACGCCTGCCAGCCCTTGACGAAAAGATTGGTGCTGCGGGTGTGGAAGGGGTTGAACAGCCGCACCTGGATGTTGGGATGGGCGTTCAGCGTGGCGAGCCGGAGTTCCTTGTCGGCGGTGTCGATGTCGTCGACCAGCACGCGCACGCGCACGCCGCGCTCGGCGGCGGCCAGCAAGGCCGCGGCGACCAGCTTGCCGGTGGCGTCGTTGTGGAAAAGGTAATACTGGACGTCGAGCGTGCGGGTCGCGCGCTGCGCCAGCGCCAGCCTGGCGGCCAGCGCCGCACGGCCTTCCTGCAGCAGATGAAAGCCCGATTCGCCGGCCGGGATCTGTGCCGACAGATATGCTTTCAATGGGCTGTCGGCCTGGTTTGAGACGGCCTGCGAAGGCGGGCGCTCGGCGCTCATCCTGAGCGTGGGCGCGCAGCCGGCAAGCGCCAGCAGCGCGGCCAGCACGGCGCCGGCAAGGCGGAGCGATTCAAGCGGTTTGCGCATGCAGGCGTTGCCAGTCGAAATGGGGGCCCGGATCGGTCTTGCGGCCCGCAGCGATGTCGCTGTGCCCCACCACGGCCTGGATGGGATAGGCCTGTTTCAGCAAGCGCACCAGCGGAGCCAGGGCGGTGTACTGGGCCTCGGTGAAAGGCTGCTCGTCCGTGCCTTCGAGTTCGATCCCGATGGAAAAATCGTTGCAGCGTTCGCGCCCTTGCCAGGTCGACACTCCTGCGTGCCAGGCGCGCAGCGTGCACGGCACGAACTGGATCAGGGTACCGTCGCGGCGAATGAAAAAATGCGCCGATACCCTGAGCCCACGGATGCCCTGGTAATACGGATGCGCATCCCAGTCGAGCCGGTTGGTGAAGAGGTCGATCACCGCATCGCCGTCGAACACGCCCGGCGGCAGCGAAATATTGTGGATGATGATGAGTTCGATCGCCGTCCCTTCCGGGCGCGCGTCGCAATTGGGCGAGGCCAGCCGGCGCGAAGCGGACAGCCAGCCAGCTGCATCGAGGACGCGGGGATGGGGGGCGGAGAGCGGCATGGCGCAAGCTTACTCGACCCGCACAAAGTCTGGAAACATCGGCGTCGAGGGCTTAGACTGCCGGCTTTTGCCGAATCCTTCCCCTCGCCATGACGCCGTTTGAAGCGCGACAGTTGCTGGACAATGCCGAGTGCATTGCGTCTGCGGACAGCGTCCAGGCCGTGCTCGACCGCCTGGGTCAGGAGATTGTCCGCGTGCTGGCGGAGGACTTTCCGCTGGTGCTGGCGGTGATGGGCGGCGCGGTGGTGTTTGCCGGCCAGTTGCTGCCGCGGCTGGGTTTTCCGCTGGAGTTCGATTACCTGCACGTGACGCGCTATCGCGGTAAAACCAGCGGCGGCGAGGTGGAATGGCGGGTCCTGCCGGGGCAGAACGTGGTGGGCCGCAACGTGCTGGTGCTGGACGACATCCTGGACGAGGGCGAGACCCTGGCCGCGATCCGCGACAAGCTCATGCACATGGGCGCGGCGCGGGTATGGTCGGCGGTGCTGACCAACAAGGACAACGGGCTGGACAAACCGGTCCGGGCCGATTTCGTGGGGCTGGATGTGCCCGACCGCTATGTGTTCGGCTGCGGCATGGACGCTTACGGGCTGTGGCGCAATCTGCCCGCTATCTATGCTTTGAAGGACAAATAATATGTTAGGCATTATCGGCGGCACGGGGCTGACCCAGCTCGCCAATCTGGAAATCACCCATCGCAAGGTGGCGCGCACGCCCTTTGGCGAGCCGTCTGGTGCGCTCACCTTTGGCCACATCTGCGACCAGGAAGTGATCTTTCTGGCACGCCATGGCTATGGCCACACCATTCCGCCGCACGAGGTGAACTATCGTGCCAACCTGTGGGCGCTGAAAGACCATGGCGTCGACCGCGTGGTGTCGGTGGCCACGGTCGGTGGCATTCATCCCGGGCTGATTCCCGGCATGCTGGTCATCCCGGACCAGATCATCGACTACACCCATGGCCGGGCGGCCACCTGTATTGTCGAAAGCGACAAACCGGTCACCCATCTCGATTTCACGTTCCCCTATTGCGACCGGATGCGCAAGGCGCTGCTTCAGGCTGCGATCAGCGCAGGCATCAGTCTGCGCGATGGCGGCGTGTATGGCGCGGTGCAGGGACCACGCCTGGAAACCGCAGCCGAAATCAACCGCATGGAGCGCGACGGTGCCGATATGGTGGGAATGACCGGCATGCCGGAAGCCTATCTGGGGCGCGAGCTGGCGCTCTGCTACGCGGCGGTGGGCGTGGTGGTGAACTACGCGGCCGGCCGTGGCCTGTCGACCGACGGCATCCAGATGGAAGAGATCCAGTCCGTGCTGGGCGAGGTGATGCTGCAGGTGCGCCATCTGCTCGAGCAGCTGGTGCTCAACGACGCTGCCGGGTTGTGCACGTTCTGAACGCGCGATGAAGCGGGCCGTATGAAACTCTACCGCGCCCTGCAGTCGCAGGGATTCGGCAGCCGCAAAGCCTGCATGGCGCAAGTGCGCATGGGCGAGGTGGCGGTCAACGGCGTGGTCTGCGACGACCCCGAGACCGAGGTCGACCCGGCGCAGCTGGAACTGACGCTCGACGGCGTCAGCTGGCTTTACCGCGAGAAAGCCTATGTGCTAATGCATAAGCCGGCCGGGTATGAATGCTCGCATCATCCCCGCCACCATCCCAGCGTGTTTGCCCTGTTGCCGCCACCACTGGTGCAGCGCGGGGTGCAGTGCGTGGGACGTCTCGATCAGGACACCACCGGGCTGTTGCTGTTTTCCGACGACGGCCAGTTCATCCACCGCATGACCTCGCCGAAGAAGGGCATCGCCAAGGTGTATCGCGCAGACTGCGCCGAGCAGCTCGACGACGCCATGCTGGAGGCTTTGCGCCGCGGCGTCCAGCTCAACGACGAGCCGGCGCCAATTGCCGCGCTGGCGTGCGAGGCGCTCGGTGGACGCAGCTTGCGCCTGACCCTGGGCGAGGGCAAATACCATCAGGTCAAGCGCATGATCGCTGCGGCCGGCAACCGGGTCGAGTCGCTGCATCGCGAAGCCATCGGCGGCCAAGTCCTGCCCGCAAGCTTGCCCGCCGGCGCATGGCGCTGGCTGGAAGCTGGCGATCTCACCCGACTGGAGCAGCCATGGCCATCCGCGACGTCCTGAAAATGGGCGATCCGCGCCTACTGGAAGCGGCACGCCCGGTGGAGGAGTTTGCCTCACCCGAACTGGCGCAGCTGATCGTCGACATGCACGACACCATGCGCGCATTGAACGGCGCCGGCCTGGCGGCGCCGCAAATCGGTATCGGCCTGCAGGTGGCGGTCTTCGAGGTCAATGCCAACCCGCGTTATCCGGACGCCGAAAGCGTGCCGTTCACCGTCCTCATCAACCCCGTGCTGACCCCGTTGTCCGATGCAATGGAGGAAGCCTGGGAGGGGTGCCTGTCGGTTCCCGGGATGCGCGGATTGGTGCCGCGCCATGTCGGTTTGCGCTACCAGGGCTTCGACGCGACGGGGCAGCCGATCGATCGCAGTGTGAGCGGTTTCCACGCACGCGTGGTGCAGCACGAAGTCGATCATCTGCGCGGCATCCTGTATCCGATGCGCATTCGCGACCTGCGTCATTTCGGCTTCACCGACACCCTGTTCCCGGGGCAGAACCTGCAGGACGATTGACGGGTTCTCGACGCTTTTGGGCATGCATTTAGCTTGCCTAAAGTTGCCCCTGTTCACGCCGCTAACTTGAAGCGTAACCGTGGGCGAGGTGCCCCGGCACAAGCTGCAAGGACGACAATGAACTCCGAACAACAGATCCGGCAGGCTCGGTACCGCATCCATCATGCCGACGTGATGATGGGGGAGGCGGCCCAGCTCGACGCCATTGCGGCCCAGTTGATGGCGGTGCAGCGGCAATGGAACGCCCCTGGCCGCGAAGCCCACCTGACCGCGGTACTGGCGACCAGCCGCGCGGTGTGGCATGGCATTCAAATCGCGCTGGCCGAAGGCGCCCTGGTTTTCCCGCTGGAAGTGCAGCAGAACCTGCTGATTCTGTCAGTGTATGCCGACAGCAAGATCAGCGCATGCGAGCTTGCGCCCAGCGCCGACACGCTGGGCAGCCTGATCGCGCTGACCCATACGCTGGCAGGCAGCCTCAAGGAATGGCGGGAGGCGGCATGAAGGCTTCGCAGTATGCAGTGCCGGGCCCGGATAGCGGTCTGGCCGATGCTGCAGTCGACGCGGCGGGCACCACCCCCTCGGTGCGTCCCGGCCGTGTCCGCAACCGCAGCAAGACCGAACTGGACGAAAAGCTCAAGAAACCGGACGGCAGCGTGCGCAAGAAGTCGCCGCCAGCACGCAAGGCCCCCGCGCGCGGGCGCTACGTGGACGAATACGCGCAGCCGGCGCGCTGAGTCACTTCAGCACTTCGTGCACGTCGGTTTCCAGCGCCTGTCTTCCGGCCGGGGTATGCAAAGCGCCTCCGCGGATCAGAAAGGTGTCCTCGACACGCTCGCCCAGCGTGTCGATTTTGGCGGCATAGACGTTTACCCCATGCCGCATCAGCACCTCGGCTACCGCAAACAGCAAGCCCCCGCGATCCGCACAGATGATCGACAGCATGTAGCCGTGCCCCTGCGCATCGGCTTCCAGCTGTACCGTGGTGGGGTAGGGATGGTGCCGCTGATGGCGTGACAGGCGGCCGCGCGGTGCCGGCTGCATCGGCTGCGCCGGGTCGAGGTCGCGCGCCAGCTCGTGTTCCACAAAGCTCAGAAAATCGCGGTAATGAATGCCGCGGTTGGCCAGGTCCATCACCTGAAAGCTGTCGAGCGCATAGCCATGCCGGGTGGTGTGGATCTTGGCTTCGAGAATGGTGTACTGGATACGCGCAAAAAAGCCGCAGATGCGGGCAAACAGGTCGGGCCGGTCGGGGGTGTAGACCAGCACCTGGATGCCTTCACCGACCGGCGACAGGCGTGCCCTCACGATGGCGTCGGCGCTGTCGGTGCGGCGCCACAGCATGCGTGCCTGCCAGGCCATGTCGCGGGCGTCGAAACGGGCAAAATAACGCGTGTCGAGGTGCTGCCACAGTGCGTCGGCGGCGCCGGTAGGCAGGCCATACAGGGCGAGGTTGACGCGCGCTTCGTTCTGCTTGGCGGCGATGTCGGCGACGGCTTCGTCGCCGCCAAGCAGCTGCGCCCGCGTGGCATGGTAGAGGTCTTCCAGCAGCTTGCCTTTCCAGGCATTCCATACCGTGGGGCTGGTGCCGCGGATATCGGCCACGGTCAGCAGATAGAGGGCCGTGAGCCGACGCAGGTTGCCTATCCTGGCGGCAAACGCGGCAATCACCCCGGGGTCGCTGGTGTCTTCCTTTTGCGAGGTGCGCGACATCGCCAGGTGCATTTCCACCAGCCAGGCGACCAGTTCGGTATCGGCCTTGTCGAGGCCGTGCCGGCGGCAAAATCTCCGTGCATCGGCCGCTCCCAGTTCGGAGTGGTCGCCGCCGCGGCCTTTGGCAATATCGTGAAACAGGGCGGCCAGGTAGAGCAGTTCGGGTTTGTCGAAACCGGCGATCAGGCGGCTGGCGAGCGGAAGCTCGTGCGCCAGTGCCGGCACGGTGAAGCGCCGCACGTTGCGCAGCACGGTGAGGATGTGTTCATCGACGGTGTAGACGTGAAACAGGTCGTGCTGCATCTGCCCGACGATGCGGCCGAATGCCGGGATGTAGCGTCCCAGCAGGCCATAGCGATGCATGGCGCGCAGCGCCCGGGTGATGCCCAGCGGCTGGCGCAGCAGCGCCATGAACAGTGCGTGGTGTGCCGGATTGGCGCGGAAGGCGGCATCGATGCGGATGCTGCCACGCCACAGCGCGCGCAGCGTGGCCGGCTCGAACCCGGCCAGTGCCGGATGCTGGGCATACAGGATGAAGGCGCGCAGCAGGGCATCGGGCTTGCGTTCGAACAAGTCGGCGGCGCGCGCTTCGAGCAGGTTGGCGCGCAGCTGGAAGTCGGCGTCGATCGGGCTGGGCGGCGCCGTCACCGGAAACAGCCGCACCCGCAATGACTGGATGAGAATGTCGTTGGTGCGCTGGATCAGCTTGGCGGAGCGGTAATAGCCCTGCATCAGGCGTTCGCCTGCGCGCTTGTGCACAGTGGCAGCGAGTCCCAGGCGAGCAGCGAGTTCGGTCTGGTAATCGAAGGCGAGGCGGTCGTCGCGCCGCCTTGCCAGCAGGTGCAGATGGATGCGCAGCGCCGACAGGGCGCGTTCCACCCGCGCGATGCGCTGCGCCTCCGCTTGGGTCAGCAGCCCGGCGCGTGCGATGCCGTTCCAGCCGCCGGCGATGCCGCAGGCCTGCGCCAGCCAGTGAATCATGTGCAAATCGCGCAGGCCGCCCGGGCTGTCCTTGAGGTTGGGTTCGAGTTTGTAGGCACTGTCGTCGAAGCGGGCGTGGCGCGCCTGCTGCTCGGCGAGCTTGCCGTCGAAGAAGTGCTGGGGGCTGAAGCGTGCCTGGAAGCGGCGTTCGAGTTCCCCGAACAGCGGGCGGTCGCCCCACAGGAAGCGTGCTTCAAGCAGATTGGTCTCGACCGTGATGTCGGCGTCGGCCTCGCCGATGCAGGCCTCGACGGTGCGTACGCTGTGGCCGATTTCCAGTCCGACGTCCCAGCACGCCTGCACCCAGCTTTCCAGCGTGGCCTGCTGCCCGGTTGCGGGTTCGTGCGGCAGCAACAGCAGCACGTCCACGTCCGAACCGGGGAACAGTTCGCCGCGCCCGTAGCCGCCGACAGCAGCAAGGCAGAAGCTGGCGGGCAGCGCGAGCCGGACGCCGATTTCCGCCAGCACGCCGTCCACCAGAGCGGTGTGGCGCGCCAGGTAGGAAGAAACGACCGCTTTTTCAAGATAGGCCGCCGCCAGTGCCGCGCGGCCGGATTTGAGCCGCTCGCGCAGATCGGCGAACGGCGGGGCGCTCACGCGGCGTGGCAGACGCGATCGGGAATCGCCGGGGTGCCGGCCGAGACGGTCAGCACTTCGTAACCGCTGTCGGTGACCAGCACCGTGTGTTCCCATTGCGCCGACAGACTGCGGTCCTTGGTGACGATGGTCCAGCCGTCCGGCATCTGGCGAATGTCGCGGCGGCCGGCGTTGATCATCGGTTCAATGGTGAAAGTCATGCCGGGCTCCAGCACGAGACCGGTGCCGGGCTTGCCGTAATGCAGCACCTGCGGCTCCTCATGGAAATCGAGGCCGATGCCGTGGCCGCAGAATTCGCGCACTACGCTGTAGCCGTGGTTTTCGGCAAAACGCTGGATCGCATGGCCGATGTCGCCGAGCCGCGCGCCGGGTTTCACCTGGACGATGCCGACCCACATCGCCTCGTAGGTCACCTGGATCAGCCGCTTGGCCTGGATCGACGCTTCGCCCACCGCAAACATGCGGCTGGTGTCGCCGTGCCAGCCGTCCTTGATCACGGTGATGTCGAGGTTCACGATATCGCCGTTTTTCAGTGCCTTGTCGCTCGGCACGCCGTGGCATACCTGGTTGTTGATCGAGGTACAGATCGACTTGGGGTAGGGGGTGTGGCCGGACGGCGCATAGTTCAAGGGCGCGGGGATCGTGCTCTGCACGTCCACCATGTAGTCGTGGCACAGCCGGTCGAGTTCGCCGGTGGTGACGCCGGGTTTGATAAAAGGCGTGATGTAATCGAGCACTTCCGAGGCGAGACGGCAGGCAATGCGCATGCCTTCGATCTCGGCGCCGGTTTTGATGGTGACAGTCATGTAACGGACAGACGGGAGTTTTAAAGCCACATTCTAGCCAGCGTGCCGGCTGTACGCCAGAGAAACCCCGACGTGCCGGCTGCCCGGGCACAGGCCATCCGCATGGCCCGCCAATCGGCGGGGTCATGCGCCGGCAGGCTTCCTCCTTGAAATGAAGGCCTCGACGAATTAGAATTGCGGGCTGTCCGAAATGGTTCGGACAAATTCGCACACCTGTCATTGAAAAAGGGTGGCGGCGCATCCGGACAAGCGATGCGCGGCTGCTGGCGGGTGGAGGCTCAACCCTTTAGGAGATTCAAATGTCTGTCACCATGCGTCAAATGCTGGAAGCCGGTGTCCACTTCGGTCACCAGACCCGCTTCTGGAACCCCAAGATGGCCCCGTTCATTTTCGGTCATCGCAACAAGATTCATATCGTCAACCTGGAAAAATCGCTGCCGATGTTCCAGGAGGCGCAGAAATTCGTGCGTAAGCTGGCGTCCAACAAAGGCAACGTGCTGTTCGTAGGTACCAAGCGCGCCGCGCGCGACATCGTCCGCGAAGAGGCGCAGCGCGCCGGCATGCCTTATGTCGACAACCGCTGGCTGGGCGGCATGCTGACCAACTTCAAGACGGTCAAGCAGTCGATCAAGCGCCTGAACGACCTGGAGGCCCAAATCGCCGAGCCCGGTCGCCTGTCGAAGAAGGAAATCCTCACCGTGCAGCGTGAGGTCGACAAGCTGAACCGCAGCCTGGGCGGCATCCGCGAAATGGGCGGCCTGCCCGACGCGCTGTTCATCATCGACGTCGGCTACCAGAAGGGCGCCGTGGTCGAGGCCAGGAAGCTGGGTATCCCGGTGATCGGCGTGGTCGACACCAACAACAGCCCGGAAGGCGTGGACTATGTCGTTCCCGGCAACGATGACTCGGCCCGTGCGATTCGCCTGTATGCGCGCGGCATGGCCGATGCGGCGCTGGAAGGCCGCGCCCAGGTCATCAGCGAGCTTGTCGGTGGCGAAGAGTTCGTCGAGATCGAGGAAGAGGGCGCGCCCGCTGCCGAATAAGGCGCGGCGCACTGCAACATCGCCGGGAGGGCTTTCCGGCGGTCGTGTTTAGAGGAGGGGCGTCTGCCCCTCTTTCTGTATTGAATCGTTTGAAACTGGCTGTATTTAATTGAATCCTGGGGAGTTCGAAATGGCTGAAATCACTGCAAGCATGGTCAAGGAGCTGCGCGAAAAAACCGATGCGCCGATGATGGACTGTAAAAAAGCGCTGGCGGAAGCCGGCGGCGACATGCAGAAGGCGGAAGAGATCCTGCGCGTGCGCTTCGGCAACAAGGCGGCCAAGAGCGCCAGCCGTGTCGCAGCCGAAGGCGTAGTGACGATCGCCATCGGTGCCGATGGCAAGTCGGCCGCCATGGTCGAAGTCAACTGCGAGACCGACTTCGTGGCGAAGAACGACGATTTCCTGGCGCTGTCGAACGCGCTGGCCGAGATGGTGCTGAGCCAGAATCCGGCCGACGTTGCCGCGCTGTCCGCGTTGCCTTACAAGGGCGCCACGGTGGAGGCTTTCCGCACCGAACTGGTCGGCAAGATCGGCGAGAACATGGCGGTACGCCGTTTCGTGCGCCTGGACGGTCAGGGCAAATTCGCCAGCTACATCCACGGCGGCAAGATCGGTGTGCTGGTCGACGTAACCGGCGACGAAGCGCTGGCGCGCGACGTTGCCATGCACATCGCGGCGTCCAAGCCGAAGTCGCTGGATGCGTCGGGCGTATCGCAGGAGCTGATTGATACGGAACGCCGCGTCGCGATCGAGAAGGCCAAGGAGGCCGGCAAACCGGAAGCCATGCTGGAGAAGATCGCCGAAGGCACGGTGCAGAAATTCCTCAAGGAAGTCACCCTGCTGTCGCAGCCCTTCGTCAAGGACGACAAGCAGACTGTCGATCAGGTGCTCAAAGCGAAGAACTCGCAGTGCCACGGCTTCGTGATGTACGTGGTAGGCGAGGGCATCGAGAAGAAAGTGAACGACTTCGCTGCCGAAGTAGCGGCGGCTTCCCAGGTCTGATCGGGCATGGCGCCGGTCCGTCGCATCCTGCTGAAGCTGTCCGGCGAGGCCCTGATGGGGCCGGACAGCTTCGGCTATCACGCCGATACCATGGCCGGTTTTGTCGGTCAGATCCGCGAAGTGGTGGCGGCAGGCGTGCAGGTCGGCATCGTGGTTGGCGGTGGCAATCTGTTCCGTGGCGCCACCGGCGCGCTGTCCGGGATGAACCGTGCCAGCGCGGATTCGATGGGCATGCTGGCCACGGTGATGAACGCGCTGGCGCTGAAGGATGCCTTGCAGCAGGCAGGGATCGAGGCGCGGGTGCAGACCGCGGTCAGCATTGCCCATGTTGGCGAGGGTTTCGAGCGTGACGCGGCAGTGCGCCATCTGGAAGCGGCGCGAGTGGTGATCTTTGGCGGCGGCACCGGCAACCCGTTCTTCACCACGGATACGGCGGCGGCGCTGCGTGCGGCTGAAATTGGCGCCGATTTGTTGTTGAAGGCGACCAAGGTCGATGGCGTCTACACCGCCGATCCGAAGAAGGACGCGAGCGCCCGCCGCTACGAGACGCTCTCCTTCGACGAGGCGATCGCCAATAACCTGGGCGTGCTCGATACCGCTGCCTTTGCCTTGTGCCGCGAACAGAAACTGTCCCTGGTCGTGTTCAATGTCTTCAAGCCCGGCGCGCTGAAGCGCGTGGTGATGGGTGAGAATGAAGGCACGCGGGTGACTTTGTAAGGAGTTGAAATGGCTGAAACCAGCATTGTCGAGATCAAGCAATCCGCCGAACAGAAAATGGGCAAGACCCTGGAAGCGTTGAAAAACGACCTGGCCAAGGTGCGCACGGGGCGCGCCCATACTGGTATCCTCGACCACGTCATGGTCGACTACTACGGCAACCCGACGCCGGTTCCGCAGGTGGCCAGCGTGTCGCTGGTCGACAGCCGTACCCTCGGCGTCCAGCCGTACGAAAAGAACATGGTCGGCAAGATCGAGAAAGCGATTCGCGACGGCGATCTGGGCCTGAATCCGGCGACACACGGCGATATCATCCGCGTGCCGATGCCCTCGCTGACCGAAGAACGCCGTCGCGACCTGATCAAGGTGGTGCGCAACGAAGCCGAAGGCGCACGCGTCGCCGTACGCAACATTCGCCGCGACGCCAACGGCACGCTGAAGGACATGGTCAAGGCCAAGACCGCGACCGAAGACGAGGAGCGCCGCACCCAGGACGAGGTGCAGAAGCTGACCGACAAGTTCATCGGCGAAATCGACAAGATGCTGGCCGACAAAGAGAAAGACCTGCTCGCGGTCTGAGCATATCCGGCGTGGCTACCCGCAGCAAGCAAGCGATTCCGGCAAGCGCCGATGTGCCGCGGCACATCGCCATCATCATGGACGGCAATGGCCGCTGGGCGAAGCGCCGGCTGATGCCGCGCGTGGCCGGCCATCGCAAGGGCGTCGAGGCGTTGCGCGGGGTGATCCGCGCCTGCGCCGAACGCGGCGTGTCGCACCTCACGGTGTTTGCCTTCAGTTCCGAAAACTGGCGGCGCCCACAGGAAGAAGTCAGTCTGCTGATGGAACTGTTCATGCGTGCGCTGGAAAATGAAGTCGCGCGGCTGCATGAAAACGACATCCGCTTTCGCGTCATTGGCGACTTGTCGGGCTTTTCCGAGCGCATCCAGAGCCTGGTCAGCGATGCCGAAGCGCTGACGCGCAACAATGCCCGCCTCACTTTCACCGTGGCGGCCAATTACGGCGGACGCTGGGACATCGTGCAGACGGTCAAGAAGCTGATGGCTTCCAGCGTGGCGCCGGAAGCGGTGAGCGAAGCCGCGCTGGCGCAACAACTCAGCATGGCCGATCTGCCGGAACCCGACCTGTTCATCCGCACCGGCGGCGAACAGCGCATCAGCAATTTCCTGCTGTGGCAACTGGCCTACACCGAACTCCATTTCACCAACGTGCTGTGGCCGGACTTCGACGCCGTGGCGCTGGATGCGGCAATCGCTTCCTATCGCACCCGCGAACGCCGCTTTGGTCGCACCAGTGAACAGGTGAGCGCGGCATCATGAATCATTTCCGGGCACCGCATCGATGACACCGCTCCTCAGCCGGGTGCTGACCGCTGCGATCCTGCTGGCGGTATTCGTGCCGGCAGTGCTGTGGGCACCCACATGGTTGTGGACGATCCTGATCGCCGGCGTGGTCGGTGTGGCGGCGCACGAATGGGCGCGCCTGAGCCATTTCCCCGCTTTGCCGGCGCGCCTCTATGCCGCGCTGCTGACCGTGTGCGCACTGGCTCTGCCCTACGTTCTGGGTACGCAATGGCCGATTTTCCAGAATGCCCTCATCCTGCTGGCGGCTGCATTCTGGCTGGGGGTCGCCCCATTGTGGCTGCTGGGGCGCTGGCATGCCGAACAGGCGTTTCTGCGTGCCGCCGTCGGCGTCGTGTTGCTGTTGCCCACCTGGGCTGCGCTGCTGTATCTGCATACACGCGGCCCCGGCGTGCTCCTGGCGGTGATGGCGATCGTCTGGATTGCCGACAGCGCGGCCTATTTTGCCGGGCGCCGCTTCGGCCGGCATAAACTCGCCCCCGCCATCAGCCCCGGCAAAACCTGGGAAGGGGTGGCGGGAGCGCTCGTCGCGCTGGCGCTGTATGCCGGCGTACTGAGCGGCACCATCGGCCTGCCGCTGCTGCCGTTGTTCGCCGCGGTGGCGGGACTGCTATACCTGTCGGTGCTGGGCGACCTGTTCGAATCCTGGATCAAGCGTGTCTCCGGGATGAAGGACAGCGGCGATCTGCTGCCCGGCCATGGCGGGATGCTCGACCGTGTCGATGCGCTGACCTCCACGCTGCCGCTCGCATCGGGCATCCTGATCTGGCTGGAGCGCACCGCATGAAGCCGCGCGTCCTCACCATTCTGGGCGCCACCGGCACCATCGGCGTCAATACGCTCGATGTGGTGGCGCGTCACCCCGGGCGATTCGAGATTTTTGCCCTGACCGGCGCAACGCAAGTCGAACGCATGGTCGAGCAGTGTCGCACCCATCGTCCGCGCTTTGCGGTGATGAGCGAGCCGGCGGCGGCGGCGGAGCTGCGCGCGCGGATTGCCGAGGAATGCCTGGCGGTCGAAGTACTCGAGGGCGCCGCGGCATTGACCGAAGTGGCGACCGCGCCCGAGATCGATACCCTGATGGCGGCGATCGTCGGCGCAGCCGGTCTGCCGGCCACTCTGGCGGCGGCCCGGGCGGGCAAGCGGATTCTGCTGGCCAACAAGGAGACCCTGGTGGTCTCCGGCCAGCTGTTCATGGACGCGATCGCCGCCAGCGGCGCCGAACTGCTGCCGATCGACTCCGAGCACAACGCCATTTTCCAGGCGCTGCCGCGCGACTTCGATGGCGATTTCCAGCAGGCCGGAGTGAAGGCGCTGTGGCTCACCGCGTCCGGCGGCCCCTTCCGCACCTTGTCGGCCGAAGCCATTGCCGCCGCCACCCCGGCGCAGGCGGTGGCGCACCCCAACTGGGTGATGGGGAAAAAGATCTCAGTCGATTCGGCAAGCCTGATGAACAAGGGGCTTGAGGTGATCGAGGCGCGCTGGCTGTTCAACGCGCGCCCCGAGCAGATCAAGGTGGTGGTGCATCCGCAGAGCATCGTGCATTCGATGGTCGAGTACGCCGACGGCTCGGTGATTGCGCAGATGGGTACGCCGGACATGCGCACGCCGATCGCCTACGCGCTGGGTTTTCCCGAGCGCATCGATGCGGGGGTGTCGGCACTGCAACTGATGGGCAGGCAGCTCAGCTTCGAGGCGCCCGATACCGCGCGCTTCCCCTGCCTGCAACTGGCGTTCGACGCGCTTGTCGCTGGTGGCAACGCGGCGGCGGTGCTGAACGCCGCCAATGAAGTCGCGGTTGCGCGTTTCCTCGAAGGCGCCGCCTCGTTCAACGCCATCGCCGCCAGCATTGCGCATACGCTGGGCAAGCTGGCGAACGGGGCGGCGCATACGCTGGACGACCTGCTCGAGGCCGACCGGCAGGCGCGCCGTGTGGCCGACGCGTACCTCGGACAGCTGCGCGCATGAGCCTGCTGCACACCATTCTCTGGTTTCTGGTCGCCATCGGCATCCTGGTGGTGGTGCACGAATTTGGCCACTACCTCGCGGCACGGCTGGCGGGAGTCAAAGTTCTGCGTTTTTCGGTCGGCTTCGGCAAACCCCTGCTCAGCCGCCGCTTCGGCCGCGACCAGACCGAGTGGACGCTGGCCGCCCTGCCGCTCGGTGGCTACGTCAAGATGCTCGACGAGCGCGAGGGTGCCGTACCTGCCGCAGTGGCGCACCGCAGCTTCAACCGCGCCACCGTGTGGCGCCGCATCGGCATCGTGGCGGCCGGGCCGGCCGCCAATTTTCTGCTCGCCACCGTGCTCTACTGGGCGCTGTTCCTGCATGGCCTGCCTGTGCTGAAGCCGCTGATCGGCGAGCCGCCCGCAGGCACGCCGGCAGCGCAGGCCGGCTTGGTGGCGGGCGACGAGATCCGCCGTGTCAACGGCACCGACACGCCGTCGTTCCAGGATTTGCGGCTGAATCTGCTGCGCGCGGGGGTGGCGGGCGGAGCGCTTGCGCTGGAACTGGCCGACGGCCGTAGCGTGCAGCTCGATGCCCCGCCGCTGCAGACCGAGAACCTGGAACAGGATACCTTGCGGCCGCTCGGCATCGTGCGCTATGAACCCGAGATCCCCGCGGTCATCGGCAAGGTGCTGCCCGATGGCGCCGCCGCGCGCGCCGGTCTCCAGCCGGGCGACCGGCTGATCGCCGCCGATGGCAGGGCAGTGGCGAACTGGCAGGGCTGGGTGCAGCTGATACGCCAGCATCCGGCCACGCCCTTGCATATCGAATACGAGCGCCAGGGCCAGCGCAAGGCGCTGAAACTTGATCCCGACGCGGTGGACGAAGGCGGCCGGCGCATCGGCAAGATCGGCGCAGGTCCGCAGGTCGACGAGGCGATGCTGGCCGCGCTGATGACCGAGGTACGCTATGGACCGCTCGAAGCGCTGGGGCGGGGCGCTGTCAAGACCTGGGACATGAGCGTGTTCACGCTGGAGATGATGGGACGCATGGTGCTGGGCCAGGTGTCGTGGAAAAACCTTTCCGGCCCGTTGACCATCGCCGATTACGCAGGCCAGAGCGCCGCGCTCGGCTGGATCAGTTTTGTCGGTTTTCTGGCGCTGGTGAGCGTGAGTCTGGGGGTGCTCAATCTGCTGCCTGTGCCGTTACTGGATGGGGGGCACCTCATGTATTATGTTGTCGAAGTTTTTACCGGCCGTCCCGTGTCCGAACGCGCCATGGAGATAGGCGGCCGGATCGGTATGGCGCTGCTGCTGCTGCTGATGTCGTTTGCCCTGTTCAATGATTTGCAACGCCTGCTAGGCGGATGAAACAACCATGACCCCGAATCGTCTCGCGCTCGCCCTCGCAGCCCTATTTGCCGTGCAACCCGTGTTCGCCGACGAGCCTTTCGTCGTCAAGGACATCCGGGTCGAAGGCATTCAGCGCACCGAGGCGGGTACGGTGTTCAGCTACCTGCCGGTCAAGGTCGGCGAGGTGATGACGGACGAGAAGACGGCGGCGGCGATCAAGGCGCTGTATGCCACCGGATTTTTCAAGGATGTACGGCTGGAAGCGCGCGACGGTGTGGTGATCGTCACGGTTGAAGAGCGCCCTTCGATTGCCAAGATCACCCTGAACGGAATCAAGGAGTTTTCCGAGGACGATCTGAAAAACGGCCTCAAGCAGACCGGCCTGGCCGAAGGCCGCGTGCTCGATCGCGCGCTGCTGGACAAGGCCGAGCAGGAACTGCAGCGGCAATACTTCAACCGCGGCAGGTATGCGGTGGAAATCAAGTCCACCCTGACGCCGCTGGAGCGCAACCGGGTCGCCGTGCAGTTCGACGTGGTGGAAGGCGATAGTGCCAGAATTCGACAGATCAACATCGTCGGCAACAAGGCGTTCAAGGAGAAGGAATTGCTGAATCAGTTCACTTCCACCACGCCGGGCTGGTTGACCTGGTACACCAAGAACGACCAGTATTCAAAATCGCGGCTGGGCGGCGATATCGAGGCCTTGCGCTCGTTCTACCTCAACCGCGGCTATCTCGAATTCAACGTCGATTCCACCCAGGTGTCGATCTCTCCCGACAAGCAGGGCATCTACATCACCGTCAACGTGACGGAAGGGCCGCAATACAAGGTATCCGACGTCAAGCTGGCGGGGCAGATGCTGGTGCCGGAAGCGGAATTGCAAAAACTCGTCACGGTGAAGCCGGGTGAGGTATTCGAACGCGACCGCCTCACCGAGACCACCAAGAAAATCGCCGACCGCCTCGGCAACGACGGCTATGCGTTCGCCAACGTCAACGCGGTACCCGAACTCGACAAGGACAAGAGCACGGTCGCTTTCACCCTGTTCGTCGATCCCGGTCGCCGTGTCTACGTGAACCGCGTCAACGTGACAGGCAACACCAAAACCCGCGACGAAGTGGTGCGCCGCGAGATCCGCCAGATGGAAGGCGCGTATTACGACGCCGAAAAGATCAGCCGTTCGCGCGATCGCTTGAATCGCCTTGGCTATTTCAACGAAGTCAACATCGAAACGCCGAGCGTGGCGGGCACCACCGACCAGGTCGACGTCAACGTCGGCGTGACGGAAAAGTCTACCGGCAACGTGATGTTGGGTGCCGGCTTTTCGTCGTCCGAAGGACTGGTGCTGTCGGGCTCGGTGTCGCAGAGCAACGTGTTCGGCACTGGCAACCGGCTGTCGGCGCAGATCAACTCGGGTAGCGTCAACAAGGTGTATTCGCTGTCGTTCACCAACCCCTACTACACCATCGACGGCATCAGCCTGGGCTACGACCTGTACCGGCGCGACATCGACGCAACCGATCTCGACAATGTCGGCGACTACAAGACTTCCACCTACGGTGCCGGTGTGCGCTTCGGTCTGCCGGTCAACGAACGCGACTTCATTTCCTTCGGCCTGACCTACGAGCAGACCTCGCTCACCACCAACCCGAGCAGCCCGACCATCTACCAGCTGTTCGAGCAGGAGTTCGGCAGAGACAACGATACCCTGCGTCTCGATACCTCGTGGGCGCGCGACACCCGCAACAGTTACCTGTTCCCGACCAAGGGCCAGCTGCAGCGGGTAGCGGCCGAAGTCGGCACCCCGGCTGGCAGCCTGCAGTATTACAAACTATCGTTCCAGCATCAGCAGTTCCTGCCGCTGAGCAAGCGCTTCACCCTGATGCTGAACGGCGAGGTGGGAATCGGCGGTGGCCTGTCGGGCAAGCCGCTGCCGTTCTTCAAGAACTTCTATGCGGGCGGCAACAGCTCGGTGCGTGGCTTCAAAAATGGCACTCTGGGACCGCAGGACCAGAACGAGGATGCGCTCGGCGGCGACAAGCGCATCCTCGGCAATGCGGAACTCTTCTTCCCGCTGCCGGGACTCAAGGATGACCAGTCGCTGCGCATGTCGGCCTTCGTCGATGCGGGCGCGACCTTCGGCCCCAACGATCACCAGGGCAGATACAAGGATTTCGCATTCGATGATCTGCGTTATTCGGCGGGCATTGCTGTACTGTGGGTGTCGCCGCTCGGTCCGCTTAAATTCAGTCTGGCGCAACCGCTGGTCAGCAAGTCGGGCGACAAGGAAGAAATGTTTCAATTCACCTTGGGCAATACGTTCTGAGGGTAGACCGTTACTGGAGTATTCATGATGAAAATCAAGCAGCTTGCCGTCTCCCTGATCCTGGCGTCCGCGTGTGCGGCCGCCCCCGCCCTGGCCAATACCAAGATCGGCTTCGTCAACACCGAAAAGCTGCTGCGCGAGGCGCCGCTGTCGGTTACCGCGCAGAAGAAACTCGAGCGCGAATTCGCCGCGCGCGACCAGGAATTGCAAAAGCTCGCCAAGCAGGCGCGTGACCTGCAGGCGCAACTCGACAAGGACGGCGTGACCATGTCGGACAGCGAGCGCAAGGCCAAGGAGCGCGACCTCGGTAATCTCAATCGCGATCTGCAGCGCCAGGGCCGGGAATTCCGCGAGGATCTCAACCTGCGCCGCAACGAGGAACTGGGACAGATTCAGGAACGCGCACGCAAGGCGATCCAGGACATCGCGCGCGCCGAGAAATTCGACCTTATCGTCGAGCAGGCCGTCTTTGTCGATCCCAAGAGCGACATCACCGACCGGGTGATGAAGGCCCTGGGCGGGAAGTAAGTCTGGCCGCGGAAAACAAGCACCCGATGACATCTACGCTGGCCGAACTGGTCGCGCATTTTGGTGGGGAACTGGTGGGAGACGGCGACGTTTCGATCCGTCAGGTCGCGCCGCTGGACCGGGCCGCGGCAGACGAAATCGGCTTCGTTTCGCAGAGCAAATACCTGTCCCAGCTGGCCGATACGCGCGCCGGGGCGGTGATCCTGCCGGCGGATGCGCGCGATGCCACCGGTCTGCCGCGCATCCTCACAGCCAATCCCTATCTGTATTTCGCGCGCGTCTCCGCCTTGCTGAACCCGCCGCCGCGCCCGCCGGCGGGCATCCATCCTGCGGCGACGGTCGCGCCGGATGCAGAGGTTGCCGCCGATGCCAGCATCGCCGCCGGCGCGGTCATCGGTAGCGGTGCGCGCATCGGCGCCCGCTCGGTGATCGGCCCCAACTGCGTGGTGGGCGATCGTGCGCGCATCGGCGCCGATTGCCTGCTGCACGCCAACGTCACCCTGTACCACCGTTGCGAAGTGGGCGACCGCGCCATTCTGCATTCGGGCTGCGTCGTTGGAGCCGATGGCTTCGGCTTTGCGCCCGACGAAGGGCGCTGGGAGAAAATTCCGCAGATCGGTCGTGTGCTGGTCGGCGACGATGTCGAGATCGGCGCCTGCACCACCATCGACCGCGGTGCGCTGGAAGACACGGTGATCGAGGAGGGCGTCAAGCTCGACAACCTGATCCAGGTCGCGCACAACGTCACGATCGGCGCGCATACCGCGATTGCGGCGTGCACCGGGATCGCCGGCAGCACCAGAATCGGGCGCCATTGCACGATCGGTGGGGCAGCGATGATTTTCGGCCACATCGAGATTGCCGACGGTACCCGCATCTCGACCAACACGCTGATCACCAAATCGCTGCCGCGGGCGGGCACCTATACCTCGGCGTTGCCGTTTTCCGAACACGAGGTCTGGCAGAAGAACGCCGTCCACATGCGCAACCTCGACAAGCTGGTGAACCGGGTCAAACAGCTTGAAAAACGACTCAATGAACTCGAAGGCAAATCATGATCATGGATATCGAGCAGGTGATGCAGTACCTGCCGCACCGCTACCCCTTCCTGCTGATCGACAAGGTGACCGAGCTTGAACTCGGCAAGTCCATCACCGCAATCAAGAACGTCACCATCAACGAGCCGTTCTTCAACGGCCACTTTCCCGGGGCGCCGGTGATGCCGGGTGTGCTGATCCTGGAAGCGATGGCGCAGGCGGCGGGGATCCTCTCGTTCAAGACCAAGAACTACGCGCCGGAAGAAATCGGCATCATCTATTTTGCCGGTATTGACGGCGCGCGCTTCAAGAGGCCGGTCAAGCCGGGAGACCAGCTGGTGCTCAAGGCCGAGATCGTGCGCGAGATGCGCGGCATCTGGAAATACACCGGACGCGCCGAAGTGGACGGTGCCTTGGTGGCCGAAGCCGAACTGATGGCCACCCTGCGCGACAAGCCTTAAATGATGAAGATCCACCCCACCGCGCTGGTCGCAGCAGGCGCCCGGCTCGCCAGCGACGTCGCGATCGGCCCCTACACGATCATCGGCGAACACGTCGAGATCGGCGCCGGCACCACGGTCGGCGCGCATGCCGTGATCACCGGGCATACCAGAATCGGTGAATGCAACCAGATCTTCCATTTCGTCTCGCTCGGCGAGGCGCCGCAAGACAAGAAATACGCTGGTGAACCGACGCGCCTGGAAATCGGCGACCACAACGTGATCCGCGAGTTCTGCACGTTCAATACGGGTACCGTGCAGGATCGCAGCGTCACCACCATCGGCAACCACAACTGGATCATGGCCTATGTCCACATCGCGCACGACTGCGTGGTGGGCGACCGCACCATTTTCGCCAACAATGCCTCGCTGGCGGGACACGCCGAAGTCGGCGACTGGGCGATCCTCGGCGGCTTCACCGGCGTGCACCAGTTCTGCAAGGTCGGTGCCCACGTGATGACCGGCATTTCCAGCGTGGTGTTCAAGGACATCCCGCCTTTCGTCATGGCTTCGGGTCAGCCGGCCGCGCCGCATGGCCTCAACAGCGAGGGGCTCAAACGGCGCGGATTTTCCGCCGACGCGCTGGCGGCATTGAAGCGCGCCTACAAAATTCTCTATCGCGAAGGCAACACGCTGGCCGAAGCGCAGGCCAAACTTGCGCCCGAAGCGGCGAGCCATGCCGAAGTGCAGCAACTGCTCGATTTTCTGGCACGCGCCGAGCGCGGCATCATCCGGTGATTGATCTGGGAGTGGTCGCCGGCGAAACCTCCGGCGACCTCTTGGGCGCGCATTTCATCGCTGCGCTGCAACAGGCTTACCCCGACCTGCGCGCAGCCGGCATTGCCGGGCCACGCTTGCAGGCGATTGGGGTCGAGGCGATCTACCCCAGCGAGAAGCTGGCGGTCAACGGCTACGTCGAGGTGCTGCGGCACCTGCCCGAACTGCTGTGGATCCGTTCGCGCATCGCCCGCTATTTCCTGCACCAGCGGCCGCGCGTCTTCGTCGGCATCGATGCGCCGGATTTCAATTTCACGCTCGAGGCCAAACTCAAGCAGGCCGGCATCCCTACCGTGCATTTCGTCAGCCCGTCGATCTGGGCATGGCGGCCCGAACGCATCCACCGCATCAGGCAGGCGGTGTCGCACATGCTGGTGGTGTTTCCGTTCGAAGAGCAAATTTATCGCGCTGCCGGCATTCCGGTCAGCTACGTCGGCCATCCGCTGGCCGACGTGATCCCACTGGAACCCGACACGGCAGCCGCACGCGCGACGCTGGGCCTGGCGCCGGGGCCGGTCATCGCGCTGCTGCCCGGCAGCCGGCTCTCCGAAGTGATGCGTCACGCGCGACTGATGCTCGATGCGGCGGTGCGTATCCGCCGCCACTATCCGGATGCGCAGTTCGTGCTGCCCGCCGCCAGCGAGGCGGCCGCACGGCTGATCCGGCAGGCGGCGCAGGGGCTGGATTTGGCGCTGCATCTTCTGGACGGCCAGTCGCACACCGCGCTGGCCGCATGTGACCTGACGCTGGTGGCGTCGGGCACGGCCACGCTCGAAGCGGCGCTGTTCAAAAAGCCGATGGTCATCACTTACCGCGTGCCCGCGCTCACCGCGTATCTGATGCGCAAGAAGGCCCTGCAGCCGTGGATCGGTCTGCCGAACATCCTGGCGCGCGATTTCGTGGTGCCGGAACGGGTACAGGAAGCCGCCACCGCGGACAATCTCGCCGCGGATGCCCTGGCCTGGCTCGACGATGCGCCGCGCCGGCGCGCCGCCGCCGACACTTTCCGCGCCATGCACCTGAGCCTGCGGCAGGACGCCAGCGCGCGGATTGCCGAAGCCGTTCAGCCCTATCTGGCGAGGAAGGGGTGATGCGGCGCCAGCCCGTCGTATTGCATCTGGGGCCGCTCGGGCTGTGCGGCGTCGACGAGGCCGGGCGCGGCCCGCTGGCGGGTCCGGTGGTGGCGGCGGCGGTCATGCTCGATCCGGGCCAGCCGATCGATGGCCTGCGCGATTCCAAGAAACTTGGCGCTGCCGTGCGCGAACGTCTGGCCGATGAAATACGTGCGCGCGCCGCCGCCTGGTGCGTTGCCGAGGCCAGCGTCGCCGAAATCGATCAGCTGAACATCCTGCAGGCTACCCTGCTGGCGATGCAGCGTGCCGTCGCCGGGCTGGGGCGTACGCCCGACGACGTATGGGTGGACGGCAACCGCTGCCCCAACTGGGCGTGGCGCTCGCAGGCGGTGGTCAAGGGCGACGACAAGGTGGCTGCCATTGCCGCCGCCTCGATCCTTGCCAAGACCGTACGCGACCAGTTCATGTGCCGCCTGCACGACGAATATCCCGCCTACGGATTTGCCCGGCACATGGGCTACGGCACCGCCGCGCATCTGGATGCATTGAAGATGCATGGCGCCTGCCCGCAGCATCGCAGAAGCTTCGGCCCGGTTAAACTCGTGCTCGATCACCCCACCCCGTTTGGAAAGGAAATCCCGTGACCCTGTCCCTGTTCCTGCATCTCCTGAGCGTCGTCGTCTGGGTCGGCGGCATGTTCTTCGCCTACATGGCGTTGCGTCCGGTGGCCGCCAGCGTGCTCGAACCGCCGCAGCGCCTGGCACTGTGGGCCGGCGTGTTCGGCAAGTTCTTTCCCTGGGTATGGGTGGCCGTAGCCCTGATTCTGGCAACCGGCCTGCATATGCTGATGAAGCTCGGCGGCGCCGCGGCGCCGCATTACATGCTGACCATGCTGGTGCTGGGTGTAGCGATGATGGCGATCTTCGCTCACGTGTTCTTTGCGCCCTACGGCCGGCTCAGGCGCGCAGTCGCGGCGCAGGATTGGAAAGCCGGCGGTGCCGCGCTGGGGCAGATCCGCAGGCTGATCGGCATCAATCTCAGCCTGGGGCTGGTGACGATTGCGGCGGTATTCCTGGGACGCGCGCTGGCGGTTTGATCAGGGCTCGCTCTGCGCGGGGGCTGCCAGCAGTGCGCGTACGGCCTGCCGGATGGCTTCCCGCCGCGCTTCGCACTGCAGCTCGGCATGAAACCGCCCGTCGCGGTAGAGGTACACCGTGGGCAGATGGAAGATGTCGAAATAGCGGGCTATCCCGGTGGCCTCGCTGACATCGACTTCATGGAATGCGTCGGCCATGTCGGCCAGCGCCTGCGGCAGCAACGTCTTCCAGGCGCGGCATGCACCGCAGTGCGGCGCGCTGAACAGCACCACGCCCAAACCAGACGAGGCAGCCAGACGGCGGTGAAACTCGCCCTCAGCCAGACGCGAAAAAGCCGGCAGGGCCGTGGCCGCGGTACTGCTAGAATCGCACTTTTCCCCCTGACTGGCGCTCATGCTGTTCCTCGAACTCCTCGGTTATCTGCTGCTCATCCTGGTGGCGGCGGAAATCTTTGTCAACGCGCTCGAACACCTGGGCGAGAAGCTGAATATCTCGGAAGGCGTGACCGGCTCGCTGTTCGCCGCCGTCGGCACCGCCATGCCGGAAACCCTGGTGCCGTTGCTGGCGATCTTCGCCACCACCGGCAACGCTACCACCAACGAGGAAATCGGAGTCGGCGCCATTCTGGGCGCGCCGCTGATGCTGTCGACGCTGTCGTTGTGCCTGATGAGCGTGGCGGTACTGAAGCGTCGTGGCCTGCTGGGCCGGCTCACGCCCGAGCGGACCGGCCTCAAGCGCGATCTGGATTTCTTCCTGATGGCGTTCGTGCTGGCCTTCGTCGCCATGTTCGTGCCGCACAGCGAAGGCTGGGTGCGCGGCGCGCTCGCCTTCGTCATGGTGATGATCTATTTCTTCTATGTGATGCTGACGCTGCGGGCCTCGGCCAAGCTGGTCGAGGAAGGCCACGCCACCGAAGCCGGATCGCCGATGCTGCTGAGCCGCCTCGGCCTGCCGCAGAACCTGCTGTTCATCGTGGTACAGCTGGCGCTGGGACTGGGGCTGCTGGTCGTCGGCGCCAAGGGCTTCATCCATGGCGTGGAAGAAGCCGCGCCCATCATCGGGATCTCCGCGCTGCTGCTGTCGCTGATGATCATCCCGATCGCCACCGAACTGCCGGAGAAGGTCAACTCGATCCTGTGGATCCGCAAGCACAAGGACACGCTCGCCTTCGGCAACATCACCGGCGCGATGGTGTTCCAGGGTACGCTGTTGCCCGCCATCGGCATCTCGCTTACGCCGTGGGCGCCGCAGAAGGAGGTGCTGCTGGGCGTGCTGGTCACCCTGGTCGCTGCGTTCTGGCTGCGCTGGGCGGCATTGAACGGCGGGCTGCGCGTGTGGCACTTGTTCGTCAACGGCGCCCTGTACGTGACCTACCTGAGCGTGGTGCTGGTGTAATGAAAACGGCGGGTTTCCCCGCCGTTTTGTCGTGTGGCGTATCCGTCTTTATGCCGGGCCTGGCGGATCGCGCCGGAACGGCCCCTCGAGTTCATCCATGTAATGCGTGATGGCGTCGGTTTCGCGTTCCAGGAAACGGTCGACCGCCTCGCGGAATTCGGTGTTTTCCAGCCAGTGCCAGGAGTGGGTAGCGGTGGGCACCAGGCCGCGCGACAGCTTGTGCTCGCCCTGCGCCCCCCCTTCGAACACCTGCAGGCCGTGCACGATCGCGTATTCGATGCCCTGCTGGTAGCAGGTTTCGAAATGCAGGCCGGGCACGTATTCCAGCGTGCCCCAGTGGCGGCCGTACAGCCGCGTGCCGTCTTTCACACAGAACGAGCAGGCGATCGGCTCGCCGTCCTTGTCCGCGATGATCAGCAGCAGCTTGTCCGGCATCGTCCTGCGCAGGGCGGCAAAAAAGGCACGGTTGAGATGCGGTTCGCTGCGGTGACGGGCGTAGGTGTCGGCGTAGCAGCGATAGAAATGGTCCCAGTCGGCGTCGGTGCTCTCCGTGCCCTCGACCCAGCGGAAGCGCACGCCCAGCGAGGCGAGCTTCTTTCTTTCCTGACGGATTTTCTTGCGCTTGTCGTGCGTCATCGCGGCAAGGAAGTCGTCGAAGCTGGCGTAGCCCGCGTTGCAGCCTGGCGGGCATGAGTTCCAATGGAACTGGAAGCCGCTGCGGTGCAGGAGGGAGGTGGCCTCAAGCGCGGCATGATCGGGCTCGGAGGGGAACAGGATGTGGAAGGACGAGCAGTTCAGATCGCGGGTGAGCTTCAGCGCGGCCTGGATCAGCATGGCACGGTCGGCGTCATTCCGTGCCAGCAGACGCGGGCCGGGTACTGGCGAGAAGGGTGCGCAGCACACCAGCTTGGGATAGTAGTTCAGACCATGACGGCGGTAGGCATCGGCCCACGACCAATCGAACACGAATTCGCCCCACGAGTGATGCTTGACATAGAGCGGCATCGCGGCATCCAGCCGGCCGTTCCTGAATAGCGCCAGGTGCACCGGCTCCCAGCCGATGTCGGCGCCGACGCAGCCGGTGATCTCCAGCGCATGCAGGAAAGCGTGCTGCACGAAGGGCGAGTCGCCGGCCAGGGCGTTCCAGGCGTCGGCCGGCAGTTCGGCCATGTGAGGAACGACGCGGATGACAGCTTCCGCATCGGGGGGGTTTGCTTCAAAATGCACGTTTTGGCGAGCTTCCATCGAAAAACACATGAACCTGCACGAATTCCAGGCCAAACAGATATTGCGTTCGGACAACATTAACACGCCGCGCGGCTTCGCTGCGGCCAGTGCCGACGCAGCGGTCAATGCCGCCAGTGAGCTGGGCGGCGATGCCTGGGTGGTGAAGGCGCAGATCCACGCTGGCGGGCGCGGCAAGGCGGGTGGGGTCAAGGTGGTGAAAAGCCTGGACGACGTGCGCACGGTGGCCGCAACGCTACTGGGAAAGCCTTTGGTCACCAATCAGAACGCGTCCGACGGTCAGCCGGTGAACCAGGTGCTGGTGGAAGAAACCCTGCCGATCGCGCGCGAACTGTACCTGTCGCTGCTGGTCGACCGCGAGACCGAACGCATCGCCGTGGTGGCCTCCGCCGCCGGCGGCATGGACATCGAGGACGTCGCCCATGCCACCCCGGAAAAAGTCCTGACCGAGACCTGCGATCCACTGCTGGGTGTGCAGGACTTCCAGTGCCGTGCGCTCGCCTTCGCACTCGAACTCACGGGCGACGCGTTCAAGGATTTCTGCCGCCTGCTGCCGCAGCTCTACCGCGTGTTCGTGGCCAACGATCTCTCCCTGCTCGAAATCAATCCGCTGGTGGTGACCGCCGACAACCGCGTGCTGCCGCTCGACTGCAAGATGAGCGTCGACGACAACGCGCTGTACCGCCGCCGCGCACTGGCCGAACTGCGCGACGACAGCCAGATCGACGCCAAGGAAGCGGCGGCCAATGCGGCCAGCGTGAACTACGTCGCGCTCGCCGGCAACATCGGCTGCATGGTCAACGGCGCCGGCCTGGCAATGGCGACGATGGACCTGATCCAACTGGAAGGCGGAGCGCCCGCCAACTTCCTCGACGTCGGCGGCGGCGCCACCCCGGAGACGGTGGCGCAGGGCTTCAAGATCATCCTCCTCGACCCCAACGTCAAGGCGGTGCTGATCAACATCTTCGGTGGCATCGTGCGCTGCGACGTGATTGCCGAGGGCATCGTCCAGGCGGTGCAGGAGGTCGGTGTCGAAGTGCCGGTGATCGTGCGGCTGGAAGGCACCAATGCCGAGCGAGGCCGCACGCTGCTGGCCGAATCGGGGCTGGCGATCCTGCCGGCGGAAAGCCTCACCCAGGCGGCCAAACTCGCGGTGGAGCAAGCGCAATGAGCATCCTCGTCGATCGGGACACCAAGGTCATCTGCCAGGGCTTCACCGGCAAGCAGGGCAGCTTCCATTCCGCGCAGGCGATCGCCTACGGCACCCGGATGGTCGGCGGGGTGACGCCGGGCAAGGGCGGACAGACGCACCTCGATTTGCCGGTGTTCGACACGGTGCGTGCCGCGGTGCGGCAGACCGGCGCCAATGCGACCATGATCTACGTGCCCGCCGCGTTCGCCGCCGATTCGATCCTGGAGGCGGCGGATGCCGGCATCGAGATCATCGTCTGCATCACCGAGGGCATCCCGGTGCTGGACATGCTCAATGTGAAGGCGGCGCTGCGTGCCAACGGCGCGAAACTGATCGGCCCCAACTGCCCCGGCATCATCAGCTCGGGCGAATGCAAGATCGGCATCATGCCCGGCGCCATCCACCGGAAGGGCAAGATCGGCATCGTTTCGCGTTCCGGCACGCTCACCTACGAAGCGGTGCATCAGACCACGCAACTCGGACTGGGGCAGTCGACCTGCGTCGGCATCGGCGGCGATCCGATCAAGGGGCTGGATTTCATCGATTGTCTCGAACTGTTCGAAGCCGACCCGCAGACCGAAGCGGTGATCCTGGTCGGCGAGATCGGCGGCAGCCGCGAGGAAGAGGCGGCCGAATACATCCGTTCCAGCATGCAGAAACCGGTCGCCGCCTACATCGCCGGCCGCACCGCCCCCAAGGGCAAGCGCATGGGCCACGCCGGTGCGATCATTGCCGGCGGCAGCGGCACGGCGGACGCAAAAATCCGCGCGCTGGAAGCCGCGGGCGCCGTCGTGGCGCAAAGCCCCGCGGGCCTGGGCGAAGCCGTGCAACTGGCGCTCGGCGCTCGATGAAACTCGCTATCGCGCAGATCAATCTCACCGTCGGCGACATCGCGGGCAACGCCGACAGGCTGCTTGCCGCCGCGTGCGAGGCGCATGCGGCAGGCGCGGCCTTGCTGCTTACGCCGGAAATGTCGATCTGCGGCTATCCGGCGGAAGACCTGGTGCTGCGGCGTGATTTTTGCGAGGCCTGCGCGGCTGCGCTGGCGAAAATTGCAGACGAGGCGCCGCGCGAACTTGCGCTGATCGTCGGCTACCCCGAGCGCACTGACGACGGCCTGTTCAATGCGGCGGCGCTGCTGCGCGGTGGACGGATCGAGGCGGTGTACCGCAAGCACCACCTGCCGAATTATTCCGTGTTCGACGAGCAGCGCGTGTTCGACAGCGGCGACGCGCCCTGCGTGTTCAGCTGCGGCGGGGTGAGTTTCGGCCTCAATATCTGCGGTGATATCTGGGAGCCGGGGCCGGCGACGCGGGCGATGGAAGCCGGCGCCGACTGGCTGCTGGTGCCGAACGCCTCACCGTTCCATCTCAACAAGGAGCGTGAACGCCATGCGGTCGCGCGATCGCGCCTCGCCGAAGCTGGCTTGCCGATCATTTACGCCAATCTGGTGGGCGGGCAGGACGAACTGGTGTTCGACGGCGCCTCGTTTGCGGTCAGTACCGGAGGCGAGGTGGTGGTGCAGTGCCCGGCCTGGCGCGAGGGGCTGTTTTATCTGGACATTGCGGGCAACAGCTGCAGCGGGCCACGGCATGACCTGCAGACCGAGGAGGCGGCAGCCTACGACGCGCTGGTGCTGGCGGTGCGCGATTACGTCGGCAAGAACGGCTTCAAGGGGGTGCACCTGGGGTTGTCGGGCGGCATCGATTCAGCGCTGACGCTGGCCATAGCGACCGATGCCCTGGGGGCGGGCCAGGTGCATGCGGTGATGATGCCGTCGGATTACACCGCTTCCATCAGCGTCGAGGATTCGCGCGAGATGGTGCAGCGGCTCGGCGTGCGCTATTCCGAAATCGCCATCGGGCCGATATTCGACGCTTTCGTGGCGCAGCTGGCCGGCGAGTTTGCCGGAAGGGTGGCGGATGCCACCGAAGAAAACCTGCAGGCGCGGGCGCGCGGCACGCTGCTGATGGCGCTGTCCAACAAATTCGGCTCGCTGGTGCTGACCACCGGCAACAAGAGCGAAATGGCGACCGGGTACGCGACCTTGTATGGCGACATGGCAGGCGGCTTCGCCGTGTTGAAGGATGTGCCGAAAACCCTGGTGTACCGGCTGGCGAATTACCGCAACAGCCTGCCTGGGACGGCGGGATTCCAGGTCATTCCGCAACGCATCATCGATCGTCCGCCGTCGGCCGAACTGCGCCCTGACCAGACCGACCAGGACAGCCTGCCGCCGTACGACACGCTCGACGCCATCCTGGCGGCCTACGTCGAGCGCGATCTGGCGGCGCGCGACATCGTCGCGCTGGGGTTTGACGCCGCCATCGTGCGCAAAGTCATCCGCATGATCGATCTTGCAGAATACAAACGCCGCCAGGCGCCACCCGGTCCGCGCATCACGCCGCGCAACTTCGGCAAGGACCGGCGCTATCCGATCACCTCGAAATATCGACCCGAAGGGGAGCTGTCATGAAAAAAATCGAAGCCATCATCAAGCCATTCAAGCTCGACGAAGTGCGCGAAGCGCTGTCCGAACTCGGGGTGACCGGCCTGACCGTGACCGAGGTCAAAGGCTTCGGCCGCCAGAAAGGCCACACCGAGCTGTATCGCGGTGCCGAATACGTGGTGGATTTTCTGCCCAAGGTGAAGGTCGAGATCGTCGTCGCCGACGACCTGCTGGATCGCGCGATGGAGGCGATCATCAGCGCAGCGCGTACCGGCAAGATCGGCGACGGCAAGATTTTCGTGACGGCGGTGGAGCAGGTGGTGCGGATACGCACCGGCGAATCGGGCGAAGCGGCGGTCTGATCTGCCGCCTTGCCGATCGATCACCAGAACCGGTACCAGGCCTTGCCCTCGGTACTGACACCCTTGCTGTACTTGCTATTGGGGAAATTGAGCGTCAGCACGCGCTGCGCATCGTCGCGCAGGTCGGTCAGTTTCAGCTTGTCGTAGGCAATCACCATGATCGCCAGCGCCTCTTCCAGGGCAGGGGCTTCGGGATAGGTTTTCAGCACTTCCTTGGCACGATTGGCAGCGGCTACCCAGGCCTCGCGTTTCAGATAGTATTTGGCGACGTGGACTTCGTTGCCGGCCAGCGCATTGACCAGGTACTTCATGCGGGCGGTCGAATCGGCGGCGTACTTGCTGTCGGGGAAGCGGGTGGCCAGTTCCTTGAACGACAGGAATGCGTCGCGTGCAGCCTTGGGATCGCGTTCGCTCATGTCCTGATCGACCAGGTTGCCCAACAGGCCGAGGTCGTCGTTAAAATTCGCCAGGCCCTTCAGATAGTAGGCGTAATCGACGTTAGGGTGATTGGGGTGCAGCTTGATGAAGCGGTCGCACGCGGCAATGGCGGAAATCGGCTCGTTGTCCTTGTAGTAGGCGTAGGCGACTTCGAGCTGCGCCTGCTGCGCATAGCGGCCGAACGGGTAGCGCGACTCCAGCGTTTCGAACAGCTTGACCGACCGTTCGTAGTTGCCCTCGTTGAGATTGTCTTTCGCCTCGGCATAGAGCTTTTGCGCCGACCAGCCCGCGGTTTCATCCTTGACCTCGGGCAGCAGGCCGCAGCCGCCCAGGGTGAGCGCAGCGGCCAGGAGTGCGCTGCCCAGCGCCGGTTTGAGGCCGGGCGCCCGATTGAATGTATTGAAACCGGATGAACGTTGCTTAAGCATGGGAAAAGACACAGAAAATTCGTCGACCGATTATAAGGGAAATAGCCAGGGCGATATCCGTCAGCTGGTGATCCCGGATGCGCAGGGCGGCCAGCGCCTGGACCAGGCCCTGGCCGCCCTGCTGCCGGAGTTTTCGCGCAACCGCATCCAGAACTGGATCCGTGCGCGCAAGATCGCGGTGGACGACGCCTGGGGCACGACCAGGATGAAGGTCAGCGGCGGCGAGGCGGTACGGGTCGAAATCGAGCCGGATCCGGACGCCACCCCCGACGCGCCGGAGGCCATTCCGCTCAACGTGGTGTTCGAAGATCCGGTGCTGATGGTCATCGACAAACCGGTCGGGCTGGTGGTCCATCCTGGCAGCGGAAACCGCCAGGGAACGCTGCTCAACGCGCTGCTGCATCACGTGCCGCAGGTCGCCGAACTGCCGCGCGCCGGCATCGTGCACCGGCTCGACAAGGACACATCCGGCCTGCTGGTCGTCGCCAAAACCCTGCGCGCGCATACCGACCTGGTGCGCCAGCTGCAGGCGCGCAGCGTCAAGCGCGAATACCTCGCCCTGGTGTATGGCGAGGTCGACCACGCCGGCACCGTCGATGCGCCGCTGGCGCGCGATCCGCACAACCGCACCAAGCGCACCGTGCACAGCATGGGCAAGCAGGCGGTCACCCATTACGACGTGGTCGAGCGCTTTCCGGGGATCACCCTGCTGCGCTGCAAGCTGGAAACCGGGCGCACCCACCAGATCCGCGTCCACATGCAGCACATCGGCCATCCGCTGGTCGGCGAATCGGTCTACAGCGCCAGCCGCCGCAGCCACCTCAAGATTCCGTTCCCGCGCCAGGCGCTGCACGCCGAAAAGCTCGGCCTGATCCACCCGGTCACGCAGGATTACATGCAATGGGAATGCCCTTTGCCGCCTGATTTCGCCTCGCTGCTGCAGGCACTGCGCGACAACACCGACTGGGGCAAGTGAAGCCGATCGTTCCCGACTGGCCCGCGCCGGCGCGGGTAAAAAGCCTGATGACCACCCGTACGGGCGGCGTCAGCGAGGCCTCCTGGGCCAGCCTCAACCTCGGCGACCACGTCGGCGACGCCCCTGCCCGCGTTGCCGCCAATCGCGCGCGACTGCGCCAGCGTCTTCCTGCCGAGCCGGGCTGGCTCAAACAGGTCCACAGCGCGCGCGCACTCGAACTCGGACCCGAACCGAATCCCGAAGCCGATGCATCGTTCACTCGTGAACCCGGGCAGGTCTGCGCCGTGCTCACCGCCGACTGCCTGCCGGTGCTGTTCTGCGACCGTGCCGGCAGTGTTGTCGCGGCTGCCCACGCGGGCTGGCGCGGGCTGGCCGGCGGCGTGCTCGAAGCTACCGTCGCCGCGATGCAGGCGCCGCCGGCCGAGATCATCGCCTGGATGGGCGCCGCCATCGGGCCGCAGGCGTTCGAAGTCGGCGACGAGGTGCGGCAGGCGTTCGTGAACCGGCACCCCGACGCTGGTGCCGCGTTTGTTCCACAACCTGCGCCGGGCAAATGGCTTGCCGACATTTATCAACTGGCGCGCATCCGCCTTGATCGTGTGGGCGTGCAGGCAGTCTACGGCGGTGGGCGCTGCACGTTCAGCGAAGCGGACAGTTTCTATTCATACCGCCGCGACGGCGTGACCGGACGGATGGCGGCGCTGATCTGGCTGGGATAAGCCGTTAGAAATCTTCCCTCACCCGCAGATAGCGCGGAAACCGCGGCAGGCCGTTCTTCGTCAACTGCTGGTAGCGATAGGTGATGCGTGCGCCGATGGGCGGCGGCTGGCGGCGCAACGCGTCGGAGAGGCCGCTGCCGATGCGGAAGCGCCTGCCGTCCGGCATTTCCATCTGCAGTGCGCCGGTCATGCCCCGGTATTTGCCCTTGCCGGGAACGTAGCCGACCACGACCGCCTCGGTATCCAGCCAGGGTTTCAGTTTCAGCAGCGTATCGCTGCGGCCGGCGAGGGTGGGCGCGTCGGCGCGATGCAGCATCAGGCCTTCGCCGCCACCCTGCACCACGGCGTCGAGCCGCTGCATCAGCCCGGCGCGGTCAGCCACGCGCGTCTGCTCGACGGCCTGCAGCCAGGGCACGGCGGCGAGTTCGACGATGGTTCGCATCTGCCGGACGCGCTGGCTGAAGTCGCCGGCCGCGCCGGGCAGTTCGAAAACCAGGTAACGCACCTGCCGCCATTCGGCATCGACCGGCTCGATCCTGCGCACCGTGCCCGACAGGGCATCGAACTGGTCGCGGGCTATCCACAGTTCGCCGTCGAGCGGCAGCGGCGGAAAGTTTTCGGTGAACCAGGGCGGCGCTGGAACCAGGCCGCCGCCGCGAAAGCGCAGGGTGCGGCCGTCCCACTGGGCGCGCACGCCGTCGAATTTCTCGCTCACCCAGTATCGCGTGACGTCGACGTCGGCAGCGTACACCTCGGCCAGCAGCATCGCCGGTGCAGTGTCGGCCGGTGCCGGCTGCGGTAGCCATGCGGCCCATGCCAGCACCAGCGCGGCCAGCGCGCGCTTCAATCCAGCCACTTCTGCAGGAACTGTGCGTGACCCATCACGGGATCAAGCTGGTAGTCGGCAAAGCCCAGTTTTTCATACAGCGAGCGCGCGGCGCGGTTGCCGGAGAGGACTTCCAGCGTCAGCTTGCAGGCGTTGCGCTCGCGCGCGATGGCCTCGACCCCGGCGAACAATTGCGCGGCAATGCCGCGGCCGCGATGGCTTTGCAGGACGACGACGTCGTGGACGTTGACCAGCGGCCGGCAGGCGAAGGTGGAAAAGCCTTCGATGGCGTTGATAAGGCCGACCGGAACACCGTCGTCGAACGCCAGCACGCTGAAGATGGATGGTCGCGCAGCGAGTTCGCCGATCAGGTTGTCGCGGGCGAAGTCGCTGAGCGGCACGCCGCCACCCGCCGGGTCGCGCGCATAGGCATCCAGCAATGCGAGCAGCGCGGCGGCATGCGGGGGGTGGCCGTAGCGGGCACGGACAAGCTCAATCATCGGCGTCGATGCGCATCGACAGGTCGACCGCGCGGATATGCTTGGTGAGTCCGCCGATGGAAATGCGGTCGACCCCGGTTTCGGCCACGGCGCGCACCGTCTCCAGCGTGATGTTGCCGGAAGCTTCGAGCAGGGCGCGGCCATGGGTGAGCTGCACCGCGCGGCGCAGATCGGCCAGACCGAAATTGTCGAGCAGGATCAGTGGCGCGCCGGCGGCCAGCGCCTGTTCGAGCTCGTCGAGGTTTTCCACCTCGATCTGCACGCTGGCCTTGCCGTCAGCCAGTCTGAGCGCCGCTTCCAGCACTGGTGCGATGCCGCCCGCCGCGGCGATGTGGTTTTCCTTGATCAGGATGCCGTCGTACAGGCCTGTGCGCTGGTTCTGTCCGCCGCCGGCTCGCACCGCGTATTTTTCGGCGATGCGCAGACCGGGCAGGGTCTTGCGGGTATCGAGAATGACGGCGTGGGTGCCGCGCACCGCCTCGACGTAGGGCCGGGTGGCGGTGGCCACGGCCGACAGGGCCTGCAGGAAATTCAGCGCCGCGCGCTCGGCGGTCAGCAGCGCGCGGGCGTTGCCGCCGATATCCACCAGCACGCTGCCGGCGGCGACGGCAGCGCCCTCGCCGACCCGCCAGTCGAGGGTGCAGGCGGAGTCGAGCACGCGGAAACAGGCGTCGAACCACGGCCGTCCGGCGATCACGGCGGGTTCGCGGGTGATGACACGGGCGCGGGCGGTTTGCGCTGCGGGGATCAGTTGGGCGGTAAGATCGCCGCTGCCGACATCTTCGGCCAGCGCGCGCGCGACATCGGACAAAACCTGTTCTACGCTCAATTCAGACATAAAGGGTTGAAATCGCCCGGCAAGGCATCATTTAGCTGTCATTCAATATACCTTAAGCACGAGGTCACCTATGCGTTTCGACAAGCTCACCACCCAGTTCCAACAGGCGTTTTCCGACGCGCAAAGCCTGGCCGTCGGCGGCGACCATGCCTACATCGAGCCGCAGCACCTGCTGTTGGCGCTGCTGAACCAGGAAGGCGGCGGCGCCGCGGCCATCCTGTCGCGCGCCGGGGTGCAGGTGCCAGCGCTGAAGGCATCGCTCGCCCAGGCGCTGACGCGGCTGCCGAAGGTGGAAGGCCAGGGTGGCGAGGTGAGCGTCTCGCGCGAACTCAACAACCTCTTGAACCTCACCGACAAGGAGGCGATGAAGCGCAACGACGCCTTCATCGCCTCCGAGCTGTTCCTGCTGGCGGCGCTCGACGACAAGGGTGAGACCGGGCGCCTGCTGAAGCAGCATGGCGCGCAGAAGGCCGCGCTGGAACAGGCCATTCTGGCCGTGCGCGGCGGCGAGGCGGTGCAGTCGCAGGAAGCCGAAGGCCAGCGCGAGGCGCTCGCCAAGTACACACTCGATCTCACCGCGCGCGCGCGCGAAGGCAAGCTCGACCCGGTGATCGGGCGCGACGACGAGATCCGCCGCTCGATCCAGATCCTGCAGCGCCGCACCAAGAACAACCCGGTGCTGATCGGCGAACCCGGCGTCGGTAAAACGGCCATTGTGGAAGGTTTGGCGCAGCGGATCATCAACAACGAGGTGCCGGAGACGCTCAAGGGCAAGAAAGTGCTGGTGCTCGATCTCGCCGCGCTGCTGGCTGGCGCCAAATACCGTGGCGAATTCGAGGAGCGCCTGAAGGCCGTGCTGAAGGAACTGGCGATGGACGCCGGCCGCTACATCGTCTTCCTCGACGAACTGCATACGCTGGTTGGCGCTGGCAAGGCCGAAGGTGCGATCGACGCCGGCAACATGCTCAAACCCGCGCTGGCGCGCGGCGAACTGCACCTGATCGGCGCCACCACGCTCGACGAATACCGCAAGTACATCGAGAAGGACGCCGCGCTCGAGCGCCGCTTCCAGAAAGTGCTGGTCGACGAGCCGAGCGTCGAGTCGACCATCGCCATCCTGCGCGGCCTGCAGGAACGCTACGAGCTGCACCACGGCGTCGATATCACCGACCCGGCCATCGTCGCCGCGGCCGAGTTGAGCCACCGCTACATCACCGACCGCTTCCTGCCCGACAAGGCGATCGACCTGATCGACGAAGCGGCGGCGCGCATCAAGATGGAAATCGACTCCAAGCCGGAGGTGATGGACAAGCTCGACCGCCGCATCATCCAGCTGAAGATCGAGCGCGAGGCGGTCAAGCGGGAAACCGACGAAGCCTCGAAGAAGCGCCTGGGCCTGCTGGAAGACGAGATCGAGAAACTCGGCCGCGAATACGCCGATCTCGAGGAAGTCTGGAAATCCGAAAAGGCCCAGGTGCAGGGCAGCGCCCACATCAAGGAGGCCATCGACAGGCTGCGCGGCGAGATGGTCGAGCTGCAGCGCCAGGGCAAGCTCGACAAGGTGGCCGAGATCCAGTACGGCAAGCTGCCGCAGCTGGAAGCGCAACTGAAGCATGCCGAGGCCTCGGACGAGAAGCCCGCGTTCAAGCTGCTGCGTACCGAAGTCGGCGCCGAGGAAATCGCCGAAGTGGTGTCGCGCGCCACCGGCATCCCGGTGTCGAAGATGATGCAGGGCGAGCGCGACAAGCTGCTGCACATGGAAGACAAGCTGCACAGCCGCGTGGTGGGGCAGGACGAGGCGGTGCGCGTCGTCTCCGACGCGATCCGCCGTTCGCGCGCCGGCCTGTCCGATCCCAACCGGCCGCTCGGCTCCTTCCTGTTCCTCGGCCCCACCGGCGTCGGCAAGACCGAACTGTGCAAGACCCTGGCCGAATACCTGTTCGATTCCGCCGACCACATGATCCGCATCGACATGAGCGAGTTCATGGAGAAGCATTCGGTCGCGCGCCTGATCGGCGCGCCGCCCGGCTACGTCGGTTACGAGGAGGGCGGCTATCTGACCGAGGCGGTGCGCAGGAAGCCCTATTCGGTCATCCTGATGGATGAGGTGGAGAAGGCGCACCCGGACGTCTTCAACGTGCTGCTGCAGGTGCTCGACGACGGCCGTCTGACCGACGGCCAGGGCCGCACCGTGGATTTCCGCAACACCGTGATCGTGATGACCTCTAACCTCGGCAGCCAGATGATCCAGCAGATGGCGGGCGACGACTACCAAGTGGTCAAGCTCGCCGTGCTGGGTGAGGTGAAATCCTACTTCCGTCCCGAATTCATCAACCGCATCGACGAGGTCGTGGTGTTCCACGCGCTGTCCGAAGCGCACATCGCCAGTATCGCCCGCATCCAGTTGCAGGCACTGGAGAAACGCCTGGCGCAGATGGAGATGAAGCTCGACGTCAGCGACGCCGCGCTGGCCGAAATCGCCAAGGCCGGATTCGACCCGATCTACGGTGCGCGGCCGCTCAAGCGCGCGATCCAGAGCGAGCTGGAAAACCCGCTGGCGAAGGAAATCCTGTCCGGGCGCTTCGCGCCCAATGACACCATCCGCGTCGACGTACAAAACGGGACATTCGATTTCGAGAAGGGGGCCGTAGAGCCCGCTTGATAAAGCCAGCCGGACTGACTCCGGCGGCGTCCGGGAGGCCGCGTAATGCAACAAGCGGCCCGAAGACGTCCGGGAAAGCCGGAGCGGTTCGCGCGTGGTTTTGCCCGATTCCACCGCACCCCCTAGAATGGCTCGACGTTATTCTCCGTCGGGTTTGTCTTGCCTGTTCGCCTTTTCAAAGCCTTGCTGCTTCTCGCGGCGCTTGCCGCGACGCCGGCGCACGCGTTGACGCTGGAAGTCGAAGCGCCGGATGAGATCAAGGCACTCCTGACGCAGCATCTGGAAACGGCGCGGGCGGCGCGCTCGGGCGTAAGGCCCGATGCCGAAGAAGTCGCCCGCTTGCAGCGGCAGAGCGAGCTGACGGCACGCGACCTGCTGGCGACCGAGGGCTATTTTTCGCCGCAGGTGGACAGCGCGGTGACGCGGACGGGCGACGACTGGCGGGTGGTTTACCGGGTCGACCCCGGTGCGCGCACGCGGGTGCGCAGCGTGAAACTGGCCTTCGGCGGCGCCTTGAAAACACGGCCCGATGCGGCCAGCCTGCGAGGGCGCGTCGAACGCAGCTTTACGTTGAAGCAGGGCATGCCGTTTCGCCAGGTGGACTGGGAGGCGGCCAAGCTGGCAGTGCTGCGGCCCCTGCTGGCGGGGGCCTATCCGGCGGCGCAGATCGAGTCGAGCGAGGCGCGCATCGATCCCGCCGCACAGGCGGCGGACTTGACCTTGACGGTCGACAGCGGACCTGCCTTCTTTTACGGCCAGCCGACCATCAGCGGCAGCCAGCGCTACCCCGAGTCGATCATCCGCAACCTCAATCCGGTCAGGCCCGGCAAGCCGGTTCGCCAGCAGGATCTGCTGGACTATCAGACGGCGCTCGAATCCAGCGGCTATTACGCACAGGCCACGGTACGCATCGAACCCGATCCGGCGCTGGCGGCGGCGGTGCCGCTCCGGGTCGAGGTGGTGGAGCGGCCGGAGAAACGGTTCAGCGTGGGGGCCGGCGTCAGTACCGACACCGGCGCGCGGGTGCAGGCATCGTGGCTGGATCGCGACATCCTGGACCGTGGCATGCGCCTCAAGCTCGATGCGCGCCTGGAAACCATGCGCCAAACGGGGGCGGCGGAACTGGCCTGGCCGCGCACGACCAAGGGTTACGAACACAGTCTTGGCATGCAGCTCAAGCAGGAAGACATCAAGGGGCAGGAAACCCGTTCCACGGTATTTGTGGCCAAGCGCAGCCGCACGCGTGGGCAGATCGAATCGACCCTGTCGCTGCAATACCAGACCGAACAGCAGAGCATTGCCGAGGTGCTGGACGTGCGCAACCAGGCGCTGGTGGCCAACTATGCGTGGACGCAGCGCACGGTCGGACGCGCGTTCTATCCGCGGCGCGGCTACGTGCTGAGCCTGCAGGGCGGTGGTGCGGCCGAGGCCTTGCTGTCGGATACCGATTTCGTCCGGCTGTATGGCCGCCACACCCAGTATTTCCGTGCCGGCAACAGTGGCCGGCTGATCCTGCGCGGCGAATTCGGCAGCGTACTGGCGGAGTCGCGCGACGGCATTCCCACCGATTTCCTGTTCCGCGCCGGCGGCGACAATTCGGTGCGCGGCTATGCCTATCAGAGCCTGGGCCGCACGCTCACCGGCGGGGTGGCATCGGTGCGCTATCTCGCCACCGGCAGTGTCGAATACAACTATTTTTTCAACCGCGACTGGGGCATGGCGCTGTTCGTCGATGCTGGCGATGCGGCCGACAGCCCGGGTGCTCTGTCGCCGGTGCTGGGCTATGGCACGGGTGTGCGCTACCGCTCTCCGGTCGGCCCGGTGAATCTCGACCTCGCCTATGGCGAAGCCACCGCCAAATTCCGTCTGCATTTCTCGCTCGGAGTATCGTTTTGAGGCGCGCCATTCGGTGGCTGGCGGGCCTGTTTGCGCTGCTGGGCCTGTTGGTCGCGGCGGGTGCCTTCCTGGCAGGCACGGCCACCGGGTTCCGCTGGCTGAGCGGAGCAGCGGCGAACTTGAGCGGCGGCCGTGTGCAGATCGAAGGCGTCGACGGTCATCTCGGCGTGCCGCTCGGCATCCGCAAGCTGACGATCGCCACCGCCGCCCGGCGTATCGAAATCGAGGGCATCCGCCTCGAATGGCAACCGCGTGCACTGTGGCAGCGCCGGCTCGACGTCGACCTGCTGGCGGCGCGCAATGTGCGGGTGACGATCCTGAAGCCCGACCCCACGCCGCTGCAATTGCCGCGCAGCCTGCGCCTGCCGCTCGCTGTGCAGGTGCGCACATTCGACCTGGCGCAGCTGGAGATCGTCGATGCCGGTGCAGGGTTGACGCTCGGCGCGTTGCGCGGGCGGCTCGATGACGACGGCCAGCGCTATCGCCTGACCCAGGCAAGCGTAAGCTCGCCGTGGGCCGGGCTGCAGGGGCAAGTCGAGATCGGCAAGGATGCGCCATTTGTCTTGCAGGGGCGCATCGACGCCGTGCGCGACGAACCGGTGCCGATAACGGCCCGGCTCGGCCTGACCGGTACCCTGACGGCATTGCAATTCAGGCTCGATGCCGAGGCGGAAAGCATGCGCATGATGGCCAGCGGCGAAGCCGCGCCGTTCGCACGCGTGCGCCTGCCCCGATTGCTGCTGAGCGGGCAGGGGATCGACCCGCGGCTGTTCGTGACGGACGCGCCGGCCGCCGATCTGGCGTTTTCCGGGGTATTCGAGGGGCGTGTCGGCGAACGCCTGCTCGGCAGCTTCAGCCTGACCAACCGGCTGGCTGGCCGGCTCGACCAGCACCGGCTGCCAGTGGCCAACCTGACCGGGGCGCTGGCGGGCGACATGACCGATGCGGATTTCAGCGCGCTGGCGATCGACCTGGGCGCAGCCGGGCAACTCACGGGAACAGGCCAGTGGCACAATGGCCGCTTTGCGCTCGATCTCGCCAGCCCGCGTCTCGATCTGGCCGGCCTGCACCGCGATCTCTACGCCACGCGTCTGCGCACGACGCTGCAACTGACCGGCGATGCCGCGCGCCAGGCGCTCGACGCCGAGGTGGACGAAACCTGGGGGCAAGGACGTTTCACGCTGAGTCATGCCGATTCGCGCTTGCGGCTGGAAACGGCAAATTTCAGCGGCCAGGCCGGCCGGCTGACGGCGAAAGGCATGCTGCAGCTCGATGCCAGCCGCGCGTTTTCCGCCGAGTTCGACGCCACGCAGATCAATCCGGCGCGCTTCGGACAGTTTCCGCGCGCGCGGCTCAACGCGCGCGGCCAGGTGAGCGGCGCGCTGCTGCCCGGCCTGCGGATGCAAACGCAATTCACCCTGCCGCCGGGCGAGCTCGAGGGCCGCCCGGTCCGCGGGCAGGGACGCTTGCGCTACGAAAACCGGCATCTGACCGGTGCCGACATCGATCTCGATATCGCCGGCAACCGCGCGCAGCTGACGGGTGCCTATGGCCGTGCCGGCGACCGCCTGAAGTGGGACATCGACGCGCCCGCGCTGGCGCGGCTGAACCTGGGACTGGCCGGGCGGCTGACCAGCACGGGCAGTGCCGGTGGCGATCCTGCCCAGTTGCAGATCGATGCAAAGGTGGCAGCCAGCGGCCTGCGCCTGCCGGGCGACATCGCGGCCGATAGCCTGGATCTGCAACTCGAACTGCAGGCGACGGCGGCCGGCGCGTTCAACGGCCGGCTCGACGCACGCGGGGTGCGTCTGGCCGGGCAGCGCCTGAGTGTCATCCAGGCAGACCTGCAGGGTCGCCGCAACGCGCACACACTGTCGCTCGACGCCCGTCTGCCTGCCTGGCGGGTGACGGCGAATCTCGCCGGCGGACTGGACGCCACGCGGATGTCGTGGCGCGGACAGTTGAACCGGGCCGAGGTGGAGGGCGCCTGGCCGATGCGGCTGAGCGCGCCCGCCGCGCTGACGCTGTCGCGCGAGCGGCAACAGGTGAACGATCTGGTGCTGACGCTGGCGGGCGGCCAGGTCAACGTAATGCAGATCGACCGTCAGGGCGCGCAGCTGGCCACGCGCGGCAGCTTGGCCAACCTGCCGCTGACGCCCGTGCTCGGCCTGCTGGAAAAGCCGTTGCCGTTCACCACCGACCTGCGGATGAACGGCGACTGGAGCCTGCGCCTGGGCGATACGCTCGACGGCCAGGCGCGCCTGCTGCGCCAGAGCGGCGACGTGCACCTGACCGAGCCGGCGATGAATCTGGGGCTGACCGCGCTCGCACTGAATTTTCGTGCCGACGCCAGCCGCGTCACGGCCCGCCTCGAAGCCGATACCCGCGAGGCCGGACAGGTGCGTGCCGAAGGACGCGCCACGCTGGAACGCACGGGCGCCGCCTTCGGCTTGCCGCGCAGCGCGCCGCTGGCATGGACGGCCACGCTCAACGTGCCCGACCTGCGTCTGGCCAGGCCTTTCCTGCCAGTCGGCATCCAGCTGGATGCGCGCCTGGCCACGCAGCTCGCGGGCAGCGGCAGCCTGGCGGCACCGCGCATCGACGGCCAGATCGATGCCGGCGCGATCCGCTTTGCGATGCCGGAAGAAGGCATCGCCATCACCGACGGCAGCCTGAAACTGCTGCTGGACGGTGACCGGGTGCGGGTGCAGCAGGGCGAACTGAAAGGCCAGAGCGGACGCATTGTGGTGAGCGGCGAAGCGCAGCTGAAAAACCCGCAGGCGGGGCTCACGCTGGTCTTCGAGAAATTTGCCGCCATCAATCGCAGCGACCGCCGCGTGAGCGTGTCCGGCACGACCCGTCTCAATCTCGACCCGCAGCGCCTGCAACTCACCGGCGAACTCACTGCAGACCGCGCCCGGCTGGAAATGCCGGAGGCGGGACGGCCCGTATTGTCGAGCGACGTCGTCGTCATCGGCCAGCCGCCGCGTGAAAAACCGGTAGCGCAGCGTTTCCCGCTGGCGCTCGACCTGACGCTCAGGCTGGGCGACGACTTCCTGTTCAAGGGCGGCGGGCTCGATGCGCGGCTGGGCGGCCAGTTGCGCGTGTTCACCGTAAGCCGGACGCTGCGCCCGGACCCCCCGCAGAACGAGCATCCTGATGGGCGTAAACCGCAGGCGGCATACCCCTCGCAGGTGCTGCGCGGCGAAGGCACGATCCAGGTGGAAGAAGGGCGCTACGCGGCGTATGCGCAGACGCTGGAGATCGAGCGCGGGGTGCTGCGCTTTGCCGGGCCGATCGACAACCCCGGGCTGGACGTGCTGGCGGTGCGCAAGAATCCGAGCGTCAAGGCCGGCGTACAGGTCAGCGGCACGGTGCAGCGCCCGGTGGTGAAGCTGTATTCCGATCCGGCCCTGCCCGACACCGAAAAGCTCGCCTGGCTGGTGCTGGGGCACGGCCTGGAAAACAGCGGGCAGCAGGAATTCGTGCTGCTTCAGGTTGCGGCCGGTGCGCTGCTGAGCCAGGCCGAATCGGTGAACTTTCAGTCAAAACTGGCCGACGCGCTGGGCATCGACAGTTTCGACGTGCGTGCCGGCAGCGGTGACGACCTCACCGGCAGCGTGGTCAGTGTCGGCAAGCGCCTTTCGTCGCGCGCGATGCTGAGCTACGAGCAGAGCCTGGACGGGCTGAGCCAGGTGGTCAAGGTGCTGTACCAGCTGACGCCGCGCGTGCGACTGGAAGCGCAGGCCGGGCAGCAAAGCAGCTTCGACGCGTTTTACAGCCTGGAATACGACTGAATCCATCAAGCGGCGATGATAGAATCCGGCATGTTTCATCCCCTGCTTGTTCTCATGCAGCCCGTGTTTTCGACGATAGATAGTGCTGGGGGCCGCTGATGCGCATCCTGCTTTCCAACGATGACGGTTACTTCGCCCCCGGTCTTGCCGCGCTGGCGCGGACGCTCGCTCCCCTGGCCGACATCACCGTGGTGGCGCCCGAACGCGACCGCAGCGGCGCTTCCAATTCGCTGACGCTCGATCGCCCGCTGATGTTGCGGCAGGAGCCGGGTGGCTTTTACTACGTCAACGGCACCCCGACCGACTGCGTTCATCTGGCTGTCACCGGCATGCTCGACCATCTGCCGGACATGGTGATCTCCGGCATCAACCACGGCGCCAACATGGGCGACGACACGATTTATTCGGGCACCGTCGCCGCCGCCACCGAAGGCTATCTGCTCGGTGTCCCGTCGATTGCGGTATCGCTCGCCAACCACAGCGCGCAGCACTTCGACACTGCCGCACGCGTGGTGGTCGAACTGGTGCAACGTATCCAGGCGCAGCCACCGACCGAGCCGATGCTGCTCAACGTCAATGTGCCGGATCGCGCCTGGGCCGATCTCGGCGGCATACGCGTGACCCGACTGGGCAAGCGCCACAAGGCCGAACCGGTGGTGAAAACCACCAACCCGCGCGGACAGACCGTGTACTGGGTGGGGGCATCGGGAGGCGCGCAGGATGCGGGCGAAGGCACCGATTTTCATGCCATCGCCAACGGCTTCGTTTCGATCACCCCGCTGCAAATGGACCTGACCCGTTTCAGCCAGATGGACAGCGTAAGCGTATGGCTGAATCCCTGAACCTGCGCGCCGGCATCGGCATGACCTCGGCACGCACGCGCGGCCGCATGGTCGAGCGCCTGCGCGAGCAGGGCATCAAGGACGAGATCGTGCTGGCGGCGATGGGCGCGGTGCCGCGCCATCTGTTCGTCGACCAGGCGCTGGAGTCGCGCGCCTACGAGGACACAGCGCTGCCGATCGGCTTCGGACAGACCATTTCGAATCCTTACACCGTGGCGCGCATGGCCGAACTGGCGCGCCACGGCGAGGCGAGCCAGGGCCATGAACTGGGCCGCGTACTGGAAATCGGGCTGGGCTGCGGCTATCAGGCAGCCGTGCTGGGCAGGCTGGCGCGCGAAGTGGTGTCGCTGGAACGCATCGCCGCGCTGGTCGGCAAAACCCGCCAGCGCCTGCGTGAACTGCGGGTCAACAACGTCAAGCCCAAGCACGGCGACGGCATGGCGGGGGCGAAGGATTTCGCGCCGTTCGACGCCATCGTGATTGCGGCCGCGTTTGCCGAGGTGCCGCATGGTTTGCTGGCCCAGCTGGGCGATGGCGGGCGTCTGGTGATGCCGCTCGGCAATGCCACGCAGACGCTGTGCGTGTTCGAGCGCCAGGGCGATCAGTTCACCGAGCGTCGGCTCGAAGGCGTGAAATTCGTCCCTTTGCTGCCGGGGGTGGCGTGATCAGGATGGCCGCCCGCGGCGGCGTGAGGGCCGTATGGCTGGGCGGACTGCTGTTGGGAATGGCGGGGTGCGCCTCGCACACGCCGGCGCCGGTGAGCGAACGGACGCCAGCGCGCGTCGGCAGCATGCCACCCGCTACGGCCAAACCCGGCCCGGCGCAGCAGATCGTGCCGTCCGCCAACGGCCTGTATACGGTTCAGCGCGGCGATACGCTGTATGCCATTGCGTTTGCCAACAGCCTGGATTACCGCGAAGTTGCCGACTGGAACCGGCTCGATTCGCCCGACCGCATCCTGGTTGGCCAGGTGCTGCGGCTGACGCCGCCACCGGGTGCGGTCGAAATCAAACCGCTCGACGAGGTGGCCGTGCCGAGCGCGCGCCCGCTGGTCGAGCCGCCTTTGCAGCGCGAACCGCAAGCCGTGTTGCTGGCGTATTCCGAGGCCAACTGGGCGCAGGTGTCGGCCGCGCCCACCGTCGCCCAGCCGGTGCCCGCCGCCGCTCCGACCCCCGCTCCGGCTCCGGCTCCCGCTCCGGCTCCCGCTCCGAGCGCGGCTCCGGCTCGGAGCGTGACTCCGACCCCCGCTCCGAGCGCGGCGGTCGACAACTGGCTGTGGCCGGTCGACGGCACCCTGGCGGGGCGTTTTGGTGCAGCGGGCGGCAAAGGCATCGACATCGTCGGGCAACGCAATGCGCCGGTGAAAGCGGTGGCGCCCGGCAAGGTGGTATACAGCGGCAGCGGCCTGCGCGGCTACGGGCGTCTGCTGATCGTCAAGCATGCGGGCGAGTTCCTCTCCGCCTATGCACACAACGAAGCGATCCTGGTGAAGGAAGGCGACAGCGTGAGCGCCGGACAAAAAATCGCGCTGATGGGTGATAGCGATGCCGATCGGGTTAAACTTCATTTTGAAATCCGCCGTTATGGCAAACCGCTCGATCCACTGAACTACCTTCCGGAGCGTTCATGAGCCGTCAATCCAGCGACGAATCCGAAGACCTGACGCCAGGCGATGCCGAAACGGAGCAGCCGGTGGCGGACAGCAGCGAAGAACTGGCGTCGGCCATCCTCGACGAGCCGCAGGTCGACGTCACCCAGCTCTATCTCAACGAAATCGGCCAGGCGCCGCTGCTGACCGCAGCGGAGGAAGTCGCGCTGGCGCGGCGCACCGTGCTGGGCGACTTCGAGGCGCGGCAGACCATGATCGAGCGCAACCTGCGGCTGGTGGTCAACATCGCCAAGCATTACGCCAACCGCGGCCTGACGCTGCTCGACCTGGTGGAAGAGGGCAATCTCGGTCTCATCCATGCGCTGGAAAAATTCGACCCCGAGCGCGGTTTCCGCTTCTCGACCTACGCCACCTGGTGGATCCGCCAGAACATCGAGCGCGCGATCATGAACCAGTCGCGCACCATCCGCCTGCCGGTGCACATCATCAAGGAACTCAACATCTATCTGCGTGCCAAGCGGCATCTGGAAACCCACGGCGTGACCGATGCCACCTCGGACGATATCGCCGCACTGACCGGTCATCCGGTCGAGAACGTGCGCCGCATCATGCGGCTGAATGAAAGAGTGGCATCGCTCGATGCGCCGCTCGACGTCGATCCCACGCTGTCGCTGGGCGAAACGATCGCCGACGACAATGTTCATCTGCCGGACGAAATGCTGCAGATCGAAGAAATCGAACACCATGTCCACGAATGGCTGACCCAGCTCAATGACAAGCAGCGCTGGGTGATCGAGCGGCGCTTCGGCCTCAACAACTGCGAAGCCTGCACGCTGGAAGACCTGGCGCTCGAACTGCAGGTGACGCGCGAGCGCGTGCGCCAGATCCAGATGGAATCCCTGCGCGTGCTGCGGCAGCTGTTGCGGCGGCGCGGCGTATCCAAGGACGAGTTGTTTTAACCCGGAAACGGCAGCGACCGTCGCCGGCGCATGGGGAGGCGCTGCAGTGATCGATTGGCAGCAGATACAGAGCGTCTTCCTCGACATGGACGGCACGCTGCTGGATCTCCATTTCGACAACCACTTCTGGCTGGAGCACATGCCGCGTCGCTATGCCGAATACCACGGCCTGGCGCCGGAAGTGGCACGCGCCCGGCTCACCGCGCATTACGAGCGCCACAGCGGCACGCTCAACTGGTATTGCCTCGACTTCTGGAGCAATGAGCTTGCGCTCGACATCGTGCAGTTGAAGGAAGAGGTCGCGCACCTGATCGCCGTGCGCCCGGACGTCCCGGCATTCTTGCAGGCGGTGCGCGCGACGGGACGCCGGGTGGTGATGGTGACCAACGCGCATCCCAAGAGTCTCGGCCTGAAAATGCGCGAAACCCGCATCGATGCCTATTTCGATGCGCTGGTCTCTTCCCATCAGGTCGGCCTACCGAAGGAGCATCCGGATTTCTGGCAGGGCTTGCAGAAGGTCGAGCCGTACGACAAGGCGCGCACCTTGTTCGTCGACGACAGCCTGCCGGTACTGCGGAGTGCGCAGGCCTATGGCATCGCCCACCTGCTGGCGGTGTGCAATCCGGATTCGAAACAGCCGCACAAGGACTGCGGCGAATTCACCGCCATCGCCAGCTTTGCGCAGATGATGCCGGAATAGGCGTTCGCGGGAGCCGGGCTAATCGGGGTCGATCAGCACCGCTGCGCCCACGTTGCGGCCTTCGGCGATCAGGATGTTGTAGGTGCGGCAGAGCGCGCCGAGGTCCATGACTTCCAGCCCGATGCGGGCATCCAGCAGCGGGCGGGTGAGCGCAGGCTGGGGAAAGCGCAGCCGGGTGCCGGTGCCGAGCAGCACGATGTCGACCGGGTGCTCGGCGATCCAGGCAAAGTGCGCCACCGTGAGCGCCGTAAAGTCCAGCCCCGCCCAAGGCGCGGCCTCGATGCCGCGGGCGGTGAGCAACAGGCCCGTATCGTGGCGTGTGCCGCCAATCAGCACGTGGCCGGCCGCATAGCCGGTGAACAGCAGCTGGTTCGGGGCGGTATTGAGGTGCAGTTTCATGACGAAACCATAGCAGATTCGAAGGTAGCCGGCTTTCTGCCGCCCTGCGCAGCGTTTGCCGGGGCGGGGCGGCTCCGGTAAAATCGCGCGTTTTCCAAGGCGTTGTTTTACTTTGATTTGTTGCCTTGATTTTACGCAGGTTGACAAGGATTCGTTGTGACGGCAGACACCAAGCCATGCTTACGCACCATTCGTAAATCGTCCAAGCTGGACAACGTCTGCTACGACATCCGCGGCCCGGTATTGGCGCGCGCACGGCAGATGGAGGAAGAGGGCCAGCGCATCATCAAGCTGAACATCGGCAATCCGGCGCCGTTCGGCTTCGACGCGCCCGAGGAGATCGTCCAGGACGTGATCGTCAACCTGCCGAATGCGTCCGGCTACAGCGACTCCAAGGGCCTGTTCTCGGCGCGCAAGGCGATCATGCACGAGACCCAGCGCAAAGGCATCGCCGGGGTGACCATCGATGACATCATCGTCGGCAACGGCGCCTCCGAACTGATCGTGATGGCGATGCAGGCGCTGCTGAACAACGGCGACGAGGTGCTGGTGCCGGCGCCGGACTACCCCTTGTGGACCGCAGCAGTAAGCCTGGGCGGCGGCAAGCCGCGGCACTACCTGTGCGACGAGGGCGCCGGCTGGCTGCCCGATCTCGACGACATCCGCGCCAAGATCACGCCACATACGCGCGCCATCGTCATCATCAATCCGAACAACCCCACCGGTGCGCTGTATCCGACCGAACTGCTGCTGGAACTCCTGGAGATCGCGCGCCAGCATCAACTGATCGTGTACGCCGACGAGATCTATGACAAGGTGCTGTACGACGGCGTGGTGCACACCTCGATCGCCTCGCTGGCCGAGGACGTGCTGATCGTCACCTTCAACGGCCTGTCGAAAAACTACCGCGCCTGCGGCTATCGTTCCGGCTGGCTGATCGTGTCGGGCGACAAGCGCCACGCCAAGGACTATCTGGAAGGCCTCAACATGCTGGCGTCGATGCGCCTGTGCTCCAACGTGCCGGGGCAATACGCGATCCAGACCGCGCTGGGCGGCTACCAGAGCATCAACGACCTGGTCGCGCCAGGCGGCCGGCTGGCCCGCCAGCGCGACCTGGCGCACGAACTGCTGAGCCTGATTCCTGGCGTCAGCTGCGTCAAGCCGAAGGCGGCGATGTACCTGTTCCCGCGGCTCGACCCCAAGTACTACCGCATCCACGACGACCAGAAATTCATCCTCGATCTGCTGGATGAGGAGCGTGTGCTGGTGGTGCAGGGAACCGGTTTCAACTGGCCGCATCCGGATCACATCCGGGTGGCGTTCCTGCCGCACGAAGAAGGCCTGATCGAGGCAATCGGCCGCATGAGCCGCTTTCTCGACCGGCAACGGGCACATCGCTGATTTTTTTTCATCCGCGAAGTACGCGAAGAGACCCGAAGACAATGCAAGAGAAAATTCCAGGAAACGATTCGAATGTCCTGGGTTTTCTTCGCGCTTCTTCGCGTCCTTTATGCCCTTCGGGTATTCGCGGATAAATGTTTTTTTGACCGAGATCACACAATGAAGCCCATCCACGTCGGCCTGCTGGGCCTGGGAACCGTCGGTGGCGGCACGCTCACCGTGCTGCGCCGCAATGCCGAAGAAATCACCCGTCGCGCCGGCCGCGAAATCCGTGTGCTGCGCGCGGCGGTACGCAATCTTGAAAAGGCCAGGGCATTGGCGGGCGACCTGCCGCTGACGACCAACCCGTTCGACGTGGTCGACGATCCCGATATCGACATCGTGGTCGAGCTGATCGGCGGGTTGGAGCCGGCGCGTGAGCTGGTGATGCAGGCGATCGCCAACGGCAAGCACGTGGTGACCGCCAACAAGCATCTGGTCGCCAAGCACGGCAATGAAATCTTCGCCGCGGCGCAGGCCAGGGGCGTGATGGTGACGTTCGAGGCCGCAGTGGCGGGTGGCATCCCCATCATCAAGGCGCTGCGCGAAGGGCTTTCCGCCAACCGTATCGAGTGGCTGGCCGGCATCATCAACGGCACCAGCAACTTCATTCTCACCGAGATGCGCGACAAGGGCGCCGCCTTCGCCGACGTGCTGAAGCAGGCACAGGAGCTCGGCTACGCCGAGGCCGACCCGACCTTCGACATCGAGGGCATCGATGCCGCGCACAAGCTCACCATCCTGTCGGCGATCGCCTTTGGCATCCCGATGCAGTTCGAGCGTGTCTACACCGAGGGCATCTCGAATCTCACGCGCGAGGACGTGCAATACGCCGAGGAACTGGGATACCGCATCAAGCTGCTGGGCATCGCCCGCCGTGCGGAGGCCGGTATCGAACTGCGCGTCCACCCGACGCTGATTCCCGAGCGGCGCCTCATCGCCAATGTCGACGGCGCGATGAACGCGGTGCTGGTGAAGGGCGACGCCGTCGGCCCGACGCTGTATTACGGCGCTGGCGCCGGCGCCGAGCCGACCGCTTCCGCGGTGGTCGCCGACCTGGTCGACGTCACCCGGCTGCATACCGCCGATCCGCACCATCGCGTGCCGCATCTGGCGTTCCAGCCCGACCAGCTGGCCGCCACGCCGATCCTGCCGATGGACGAGGTGCGCACTGCCTACTACCTGCGCCTGCGCGCCTTCGACCGTCCGGGCGTGCTGGCCGACATCACCCGCATCCTGGCCGACAGCGACATCTCCATCGACGCCATGGTGCAGAAGGAACCCGCCGAGGGCGAGGAGCAGGTCAACATCATCCTGCTGACTCATCTCACGGTGGAAAAAAACGTCAATGCCGCGATCGCCAGGATCGAGGCGCTCGACGCCGTGGCGGGGCAGGTGATGCGCATCCGTCTCGAAGAACTGGCAGCCAGGTAACCAGGGGCAGGCAATGAACTACCTCAGCACGCGCGGCCTTGCACCGCAATTACGTTTCTCCGAAATCCTGCTCGGCGGACTCGCCAGTGACGGCGGCCTCTATGTGCCGGAGACCTATCCGCACTTCAGCGAGGCCGAACTCGCGACGATGCGCGGAATGAATTACCGCGAACTGGCCTTCGCCGTACTGTCGCGCCTGATCGACGACATCCCGCACGACGACCTGCGCCGGCTGATCGACAAGACCTACACCGCCGATGTCTACCGCTACGCCAGCCCGGGCGAGAACGCCGAGGACATCACCCCGCTGAAAACGCTGGAGCCCGGCCTGCACGTGCTGGCGCTGTCGAACGGCCCGACGCTGGCGTTCAAGGACATGGCGATGCAGCTCCTGGGCAACCTGTTCGAGTACGTGCTGGCGAAAACCGGCGGCGAGCTCAACATCCTCGGCGCCACCTCGGGCGACACCGGTTCCGCCGCCGAATACGCGATGCGCGGCAAGCGCGGCATCCGCGTCTTCATGCTGTCGCCCGAGCACGGCATGACGCGCTTCCAGCAGGCGCAGATGTATGCGCTCACGGACGCCAACATCCACAACCTGGTGATCCGCGGCGTGTTCGACCAGTGCCAGGACATCGTCAAGGCGGTCTCCAACGATCTCGGCTTTAAAACGAAGCATCACATCGGCGTGGTCAACTCGATCAACTGGGCGCGTGTCGCGGCGCAGAGCGTCTACTACTTCAAGGCCTACTTCGCTGCCACCCACGACAACGACCAGCCGGTGTCGTTCTCCGTACCGTCGGGCAATTTCGGCAACGTCTGCGCCGGCCATATCGCGCGCCAGATGGGCCTGCCGATCCGCAAGCTGATCGTCGCCACCAACGAAAACGACGTGCTCGACGAATTTTTCAAGACCGGCGTCTACCGTCCGCGGCCTGAGACCAAACACACTTCCAGCCCGTCGATGGACATCTCCAAGGCGTCCAACTTCGAGCGCTTCGTGTTCGATCTCAGCGGGCGCGATGCCGCCAGGATCCGCAGCCTGTGGGCGGCGGTGGAGTCCGGCGGCAGTTTCGATCTCGATGCAGATGGCCTGTTCAGGCGCGTGGCCGAGTTCGGCATGGTCTCGGGATCGAGCAACCACGCCAGCCGCATCGACACCATCCGCACCGTGTACGAGGTCTATGGCACCATGATCGATCCGCACACCGCCGACGGCCTGAAAGTGGGCCTCGAGCACCGCGAGCCGGGCGTACCGCTGATCTGCATGGAAACCGCGCAGCCGGCCAAGTTCGAGGACGCAATCCGCGAGGCGCTCGGCGTCGAGCCGGTGCGCCCGGCCGAACTCGCCGAGTTGGAGGCGCAGCCGCAGAAAAAATACGTCATGGATGCCGACATCGATGCGGTCAAGCAGTTTATCGTCGACCACGCCGGCTGATCCCGACCAGCCGGAAGGCCTTGGCAGGCTGGTGGAGAAGGTGCAGGCGTGCACCGTCTGCGCCGCAAACTTGCCCCATTCCCCACGCCCCGTTCTGCAGGTCTCTCCCACCGCGCGCCTGCTGATTGTCGGCCAGGCGCCGGGACGGCGCGTGCACGAGACCGGCATTCCATGGAACGATCCCTCCGGCGATTTACTGCGGCAATGGCTGGGAATGACGCGCGAACAGTTCTACGATGCGGCGCGCATTGCCATCGTCCCCACCGGCCTGTGCTACCCCGGCACGGCGAAAGGCGGCGACCTGCCGCCGCGCCCGGAATGCGCGCCACTGTGGCATCCGCAGTTGATCCAGGCCATGCCGCAGATCCGGCTGACGCTGTTGATCGGTGCCTACGCCCAGGCGTATTACCTGGGGCGGCGCCGTGGCAGAACGCTGGCCGACACGGTGGCCAGGTGGCGCGAATTCTCCCCGAATTTATTTCCGCTGCCGCATCCCAGTCCGCGCAACCGCCTGTGGCTGAAACGTAATCCCTGGTTCGAGACCGAAGTGTTGCCGGCCCTGCGCGAACGGGTTGGAGCCGCGCTGGCGCCGGGTGATAATGACGGCGCTGCGCCATAACCATGCCTAACAAAGCTGTACTCAGGGAACCCGAATGAAACTCGTCACCTCGCTCACCAGTCCTTACGGCCGCAAAGTTCGTGTGGTGCTGGCGGAAAAGAAAATCCCGTTCCAACTCCAGATCGAGGACCCCTGGCGGCCCGACAGCCCGGTGTCCGACTTCAACCCGCTCGGCAAGGTGCCGGTGCTGGTGCTGGAAGACGGTGAATCGGTGTTCGATTCGCGCGTCATCGTCGAGTATCTCGACCACATCAGTCCGGTTTCGCACCTGATTCCCGGCGAGCCGAAAAGCCGCATGATGGTGCGCGGCGTCGAAGCGCTGGCCGATGGCGTTACCGACTCCGCGGTCGCGATTTTCTACGAGAAAAAACGCCCCGCCGACAAACAGAGCGCCGACTGGCTGACGATGCAGGAAAAAACTCTGTTCCGCGGACTCGAAGCCCTGTCCGAGGCACTCGGCGAAAAGCCCTGGTATCTTGGCAACAGCATGACGCTCGCCGACGTCGCCTGCGGTTGCACGCTGGGGTATCTGAATCTGCGCTTCCCTGAAATCGACTGGCGCGACGCGCACCCCAACCTGGCAAAACTTTTCGACAAGCTGATGGCGCGCGCCTCGTTCAAGGAAACCGTGCCGGTCGTCTGATGTGCTCACTCTCCTTCCCTGCAAGCGGCTGCAGGAGGGGCGTTGCCAGGCAACGGGGCATCCACTGGCGTATTCCTTGCGGGTGAGAGGCAAATCTGAACGACCGTGCAATGGAGAAATGGAATGGCTCGTGAAATCGCAACCCTCGCCGGCGGCTGCTTCTGGTGCACCGAAACCGTTTTCAACCGCCTGCACGGCGTCGAATCCGCCGCCTCGGGCTACATGGGCGGCCACACGCTCAACCCCACCTACGAGGACATCTGCAACGGCGACACCGGCCATGCCGAAGTCGTACGGGTGACGTTCGACCCCGACGTGATTGCGTTTCGCGACCTGCTCGACGTCTTCTTCACGATCCACGATCCCACCCAGCTCAACCGCCAGGGCAACGACGTCGGCACCCAGTACCGCTCGGCCATCTTCTGGCACACGGTCGGGCAGAAGGCCGAGGCCGAAGCCGCGATCGCCGAGCTGAATGCGTCAAAGCAGTTCGCCGTGCCCATCGTGACGGAAGTGACTGAAGCGACGACCTTCTATCCCGCCGAGGACTACCATCAGCGCTACTACGAGCAGAACCCGCATCGGCCGTATTGCCAGTTCGTGGTCGCGCCGAAGGTGGCCAAGGCCGAGGCGAAGTTCGGCGGGCTGCTCAAGGGCTGAAGTGCGGAGCCGCTCAAGCAGGTCGATCAGGCGCAGATTTTGCCGTTCGTCCGTTCGACAGGCTCACGACGCAGCCTGAGCTTGTCGAAGGATTTGTTCGCGTCCCCCGCACGGTGCCAAAGCTGTCATTCCCGGAACGCAATCGCCCCGTTCACTCGCCGACCGAACCCCATTCCTTGAACTGGCGCTCCATGTCCTTTTCCTCGGCCTCGATCGAGTCCAGCCCGGTGTCCGGACACTCGGTCTCCGACGTGGCGCTGTCCGGCGGCGAAGTACGCTCAGAATGGGCAGGCGCAGCGCCGTTCCGCGCGAACGGGTTGCGGAAAGACGGCGGATCCGGCAGGCAGTCGTACTTGTAGATCGGCGGCCAGCCCGTCTCGAAGGGCAGGAAGGCGATGGTCTTCTCGAATACCAGCGGCTTGCCCGTCGGCGTCGGCGGCAGCGGCGGCATGGCGCGGATCGCCTGCAGGGCCAGCTTCTCGACGACATCCGAGGTCGACCACAGCACGTCCGCCTTCATGAGCCTGCCGTCGGGCGCGATCTCGATGCGGAAACGCACCAGGCCCTGACGTTCGCCCTCGATCGCCGTCCCCATCATGCTGCGTACCTGCTGGCCCCAGTTGTAGCGGTAGCGCTTGCTGTTCTTGAGCGTGTAGGTGGAGGCGAGTTGCCACTCCTCCGCGGTGGGCGCGAGCGGCGCGGCCATCGTGGCGGGTGTCTTCTCGGCCACGGGTGGCACCGGCGCATCCGGCACGCGAACCCGTTTCTGCTCCACGCGTTGCGGCGTCGGGGCAGGGTGGACAGGGTTCACCGGCCGCACCGGCGCAAGCGTGAGCTCGACCCGCAACGGCTCCTCGACGGCCGGGGGCGGAGGGAGCGGCGCGTGGAACTTGCCCAGCGCCAGCAGGCCGGCGTGAACGCCCAGCGACAGCGCGAGGGCCGAGAGCAACCGGAACCTGACGGGGGGCATGAGTGTGGGGGAAGTTCCATCCTGGCGTGCCAGGGTGGGAGAGCGGGAGTCCAGGAAGCTGAATTCTCCCTCAGGTGCCCGGAGGCGCTAATGGGCTCTTCTTACTGCCCTCCGGCGTTGTCTTGCTCCACTGAAGAGAAGCGGATGGGAATGTTACTTTGCAAGACCTGCCCCTATCCGTTGGTTGTCTGCTAATCGGCCGAAGCGGCCGGTGGGGTTCTGGGTAAACGTGGTCCGCTATGCGGTTTTGAGCAGTCGCTGATCAGAGCTCACGCCGAACGGCAGCTTTCCAATACGGCGAACGCGCACTTTCGACCCATAGCAGGCGTTTGTGACCCTACAGTTTCTGTCTGTTGTCAGCCGGGAAGCAGTCGTTCAACGTCAGGCTACAGGCGCGTGTCGACTGCGGCGGTCGTTTCTGCAAGCCGCCGTTCAGCGGCACACGCCTCCGAAGAGCACCGTCACGAGTCGGTCAAAAGCGGATATTGCATCGCGCCTACCACTGGGTCAGGCTGCTTTTCCGTCTTTTCCACATACGCGGCGAACTCCGCAAACGGCAACGGCTTGGCGAAGAGGTAGCCCTGCGCGTATTGAACGCCTCGCTGCGCCAAAAAGCGGCGTTGTTCTTCGGTTTCCACTCCTTCGGCAATCATCTCCAGCTTGAGCGACTTCGCCATCTCAATGATATGCAGTGCGACCTGGCTGGTTGCGGCTTCACCGCCCATCGTATCAACAAAGGACTTGTCGATTTTCAGATAGTCGAGATGGAACTTCTCCAGGTAGGACAAGCTGGAATAGTCGGTGCCGAAATCATCGATGGCGATTCGCACGTCGAGGGAGTGGATATCGTCCATTATGCGTCGTGCGACGTCCGCCTGCATGAAGCCGCGTTCTGTCGCCTCAACCATAATATTATGTGGCTTGACGCCCATCTCGCGGATGAGGTCGCGCACAAGCTGCGTAGTCTCGGCGATCACCAAGTCTTTGGACGACAGGTTGATCCCGATGTGCAGATGCGGATGTGCCTTGAGGAATCGCGCCGTGTCGTGAGCGACGAGCCGCAGCACCTCCTTCGTTATATCGTGGATGAGTCCCGATTCTTCGGCGTACGGGATGAACATGTCTGGTCTTACTATCGTGCCATCAGGTCGGCGCCAGCGGATGAGCGCTTCTGCCCCGACACACCTGCCGCTCTGTAGCTCGACAACCGGTTGATAAACGAGAAAGAATTCGTTCCGCCTCAGACCGGCCTTGATCAAAGCACGGGGAGACATCTGGTATCTCGTCCCGTAAAAGACTGCGAGCGCGAGCACCAGACCGGCACCGACGCCGGCGGGGATCATAAGCATTGCCGCGCGTTGTAAGCCTTCTCTTACCGTCGTTTGTTTAATCGCAGCGAACGATGCGAACGTATATTTTGAAGACCTCTTGAACGCGACGAGATGTCGGCCACTGGAAAAATGTGCCTCTGTCGCACTGCCGAGTTCTTCCATCCATCGCGGATTGAAATCGCCATGCGACACAAGGGGTGTCTTCGTGGAACCGAAAAATGCGCCCATCGAAATATCCGGCACGTTTGGCAGAAGCGCTTGATCGCCATCTATTATGGCGGTATAGCCGGTTGATCTGTCTGTCGAGACGAGGAAAGTCTTGCCCGGAACATCTTCGAATCGAACCGATGTGCGGACATCAGAGCCGAGAGGGCTGCGGTATGCTGGCGGGCCGAGCGGGATGCCCATGCTTCCTACGTCATGGCGGCCGAATGAGCTGCATATTAAGTGATCGTTCGCCACGTACCCCACTGCCTTAAGCTGGTCCATTTGCATGGCGATGCGACGCATCAAGCGGATGTTCTGCTCCGAACATGAGTCGGTAGCCTTGGCAGCCTTCATCAGGCGGAACATTTCGAAGGTCTCGTCGGCCATAAGATCCATGCGCCGAAGGACTTCGCTGGCCACTCTGTCGCCCCGGCTCTGCTGTTCCGCGAGGTTTTGCTTCTCAGCCCAATACAGGGAGGCTGCGATGGGTGCTGCAATCGCAAGGACGCCTACGACTACGGCGATACCAATTACGGCCCGCTTGTTCAAGCCTCCCCCCTAACGTCCATAATTATTCAGGGCGCCCATTATGGACTCCTATCCTCCTGATTTTTAATCGTTATCGATTTCCTGCGTCTCTATAATAACCTCCAATAATATGGACAGGGTGAATGTCCCTTTTGGGAGGGTAAGCAGGTCCCTAGATGAACTAGGCCAATGTCCCTTTTTGGCCGATAGTGCGCGAAGAAAACCCCACCAGATAGCGGACTTCGCTTCCGTGATCTTCAAACAGATTCCCTTCAACAACCAAGGAGTCTGTCATGGAAAACATCCCACAACGGCAAGCATGGAACAAGGGCAAGCTTGTTGGCCAGAAGCCGCCGCTGAAGCCCAAGGACATCTGGGCCATCCGTATACACCTACAGAACAGACATGCCGTCCGTGACCTTGCCATGTTCAACTTGGCGATCGACAGCAAACTGCGCGGCTGCGATCTCGTCAATCTGCACGTGCGTGACGTGACCAACGGGCACCAGATCCTCTCTCGTGCCATGGTCATCCAGCGGAAGACGCAGCGTCCCGTCCAATTTGAATTGACGGAGCCAACGAGAATCGCTGTGGCAGCCTGGATCGAAAAGGCTCAGTTGCATACCACCGACCAGTATCTGTTTCCAAGCCGGGTCAGCAGGTCACCGCACGTGTCGACTCGCCAATATGCGCGCCTCGTGCATCATTGGGTCCACGCTGTTGGGCTGGATTCATCGGCATATGGGACGCATTCGATGCGTCGCACCAAGGCCACGCTGATCTACAAACGGACGAAGAATCTTCGGGCCGTTCAGCTCCTGCTTGGTCACACCAAACTGGAAAGCACGGTCCACTACCTCGGCATCGAGGTGGACGACGCTTTGGAGATTTCCGAGCAGACGGAAATCTAGCGATACTCTTCTGCGGCCACACCGTTTTCGGCGGGGTGGCCGCTTTCTGGCATCAGGTTGTCGGGCTGGTGCCGGCCAGGAGCAGAAGCTCAAGCTGAGAGGTACGCCTGTCTCTTGTTCGGCCTGAGCGGCCGCTCAAGACTGCAACCGAATACGTCCCCTATAGGCTGATTAGAGACGTTCAGCAGAACCGTTCAGGCAGTGGGCTGTGCCCCCGTTGCGGCCGGTCGGCAGCCAGTGCTGGTGATCGTTCTGCGGTTAATGAAGACTTCAGTCTGGCTTTGACCCGACGAGGCCACGGCGAAAATGGAGCATGGAGAACACCCCGTCACCTTAGCTGAACAAAATAAGCCGGATAGTCCACCCCCCCTTCAGCCCCGCCATCGTAGAACGTTGCTCGGTCAGTTGCCCCGGCGGCCAGCCATTCTGTATGCGCGCGACTAGGTCTACCGCCTCCTGCTACGCAACGAGCAGCTCAATCAGGCATGTCAGCTGCCCCGCAGAGCGCGCGCAGTTTGTAGTAACTCATCCAAGGCCCCCATAATTGCCAACACTATGTCATAGGGACAAACGTAATAATGGGCGAAGCAAGAGATATGAACCAAGCTGTCAAAGCCGATCCACTGGGGCCTACCGAACGTGCGCGCTCTAACTTCGTACGTGACATGGTGCAGCGCCGTGATGTCTTAACGTTCGCCTCGACGACGTGGGCGAGCCCGACTCCAAAGCGCATCGTGCAGTTCTGGAACAATCTGCAGCGATTGCCTGAAGACGTCAAAGCCTGCATGGACTCGTGGAAACAACTCGAAAGGATCGGGTTTGAGTTAGAGGTGTTCGACGAGAGCTCTGCAAGAACGTTCATCCGAAACCGCTTAGGTGCTCGCCATGAGAGAGCCTTTAACAGGTGCTACCACCCTTCAATGATGTCGGACTACTTTCGTTACTCGTACGTGCTCGTAGAAGGAGGTTTCTACATCGATGCCGATGATGTCTACCACGGCACGCCGATCGACCAACTATTCCTGGATGGACGACTGAAGCTTCAGCCGTTCTGCTACGACATTGCAACGTCTCAAATGGTGGCACCGTCAATCTTTACTGAGCCGGGAGCCAACCAGCCGGGGTGGATTTTCTATTTCAACACCACGCCTCTGATCGCGTCGCGCCATCACCCCATCGTTGAAAGAGCGTTGTTGAACGCTACCTTGTCCCTTGAGGCGGATTTAGCGAGCGGGTTGCCCGAGGTCCAGGCTACGACCGGTCCTGGCAACCTCACCCGGTCAGTGTTCGAAGTGCTTAACGAAGGATGCTCGCCTAACGCGATGATGGTTGCGCACGATTGGGAACTGACATCCATTAGCCAGTGGCCACTTAGCTACCGCAACGACTCGAGGAACTGGAGGCTGTCCAATCAGCAGGCGTACCGTGCATCTTCGCTTTCGGACGCGCAGTGAATCCGGCACGCCCCCCCGTAGCTGCCCTCCGTCTGGCTTTTCACCTATGGCACGGCCTTCGCAAGATGCTTCCGGTGCAGACTTCGAAAGCATTCGGCGCTCAACGAACATTGAACGGTCAGGCGATTGAAAAAATCTACGTAATCAACCTTGACCGCGAGCCAACTCGATGGTCCCGCGTCAAACAGGAGCTTGGACGCATACGGGATGCGTTCGGCACTGAGCTTCTCAACCTCACGGAACGGCATGCAGCGGTGGATGCAAGATGTTTTTCACAAGATCCCGCCAAAGACGCAGAAGTCGATCCCTATTACACGTTGGCAGATCAACTTTTTGTCGAGCCTCAACCACAGACACTACCGACGCGGTACGAGCTTGAAGCACCTATCCAAATGAGTAGGGCTGAGGTGGCGGTTGCCAAATCACACATTCAGGTTTGGAGGCGAGTTGCGCAGGGAGAGCAAGAAAATGCTCTTATCCTTGAAGACGACGTGTGGTTTCATCCCCGTTTTGCCCGTCATGTGGACCAAGCTTGGAAGGATATTGCGATCGAAGGACGAAAGCACGAAGGCTTCGACATCCTCTATGTGTCGTACATGGAAGTGACGCATGGTGCCCCCAAAACGTTCGTGTCGAGCAATGTGTTCCGACCAGTGCGCGGACTGTGGTTTTTGTCCGGGTACATACTCTCCCGAAAAGGCGCAGAAAAGCTTCTTCGTTTACTACCTTGTCGCGGCCCGGTCGATCTTTGGATCAACCATCAGTTCAGCGTGCTGAACGTGCGAGCAACGAGGCGCTCCCTTGTTCGTCAAAGAAGAGACGCCCCCTCCAGCAATTTGTACTCGATTCTTCCCACCCTCTCCACGATCGGCGCGATCAATAGCGAGGGTGCTGCTCTGTTTAACATTCGTCCGACTCAGCTGCCTGTTTTTGCATTTGGGCCTGCCAACTCAGGCCAGTCTTCCCTCGCGATGGCGTTGTCGATGCTTGGGTACCGATGCTGCAGCGATCTGAATGAGCTGCCATTGCTGGAGTTGACGCGGCTTCGTGAGGGCAGTGTCGACCGGGTCTTCAATGCGTACGTCAACGTGGGATGTCTGGAATTGATGGTCGGGGACCTTCGACGCGTCTATCCTCAAGCTAAGTTCATCGTGACCCTCCCTCCAAGCGAAGCCGTTACTCAAACCGCTTGGAGCGTTCCAACCGACCTCGAAGGCTCGGACGTCGTCGTGCTTGATTCGGGCGACGTGCATGCTTGGAGGATCCTCTGCGAGCACCTCAAGTGTCCGCCACCTTCGTGCTCGTTCCCAAAGTTGGAGGACCTAGGGCAACGGCACACCCTTGAAGTCGGTCTAAAGACTGATCTTGCTCGCAAGCGCGCTACACCTGAGCGGGATCGATCCCCCTGGGTCGTTGAGTCTGATCACCGCGGCTGGTTAGGTATTCATGTTGTACCCACGGTCCATAAGAACGAAGGAAAGTGGATCGATGTCGATGATCGCCTAGAGCATCTCGACCCGCTGCGCTGGTCTGCAAGGACCGATACCTTCACCGGCAATTTGGCGCTTTTTCGTCCGCTGAACGTTGAATTCCACGGTGCCGGGGGCACAATGTTTCACGTACGTCGAGAAGAGCTAGGCGTTCGGCAATACAGCGCAGGCGCCCTGAGCAGTCATGCCCAGTACCTTTTCGGGAGGTTCGAATCTACTTTCCAAGCGTCTAACGTGCCGGGGGTGATCACTGGTTTTTTTCTTCACCGTAATTCACCGCACCAAGAAATTGACATCGAGATTGCCGGCAACATGCCAGATCGTCTCCTTGTCAACGTCTTCTACAACCCAGGTAATGAAGGTGCTCAGTTCGACTACGGCTACAGAGGTGCCCCAAGCCACATCGAGTTGGGCTTCGACGCCTCGAAGGGTATGCATCGGTATACCATCGAATGGTCCCCGTGCGAGATCCGATGGTTGGTGGATGATCAGCTTGTTCATCGGCGTGTGCTTTGGGATCCAACTCCGATTCCACACTTGCCGATGAAACTACATATCAACACTTGGCCCTCTCGATCCAGTCAGCTCGCGGGACGACTTAACACCCGCCGGCTTCCGGCCATGACCCACGTGCAATCGATTCGCGTAAGAGCGTACAGCCCATCGTTGCCTGAGCGCCAAGATGAGTTCATCCCGCCTCGGACGGCCCAGTTACCAGTGGAACAGCAACATGAAGATACTCTCGTATAACCCTGGCCACGACGGCGCATTTACGTATGTTGAGGACGGTCGCTTGGTGTTTTCCATCGAGGCTGAGAAGAATTCGAAGTACCGGCATTCATCGCTATCTGTTCCCGATACATTCGACGCACTCGCCGAACTTCAGGCCGTTCCCGACGTGCTGTGCAGAGGAGGTTGGTGGCCCGGCGACTCCCCACTCGGGCAAGAGGCCTTTGCTGACTACCGTGGCAGCCTTCGCGACCAAGTAGTTACCAGCAAGAAGCGCTTGTTGGGCAAGAGTGTCGACTTCTTTTCATCGTCCCACGAACGCTCGCACATCCTATGCGCCTTTGGAATGTCCAACTTGCCGAAGGGAACTCCCTGTTACGTGCTGCTTTGGGAGGGAGTCATCGGAGCGTTTTACGAGATCGATGCAGAGTTGAATGTGACGAAGGTCGGCGACGTCATGCCAGAGCCTGGCCATCGATACGCAATGCTCTACGCATTGGCAGATCCAACTTTCGACAAAAGCACCGCCGAATTCTCCCGGTTTTCTGATGCAGGAAAATTGATGGCGCTCGCTTCGTTTTCGAAGAGAAGCGAGCCGTCGGAAGAGGAAGAGAGAATAATTTCCTTCTTACTGCAGGATTGTCAGCACCTCACGCCCAGCCAGTGTGAAGCCCTGAAAGAGTTGCGGCACTACAACGTGGGGCTGGAAGATCCGGAATTCCGCAACTTCGCGGGTATCTTCAGCGACCGTCTGTTCGACCGGTTTCAGCGGTTTGCTACGGAAAATCTGAAACGGGGCGTGCCATTGTTGGTAGCGGGAGGATGTGGCCTCAATTGCGACTGGAACACGAAGTGGAAAGAGTCAGGATTCTTTTGCGACGTGTTCGTCCCTCCCGTCGCGAACGATTCGGGGTCAGCGATTGGTACAGCCATCGACGCGCAGTTCCATTTCACCGGCAATCCCAAGGTCACGTGGGATGTCTATTCCGGACTGCATTTCTTGTCCGACGAAGGTGTCGATGCCGCTCACTTCGACGAGTGGGAACCGAACATTTCAACCGTCGCCGACATGTTGGCCAGTGATTTGATCATGGGGTGGACAAATGGCCGGTACGAGATTGGACCGCGCGCTCTTGGTAACCGCTCCATCTTGGCCGCGCCTTTTAAAGCCAGCACCAGAAAGCGGCTGAACGTCATCAAACAGCGAGAGCAGTTCCGTCCGATCGCTCCCGTCTGCTTGGAGGATGACGCGGGAAAGTGGTTTGGATGCAATCACCCAAGCCCGTTCATGCTTTACACCCATCGGGCCTCCACGGATGCGCTGGCAGCGGTAACCCATGTAAACCAGACTGCGCGCATTCAAACGGTGTCCGCTCTGACCAACCGCCCGATGTTCGAGTTGCTGGCTGCGTTCAAGGCGCTAACGGGCTATGGCGTCTTATGCAATACATCTCTGAATTTCAAGAACAAGGGCTTCATCAACAAGATGTCCGATCTTTCAGCTTACACGTTGCAGCATAAACTTGACGGGTTTGTGGTCGAGGGACGTATCTACATGCTGAAATCGTCAACGAGGTACCAGAAGTACCTTCGTGACAACAAGCGACCCCAGGCAAAGGATTGAATCGCCCCAGATTTCGCAGTCATCAGGGGCCGCTTTCCATTCCGATCCCGCCGCTTAGGCCTAAGGAACGGAATGACGGCAATGGCCTACGACGAGCCGGTCGAGACTAGTCGGCCCACCATCGCCTCCTCGGTCTACGCCGGGCAAGGCGAATACGTCCGCTCTGGACTGGCGGATTCAACCGATCGACGCAACGGATTGGTGAAATCGTTCGGCGGGTGTTGCGTAGTTTAGTGTTTTCCTAGGGCGCTCATTCAATTTCCTCGCGATGGCATTGAGCTTGGCTTGCGAGTAGGTCGAAATATCGGTTCCCTTGGGGAAATACTGTCGCAGTAGCCCATTCGTATTTTCATTGGTTCCACGCTGCCAAGGACTCCGAGGGTCACAGAAATAGACCTGTATGTCCGTCGCCAACGTAAAGCGCTTGTGTCCGGCCATCTCGGTGCCTC